>NZ_GL883721.1:0-19460 GCF_000205025.1 Parasutterella excrementihominis YIT 11859 | reverse complement strand
CCGCTGCTTCTTTCTGCCGAGGTTATGTTTTCTAATCCGCTCTGCCTTAGCGAGATTGTTCTTGCCTGACTTTTTCAGAAGGCTGCGAAAGAGCGCGTGCATTCGGTTTCGGCCTTCACTGTTCTTTCCTCTTTTATCAGCTATCGCAGAAAAATACTTTCCCAGATCCGTCCCAAGAAGTTCCTGTTCACTCGTTGCCATCATCTCGGTATACCCGAGATCAATTCCAACGACTTTGCCGGTCTTTCTTCTCTCTTCACACTGCTGAGGTACGTACACTCTTAATGAGTAAGTGCCGGCAGTATCACGTATCAGCTGGAGCGTTCCGCGGATTTTGCTTTTACCTTTAAGCCGAAGAGAAATCCTTTTACCGGGCTGCAATGACATAAGCTCAAGGAGTTGAGCATCTTCTGCTGATCTGACCGTATAGCAGCTTGAATCAAAGTCAATTCGGTTGTGAAAAGTTTTCGTTCTCGGATAGCAGACGCTGTTTCTTCGAACTCTATTGACTGTCCGCCTGACAATCCCGGCGATGCACCGGAGCGTCTTCAAAGAAAGAGGTCGTTCATAGCTGAGGCAATAGTTCCGATCAAAAGAAACTTCCGGATTCGGGACCGGAATTCTTCCGTCTAGCAATTCAAAGAATTGGCGGTTTATGCCGCAAAGAAGCCAGTACGCGTAGTGACGATCCTGATCGTGAAAACGCTTTAACGTATCTGCAAGTTCCTTCTTTGATTCTGCAATGACGCTTTTCCAATGCGTCAGAGCCATCTTAGAAGTCTCTTCCAAGGCCAGCTTCAAGTGACGCGCCTGAAGATGAGGACCCGAAGTCTCTTTGAGTTCTCTGAGCAAAGTCAAGAGAGTTGCCTCTGCTGTTTCCCATTGGCTCGCAAGCCTGCGAGTTTTTGGTTAAATTCAACAGATTTCCTGCTCAGAGCAGTTACCAATCTATTTCGAAAAGCGCGAAAGTCCTTTACCTCCCTTCGAAGTTCTCTCGTTTGAAAGGCAAAAAGAAATTTTGATGCCACAAATACGTACGACGAACACATCCGATCCAATGCAGCTCTATCTGTTTCATTGGGCATCTCAAACTGACGCACAAGTGTTCGCTCAAGGTTGGGCATTTAGGGGTAAAAATAAAGTAATAATTAGATATTACCGAAAACTTAAGTTTTTTATACCCGTATTTTCCTTTACCTTATTTTTCCACGATCGCTTCCCGTAAAGACGAGCGCAGAAGACTGTCATCAGGGTAATAACATCCTTGACGAGCTCCGTTTCGAAAGGCTGCTGTTCCGGCTCATCTAAGATGCCTATACGGATGCCCATGAGGCGAGCGATGAAATAACTCCGTGCCAAATCGGAGCAGTCGGTCATCATGGGTGACAACTAATGCACCGACGCGCCCTGTTAAAAGAAGTTTCAATAAGCGTTTTAGCCCCGGCTTTTTACAATTGAGTCCGCTTCCGAGATCCTTAATGACCGGCTGACATCCGTATTGGCTGAGTCTTTCGGCTTGGGCTGTCAAATCCGAGCGCTGATCATAGCTTGAGACTCTTGCATATCCGACCATGATCCTTTTGCCGCGGGTAGGATGAAGCATTTCATGGACTTCATCAGGATCAAAACGCCTTTGATTTTTAATAGTCCTGATAACTCGGGAAAACTTGCCGTTTTTGCACCATCGTCTTACGGTTGCCACACAAACTCCGAATGATCCGGCGATTTCTCCGATAGTCATCAAATTGTGAATTTCTCTCCCATTCACCCCCCCCCACACACAAAAAAAGGGAGGTGAGTATGTGCAGGTTTGAATAGATATTCAAGGACTAGCCATTAGCCCCAGCAATTCAGGGTGCGCCAATTATTACCGTTTTCGCTCGCCGGACCTAATACTCTAGGTGCAAAAAAGAACATGACTCCGAGGAGAATAATGAGGGCCCAAAAAACAACCTCAGCCCAAAAATATGTATGAACACCAAGGACCATTAAGCCAAAGCCTTGATCCAAATCTCGGGCTAAGTGTGGAGCGATATGACGGAAAGAGAAAACAATGGCTGTAGCAGTGCAGAGAAAGAAATAGAAGAAAGTGCCTCTTGAGGTATCTAAAGAAATATTTTTGTTTTCCGACGTTCGATGTCTCCTACAGATTCATGTTGCCTAACAGAGCACCGGATGTATGCCCGACATATAGGTAAATCATAAGAAGCCAGCCAAGCCACATAGCAGTAAAAGCCCAATTCTCTGCTTTGGGTCTTAGCCATATAATCAAAAGCGCTATAAATGCCAAAATTGGCTGTAAAAATTCCATTATTTTTCCAATTGTGATCGGTTCATCCCAGAGACAAATATCAATTTAACGAGGCAGATAGATGGGAAACCTAAGCCAAAGCATTTGTCTCAAATACTTTCAAAATATCCTGATCATTCCATTAGGGATTTCAAAAGTCGGGTGAGTTTAACAAAAATTACACCTTTACATGTACAGAGGTTATTTGGCCATTAGGAAGCGGGATATTTGAGGAGGTTGTCCGTGAACATGTTCACACTTTAATTACTGCTGATTAACTCTTTGTATGTCACGCAAAAAAGCTATCAGTACCTCTTAATTTACTGTTTCCCTTCATTAAATTATTAATAAGAAAAACTCAAACCTAGGAGACAAAAATGAGCGCTTGGCTGCAAACCAAAAGCTGGGAAGAAGCAAAAGAGGCTATCGTCAAATCAAAAGGCGTAGCAATTGTCCCGATCGGAAGTGTCGAACAGCACAGTTACCACCTCCCTCTGGGCACAGACACCTATGTTGCCATGACAATAGCTGAAGAAGCTGCTGAGAAAACCGGTGCAGTCCTGACTCCGCCCGTTTGGTTCGGCTGGAGCCCGCATCATATGGTGCTTCCCGGAACCGTCACCATCCGACCCGAAGTACTGTCTGAATTGACCTACGACATCATCGAATCCTTGAATGCTCACGGTCTGAATAAGATTATTCTGATCAACGGTCATCGCATCGTGAACGTTGTTTGGATGCAGATCTGCGCACAGAGAGCTCAGAGCAAGCTTGGCTGCACAGTCAAGATTTTTGATCCGGCTTACATGAGCAAGGATATTGTGAAGGAACTGGGCTTCGGGCCGGTCGGACATGCCGAAGAGGTCGAAACTTCTCATATGATGGCTCGCTACCCGGACATGGTTCACTTGGAAAAGGCTGTGGATAATCCCATCAAGGATACGCCGCTCTATTCCGTCGATCCGACTTACGAACATGACACACTTTGTTATGTTCCGAGCACGATTGATCATGCAAGAGCAGCCGCGAAAAAATCCGGAGGATGTACCGGGGAACCTTCTAAATCGGATGCACGTCGCGGCCAGATCTATCACGATCACCTAGTTAAAAACTTGGTCTCCGTCGTTGAGCAGCTCCAAAACGCTTAGCCCAAGGAGAATATTATGAAACTATCCGGACACAAGTTATTTTATGCGGTGCTGATCGTCAGCGTCCTTATGGTCAATCCGCCGATTGTCTTTTGGTTTAACGACTATTGCGTAGAACATCCGCTCTTATTGGGCTGGCCAACCATGTACATTTGGCTTGAATTCTGGTTCTTAGTCATGATTGCCGACTTCATTATTGCTGCCTACAAACTCAAAGCGTGGGATTGTCGGCAGGACCAAAAACCCATCGTGCCCGTGCAGCGGCCTGAACTGTAGGAGGTCCAAATGAATATCGGATTAGTGATTTTAGCCGTCTATATCGCCGTACTTTTAGGTATTGCGCTTTATGCCTCCAAAAAAGATAAGAAAAACATCAAGGACTTTGCCACAGGCGGTGGGCTTGGCATCTTCATTCTGACACTGACATTCTCAGCAACCTACCATAGTGCTTATGCCTTTATGGGCGCTGGAGGCTTCGCGTACAAAAACGGCATCGGCTGGTGGTGCAACGGATTATGGACAGTTCTTCCGGGCGTCCTCTTCTGGGTTTGGGGACGGCGCTTTTGGTATCTGGGTAAACGCTACGGTTATTTATCCGTGTCGGACTACGCCTCTGACGTCTATCAATCGAAAACAGTAGGCATTCTTGTAACGCTCATCACGATGGTCTTTACTATCCCCTATGTTGCCATTCAAGCCATTGGATGCAGCTACATTTTCCAAACGATCTCCGGAGGCATGCTGAGTTATACCGTTGGCGCATTAATTTTCTTTGCCATCATGATCGTATTGGTCTGGTTAGGCGGAATGAAAGGTGTTGCCATCACCGACGCCGCTCAAGGGGTATTTAAGTTCGCCGGCCTACTCGGCGGTTCGCTTTGGGTTATCCTTGCAAATTTCCCATCCGTTGCAGATGCCTACCAAGCAGCGTTCTCTCATACGCCGGAACTCTTCACAATGCCGGGGCCAAACGGCGTCGTAACCGCTCAGGACTGGGTTTCTCGCTGGATCGTCATTACATTCGGCATGATGATGTTCCCGCAGGTCACCTTGCGCTTTTTCGCCGGAAAAAATCTTAACGTCATGAAATGGTCAGCCGTCTTCTCGTCTATCTATCTGACGATGATTTACGTATTTACGCCTTGCGTCGGGATGATCGGCCGACTTTTAATGCCTGATATCGCAGCCCCGGATACGATTTTCCCAGAACTGCTGCTTAAATACACTCCTGCTGTATTTGCTGCACTAATCATCAGCGGAGCCCTCGCAGCAGCCATGTCCACCGGAGATTCCCAGCTACACGCAACTTCTACGATGGTCGCGACCGATATCTACAAAAAATTCGTGGACAAAAAGGCCAATGAAAACACGCTCTACAACGTCGCAAAGATCGGTGTTTTGATTATCGGTTTGGCATCGGTTGTTTTTGCATTAACTCGCCCAACAGCCCTCGCTGATCTGTTGGTACTTTCTAACGGCGGAGTTGCCGTCCTTGTTCCAGCTGTTATCGGCGGTTTGTACTGGAAGAAAGCAAGCCGCGGAGGAGCCATCGCTTCGATCGTTATCGGTGAAATCTGCATGGTATCTATGACTTTTATCTTCAAAGTCTCGCCGTTCGGATTTTCGGGTGCACTCTGCTCGATGCTTATTTCTTTGATTATTTTCGTTAGCGTTTCGTTTATAACAAAGCCTCAAGCGCACACTTCTGAAGTTATTTCTTCAATTAATAATTATTTTGCAGAAGATAAAGCTGTAGAAGAAACCCAAAACAATCAAGGCGCTTTAGCTATTGATTAAGAAAAAATATATTTTTCTAATTGAGCTCTCTAAGATCAATTCATCTCAGAGAGCTTTTTTTCTCAATTAGTTTTGTAATAAACGATGAGCCGAGAATCAACACCCGCTAATAATGAAAATTAACGCCAAGAACTTCTTGTTTTTATAGACAAAATGCCTAATTTTTGGGTGAAAAGCTATTCAAAAATTAAGGAGAACCCCAAGGCAACTTTAGTTAAGAATCTTTATAATTTACGGAAGTCTCTCCCCAAAAAATGAGACCTCTCCCTTTAGAGGACACAATTTATGACTTCTATTTCTAGACGTTCTTTTCTTGCCGTAGCCGCGGCTTCAGGTGCCGCAGCCCTTTCCAACACTGTGTCGGCACAAGAAAAACCCAGTGTTTCAGAAAAATTTAAAGATTATCCTGCTGGAGCTAAAAGCGCTGCCAAATACCCAGCATTGCCGGAGCCGCTTCCTGACCTTAGCCTAACAGAGACTTTCTCTCTCGGAAAATCTCCGCTAAACGAAGGATCATGCATTACGGCATGTCACTGGGGCATCGTCCGTCCTCAGGTTCGCGGCGGAAAAATGGTGGCACTTCACCCGTTTGAGTACGACTACGCGCCTTCTCCGAATATTAACGGTCTTTGCAATTTGCCTTATTCTGCCTCAAGAATCCATTATCCGATGGTCAGGGAAAGTTACTTAAAAGATGGTCCCGCCTCTCGAGAAAAACGCGGCACTGACCGCTGGGTAAGAGTTTCTTGGGATCAAGCGTTAGATTTGGTCTCCAATGAGATGAAACGTATTTACGCTGATTTCGGCCCGAGCGCGATGTTCGGTCGTTCTTACGGTTGGATGTCCAGCGGTAAGGTCAATGCGGCCATAAATTTGCAGCAGCGCTTACTCAACCTTTGCGGCGGATTCATCCAAACCACTAACAGCTATTCAACGGCAGCCATTGGCCGTATCTTGCCCTATGTGGTCGGCATGTCGGACCCCACCTCCACGAGCTGGGATAATGTTCTTAAAAACAGTAAACGTGTTGTCCTTTGGGGAGCAGACCCCCTCGTCACAGATGATATTGATTGGGTAACTACTCTGCATAACGCTGCCGGTTACTTTAGAGCCCTCAAAGATTCCGGCATCAAAACCATCTCCATCAACCCTATTGCTACAGACACCGCAGAATATCTCAACAGTGAATGGATTGCACCGATTCCGGGTACTGACTGTGCATTGATGCTAGGCATGATCCACGAGCTGGAAAAGACCGGGAAATGTGATCACAACTTCATCAATAAGTACACCTCCGGTTGGAAAGAATTCAATGCGTACGTCATGGGTAAAACTGACGGTATTGAGAAAACTCCTGCTTGGGCATCCAAAGTGACAGGTGTCCCTGAATCAAGAATCAAATCTTTAGCACACGAGCTTCAAGAAAACCGCACTATGATCATGATGGGCTGGGGGATTCAGCGCATTCAATACGGCGAACAGCCCCATTGGATGGGTTTTGCCTTAGCATCAGCCTTAGGACAGATCGGATTGCCTGGAGGCGGGATAGGGACAAATTATCAATATTCAAGCGGAGGATCCCCTGCTGCTTACGGTCCTTTTGTCGGAGGCGTGCCTGCTTCGGTCGAACCTGTCCTTCCTTACAACAAGGCCTGGAAAGGCAGCAAGGTAATCCCTGTCGCCCGCTTTGTAGACTGCTTCCTGCATCCAGGAAAAACGATCGACTTCAACGGAACAAAGGTCACTTATCCTGAAGTTAAGATGGTAATGTGGGCCGGCGGCAACCCCTTCGCTCATCAGCCTTCGACAAATCAACTGCTGGAAGCATGGAAGATTCCTGAGACTGTCGTAGTAACAGACACGTGCTGGACTGCTACTGCTCGCCATGCGGACATTGTCTTACCCGCTGCAACCCAGTTCGAACACAACGATATTACCAATATCGGAACTTATTCCAATGACGGTATCGTTGCGATGCAGCAGGCAATCGAGCCTCAATATGAATCTAAGCCCGACTATTGGATCTTCAGTAAATTAGCCAAACGAATGGGGTGCGGAGACCAATTCACAGAGGGAAGAAGCGAAATGGATTGGATTAAGTTCATTTACGAGCAGTCCAGGAAGTTCGGAGCACAGATGGGAGTCAAGCTGCCATCCTTTGAAAACTTCTGGAAGAAAGGCTACTTCCTCTATGACGTGCGTCCGCAGGAAAGAGACTATGTTGCATTCGCTAATTTCCGCAAGGACCCGAAGAGAAATTCTCTTGGTACGGAAAGCGGCTTAATTCAGATTTACAGTCCCAAGATAGCAAGTTACGGTTACAAGAGCTGTTTAGGTCATCCGAGTTATTTAGAGCCGACCGAGGGCCTCAATACACCTAACAAGAAATATCCGCTTGCATATATGGCCTGTAAGAGTCGCTATCGTATGCACAGCCAGCTTGACGGTACTTCCAGCCATGATTTTGCAAATATTTTGAAGCGCGAACCGATCTGGATCAATCCGGAAAACGCAAAATCACTCGGTATTGAAGACGGAGATATCGTTCTGGTTAAAAATGACCGCGGTGCGCTACTAGCCGGTGCTTATGTCACGGACAGAATCAGAAAAGACACGGTTGTTGTTCATCACGGTGCCTGGTATGAGCCCGTCAAGATGACTGACGGCACTTTATTGGACATTCATGGCAACTCCAATACATTGACTATGGATATTCCTACATCTGATTTAGCTTGCGGCAATGTTGCCTCTTCAGGTCTTGTCAGCGTAACTAAATACACAGGAAAACTGTCGGAAATCAAAGTCTGGGATCAGCCTGAAACTGTCAATCAATAACCTCATTTACTAATCAGACGCCCGGCAACTTGCCGGGCGCATTTTTTAGTCGTCCATGTTTTTTGCAAAATTAGATATAACGGCAAACATGATCAACAGCGATATCAGAAAAGCCTAAAGCCTCTGCTTTTGTTACCTTGCCGCCGGCGACTTCCAACACTTCTTTCAGGATTCTCTCCCCGGCCTGGTTAATCGTTTCTTCTCCCTCCAAAATACCGGAAACATCAATATCCATATTGTCTTTCATTCTTTCCGCAGTCAATGGATTTCCAGTAACTTTAATTACTGGAGCTAGCGCATGGCCGGTCGGAGTGCCTCGGCCGGTTGTGAAGACCACAATCGTCGCGCCCCCGGCGACCATACTCGTGACAGAAGAAATGTCATACCCTGGCGTATCCATAATGAGAGCACCTTTCTTAGTTGGCCTCGCTGCTTCTTGGAGAACCTCGGAAACCGGACGAGTTCCTCCCTTATGGATACAACCGAGACTTTTTTCTTCGATTGTCGACAAACCGCCAACTTTGTTACCGGGCGTAGGCTGGCCGGATCGGCAGTCTTGCCCAGCTAGGGCGAGATGTTTTTCATACTCTTCACAGATACGAATAATCTGATCATGAATCTCGGGTGTTTCCCCGCGTTTGGCGAGAACATGCTCAGCGCCTATGAACTCAACGGTTTCGCTCATCATCGTTATGCCGCCAAGATCATAGATTTTGTCGGCCATACTCCCGACTGCCGGATTGGACGCAATCCCACTGGTTGCATCCGATCCGCCGCATTCGATCGCAACAAAAAGATCTGAAGCATCACACTCTACTTTTTGCAGCTTGCTTGCCTCTTCAACCATTTTCCGAGCCGCCTCAACGGCAAGAGCTGCTGTTTTGATGGTTCCGCCTTCTTCTTGAATTCCGAAAGAAACGACCGGTTTATCGGACAACATGCGGATTTTTTCTGCGAGCTCTCGATGCCCGACAGTTTCACATCCAAGTCCAATAACGACAACTCCGAAAACATTAGCGTTTAGCGCAAATCCTGTCAGCACTCGCTGAGTCATTTCTGTATTTGCTGTGACATCAGAGCAGCCGACATTGATAATGACGTTTTTAGTCCCTAGAACTTGAGAAGCAACCACACGGCAAGTTTCTGACGCGCACGCGCAGGAAGGAAGAATGAGAACGTGATTACGTACACCGACAGAGCCGTCTTTTCGTTTGAAGCCTAAAAATTTCATTTGTATTTTCCTTTTAATACGTACTCTTCAGCGTAGGAACGCGGCTGGCTCGCGATATTGAGATGATTCACCAAAGTTCCTTTAGGAATGAACGCAATCGCTTTGCCGATAACTTCGCCATATTTAAAAATTTCTTCTCCTTCTTGGATATCGATTAACGCGATCTTGTTGCAAAAAGGAATGGAACTTACTGCATTGATGAAGCTTCTGGAACCATCGGAATCAATGACTTCGACTTCTTCTCCAGCTTTGACTTCTGAGGTACAGACAGCGGTGTTGTCTTTTGAATGAATGTGGAGTGCCTTGGACATTTGAGCCTTAATTTTTAGTAGAAATAATGAGGTTGATTGCTCAGTCATTTTAAAACTGACTAAAAAATCTGAGATCTCCGTGTTTTTATCTAGTCCTAAAAAGAAAATTAGGGGGATTTAAAAATTCAACCATCAAAACTCACTTTTTTCTTTATTGAAGCAAAAGTAAATGCTTTTACAGGGCTATTTCACCGTCAAATGAAATTTTGACTAACAATTTGTCTTAATTATCTATTTTTGTTCAAAAAATAAATACCCAAATTCGTTAGCACGCAAGGGACTTAACCCTAATTGTCTCTTTTGTATGAAAGCGTAGACTGAAATCACCTACTTCCGAGGAGAATAGGATGACACTCAACAGAAGATCATTTCTTGTTGGGGGTGCAGCCTCTGCTGCCGCCTCCATTTCCACATTCGCTCATGCAGCAAATCCCTGCTCGACGCCCACCACTTGGGATAAAACCTATGACGTCATTGTCATCGGCTCCGGCGGTGCCGGTCTTTCTGCCGGCATCGTCGCCAAGGAAAAAGGCGCAAATGCTGTCGTTCTGGAAAAACTTTCCATTCCAGGCGGCAATACTATGGTTAGCGGAGGCGGCTTGAATGCGGCCGTAGAAGCAGATTACAAGAAAGCAGGCATTGAGGACTCTCCTCAGCTCCATACCAAACAAACGATGGCTGCGGGCGATTTCCGCGCCGACCCTGCTCTTGTCGCCACATTGTGCGAAAACGTTCCTCAAAGCGTCGAATGGCTTAAGAAAGTCGGCGTGCAGTTCAAACCCGGCATCTACCAAATCTATGGCGGCCTGTGGCCTCGTTGCCGCAATCCTGTCGGTCAGAGCGGCGGAGACTACATCAAAGCCTGCATGAACTACGCCAACAAGATCGGTCTTCCGGTTCTGACTAACCACAAAGTCATCGGGATCATTCGTGAGAAACCGGACTCCGGCCGTGTCTTAGGCGTTGAAGTTGAACTCAAAGACGCCAAGAAAGAGTTTTGGAAAGCCAACAAGGCCGTCGTTGCCGCAGCAGGCGGTTTCGCTGCAAACCCGACAATGTGCTCTTACTTTGACCCGCGTCTGACAAAACTCAACACAACGAACCAGCCAGGCTCTACCGGTGAAGTACTCAAATATATCCAAGGTATCGGAGGTTTAGCCGTTGGTTTGGATTACATCCAGTGCATTCCGTGGACTGCTCCCGGCTACAAACACACCGCTGATATTTTCCAAGCTATCGAATACACCATCTTCCTCAACAAGGAAGGAAAGAGATATGTTGCCGAAGATGCTCGCCGTGACGTAATTCGTGACGCCACTTTGGCTCAAACCGATCAAACGGTCTTCCCGGTATGCGATACAGACGGCTTCGATAAGAACAACGAGTATTACAACGAGATGAACCATCGTGCTCTGGAAAACGGCACCTTGTTCAAAGCAGACACGATTGAAGAACTCGCCAAACTCATCAAAGTACCGCCGGAAGTTATGGTCGCGACCATCAATGAATACAACGCAATGGTTGATTCCAAGAAAGATCCTCTCGGCCGTACCCCGATTATGCTGAGTCACAAGATCGTAAAAGCCCCGTTCTATGCGGGTCCGATCGGTATGTGCCGTCATCACACAATGGGCGGGGCCAAGATCAATACGAAAGCTCAAGTACTGGACCGCGACGGAAATGTGATTCCGGGTCTGTATGCTGCCGGTGAAGTCACAGGCGGTATCCACGGAAGCAACCGTATTGGCGGAAATGCTATTGCAGATATCTTCACATTCGGAAGAATCGCCGGTGAAGGCGCCGCTTCTGAGCAATAAGTAGGCTTATGAGTTATAGGCCGCCGGTTTCATCAGGCGGCCTTTTCACTTATATTCTCGGTAATCACTTCTCATAAGAAAGCCGTCCTGACAGCTTCCTGCTCACAATTGGTTAGATTACTCAGATTGTTGTCCGCAGAGCCTGATAATTCTCCTGCTAAATACTCGGCTGGGAGTGAGAGTCATGCCAAACAATAGATTAGATTTCGAAAGTATCGATCAGGTAGAAGTTTTCAAGGAAAACGGAGATGTCATCGGAACCGTTAAAGTCTCCGGTGTCCGTTCAATTGAAGCTGCTATCGAAAAAGCCCTTCAGCAGCTGCCGGAAGCGAAAGATCCAGAAGCCTATGTATTCAAGGTGTCAAACCTGTCTGACGGAACCGAGCGCCGATATCGTTTAAACGCACACGGTCACGTTAAATTAATTATCTAATCTTCAAACAAAAACCGGGCCTCGCTAAAGAACCGGATCCTGAATCAATGGTCCCGACGCCTTGGCATCGAGACCTTTGTTGATTAGTAGGACATGATCTGTCCGTCGGTACGCTTCTCGGTTGCGCCGCAAAGCACGCCGTTTTCATCTCTAAGAATGACCTGACCACGACCCATATGATAAGGATCAGGTTGGACGACGATTTGGTGTCCCATTCGCTGAAGCTGGCGAATGATGTAGTTGGGAGTTTCTTGCTCCACTTCGACTTTCTTACCACCGACCCACTGCCAGCGTGGCGCATCAAGCGCTTGCTGAGGATTCAGGTGCCAATCAATCATATTCATAACCACCTGAACATGAGCCTGGGGCTGCATCCATCCGCCCATAATTCCGAACGGTCCTAATGGTTTTCCGTCTTGAGTCAGGAATCCCGGAATAATGGTGTGGTACGGACGTTTGCCTCCCGTCAACGCATTAGCATGGTTTTCGTCAAATTTAAAATTCTCTGCACGGTCGTTCAAAGAAATGCCGGTGCCCGGAACAACGATGCCGGAGCCGAATCCGCGGAAATTGGACTGGATAAAGCTCACCATGTTGCCGTCTGCGTCTGCACAGCAGAAGTAAACGGTAGACGGGCATCCTGGATCGCCCGGTTCCGGCATGATGGCTTTATCGTTAATCAATGCGCGGCGTTTGGCAGCATAGTCTTCGCTTAAAAGCTGATCAACAGAAACTCTCATGAAAGAAGGTTCCGCGACGTATTCAGCTGTATCTACCATCGCGAGTTTCATTGCTTCGATCTGCTTGTGCATTGTGTCGGCACAATCTCTTTCAGCAAGATTCATATCTTTAAGAATCTGCAAGGCCATCAGAACGGTAATACCGTGCCCGTTAGGCGGCAGCTCCCATACATCCACCCCGTGATAGTTCACGCTGATCGGATCAACCCACTCAGGTTTGAAAGCAGCCAGGTCTTCCTTGGTTAAGAAGCCGTTGTGCTTCTTAAAGAAAGCATCAATCTTTTCGGCAATGGCTCCGCGGTAGAAAGCTTCGCCCTTGGTAGCAGCGATTTCTTTCAATGTCTTAGCCATATCCGGACAGCGGAACATCTCGCCGGGTTTGAGCCAAGTGTTGTTGGGTGCAAATGTATCAAACCAGCCCTGGAATTCAGGACGATCACGATATTTGGAATAGTTTTCGAAAGCTTCCTGCCAGAGACGAGAAATATTCGGAGTCACCGGATAGCCTTTCTCTGCGTAGCGAATGGCAGGTGCCATCACTTCTTCCAAAGGAAGTTTGCCGAAGCGTTCATGAAGCGTCATCCAGCCTGCAACCGCACCCGGAACATCAATCGGTTCAACGCCGTAAGAAGGAATTTTTTCAAATCCTCTGTCCTTTAGTGCAGCAACGGAAAGAGACTTAGGAGCGGGACCCGAAGCGTTCAGGCCGTACATTTTTCCTTCATACCAAAGGATTACGAAGCAGTCGGCACCCAAACCGTTGCCGGTTGGCTCCACAACCGGCATAGCGCTGGCCATTGCGACAGCTGCGTCCACTGCATTGCCGCCTTTCAGAAGAGTCTGAAGACCAGCGGATGCAGCGTGCGGATTCCCAGCGTTGCACATGCCGTTGCGAGCATAGACCACGTTGCGTTTGGACGGATAGGGATAATTTTGAGGATCAAATTTAATCATGTTTTCTTTCCTAACCTTGAAATCGGGATCAGATGAACTTCACAAAGATGCCGGCAACGATCACGGAGAAGGTTGTCACGGTCACGAAGCCTGCAACGAGGTATTTCGCCATCAAGCGTTCATGAATAATCTTCTTTTCTTCCTCAGTTTCGGCAACGGCGTTAATAATTTCATTAACGACCAAGTAGGTAGCCGGGAAACCAATTAACTGGCAGGCAGCAACGCCGACGGCAACGTTCTTGGAACCGATGATCTTCCACAAGGGAAGGTACTTGAAGAACACGATGATGCAGAAGATCGAAATCGCGAAAATCACACAGATTGAGTAAGACAGGGTCAAGAGATTTTCCGGTTTAATCGTGGCAAGCGACGGGATAATGGCACAGAAAACAGCGCAGTTCAGTAAACCGCCGGCATTGGCGTGCTTCAGAATATTGCGAGGCAGATAACCGGTACTGCCGACAGCAGCGCCCAAGATCAAGGCCCAAATTGTTGCAGAAAGGCCTGTCCATTTGCCGATTACAAAGGCGATCCAAGAGAAAAGCGCTGTAATCGCTAAACAAGTGAACTGGCCGTAGTACTTCTTGTGACCTTCAAAGAAAGTGGGACCGGCAGCCGATTCTTTCTTAGGTGCATAAGTATCTTGTGGTACGACACCGGTTTTGCGGTATTCATCGATTAAGAAACGAGCTTCTTTGAGTCCGAAGTAACTGGCTAACGGAGTACCGATGAATTTCTGCACTGCGAAAACGATCGTACCCAATGCTGCCGCCAGAGCAAAACCATGTTCCATCGCTCCGCTTGTCATGATCTGAGTTGCAACGATACCGCCGGTCACGATAGGCACGCTGACCATAGTGTTTTCGTAACCGATAAACGGCATCATCAAAAATGCGCCGAGCATAATGACGCCCATTGCCAAAAGGGCCGTCACAACCGTGCGCCATTCGGCAATCAGCTCACGCATGTTAATGGTAGTTCCCATGGAGAACACGAGCAGAATCACAGACCATTTAGCGATCTGATCCAAGCCGGCTTTCTTAATGATGTCGGGAGGAATCCACCCGGCCATGAAAGCGATTAAAAAGAGCATTAAGCTCACGAACACTGCAGAAACCTTGGCTTTTGTGGCAACGCCAAGGAAGTCGCCTATTCCGAAGAATAAAAGGCAGATGAAAAGATACCAATACATCGAAGTAAACATCATTCCGGCGCTCTAAAGGCACCCTCCTTTATTTGAGATTTAAGGTTTGTTTCATCAATTAGCCTCACAGGCAAAACCTATGAAGGAGGAAAAACTTCTCGAATGTTCCAACTACACCCTCTACAAAAGACTCGTCCCCATCAGGCTCAAGGCAATAAAGTTTTTCTTCTTCTTTGATTTTATCTTTCACAAGTTGAAGAATTTCTTTTTTGAAACAACAAGCGAATGAGTATTTTCGATTAGTTTTTTCTTCCAAATTGATCTGATTTCACGGCGTTTTTTCCCTTTTCACTTTTTCTCTCCAGAAACATCAAACCAAAAGTGATAGGCAATCAACACACAACTTCTGCACAGAAACATTGAAGTTAGACATTTTCATCAGCTCTTTTAATTCAACAATTAGTCGTGCTCTTGACTATCGGCCTCGACCTTCCGAGAATGACGCTTTATTTAATAAAGCTATCTCAGCTGAAAATGAAAAACACAATAGATCCAGAAAGCATTCGTCAGGAGCTTCAACAATACGAATCTCGTTTGATCTCCTTCCGCAAAACCGTCCACGAAAATCCCGAAGTCGGTTTCAACACACGAGGCACGCTTGCCCGCATCAAATCCATTCTTGAACAATTCGGAATTTCGGGATTAGATACAGAAACCTCTCCTGGAAGCGGATTCCTTTTGATCGAAGGCAATAGGCCCGGAGCAACGGTGGCTCTTAGAGCCGATATCGATGCCCTCCCGATCGAAGAAAAATCCGGATGCGAATGGGCTTCCAAAAATGGAAATGCCCACTCATGCGGACACGACGGCCACCAGACTTGGCTGATCGCTGCCATTATCTATCTGGTCAAACATCGTGATTTCCCCGGAAGAATTCTTTGCATCTTCCAAGCAGACGAAGAAAATGTTGCCGGCGCTCAAAGCGTCATTGACTCCGGCGTTTTCCAAAAATACGGCGTTAAAGAGATCTACGGCGCGCACAACGAACCTTCCTTAGATGTCGGAACGATCGCTTTCAAAGCCGGTCCGACCATGGCTGCCTGCGATCTGTTTTCCATTCGCGTCGTCGGTGTAGGGACACACGGTGCACGTCCGAATTTCGGCAAAGACCCGCTGCCGGTTGCCACAGAAATTTATAACGCTCTGCAGAGCTTAGTTTCGCGCACATTGGATCCGCTTAAATCCGCTGTTGTTTCTGTTTGCAGTTTTAATACCGAAGGATCACGCGCTTACAACATCATTTCCGACTCTGTAAAAATGATCGGCACGGTTCGAACCTTTGACGAATCCATTCGAGACACAATTGAGGAAGAGCTGACACGGCGCTCTCAAGGCATCGCCGCGGCCTACGGCATCAAAGCAGAAACTGTCTATGAACGCCGCGTTTCTGCCGTCAATAATGATCCCGAACTCACAAAAGATGCAAAGGAAGCGGCAGATCGTTGTTTCGGTGCTCAAAATGTCATTGAACTTGCCGAGCCTTACATGATCAGTGAGGACTTCAGTTCCTATCAAAAGGTTTTGCCGGGCTGTTTCTTCTTTATCGGAGTGAAAGACTCGGAACACAAAGAAGCTCTTCACAGCCCGTATTTTGACTTCAATGACAAAGCATTGATTCCGGCAGGAGCTTTCTTCAGCTACTTGGCGCTCGAGAGACTGAATAAACTGCAAGAAGCCAAATAATTCTTATGTATGAGAGCTTGGAGGGAGAAATACCGACTCCAAGCTTGGCTCTTATCCCCTATTTATGGGTCATGATTTCGAGAACCTGACGGTCCGTCTCGACCATCGCTTCCTTACCGATTAAGGTGAGATTGTGAATCGTCTGATCCACATCTTCGCTGACGATTCCCTCAATGCTAGATACGCAGCGGCCGTTCATCGCCAGCATCGCAGACATCAGAGCAGTAGAAACACCTGAAGAGATTTTCATGGAACAGGCGGGCTTGGCTCCGTCACAAAGCATCCCTGACAAGTTAGCTACCATATTTTTGACGGCGGCACACGCGTCTTCATATCCGCCGCCCATTAGCCAAGTGATAGCAGTAGATGCTCCGGTCGAAGCTACAACACAGCCGCAAAGGGCCGATAAGCGCCCAAGACTTTGCTTGATGTAGACACTGGTCAAATGACTAAGTGTCAAGGCCCGAATCATCTGCTCTTCGCTCGCGTTCATATCTTTAGCGAAAACAACTACCGGCAAAGTCGCGGTAATTCCTTGGTTGCCGCTGCCGGAATTAGACATCACAGGAACGGTTGCTCCGCCCATGCGAGCATCACATGCGGCCGAAGTAAATTCAACCATATGGGCCAGGGTTGAATCGCCCATGTACTTCATTCCGTTGTTCCGGATCATTGCTCCAAGGGAATGACCGTAGTCACCTTTTAATGCGAACTCCGCGGCCTCTTCGTTAAGTCTCTGAGCTTCTTTCATAAATCGGATTTCTTCTAACGGAGCCGTCGTCGCAAAATCAAAAACCATTCTGAAATTCAGTTGTACATCATCTGCGTCTTGAGCATCACCGTTCCCGGAACCTTCTTCTTCCGCAAAAATCACCTCATCGTCTTTTTCCAAGAGGACAAAGAGCGTGTGCTCTCGCGAAATAACCGCCCTAGCCGAATGACCTTGCGCTCGGACCTCAACGTCAACATGAAGGTTAGAAGGAGAGTCCGGCAAGTGTTTGATATTGATTGGAACCGACTCGATAAAAGCTTTTCCTCTTTCGACAGCTTCTGGGGAGACTTCTTTGAGGACCTCGAGACCGTATTCGGATTTTCCAATGAGACTTCCAAGGGCGATTGCGATCGGAAGCCCGATCATCCCGGTTCCCGGTATGCCGACTCCCATTGCGTTCTTAATGATGTTCCCGCTAAGGCCAAGGTTGATTTCTTCAGGCTGCATACCTAAGAGCTCGGTTGCTTTGGCAACTGCCAGTGATACTGCAATCGGTTCAGTGCATCCCAGCGCCGGCACAACCTCCCGATGAATTAAGGAAATAATCTTCTCTCTGGTTGCCTTGTCGATCATGTTGGGCCTTTTGGTCGGGTGAATAATTATGATCGACACTCTAGCGGTTTTTAGCCAAAAACAAAATACCCACTAGGCAGAAATCCTGACCTGTGTGGTTAATAAGCTGAGCGTTAGATATTTTTTCCTAGGCTTCTTTGAAAAGGCAGTCGGTGCCCGGATTCTGATCCGTAGATTTGAGGCTATTTTTCGACTCCTTGGTGTTTAGCAAGCTTTTTTGAATTAGGAAAACGTCGTTCACATTTTATTTGATATATATCAAATTTTATTGAACATTCATATTAAATATTATTTGATACGGACATTGAATAAAATTTCACCAATACTTATACTTTTGATAAGTATGAGGGAGCTCCTGTTATGAATTACCTACCACGCACGATCCAGCCCGTTATTGAAGAAGCCTCCAAATTCTTTAAGATCGTTATGGTTTCAGGAATGCGGCAGGTTGGCAAAAGTACATTATTGAAACAGTTGTCGTCCGATAAGCGAACCATCATAAGTTTTGACGATATTAACAATCTGGAATCGGCTAAAAACGCACCGCTCCAATTCCTGCAGCTTAATCCTCCCCCTTGTTTCTTTAACCAAGTTCAGCGTGTACCGGAAATTTTTAAAGCTCTAAAAATTTCAGTTGATTCAAGATCTGAAAAAGGCCTGTATTGGTTGAGCGGTTCGCAAAAACTATCTTTAATGTCGCAGGTGTCGGATGCTTTGCCGGGCAGACTAATGAATTTCGAATTGTGGCCTTTTTCCATTTATGAAATTGCAGGGAAAGGTCTGGAACAAAAGCCTTACCTTCCTAGTTTTTCTCTTTCATCAAATCTCCCCATTCTTGATCCTGCTGATACTTGGAATGCTGTTTTCCAAGGATTTTGGCCGGAGTTAAAGAAAGCGACCGAAACAGAGAGAAGTTGTTTTTTTAGATCATTAGTAGACTTGTACCTTTCAAGGGACGTCCGAAGCTTATCCGGCATAGAGAAGTTTGATGAATTCGAAAAATTTCTAATCACTATTGCCAGACGAGTTGGCCAAGAACTCAGGCTTCAAGAGATAGCCAAGGAAGTTGGAGTATCACAGCCCACGGTTAAAAGGTGGCTATCAATTGCTGAAGCGTCCGGCATTATTCATTTACTGCGTCCGTATGCTCATAATGTTGGAAAACAATTAGTGAAAAGTCCCAAACTCTACTTCACTGATACTGGATTGGTTTGCCATCTTCTTAATCTTCAAAATGGGAAAGTGTTAAGTAACTCTTACTTGGCCGGAAATATTTTTGAGAACTTCATCGTTAACGAAATTAAAAAAAGCTGGGCTCACAACGGGAAAGAAGCTAATTTTTATTTTTACCGTGACAACACCGGAATGGAAATTGACTTAATCATTCATGCCCATGGGAAGTACAGCTGCGTGGAGATTAAGTCTAAAACTTCACCCGACACTCATGATGCAAAATGGCTCAATAAAGCTGAGGATCTTCTTCCGGATCTTGCTGAAAACGCATCTATTGTTTGTATGACTGAGAAAGCCTTCCCTATTTCGCCAAGTATTGTTGCTCATAGTATTTGGCAAATCTGACCGTTATTTTCTAGTTGACAAAGCTACATATTGGATAATACTCAACATGCATATGTAATATTATTAAAGGTTTCTCAATTATTTGTACTATATG
>NZ_GL883720.1 GCF_000205025.1 Parasutterella excrementihominis YIT 11859 | reverse complement strand
AAGCCTCGGCCTTTAGGCCGAGGTAGTTGACAAGGTCGGCAAATAAGAAGAAATTTTGCCGAGTGTAGCTTATAGGCTACAGAAATTCAAAAAGTCGACGAGATTACAGCCAGATGGTGCGTTTAATTCGGCATGATCGGCAGCTTCATCGGCTGCAGGATCATCGAAGTGATTTCTTCGGAACGGATAACATCCGGAAGCTCCTTGTGGGAATCACGAAAGTAATCCATCACAACTTTGATGCATTCCGTGTAGTAGCGCTGCGCGATATTTTCCATGAGGTCGTAAGTTTTGCCGCTTTCGTCATGGAAATTGGGATAGTCAAAGAGAGAATAGTCGATTAAATCTTCGACCGTGAGCATTCCTTTGCTGACCGTGTAGTACTGAGTCAGAGTTGCAAAGGGCTCGTTTTGTTTGTTGTAAAGACGAGAAGTGAGAACGAGGTCTAGCGAATCTGAGGAAATGTCTTCGTCGCTGTCCTCGTCGCAGAAAGTCTCGGGTTTGACGCTTTCAATGCGCAAAGAAGCCTGATTGATCATGCTCCACAAAGCATGGCAGTCGTATTTCTTTAAACGATAGCTTTGAGCCTTGATACGGAAAGTAGCGTCTCCGTCTTCGTCATGACCGAAATCAGCAGTGAAATTGTTGATTAAATCATCAGCGCGCTGAAGAGCCTCTTCTTCGGAGAAGTAGGCGCCGGCGTCAGCGAGGAAAGATAAATACTTCTGCAGACGGCGGGTGTCATAGCCTTTACGGTCAAGCTTCACTTGTTCGAATGCATACTGGCCGGCAATCATGCCGGGCGTAAAGGTCACTCCGTCCTCAACGTATTCTCCGCTGTTGTTGATAAAGTCCGCGACACGATCGAGCTGTCCGCAACCATAGATTGCCAAACAGATCGACGGGATCGTACGACTCGGAGAAGTGAAACGCATTTGAAAACTCGAACAAATAATGAAACAGGGACGATCATTTTAACGACTCCGAGACAGGGAGGAGCATAAGACGAGTCATGAAAAAATCTGAATTTACAATTCGGCCTCCGTCATTGAGTCCACGGGCTTGAGCGATTTATAGGGCTGAAAACAATAGAAAAAATTCACAAAAAACGGCATGAAATTACCCTCGGAGTCAGCTGTGACATTAGGGAAAATACTAATATAAGGAGTGACAAATTTTCTTTGCGCTATTAAAATAGTGACAGATAGAAACGTTTTTTAGCTGAAGGATTTTAAGAAAATTGATTCATTATCTTTTATTATTTATAAATTCATATATACAAACGGATGAAGAATTTTCTTACTAACTGAATTTTCTATATTTTATTTAAAAATCTTGCTAAAAAATAGGTATTCTATTCATACAGTCTTACGAAAGCGTTGCTCCTCAAACATAACGCTGAACGGTTTGGTTGGTCCCGAGCTGTTCAATAGACACCTAAAAGCCGTCGAAAACCTCGACGGCTTTTTCTTATCCGAAATCTTTTAAGAAAATTCTTCTATTTAATATTCGGGTCAAAAATTCTCGAACCCCGCGCGGTTTCCCGTCGGACATGGTCTAGTAAAGAAAAATTTGTCCGACTTTTGAGTTAAATCCCTGACAATTGAGCCGAAAGTAGAGATATAAAGCAGAGGTAGATGATTATTAGTAATTTCCCTTAGTTTACCTCATATTATTTCATGAATATGACAGATATCTAATCTGATACCAATTAAGAAGATGATCGAATGTTTGAAATAGAAAATATAATCAAATAAGATAATAAATAGATATAATTTTAAATTTTTCGCTTTTTGTAAGGGCTTTTTGAGTTTTTTGACTAGAAAGCTAAAGATCCTGACAACTTCTTGAATCTACAACGAAAAGAGAGGAGTTACATTTCTACTCGATCCTACCTATTTTGAGTGATCGGAGCTTCGAAAAAAGCTGAGCAAAATAGACGGTTACAAAATCAGCTTAAAAAAACGAATCTCAACCTATTGTGTTTTTCCTCTTCCGTCATTTTTCACGTCTTTCGCGCAGGTCCTTTTATCTACAAGGTTTTTGATTTTTTCCTACAGTTTTGACCTACACAAGAGATTTTTAATATCCCCTCTTATTTCCGTATATAGTTATCTTTTTATTGTTCCCACACCATCTGTTGTATGAGATTATCATTTGGAGTAGATTTACTGGTCCGATAGCTCAAACTTTGTTTGGACTATCGGACCACCCTAAAAGTTTTTAAATGGCTTAGCAGTACATGACTATTTTTGAATTAATGTATTTGCGAACATGAACTAGATAGATAAGGAGACAAGGCAGATGAGCCCTACGATGGAGACGCCGATGTACGTCATTAAACGTGACGGCACGGTAAAGGACTTCGATATTTCAAAGATTGCAGCCGCCCTCGAAAAAGCAGGTAAAGCCACCGGTGAATTCGATGCCGCGACCGCAAACCGCATCACTCATATCGAAGTGATGAACCGTCTGGCTCAGCAGAATGTTGCGACTCCTACTATTGAACAGATTCAGGATGCCGTAGAAAACGCGCTCTTTGATACCGGATTCCGTAAGACCCTGCGTGCTTATATTGTTTACCGCGAACAGCGCGCAAAGGCCCGTGATGCTCGCCGCAGCCTCGTTGATGTTGAAAGCTCTATGAATGAGTACCTGCAGCATTTGGACTGGCGTGTGAACGCCAATGCCAACCAAGGCTACTCTTTGGGCGGTTTGATTCTCAACGTTTCCGGTAAGGTTGTTGCTAACTATTGGCTCAACTATATTTATCCTCCGGAAGTCGGCAATGCTCACAGACAGGCCGATATCCATATCCACGACTTGGATATGCTTTCCGGCTATTGCGCTGGCTGGTCCCTGAAGACACTTTTGAATGAAGGTCTGAACGGTGTTCCAGGCAAGGTTGAAGCCGGAGCACCTAAGCATTTAACCAGTGCTGTCGGTCAGATCGTAAACTTCCTCGGTACGATGCAGAATGAGTGGGCTGGTGCTCAGGCTTTCAGTTCGTTTGACACCTATCTCGCTCCTTTCATCCGCATCGACAACCTTGATTACAAGGAAGTCCGTCAGTGCATTCAGGAACTTATTTACAACCTGAATGTCCCGAGCCGCTGGGGTACACAGACTCCGTTTACAAACCTGACGTTTGACTGGGTCTGCCCGCAGGACCTGCGCGATCAGCATCCTTTGATCGGCGGAGAAGAAGTTGACTTCACGTACGGTGAGCTCCAGAAAGAAATGGACATGATCAATCGTGCGTATATTGAAGTGATGCTTGAAGGCGACGCTAAGGGCCGCGTTTTTACATTCCCGATCCCGACGTACAACATGACGCCGGACTTCGAGTGGGACAGCCCTAATGCACATTTGCTCTTTAGCATGACTGCCCGCTACGGTCTGCCGTATTTCCAGAACTTCATCAATTCCGAACTCAAGCCGAACATGATTCGTTCGATGTGCTGCCGTCTGCAGCTGGACTTGAGAGAGCTGCTTAAGCGCGGCAACGGACTTTTCGGCTCTGCTGAACAGACCGGTTCCTTAGGCGTTGTGACAATCAACTGCGCTCGTTTGGGTTATGTTTTTGCTCAGGATGAAGAAGGTTTGTTCAATCGTCTGAGCTACCTGCTTGACTTAGCCCGCAACAGCCTTGAAATTAAGCGCAAGGTCATTCAGCGCCATATGGATCAGGGCTTGTTCCCGTATACAAGACGTTATCTCGGCACGCTGCGTAATCACTTCTCTACGATCGGTGTGAATGGCATCAATGAAATGATCCGCAACTTCACACAGGACGAAGAAGACATTACGACGGAAGCCGGCCACGCCTTTGCCGCCAAAGTGCTTGATTTCATCCGCGACAAGATGGTCATGTTCCAGGAAGAAACCGGACACATGTACAACCTTGAAGCCACACCGGCTGAAGGTACAACTTACCGCTTTGCCAAAGAAGATAAGAAGCGTTTCCCGAAGATTCTTCAGGCGGGTACGCCAGATCATCCTTACTACACCAACAGCTCTCAGCTGCCGGTTTCCTATACGGACGATCCTTTCGAAGCTTTGGAAATGCAGGAAGACCTGCAGAAGAAGTATACAGGCGGCACCGTACTGCATCTGTACATGAATGAAGCCATTTCGAGCCCCGAGCTCTGTCGCGACATCGTTCGCCGCGCTTTGACACGTTTCAGACTGCCGTACATCACGATCACTCCGACATTCTCGGTTTGCCCGAAACACGGTTATATCCCGGGCAACCACGAGTTCTGTCCGAAGTGCGACGCAGAATTGATTGCCAAGAAGAAGCTTGACATGGCTTCCAACGGTTAAGAAACAGTAAAGATTAATTTTTTAGGATTGATTTATTCACACAGGAGACTGCAATGAATGAAAATGTTAAAGACACAAACATCGAATTGAAAGACGAAGAACGCACAAAATGCGAAATCTGGACCCGCGTGATGGGCTACCATCGTCCGATCTCTTCTTTCAACATCGGCAAGCAGGGTGAATTTGCAGAACGCAAATACTTCGACGAAAAGAAGTGCGGCTGCAGCAAGTAATCTTTGATTAAAAGAAATCCTCTCGTTGCTTCGCGCATCGGGAGGTTTTTTATTTGGGATTTTTCTTTTTATGAAAGACGTATTTATTCCTATTGAACCTGAAGTGAAGGACAAACCTGCTGAGGAACTTCTGGTGGGCGGCGTAACACGCATGACCACCATCGACTTTCCTGATTGTTTATCTGCAGTGGTCTTTATCAAAGGGTGTCCGTGGAAGTGCGTCTATTGTCAAAACGAGGATCTCCAAAGCCGAGAGATGAACGAAGGGGACGGTTACGTTTCCTGGGAATACATTGATCATTTCCTTGACAGAAGAAAAGGTTTAATTGACGGCGTGGTTTTCAGCGGCGGAGAACCCTGTGTTGATCCTGCGCTCCCTGACGCCATTAAAAGAGTCAAAGAGAAGGGCTATAAGATCGGGCTGCACACCGGAGGAATGTATCCGCGCAGACTGAGAGCGATTCTTCCGTATTTAGATTGGGTCGGATTAGATATCAAGGCTCCTTTGTCTGATGAAGCTGCTTATGAAAAAGTCGTTCGCCGCAAAGGCGCAGCAGCCAAAGTTCGTTCTTCTCTTGAAATGCTGTTAGAGGCTGGTGTTTCTATAGAAACACGTACGACCGTGCATCCCGAATATCACACTGAAGAGCAAATCCTTCAGCTCGCCAGAGAACTGTCTGATGCAGGAATTGAAACTTACGCACTTCAAATTTATCGCCAGCCCAGAGGACTGCCGGAGGAACATCTTCTTGAACGTGTCGGAAGTGACTATCCGCATGAAGAGACTTTAAAAACGCTCGAGTCCTTATTCAAGAAATTTATTTATCGCCGCAGTTAGCGTTTTTTGAGAAATAAATTTTATGAGACTGGCTCGAAAGAACATTCGGGACCGGTCTTCTTGCTTTTCGGACAAAGCATTGAACTCAACTTCGGCGGCATATTTTCTTTAAGACAAATCTCCTTGTTAGACTTTGACCAACCATTTTCGGACGGAGCTCATCGATGAAAAACAACGGCAATTTTAAAAACGCCGGATCTTCTCGCGCCAAGACGTGGAGAAATATTCTCTTGATTTTGGGTGCGGTTGCTCTTATTGCCAGCTACATTGCTGATATTCGTGACCCGCATCCGGGTATGGAAACTCAGGATAACCGCCCGTTTGTAGAACAGGCGCTCAAAGACGGCTTTCAAACACTCCATGCCCGCGTGACTCGTGTGGCTGACGGCGATACCGTTTACATTAAAGATGACGAAGGAAAAGAAGCTCGAGTTAGGCTTCTTGGCATCGACGCCCCGGAGAGCAAACAAGCTTACGGAGTTCAAAGTGCGGAACATCTAAAACGCAATCTGAGGGACGCTGAGTATCACGTTCAAGTGATTTACCGCGGGAGAGACCAGTACGGCAGAATTATCGGAAAACTGGTAGCCGATGGAAAAGATCTAAATCTCGACCAGGTCAGCACCGGAAACGCCTGGGTCTATAGAAATTATCTGAAAGATCTTCAACCGGGAGATAAAAACCTCTATTTGAAAGCTGAGGACAATGCGCGCGCAAAGAGAATCGGCTTATGGGCGGACCCCAATCCACAGAACCCTCGCGATTGGAGGAGAGAGCATCCAAGGAATTAAGACTGCAATAGTTAGCAAAACAAAGCCTGCCGAAGGGCAGGCAAAATAAAAGGCCGTCTTTGTTGAAGATTCGGCCTTTCTTGTCGGTTAATTCAGCATTTGCTTGTCCGGGAAATCCGGATTTTTCTCGAAACACTGAGGAGCAACCAAAATCGCTACTTTTCCTTCGTCTCCGCGAATGGATTCGGTTAGGAAAGGAATGCTAAGAGGCGACTCCCCGCCGACAGGCTTCGGATCCTGCATGGAAACCAAGATTTCAGGAACACTGGTCAGGAGGGCTTCTGAGCCTTTTTTCAGCCAATATCTCGGAAATTCATTCGTGAAAAAGGATAAGGTCGATTCGGCAAGTTCTAGTTCTTCGACATTGGCCATTTTTCGGCTGCCGATATACTCCAGATTTGCCACCAAATTATCTAATCTGCTCGGGACAATGCAGTGCTTGAGCATATTCATCGCTACCGGTTTGAAACGGTAAACCGGAAACGGATCGTATTTCTCATCCTCAAAGTCGATATCTTTGCCCTTGAAGGAGCAGAAGTCATCAGGATTGTCTATCGTCATTTTTATGCCCGTACTTCTAAAACTACTTGCATCCATATTATCAAAGAGTTTTGATTCTTGTTGGTTACCGATAACTGAATTAGACGCCAAATGAAAAACGCCCCGAAGGGCGTTTTGAGAGGGTTTCAAATCGGATTAACCGATATTGATTGGACTATGAATGTTCTTCGCAAAAGCGCGAACATTAAAGCTTCGATTCCACATGAAGGCTAAGAAGCCGACGAAGCAGACTGCTGTTGTGCCGAAGCTGATGATCCAGCTGCCTTTGCTGAAGCCGGCAGCCACGTAACCCACGAAGCAGCAGCAAGCTACAAACCAAGCATACGGTAGCTGTGTTGAAACGTGCGAAATGTGACTGCATCCGCTGCCCGCGCTCGACAGAATCGTCGTGTCTGAAATCGGAGAGCAGTGGTCACCGAAAACAGAGCCGGCTAATGTGGCAGACAAGCAGACGATGGTAAGAGAGGGATCGACGGCAGCTGCAACCGGCACAGCGATCGGGATCAGGATACCGAAAGTACCCCAGGCAGTACCAGTGGAGAAACTCAGGAATGCGGCAACGAGGAAGATCGCGGCAGGAAGGAAAAGGTCAAGACCGGAACCGCTGGAAACCATACCTTGAACAAAAGTTTGGGTAGTAAGCAGGTCGCGGCAAACACCGGAAAGCGTCCAAGCCAAAACCAAAATCACGTTGGCAGGAAGCATGAGTTTCATACCCTCGATGGTGCCTTCCATGAAGTTATGGAAAGAAACCACGCGGCGCGGGATGTACATGATGAATGCAACGCCTAAGGCACCGAAGGAAGCCCAAACCAGAGCTTTGGAAGCGGAGCAGTTGCCGAGCGCAGCAGCGACTGTGTGATAGGCAGCATCTTTACCCCAGTACCCGCCGTCATAAAGAAGGGCGAGAACAGCAAAAACGATCAAAGCAATGAGAGGAAGAAGCATGTCCCAAATCGTGCCTTTATCACTTTGCGCATGTTTGGGTTTCTCGACGGTGGCTCCGCTGCCTTTATCTTCTACTGACTTAAGGAGAGCGTTTTCTTCTGCTTTTTTCATCGGACCGAAGTCACGATTGGTCCAGGAAAGATAAAGAACTAAAAGCAGGCAGAAAATTGCGTAGAAGTTGTAGGGAATTGTCGAGACGAATGCCTGGAAGTCACTCTGGAAAGCGCCTGTGGATTTCAAAGAACTTCCCACGGCGGCAGCCCAAGAAGAAACCGGAGCGATGATACACATCGGAGCTGCTGTCGAGTCGATGATGTAAGCCAGCTTCTCGCGGGAGACACGATAAGAGTCGGTGAGCGGTTTCATGACCGTACCGACAGTCAGGCAGTTGAAGTAGTCGTCAATGAAGATGAAGAAGCTCAGACCGCAGGTGGCAAGAACCGATGTTTCTCGGTTTTTGATTTTTCTTCGGGCAATTTCACCGTATTTCTTAGTGCCCCCTGACATGTTCAGAACATAGACAAGTGCTCCTAAAAGAGTACAGAAGAGAAGGATCTGGAAGTCGACTTTTTGGCCCATGAGCGAAAAAGTAACGTCAAGCATCTTGATTAAAGGATCAGGCACGCCGGAGCCGAATGTGTAAATGGCGGCGCCGGAGAAGATGCCGATCAATAAAGAAGAAAACACTTCTTTGGTGATCAGAGCAAGGACGATGGCAATGATTGGAGGCAGGATTGATAACCAGCCGGCTGCATAAGGTTCCATGGTCGAAGGTTTAAATAAGTTATTAATGGATATTGGGGATTGTAATTGATTGTTTTCGGTCAACCCCGCATTTGCGGAAAAATTACCGCACAATCCAGAAATAAACCGTGATTAAGCGATATCAGGCACCCGTTTGTCAGTGATATCGATTAAGGATATGGAGTGAAAGTCCAGTTGTCCAAGAGAATAGGCAGATTGAGAATTCTATGTTTCTGGACTTTTAGGCAAGAAAAAAGCCAGACCCGAAAGCCCGGCTTTGGATTTTCAATCTCTCGTTAGGCGAGACTGAATCCCGACAAATTACATAACGCGGCTGCGGTATTCGTCGGTTCTTGTGTCGATTTCGATCTTGTCGCCGGTGTTAACGAAAGCCGGAACCTGAACGATGTGGCCTGTGGCCAGCTTGGCAGGTTTCATGACTTTGCCGGAAGTATCGCCTTTGACAGCAGGTTCGGTGTAAACAACTTCACGAACCAGGATTGTCGGGAGTTCGATGGAGATGGGGCGGCCGTTGTAAAGAACAACTTCAGCCTTCATGCCGTCTTCAAGATATTTGAGGACGTCTTCCATAACTTCGGCTTCGACTTCGTACTGGTTGTATTCGTCGTCCATCCAAACATAAAGAGGATCGCCGAAGTAGGAGTAAGAAACTTCTTTCTTGTCGAGGATAATGTCTTCGAAACGGTCATCAGCACGATAAACAGTTTCGGTACCGCCGTTGGAAAGAAGGTTCTTCATTTTGAGTTTGACAGTGGAGGCACCGCGGCCGCCCTTGCTGTATTCAGACTTCAAAATGACCATCGGAGTGTTGTTGATCATCACGACGTTGCCGACGCGAAGTTCTTGTGCTGTTTTCATATTAATACTTAAAAATGAAAGGTTAATGTCTGCGGTCGCTGTGAATAACGGCCGAACTAAAATTTTTTAAAACAAAGATTTTAGCTTTAAAAACAGTGCTCCGTCAAAATTTTGGTACCGTCTCTTGCAACTTCTAACGATCTTTCGAGAATGTCCGAAGGAATATGTTGTGGAAGAAGAAACCTTCCTCCATAGTGGATAGAGTCTTCTTGAAAACAGGCATTAGATTTTGCTTTTCACAAAGCTGAGAAGGTTGTCTGCGAGGGAACCTAAGGAAACCAAATGGTCTCTCCAGTGCTGGGCGGCTTCTTTCATAAGAGGCAACTCATGGCACCATCGCTCCCAACAGCAAGTTAAGTCTCTAGAGGACTTATTCCAGGATAAATTCATATCTATCCAAGTTTGATAACTCTCTCCGTAATAAGGTCGGATTCTCTCGCCGAAGGCTTCTAATTTTTTAATGTGCGTTTCTTCGGTTTGAGGGTAGATATTCCAGATGAACGGCTTACCGGATAACTGAGCCCTGACGAAAGAGTCCTCTCCGCGAATGATTAAAGAATCCGAGGCCCATAAAAATTTGTCAAATTCAGATTGAGGAACCATCTTTGAAACTCCAAACTGAATATTTCGGGATGGATGTTCCTCATAAAGCTTGGACAGAATATCAGTAGCTGCACCCTTCGGAAGAAGCAGATTGATTTCTTTGCCGCGCTGCCGGAGTGCTTTATAAAATTCAGCCAACGGCGCGCCGGGATAGCAAAAGACGAAAACCGTGAACAGGGCGGGGTCCAGATTGAAACTCTCTAAGAATTTATTTCTGTCTTTTGCAAAACGTTCTTGTCTTATAAATAGATCTTTCTCGATCATTAGGCCGCCGGTCTTTTTCGTGACGCCGGGAAAGAAATAATATTTATTGACGTTTAAGGACGGATGTGGAGAGGGCAGACTATGGCAGCCTTCCACCCAGTCTTCGGCTGATAAGTATTCAAGGTTGATCCAAATCGGCTGCGGACGCGCGGCTGCAATTTTATGCTCGAATGCGATCGGGAGGCGGCATCCGAAGGTCTCTATGACAACTTGGGACGGCTCGCTCGTTTCCGCGTCCTTCCAGTCGTGAATTTCCACGCCTTGGACAAGGCACGGTAATTTTTTTGGGTCTAAGCCGGCCGTGATTTTAGAAAGCGTTTCTGCATCATTAATATAGAGCTTCACCGGAAAACCGTGCTCGCAGGAAAAAATGGAGGCCAACCTCCAGCAGACTCCGGCATCACCGAAATTGTCGATAACGTCACAGAAAATATCGATGGTCATGCTTTCTAGAAAATAGATTGGAAAAAATATCTCTCAATCTTAACCTTAACTCAAGAAAAACAATCGATGCGGTCGAAGCTGCGCAACGATTGGTTACGCCAATTTTTTGCGATGTTCGATAGTATTTTGTCTTTTAGACCAAAGTGATACAACTCAGAGCACCAGCATCTGGCTGCTTCCTATAATTTAGGAAATGTTGATTGACTGTCGACACGTATTTAATTAAATCCGTATTCAAGTTCAAAAAGACCTACCAAAGGTATATGGAAACTGCTCTTAAAGAAACTGAAGGAAAGCTTGTGAACCTGCCGGACAAGAAATTTGATTCGGCCGAGTTTTTAAAGAATCTGCCTCATTTGCCTGGCGTTTATCGATATTTCGATAAAGACGGTAATTTGCTTTACGTAGGCAAGGCAAGGGACTTGAAGCGCCGCGTCTCCAGTTACTTCCAAAAAACGCTAGCGCCTCGTACCAAACTGATGGTAGATCAGATTGCGAGCGCACAAATCACGGTCGTGAACAGCGAAGCCGAGGCTTTGATTCTTGAATCGAACCTGATTAAGACTCAGGATCCCCGCTTCAATATTCTTTTCCGTGACGATAAGTCGTATCCGTACCTTAAATTAAGTTCCGGAGAGTATCCGCGCTTGTCTTATTACCGCGGAGCGCTCGATAAACGCAATTCATATTTCGGCCCGTATCCCAATGCGAATGCGGCTAAAGACACCATGCTTTTGCTGCAGAAGGTTTTTCAGCTGAGAACTTGTGAGACTTCTGTTTTTAATAACCGCTCCCGTCCTTGCCTGCTTTACCAGATCGGGCGCTGCAGCGGAGGATGCTGTAAAAAAGTGTCGCCGGAGGAATACGGTAAGTCGGTTGACCTAGCAAAAGAATTTCTAAGAGGAGATTCTCAAAAGGTCCAGGAAGATCTGACTCGCAGAATGAACGAGTACTCGCAGAAACTCGACTTTGAGCGGGCAGCTGTAATGAGAGATCACTTGGCAGCGATTTCCAATGTCATTCATCAGCAGTCTATGGAAGCTGCGCCGGATGCCAATGCAGACATTATTGCCGCGGTTGCCGCTCAAGGCGAAGTATGTGTGAATTTAGCGATGGTTCGAGGAGGTCGTCATCTTGGTGACAAGGCATCTTTCCCATCTTTAGGTCGGAATGCCGAATTACCGGAACTTGAAGAAGTGCTTGAGGCATTCATTACTCATCACTACACGCAGATGGATGTGCCTCCCGTGGTCATTATCAATCTGGAAGAGCGTTCTCCAAGAATTGAAGAGCTCCTCAATACGATTGCCGGTAAGAAGGTTAGTGTCATCTACCGTCCTCAGAATATTCGCAGAAAATGGCTTGAACTCGCTGTCACCAATGCCAAAGTCTCATTGGGACGCAAAGTTGCGGAAGAGGGTAGTCAGAAGAAAAGAATCGGGGCATTGGTTCAGGAATTGGGACTGGATATCCCTGAGTCCGAGTATGAAGATTTTCGTGTTGAGTGTTTCGATATTAGCCATAGTTCGGGCGAAGCAACCCAAGCATCCTGCGTAGTTTTTGCCGGAAACCGCATGGACAGCTCTCAATACAGAAGGTTCAACATCAAAGACGTCACGGCGGGCGACGACTATGCTGCGATGAAACAGGTTCTGACTCGAAGATATCAAAGAGTTGCTAACGGTGAGGCCACTCTGCCGAATATTGTTCTCGTAGACGGCGGGCGCGGACAAGTTAAGATGGCCTGCGAAGTCTTTGACGAATTAGGTTTGGATAAAAACGTCATTGTTGGTGTTGCAAAAGGCGAGGGAAGAAAGGTTGGACTGGAAGAATTGGTTTTTCCGGACCCAAATAAAGAACCTCTCAAACTCGGACAAGAATCACCTGCGCTGATGCTGATTGCCCAAATTCGTGACGAAGCGCACCGTTTTGCTATTACCGGTATGAGAGCGAAGCGGGCTAAGGCTAGAAATTATTCTAGAATTGAGGATCTTGAGGGAGTCGGTTCGAAAAGAAGACAAAAACTTCTTGAGCGGTTCGGCAGCTTGAAAGTGTTGTCCAACGCATCCGTGGAGGACATCGCAAGTGTAGATGGCATCTCTCAAACTTTAGCCAGACAAATTTACGCACAGTTGCATGGACAAATCAGTTAAAAAAGTACGAATCAATATTCCGATGGTCCTTACATGGACTCGTATTGCATTGATTCCGTTAATCGTCGGCGTCTTCATGATTCCGACTTCAGTTCTAAGTATGCATTCGCAGAATTTGCTCGGATGTATTTTCTTTATTGTCGCGGCGGTTACGGACGCCTTGGACGGCTTTATCGCCAGACGTTATGGGATGGGCACAACACTCGGGGCATTCTTGGATCCTGTGGCTGACAAGCTTATGGTTAGCGCGGCATTAATCGTTCTTCTTGCCTTCGGACGCGTTGATATGCTGGTAGCGCTGGTAATTATCGGAAGAGAAATTACCGTTTCAGCTCTGCGTGAATGGATGGCTAGAGTCGGTGAGTCCGGAAAGGTAAAAGTTAATTGGTTTGGAAAGATCAAAGCAATCGCTCAGATGGTTTCTATTCCGATGCTTCTTTATTTTGATCCGATCGGCGCATGGAATGTCTACCTTACGGGAACCATTCTGATTTATATCGCTGCAATCCTGACGATTTATTCCATGTTCGTCTATTTGAAAGCGGCTGCACCTTTCTTTTCAAGCGAACCGAAGCAAAAATAGTATTCATTGAAGAGTTTTGTATGAGCCGGAGTCGAGAAAGACTTCGGCTTTTATTTTTAAATGAAAGGTTGCATACGAAGTTTTACATTTAATGCAACTGTTTGAATTTAATAGATAAAGGATGATTTTTTGAAAAAATGACATAGATCCTCGTTGACAGAAGCGATTTAGGCAAGGATAATTCATCCTCGTTCGGAACGATGAGTTTCGCATTATGAAAAGAAATTTTACAGTTTAAAACGAACTGTCGAGTTGACAAGAAATTTTAAGTCTGTAAAATTTCAATCCTTCGCTCACGAAACTGAGCGGCGGCGAAAGC
>NZ_GL883719.1 GCF_000205025.1 Parasutterella excrementihominis YIT 11859 | reverse complement strand
CACCGAGTGAAAATGAGGACAACTCTCAGCAGTCAGAGTAGTTATCCACAATTTTGGCAAGCTGAATTGTGGATAACTACTGAGGATGTACGACTAACTACTGCTAAGGCAGGATCGCATCTTGATATCAAATGTATACATTTGATACCATAGATGCATCAACACCTCGCCGAGGGCTCGGTCGAAAATTTCATTTTCGGTTGTCCTGCCACACCGCCAAGGCGGTCGAACGCGGGAGCGTTCGGTGGATACGTTACACACGATCTGAGTTAATTCCAAAAAGGTTAGTCATGCCAAAAAGAGGTTCAGAAAAGAAAACCAGTGTTCTTACGGCTCGCGTTCAAACGGAAACAAAAGATGCTGCCAAGGAGTATGCGAAAAAATCCGGAGAAAGTCTTTCGGCATTTATTAATGCAACTATCGAAGAAAAGCTGAAAGGCCAGAAAAACTCTTTGGACAAAAGTGTTATTAGGACTGTTTTTTCTGAAGCCAAAGCAGAAGAATTCCCAGAAGAGAAAAAGATTCCTCTTTTCTTAAGGTTAACAAAAAGTGAGCTGGCCGCATTAGATTGCAGAGCCAAAGAGTTCGGCGTTTCTAAACAAGGTTACCTTACGTTGCTTCTTAGAAAGGATCTTCTAGGTACGATAATGTTGTTGGAAAAAGAAAGGGAGGCCGTTATCGATTCGACAGTTGCGATGAATAAAATCGGAGTCAACTTAAACCAAATTGCTCATGCCTTGAATATATTGGTGGACGATCGCGAGAAAAGGTCAATCCCATTCAAAGAACTCAAGCTCCAAATTGCCAAATTAAGCTCATTTATCGAAAATCATTTGTACAAAATGGAGAAGATTTTGAAGAGCGCAAAGACGAGAACTAATATAAAAATGTGATGGTCGGGGTGAGAGGATTTGAACCTCCGACACCTGCGTCCCGAACGCAGTACTCTACCAGGCTGAGCTACACCCCGATTTCACCAAAGACACGTAGTCTATCACGTCTACAGAATAGAGTTTGTTGCTCACGAGCCTTTTATTTGAGATGTTTTTTCTCGAACCGCAGATATACAATACTTTCCCCAGGCATCCATTATTTTTCTTCTTTCGGTTAAGAGCCTCGCCCTGTCATAAGCACCGTTATAGACGTCTCTTTTTGAATGCAATAAACAAAGCTCTACGGCTTCTTGATCAAAGCTTTTATTGTTACCAATAGTGTCGTCTTTTGCCCAGGTTCTGAAAGTTGCGCGTGCACAACCGTGAGGAGTAACGACGCAATCTTTTCCGGTTCTCTTGGTTTTTTCCTTATCAATCCAACCGATTCCGTCTATATTTTTTTGTTTTTTATGCAATCGCCTAAGAACCATCGACATAGTCATATCAGACAATGTTTGCATTTGATTACTTAAGAAGACTTTTGTTTGTCCGGTGTATCTTGGCAAATCTTTAAGTAGTTGGACTGCTTCGTCGGAAAGAAGGATGGTTCTGTCTCTCTTCGCTTGTTTCATTTTGTCGTGTTCAAGCGGAATATTCCATGTCTTGTTTTCGAGATCGAACTCATCCCAAGTTGCGAGCCGTACCGCTTTGGATCGAGAAGCGGTAAGGATCGCGAACTGACAAGCACGAGGAGAGGTTCCCTGAAGTTTATCCAGCGCGGCATAAAGCGCTGGAAGCTCCTCAACGCTGATGGCAGCATGATTTTCTTTTTCGCGTCGATTTCGTTTTTGAGGTTCCAGCAGAACACCTAGCGCAGATCTCAAATCAGCGGGATTTTCGCGGTCTTCCCTAATCCGAAGAGCAATTGACCAGTTGAAAATCTGCCGTAAGTAGGTTAGTGCTTTTTGAGCAGTGTTTGTTTTAGTTTCCCATAAAGGACCGATAATATCCCTGATCATTTCAGGTGTTATTGCATTGATAGATTTAGCCCCGAGTTTTGGGAAAATATGCCGATTTAAAACCCAAAACGTTCGGATTTCACCTTCCGGGTTGTTTCGGAAAAATCCGTTTCTTGCGCGATCCTTAAGCCAATCATTAGCTACTTTTTCGAAGTTTGGGATTTGTTGTTGTTTTTTCTCTTCTTTGATTTTTTGTCGAGCTTGTTTCTTTTCTTCAAGAGGATCTCTTCCCGCAAGAATCTTGGCTTTCAGCTCTAATGCAATACCCCGTGCTTGGGATAAGCTCAGAACAGAGCGCGGACCGATGAAAACGTCATGCTTTTTTCCGTAGGCATCCGAATATCTTAAAACGTAACTGGCTGAGTTCTTTTGGACCTTGAGGGCAAAGCCCGGCACTCCGCCCAAAAAGTAAAACCCAACCTCGGTAAGTCGTTTAACGGCAAGTGCAGATAACTCTTTCGCTCTTTGTGGCATAGATGACTATTGAGAGTGCTGTTTTTTATAATTTTAACAGACATAAAAATAGTCATCCTAAAACCATGTCATTGTTTGGCACTGGTTGTCACGGTTTGTCACAGGGAGATTTACTAAAAGGTGTTCGAAAAAGCGACATTTACGGAGTTTTCTGTATGACTTGTCATTGCTTGTCACTCCGATGTGGTCGGAGTGAGAGGATTCGAACCTCCGACCCCTGCGTCCCGAACGCAGTGCTCTACCAGGCTGAGCTACACTCCGATTCTTGCGTTTCGAGTGACCTATCGATCTCTCTCAACTGTCAAGGAAAGCAATTCTATCAGAGAATTTTTAAATGCGCTAGTCGGTAAGCAATTTAATGCATCAATTCCTCGAGAAACTTCTTTTTTGCCAGCTTCAATGCACGCATCAATGGCTCCGGAAGCCAGAATGACGCGGGTTACGCTTTCTAAGTCCGGATCATTGCTGCTGACTGCAGTACGAATAATCTTTGCATCTTCTTCGGAACAATGTCTCAAAGCGTAGATAAGTGGCATCGTCATTTTTCCTTCGCGAAGGTCGGTGCCTAAATTTTTACCGATATTGACCTTAGTGCCTGTGTAGTCAAGCACGTCATCAATAATTTGGAAGGCGCGGCCGAGACAAAGAGCGTATTCAGCCATTTTGTCTTCTACTTCCTTAGAGGCGCCGGCAACGACGGAGGCCATGCGGGCTGCTGCCTCAAAAAGAACACCGGTCTTTCTTTCAATGACGTCAAAATAGCGAGCTTCGTCTAATGTGGTGTCATGAATGTTGAGCAACTGGATGACCTCACCTTCGGAAACGCGGTTTACGGCGCCGGCTACGATTTCGCAAATACGTAAGTTTTGAGTGCGGACCATTAATTGGAAGGCGCGTGAATACATAAAGTCGCCGGTTAAGATCGCAGGCGCATTTCCCCATTTAAATCCGGCAGTCGGCTTTCCGCGCCTTAAGTCGCTTTCGTCAACAACGTCGTCATGTAGCAGACTGGCTGTGTGCACATACTCAATCATCGTTGCAAGGAAGATATGCTCTTTTCCCTGGTAGCCCAGAGCGCGTGCAATGAGCATTAAGACGATCGGACGCATTCGTTTGCCGCCGGCTGTAACGATGTAGTCGCTTATCTTTTTAATCAGCGGGATGTCACTCTGAAGATCATCAATAACTTCCCGATCAACGGCGAGTAAATCTTCCGAAATCGGGGCGATGATTCTCTGAACGGCGGCTGCTACTTGACTCATTGAAAAATTCCTATGGGCGCTAAATAAAACAAAGTCAAATATTAACTATTTTTCTTTGACTGCTGACACTAAAAGACACAAAAACGAGATTTTTCTGAGAATTCAACCCGACAATCCGTTTGGCGTTGAGAAAAACAAAAAAACATCTTTAACCGTTTGACTATACGAAATTTTTCGAGCATAATCTCGCACTCTGCGCGTTAAGTTATTTGAGCAAACAAAAAGGCTTCAGCAGAACGCAGACTGCATTGAAGTGTTAAAGGTATATACATGTACGCAATTATTAAAACCGGCGGCAAACAGTACACTGTTGCTGTTGGCGACAAGGTTAAGGTCGAAACCCTTCCGGGTGACGTTGGCTCCCAGATCAAACTCGTGGAAGTCCTCGCTGTTAAAAACGACGAAGGCCTTAAGCTTGGTAATCCGACGATTCCCGGCGCTTTTGTTACTGCCACAGTCCTGTCTGAAGGACGTCATGAAAAAGTTCGTATTTTCAAGTTCCGTCGTCGTAAACACTCCATGAAGAGTGCTGGTCACCGTCAGAACTACACCGAACTCAAGATTGATGAGATTTCGGCCTAATTGGATTTTTAAGTAAGAGGTATTTGAAATGGCACATAAGAAAGGCGGCGGATCTACACGTAACGGCCGCGATTCCAACGCACAACGTCTTGGCGTTAAAGTTTTCGGCTCTGAAATGATTCAGCCGGGCGCTATCATTGTTCGTCAGCGCGGTACCACATTCCATGCCGGTGAAAACGTCGGTATGGGCCGTGACCACACTTTGTTTGCTAAAGTTGCCGGTAAGGTCGAGTTCGTTGTTCACGGACGTCTGAACCGTCACTACGTTAACGTTGTTCCGGTTGCTTAATTAGACCGCGAATCAAACAAAGAAGCGCCCCATTCCTAGCAGGGAACGGGGCGCTGATTTTTTTCTACGGCTATCATCAACTCCATACCTAATAAGTCCTCACGGACAGGAAATAAAAAATGAAATTTGTAGATGAAGCGAAAATTGAAGTTTTTGCGGGTAAGGGCGGAAACGGCGTTGCCTCGTTCCGACGCGAAAAGTTTATTCCTAAAGGCGGTCCCGACGGCGGAGACGGCGGCCGCGGCGGCTCTATTTATGCCGTTGCCGACAGAAACCTGAATACTCTGATCGATTATCGCTACACACGTAAGTTCCAAGCCAAGAACGGCGAAAACGGCCGCGGCAGTGACTGCTACGGCAGAGGTGCTCCCGATATTGAGCTTCGTGTTCCGGTCGGAACCGTGATTACCGACTTGGATACCGGTGAGACAATTGCCGACTTGGATAAGAACGGTGAAAAAGCCCTTCTTGCCAAAGGCGGTAAAGGCGGTCTGGGCAACCTGCATTTCAAGACCTCTACCAACCGTGCTCCTCGTCAATGCACTCCCGGAGAACCGGGCCAAGAAAGAACACTCAAGCTTGAACTGAGAGTATTGGCGGACGTCGGTTTGTTAGGTCTTCCGAATGCAGGCAAGTCCACACTGATTTCCGCGGTTTCTAACGCCAAACCTAGAATCGCCGATTATCCCTTTACAACGTTGCATCCGCATCTTGGCGTTGTTCGTGCAGGTCCGGAATCCAGTTTTGTGATTGCAGATATTCCGGGACTGATTGAGGGTGCATCCGAGGGCGCCGGTTTAGGACACCAGTTCTTGCGTCATCTTTCCAGAACCAGCTTGCTGCTGCACGTCATTGATGTAGCACCTCTCGATACCGAAGAAGATCCTATCGCAGCTGCTCGCGCCATCGTTGAAGAACTGAGAAAGTTTGATCCGGCATTGGCAGACAAACCCCGTTGGGTTGTTCTTAACAAGATGGACCTGGTTCCTGAAGAAGAAAGAGCCAATGTCGTGGATAAGTACCGTGAAGCATTCGGTACGGATGTTCCGATGTTTGCGATTTCTGCTGTGACCCGTGAAGGCACTGAAGCTTTGGTTAAAGCAATTGCTGAAGATATTCACGAACAGCGCAGACAGCTCATCAAAGAAAGCGAACCGGATGTCCGCTTTGATGAAGACGAAGAAGTCTTCCCGCCCGAAGGCGGAGAGCCTGAAGAAGGTGAGCAAAAGTAAGCTGCCGGTGAATTTGGTCAAACCGCTGAGAAAACAAAATCCCGGCGGTTTTTCTTTTTTGATTTTGTACTTTAAGTGGAAGCATTTTTGTTTAAAGCGATTTTGGATATACTGAACAGCTCTAATCACGACGACGCCGTTAATACAACAAAAAGCAAGTGAAGTTTATGATCCGCTTAGAAAGAGTGCTGTCGTCAATAAGATCGGATGAAACGAGATGGAAGAAAACCTCAAGATTTGGAACGATGCAAAAAGAATTGTCGTAAAAGTCGGCTCTTCTTTAGTGACAAATGAAGGTCACGGGGTAGATACGGAAGCGATTGCCCGTTGGACGGCTCAGATCGCTAAGCTGCAGGAAATGGGAAAACAGGTCGTTTGGGTTAGCTCCGGTGCGGTTGCAGAAGGAATGGCTCGTCTCGGGTGGACCAAACGTCCGAAAAAAATGCACGAACTCCAGGCAGCCGCAGCTGTCGGACAAATGGGTATTGTCGAAGCCTACGAAAAAAGCTTCGAGCGCTACGACATCCGCACAGCTCAAATCTTGTTGACGCATGCTGACCTCGCAGACCGTGAGCGTTACTTAAATGCACGCCAGACGCTAACCACACTCTTGGATCTCAAAGTTGTTCCGATCATTAACGAGAACGACACGGTCGTAACTAACGAAATCAAAGTCGGTGACAACGATACCTTGGGCGCACTGGTAACCAACTTGATTGATGCCGACGTCTTAGTGATCTTGACCGATCAGATCGGCCTCTTCACCGCTGATCCGCGCTCCAACCCTGAAGCCAAATTAGTGGAAGTCGGCGAAGCCGGAGATCCGATCTATGAAGCAATGGCCGGAGGCGCCGGTTCTTCCATTGGTAAGGGAGGTATGCAGACAAAAGTGCTTGCCGCTAAACGCGCAGCTCGCAGCGGAGCCTCAACTGTTATTGCCAGCGGACGCATTCCTGATGTTTTAGTCCGTTTAGCTCAGGGAGAATCCATCGGAACGCTTCTGAAGACAGATCGCAAACCGATGTCTGCCCGCAGCCAGTGGATGGCTGACCATTTGCAGCTGAAGGGAAAGCTCGTTATTGATGAGGGTGCCGTCGAGGCTGTCCGCAAAGGCAAGAGCCTGCTGCCGGTCGGTGTTAAAGCTGTGATCGGAGACTTCCTTCGCGGCGAAATCATTCAAGTCGTGGATCAAAACGACAAGGAAATCTGCCGCGGCATGATTAACTATGGCTCCGATGAGTCCCGCCGAATCATGGGACTGCACAGCGATGAAGTTGTGGAAGAGCTAGGCTACTTAGAACAGAGAGAGCTGATTCATCAGGACAACATGGTCGTGATGAACAAGTGATCTCGTAAAGACGATTATTTGTAAAGGCGGAAGTGTCCCGGCCCCTCCGCTTTTTCCCATCCTGCAGGCGGAACAAGGTGTTTTTTATCTGTGAAGAGAGCAGGAGCTAATTCCTTCAGAGCTTCTTTATAAACACCGCGCTTGAAGTCAATCACTTGGCTCAGCGGAACCCAATAGTCATTCCATTTCCAGGCTTCAAATTCCGGATGGTTGGTGGCTTTCAAGTTGATGTCTTTGTTTTTACCGAGAAACTCTAAGAGGAACCAAATCTGCTTTTGGCCTTTGTAGATGCCGCGCAGATCGCGGCGAATCCAGCGGTCGGGAACGTCATAGCGCAGCCAGTCTTCGGTGCGGCTGATGATACGGACCTGGTTTTCAAAGAGACCAAGCTCCTCCCAAAGCTCTCTGAACATGGCTTCGCGAGGCGATTCCCCGCGGTTGATACCGCCCTGCGGAAATTGCCAGGAATGCTGACCCAAACGTTTCCCCCAAAAAACTTGTTTGAGAGGATTGGTCAAAATAATCCCGACGTTTGGTCGGTATCCATGTTGATCAAGCATAAAAACTTTAAAATAACTTATTTGTGTCTGCCCATTATATAGAGGCAGGAAAAGAAGTCATAAGATCCGAACCTAATCGTAGACTGCCGGCCTGCCGGCTCGTTTTTGAGAATTCGTAATGAGAGCAAAACAATTTTTTATTTCAACACAGAAAGAAGCTCCTGCAGATGCAGAAATCGTTAGCCAGAAGCTGATGCTTCGCGCAGGCATGATCCGTAAGCTTGCAGCCGGCGTCTATAACTACATGCCGATGGGCCTTCGCTCTTTGAAGAAGATTGAACGTATTGTCAGAGAAGAAATGGACCGTGCCGGCGCCATCGAACTTCTGATGCCGATCGTCCAGCCTGCTGAGCTTTGGCAGGAAACCGGCCGCTGGCAGAAGTACGGCTCTGAACTGCTTCGCTTTAAAGATAGACACGACAGAGACTTTGTTCTTCAGCCTACCAGCGAAGAAGTCGTGACCGACATCGCTCGTCAGGAAATCAAGTCCTGGCGTCAGCTCCCGGTGAACTTCTACCAGATTCAGACAAAGTTCCGTGACGAACGTCGTCCTCGTTTCGGCGTGATGCGCGGCCGCGACTTTGTCATGAAAGACGCTTACTCTTTTGACCGTACGGCTGAAGACGCCGGCAAGAGCTACGACAAGATGTTCGAAGCTTACTGCCGCATCTTTGATCGCTTGGGTTTGGTTTATCGAGCAGTGCGCGCTGACTCCGGCTCCATCGGCGGCTCTCGCTCTCAGGAATTCCAGGTGATCGCTGATACCGGCGAAGATTTGATCGTTTTCTGCCCGGACAGCGAATACGCTGCCAATATCGAATTGGCCGAAGCTCCCTGCCTGATCGAAAAACGCGCAGAAGCCACAGAGACCATGGAAAAGGTTCCGACTCCGGGCCGCGACAAGTGCGAGCTTGTTGTTGAACTTCTGAATAAGCCGCTGACAGCCAGCGTTAAATCTATTGTTTTGGCAGTTGATCACCAGGACGAAAAAGGCAATCCGCTGCCTGCAAAAATCGTTCTTCTGCTTCTCAGAGGCGATCACACTCTTAATGAAGTTAAAGCCGAAAAGCTGGAAGCGCTTAAGGGCGGATTCCGCTTTGCAACCGACAAGGAAATTGAAGATACCTTCGGATCTAAACCGGGTTATCTCGGCCCTGTCGGTATTCCTAAGGATGTCACCATCGTTGCCGATACAACCGTTGCCAACATGAGCGACTTCATTGTCGGCGCCAACGAAGAGGGCTATCACATCCGCGGCGTGAACTGGGGCCGTGACCTGAGAGAACCGGATGTTGTTGCTGATATCCGTAACGTCGTTGAAGGCGATGTTTCTCCAGACGGCAAAGGCACGCTCAAGATGCAGCGCGGCATCGAAGTCGGCCACGTATTCTTCCTCGGCGACAAGTATTCTGCTCCGATGAATGCGACTTACCTGGACGAAAACGGCAAGCCCCAGCTGCTTCAGATGGGTTGCTACGGTATCGGTATTTCTCGTCTGCTGGGCGCAGCTATCGAGCAAGGCCACGACGATAAAGGCATTATCTGGCCGGACAGCATTGCTCCGTTCACCGTAGTGATCTGCCCCGTCGGATATGACAAGAGCGAAGAAGTTCAGAAGGCTTCTAACGAGCTTTACGGTCGTCTGCGCGAAGCCGGCATTGACGTCATCCTCGATGACAGAGGTCTGCGTCCCGGGGTCATGTTCGCTGACTGGGAACTGATCGGTGTTCCGCATCGCGTTACGATCGGTGACCGCGGCCTGAAGAACGGTGAAGTTGAATACGCTCACCGCGGAGATCTCCAGAACGAAAACGTTCCTGTCACCGAAATCGCTGACAAACTGATCGCCAAGATCAAAGTCCGCTAAGCGAAGAAGCGTTTCCTTTTAGGGCGTCGGAAAACCTGCTGCAGGGATTTTCTGGCGCCCTTTTAATTTCTTTAGGTGTCCTTCCGAGGCTGGCTCAGAAGCCGTCTGCTTCTGCGGCTTTCCTCTGCTTTTCCTTGTATGTATTTATCCTCTGCTTCAGAATTTTTTGTGCGGCTGGGTTGCTGACGATTTCTGCTAACTCTGCCAGTCTTCTTTGACCTATTCGTCTATCGGCGGCTCGAAGAATGTCTGTGAGTCCCCAATGATCTCTTAGTCATTAATTCCGACAAAGGCGTATCAATGTATTCTCGAAGCATGTTCGAAATCTCAGAGGTTTCGCTGCTATACGGATAGATAGATAAAGCTTCGTAAGCGATACGAGAGTTTTCGTCTGGGCCTTCGGAATGGATAAAGTGCTTCGGATAATCGAAGATGGTTTCTTTGTCTAACGTGATCCAATACCTTGGTAAGTCAGTACTTCCATATTGGCTTCCCATTCGGTAGGCTACACAATGGATCTGAAAGTCTAATTTTGGATCGACAAGCAAATACACTTCTTTCTGTAATTTGCTCCAAGGCCTAATCTTTCTTCTTTGCATCATAGTAGTAGCGAGAAAATTGTCAGCAGGGTTGGGTTATTTCTTCCGACCTCGGTTCACAAGTTATTCTGTCTTTGCGAAAGGCGAAATGTTCGCTCTCTAACAGATATAAATATAGTAGTCTTGAGCGAAAAATTTTGACGCATTAAATCAATAAATTCGATTATCAAACTATCGAATTTATAGAAAATCATTTTGAGATATTCTGCCTATGGACTGTTTTTACTAGGCTTTTACCAGCTAGGCCCGTAAAGCACCGTTATTAAGACGGTGAAATAAGGGCCCAGTCCGAAGGACTGGCTATGCTAAACTGGCTTTATCTTTTCAGATCTAGGGGCGGGCTGTCCCGAAGTGAAGTCTGTGGAGAGATGTGAGACCTGAAGGAGTATACGGTTGTGTCCACGCACGTGAAACTCCTTTTGGAGAACGTGCAAAAACCAAGCTGTACTCCTTTGGGCAATCCCGCTGAAGCAGAAACCCGCCGAGGCAACTTCGACATTAAGCTACGGCTGTCGGAGAAGCGGTAGGAATCCTCTTCATTTATGGAGGGGAGGAAGTCAATAGTAAAAAGCGAACTATGAGGAAAACCCCGTTAGCCCATTACTCAGCTTCAAGTCCCAAATTCAACGGTTAATGCAATGCAAAACTCAACAGCTGGAGTCGGTAGCCGCGTAAGAGGCTGCCGAGTTCAATCAAGAAAGCCTGCGTTCATTTAAACTTTCGCTGAAGGTTTCGACGAGGAACTTACTTGAAGAGTACAAAGCGTGACTACGAAGCTTGGCAAAGAATTTGACATCCAGGACTACCTTATCAATACGGAAAACAATCCCGAAGCTTTTTTCAAGGCCTGTGTTGAAGAAGATCTGGGAGATGGATCACTCGTTAGAAGGGCACTTGGCGAAATGGTGAAGGCTAAAGGAATGGTTCAGCTCGCAAAGGAGACAGGTCTCTCAAAGCAGTGTTTGTACAGAGCGCTCAGCCCCGAAGGATCACCTAAATTCGAAACGATATTTAGAATCAGCAAGGCCTTGAAGCTGACGATTCCGACTCATCGAGCCTGATTTAAATTCTCCGATCTCCGCTGCGGCTGGAAAGCTCTAAAAGTTACTCTGTGTCCGCTGGCGCTCTCTTGAAAAGTTTTGTAAGACCGGCAAGCCAGAATTTCACAAAGATGCCGACGCATAACGCCGAAATAACAGTTCCTTCCCGCAGCCCGCGTATTTCGTGGAAAACGCAGTAACTAAGAAGTAAAGCCAACAAAACCAAAATAACGTCATTGGCGATTTTGACGGATGAAAATGGCTTGTGCAGAACCGTACTGACCGCAAGTACGAGTCCTTCCCCGGGTAACGCTGCGGCGCCGGCAAACACTTCTAAAGCAACGCCGAGTCCGAGAACCACGTTTCCAAGCATCGAGACTGCAAAACATTTCCAATAAATATCTGAAGACAAGAACTCAGTGATCTGCATAGATGTATCGATGAAGTAAGAGAAGGCGAATGTGATCGGAATTTGCGAGAGAAGTAGAAGCTTGTTGATGGATTTTCGGAGCAGCAGCCACTGTGCAGCAACAAAGAGCAAGTTAATGAAGAAAGTAGTTTCACCGAAGGTTAAGCCGCTGGCATAAGACGACACTAATGGCAGAGAGCTGATGGGCGTGGTTCCGAGATTGCCTCGAGTCACGAGTGCGATACCTAAACTCATGACGAACAATGCAGCGACGAATATGAACCACGGGCCTAACTTGCGAAACATATCGGAAAAATTTGAAAGATGTTGGACTTGAGGATTAGAGATTCAAGAAAGAAAAGTCGAAGGGCTGAGCTTCGACTTTTCAGATTGATTAGAGGTTAGAAACCGTTATGTTCCTGCTTTTGCTTCGGACTTCGATGGGGCAGGAACGTCGTTTTCGACTTTGCATATCACTTCCGGCATCGAAATGATATGCAGATCCCTCTGCTGGAACGGAATGTTGATCTTGCGCTTGTTGAATTCACGGAACATCGCGCGACCAATGTTGGACCTCAAAGTCGCGGTGCCTTTTTCGGGGTCGGGAACCCAGAAGTACGACGTCAGTTCAATACCGTCGGCTCCGAAGTTCGTCAGAATGGTGTAGGGCGCCGGATTGATCAGCACGCGCGGCTGTTTTCGGACGATATCGGTCATGAGCTCAATGACTTCATCAATGTCGGCGCTGTAGTCAACGCTCATCATGACGGTCGCACGTCCCGGACCCAACAGGTACGAGGTATTGCGAACGCTGCTGGTGACGAAATTCTCGTTCGGGATAATCGTTACGCTGCCGTCGTAAGCCTTAACCGCTGTGTAGCGCGTCTTGATGTCCGTCACAATACCTTCAACGCCGGAAACGTTCACCAAGTCTCCGATTTTGATGCTCTTATCCAGAAGAATAATGAATCCGCTGACGTAGTTAGAGGCAATTTTCTGTAAGCCGAAACCTAAGCCGACACCGATGGCACCGCCGAAGACACCAAGCACGGTGATGTCAATACCAACGGAAGCCAGACCGATCAGAATCGCAATCGTCACTAAAACGACCTTGACTACCCGGATGATCACAACGCGGACGTTGGACTCCATGGTCGGAAGGCTGTTTATCCATTTCTCAAAGAACTGACCGATCCACTTCGCGATAAAGAGCGCTAAGGCAATCGAGAAGCCGGAAAGGAAGACAGACCAAACCGTTGCGTTGGTGCTTCCCAGCGGAATTTTGGTGGTCTGCATGAATTCGACGCACTTAGGCAGTACACCGACGATCTGAAGCGCGACACCGCCCCAAATCGAAAACGTCAGGAAGTTATCCAGGCTGCTGTTGTATTTGCGCGAAAGTGAGTGCAGCAGAAATACGACCGTGCGGATCACAACGTAGGCCCCGAGAATCAGCCACGCAATGGATTCCAGCGGCAGGGCTTTCTTAGGAAGCAAGCCGAAAAGTCGCACGGTAAAGGTGCTGACCGCGATGAAGAACATTCCAAGCAGCGGGAAACTCAGCCGCAAAATCAGCGTCTCTATGCCTCGTCTTACCTTTGCCCAGAAGGCGCTCTCGCGATGTTCAGGCTTGACAGGGGCTTCGCCTTCTTCCGCTTTGATCTCGTCGCTTTCGATGATTTCATTGGCGGCTAAGTGCTTAATAATCCGCATGCGGATGTATTTGCCGAGCAGCCAAGCTAAAAACAGTGAGCCCAGAATGGAGGCCAGCTGCCAATAGATGATCGGCTGGTTAAGCCCTTTTTCAAACATCAGCAGGAGTTGATCCAGGATGTTGCTGTCGCCGCTTAAAAGTTCTTCTGTCGTAACCGCTGTTTGTGCGACTTTGGCGATTTCGGCGGATGCGGCTGCCGAGGTACTCATAGGCTGTCTCCGTTAGGTTAACGACCGTTTGCGTCGTCAACCGGATCAAATGTCAATGTAATAGAAGAGGGAATGTCTCCTACCGGGGGTTTGGGGAAGGGATTGCACATCAGAATCGCTTTTTCCACCGCTGTATCGAAAGCCTTCAGACCGCTGCTGCTGATCATCTTGGGCGGAACAGCCTTCTGACCGTTCTTGAGCAGTCGGACATCGAACTTGGCAACGTACATTCCGCGTTTGGCGCCGGCCGGCGTATTAAACGTAATATGCGGACGGATGCAGGCAACGATACGGTTGTTGTACTGGGCTTGCTGAAAGTTCGTCATGGCGCCGGAGCCTGAACCCATGGCAGATCCGCTCTGGCCGGTTAAGCGGCTGAGCATTTCTTTTCTGCGGGCGGCATTCGCCTGTTCTTGGGCTCTCTGACGATTGAGTTCTTCTTGAGCCTTGCGCTTTTCAGCTAAGGCTTTTTCTCGCTGAGCCTTTTCTTCAGCGATCTTGCGTTCGCGTTCCTGAGCTTGCTTCTTGAGTTCTTCCTGCTTGGCTTTGCGCTCGGCTTCTGCTTTTTCTTCAGCCTTACGTTTTTCCTCCGCTAAGCGTTTCTGCTCTTCTTGTTTCTTCAGCTCTTCCTGACGCTTCTGTTCTTCGATGCGTCGTTCTTCTTCCTGACGGCGCAGTTCAGCCTGGCGAGCTTCTTCGGCTTTGCGCTGCTCTTCAGCTCGTTTGGCTTCCTGAAGCTGACGTTCGCGCTCAAGAATGCGTTGTTTTTCCTCTTCCTGTTTCTTCTTTTCGCGGTCGAGTCTTTCTTGGACGATGTCCGGATCCTCAAGCAGATTGGCTTGACGATCTAAATCCGTCTGAGCGATAGGAGGCGGGGGCGGAGGCAGCTGCTGCTGAGGCTCTTCCGGAGCAGGAGGCTCGGGAGCGGGTTCCGGTTCCGGCTGAGGTTCAGGTTGGGGCTCCGGTTCGGGCTGAGGCTCGGGTTCCGGCTCAGGCTGCGGTTCCGGTTGCGTCTCTGCCGGGGCTTCTGCTGCCGGCATGTCGCCGTTCCACAGTTCGGCATAGACGGGGCCTGTCGGCTCCGATCTCCATTGCATGGAAACGAAGAGCAGCACAAAAAGAAGCCCGTGGGCGATTAAAGCGAGCACAAAAGCCGTGCCCCAATAACCCTGAGCGCCTGAGAGCCGATTCGCTTGATTCGGAGATAAGTCGTCCATTACTTGGCACCGCTTCCTTCAAGTTGCAATGACAGACCGATACGCGTGATGTTGGCCTTTTGTAGATTGCGCATCACGTCGATGACTTTTTCATATGCGACGGTTTTATCCGCAGCAATGACAACCGGAACCTGATTTCCGTCGGTCTGCATCGATTCGACCGTAGAGACTAACTGAGGGAAATCAACCGGAGTTAATTTCTTTGCGGTATCGCGGATCTGGAGTTTGCCGTCTGGCGAGATAATGACTTCGACAACTTTATCCGGAGTGCGAGCCGCTTTATTGACTTTCGGCAGATCGACGATCGAAGGATTGACGTATGGGGCGGCGACCATCAGGATCACCACGAGAACGAGCATCACGTCAATGTACGGGACGACGTTCATCTCTGCTAAAAGACGTCTTTTGCCGTTACGTGCCATGTTGCGTCCTTAGGCCTGACGACCCAAAATGTTCTGGAATTCCTGCATGAAGCTTTCGTACTGGCTCGAGAGACGATCCAGACTATAAGCAAAGCGGTTGTAGCCGATAACGGCAGGAATAGCGGCAAACAGACCGATCGCGGTTGCCACCAGAGCTTCGGCAATACCCGGGGCGACGACAGCCAGCGAAGCGCTTTCCAGGTTGCCCAAGCCTGTGAAGGCGTCCATGATGCCCCATACGGTGCCGAACAGACCGATGTACGGAGAAACGGAACCGATGGTCGCCAAAACGCTCAAGCCCGACTCGAGAATGTCGAGTTCTCTCTGATAACGGGCGCGCATGGCGCGAGACACACCGTCAATGACGCCGAAGGTGCCGGCGCGGGCTTCGAGATTGCTCGCGCGGCTTCTTAAGAACTCGGTCATGCCGGAGTAAAAGATGCCCTCCTGAGGACCGATGGAAGAGCGTCGCTCGGTGGCGCTTTCGTAGAGTTTATTTAAATCTGCACCGCCCCAGAAACGCTTGTCGAAGTTGCGGGCTTCTCTTCTTGCACGGCTCATCTGGAACCATTTCTGAAAAATAATGGTCCAGCTCACTAAAGAGAAAATCAAAAGAATAGCCAAAACAATCTGAACAACGGCGCTCGCATGAGCAACCAAAGTAATGATTGATAAATCGGCAGATGCTTCCATCACAGTCCCTTGTACTAACGAATGATTAATGAGTTAAAAGTTTTTTGAGTTGTTCTGAAATAGGCTCGGGCATAGCCACCGGGCGGAATGTGTGCGCGTCGAGCGTGCCGCAGCGAACGTCTCCGACGTTGAGCACTTCATCTCCTCTCAGAATTTCCTGATGAAATTCAAAAGAAGTACGGCCGCACGCGGTGACCGTTGATCGAACCACTAATTCATCATCCAGCCGGGCCGGTTTCTTGTACTTGGCTTTGGCTTCGGCGACGACAAAGACGACGCCGAGCTCTGAGTACAGCCGCTCCTGACTCCAGCCCAATGCGCGCAGCCATTCCGTGCGTGCGCGTTCCATGAACCTGAAGTAGTTGGCGTAATAAACCACTCGTGCACAGTCTGTGTCTTCGTAGTAGACGCGAACCGGCCAGTCGAAATAGTGTTTTTCCATCAACAAATTCTCATCCGAGCGCGCGTAAGCGCGCTCAAAAAGGCTCCTTGAAGCCCAGCCTCACATAAGAGCGCATTTTAACAAACGGGTACCTGAGAATCAGGCTTGAAAGGTCATTCTTTATACCCGTTTTTCGGAGCGATAAAATCTTTCGCGAATCTTAAAAAGTTGGGAATACCCCTAGACGGGAAACCGTCCCTAACTATTTTATTTCTTTGGAATTTTTTGTGATCTGATAAGATATCTCGTCCCAAAATAGGCGAAAGGAACAGCAGTGAAAATTAAAGTAGGATACGGCGCAACTTACGGCAGGCTCCTTAGGTTGTCAGCGGCTGTCTTTGCTGTGATCGCACTGACCTCCTGCAAAGAAATTCCGAACTCTGTTCACACGGAAAAAGAACTTGCCTCCAATACGCTTTACACGCCGTTCTCCGGCCGCAGTCCGAAGCATTTGGATCCGACGAGTTCTTACTCTTCCGATGAGACGCCTTACACCTACAGTATTTACGAACCGCTTTACCAGTATCACTTCCTAGAGCGCCCTTATCGCCTGATCCCTCGTTCCGCAGCAGAGGTCGTTAAACCCGTTTATCTGGATAAAGACGGAAAGGCCTTACCTGAGACTGCTTCGGCGGAAAAAATCGCTCTGAGTGTTTACGAGATTCCGATCAAAAAAGGAATCCTCTTTGCGCCTCATCCGGCTTTTGCCAAGAACGAAAAGGGCGAATACATCAACCACGCGTTAGCGCCTGAAGTCATCGACGAGCTGCACAATCCGATGGATTTGCCGCAGAAGGGTACGCGAGAGCTGACCGCCGAGGATTTTGTTTACTCGATCAAGCGAATGGCCAATCCCCGCATCATTGCTCCGGTCTACGGAACGATGGTGAACTATCTTCCGGGATTGAAAGACTTTGCCGTTCAGGTTCGCGCAGAAGACAAACGCCTTCGCGCCGATCTCAAGCCCTCTGACAGAGACTTACCTTTCTTAGACTTGCGGAAGTTTGAGCTCAAAGGTGTTTCGGCGCCGGATAAGTACACGCTGCGGCTCGAAGTCAAAGGAAAGTACCCGCAGTTCCCCAACTGGCTGGCCATGACGTTCTTTGCGCCGGTTCCGTGGGAGGCCGAAGCCTTCTACGCCCAGAAGGGCATGGCCAAAAACAACTTGTCTTTGAACTATTGGCCCGTGGGTACCGGCCCTTACATGCTGGTGGAATCGATTGAGAACCGCAAACATGTCATGGAGCGCAATCCGAATTTCCGTAAGACGGAGCTTTATCCCTGCGCGGGGGAGCCCGGCGATGAAGCGAAAGGATTTTTAAAGGACTGCGGAAAACCGCTGCCTTTCATTGATCGGATTGAAATCACGGCCGAAAAAGAAAGCGTGCCGCTTCGTACGAAGTTCCTTCAGGGCTACTACGACTCTCCGCAGATTGAACGTCTCGACAACGGTCAGGGCTTCTTGATCGGCATGGCCGACAGCGCGGAAAAAGAAAAAGAGTACAAAGAAAAGAAACTGCAGTTTCCGCAGACCATAGAAGCGCAAAACACGTACTTCGGCTTTAACTGGATGGATCCGGTCGTAGGAGAAGGCAAGACGCCCGAAGAGCGCGAGCGCAACAAGAAGCTTCGTCAGGCGATTTCTATTGCCATGGACTGGGAAGAATATATCCAGATCTTTGAGAAAGGGCTGGCGTCTCCCGCGCATGGACCCCTGCCGCCGGGACTTTTCGGATATCGAGAGGACGGCGCTGCGGCCTTTAACCCGATCGTTTACGAAAAGACCGAAGACGGACTCGTCCGCCGCAAATCCATTGAAGAAGCCAAGAAACTCTTAGCTGAAGCAGGCTACCCCGGCGGCCGTGATGCAAAAACCGGCGAGCCTTTAGTCTTGAATCTCGACTTCCAGGCGGCAGCGTCTCCTTCAACGAAGGCTGTGCTCGACTGGTACCAGAAGCAGTTTGCCAAGATCGGCATTCAGCTCGATATCCGCGGCACGGACTACAACCGTTTCCAGGATAAAGTGATCTCCGGGAATCACCAGCTCTTCTTATGGGGCTGGCTGGCCGACTATCCGGATGCAGAAAATTTCCTGTTCCTGCTTTACGGCCCTAACGCTAAGTCCAAGACGGGCGGCTCGGGAGAGAACGCTTCGAACTACCAAAATCCGAAGTACGACGAGCTCTTCAGCCGTATGCGTTATATGGACGAAGGCCCGGATAAGGCCGAGGCCATTAATGAACTGATCAAGATCGTCCAGGAAGATGCGCCGTGGACATTCGGTTACTTTCCGACGAGTTCCGCGGCTTTCCATCAGTGGGTGCACAACGGCAAACCCACGCAGGTTGTGCGCAATCACATTCAGTACCTGAGGCTCGATCCTGAGACGCGAGTGAAGGCTATTAAAGAATGGAACAAACCCATTTACTGGCCGCTGCTCGTTTTTGTTCTGCTGTCGGCGTTGGTGATTATTCCGGCCGTGGCTCTTCATAGAAAGCGGGAACGAATGACCGCACGCACTACAGAGGAGGACGTCAAATGATTCGTTATCTCTTAAGACGCATCGGCTACGGCTTCCTGATTCTGATCGGCGTCAATCTGCTCACCTTTATGCTGTTCTTTACGGTCAACACGCCGGATGATATGGCGCGCCTCAATATCGGCGGCAAGCGTGTGACGGCCGAAGCGATCCAGAACTGGAAAGAAGAACACGGTTACGACAAACCGCTGCTCTGGAATGAGAAGGCCAAAGGCTCAGACAAGCTTACGGATACGATTTTTTGGCAGCACAGTGCGCGGCTGATGGTCGGAGACCTCGGTGCATCGGACGCGGGACGTGACATTGCTTATGAAATCAAAAACCGAATGTGGCCTTCGGTTGCTTTGGCGTTTCCGACCTTTTTGCTCGGCGTCTTCGTGATTGTCGTGTTTTCTTTAGGTTTAGTGTTCTTCCGGCACACGAAGCTTGAGATCGGCGGCGTGGTCTTTGCCATTGTCATGATGTCGATCTCATCGCTTTTCTACATTATTTTCGGGCAGTGGCTCTTCTCAAAAGTCCTGCGGCTCGTTCCGATCTCAGGTTTTGAGACGGGAACGGCCATGATTTCGTTCCTGATTCTTCCGATTGCGATCGGCGTTTTCTCTCGCATCGGAGGCGATGCGCTGCTGTACCGCTCGATGTTCCTGGAAGAAATCAACAAGGATTACGTTCGTACCGCTCGCGCGAAGGGCTTAAGCGAAACGGCCGTCCTGTTTAAACACGTTCTGCGCAACGCCAGCCTGCCGATTCTGACTTCAACGGTTGCCGTGCTTCCGATGCTGTTTTTAGGCTCCTTAGTGATGGAAAGCTTCTTCGGCATTCCGGGCTTAGGCAGCTTCACGATTGACGCGATTAATGCTCAGGACTTCGCCATTGTCCGTACCATGGTTTTTGTAGGAACCGTGCTGTATGTTATCGGTCTGATTTTGACGGACGTAGCTTACACGATTGCCGACCCGAGGATCCGTTTGAAATGATGCCTAAATTTGTTTTGCTTCCAACGGATATCGTGATTGTCGTCCTTCTTGCGGCACTAACGTTTTATCTGATTCATGTTGCCCGCTCCGAAGAGCTCAAAGCACGATGGCGCTATGTTGTGAGTTCCGGCGCCTCGCTGTGCTCGCTTTCGCTGCTGTGTTTCTTCCTTCTGCTCTCCGTCGTAGATTCTGTGCACTTTCGTCCGGTCATTGATGTTCAGGCCGGGCGCCCGATCTATGACGTCAAGGCTTATTCCCTGTTGGATAAAGCGCTAGGCAAAGCCTCTTCTGCCGAAGAGAAGTCTTATTCGATGCCGCTTGCGACTCAGACATTTGAAAAAATTTCCCGCTTTGAAGACGGCAAACCCGTGCGCGATTACGAACCGCTGAAAGCCGGAGGAGCGCACCTCAAAAATAACGCCGATTGGGCAGAAGACATCATCGTTAAATCGGCCTGCGGGCTAGGTGCAGGACTCGTGCTTAGCGCTTTGCTGTGGTTCTTAACGGTCGGACTGATTGCTCGATATAAAGATCGCTCATTCAAGGGAGAGGTGCGTACGCTATTTAAGCGCCGCGATGAAGTTCCTTATGAAGCAGTCCTTACGACCTGCTCTGTTTTAATCGTCCTCGGGTGCCTGATCGGCGCGCTTTGGCCGTATTACCACGTGATGGGGACAGATCAAACAGGCAACGATGTCCTGTATCAAGCCTTTAAGTCGGTGCGTACAGCGCTTGTGATCGGAACTCTGGCGACGTTGACGACGCTTCCGTTTGCCGTGGTTCTGGGAATTTGTGCCGGATTCTTCAAGGGCTGGGTAGACGACTTAATTCAGTACCTTTACACGACGTTGTCTTCAATTCCGAGCGTTCTTTTGATTGCGGCTTCCGTGCTGATGATTCAGGTGTTCATTGATTCTCATCCCGGCATGTATGCGACCGGCATTGAGAGAGCCGACCTTCGTCTGTTCATGCTTTCAATCATCATCGGTCTGACGGGCTGGGCCACGCTCGCACGTCTCCTTCGCGCCGAGACCTTAAAGATTTCTCAGCTGGACTATATCCAAGCGGCTCGTGCCTTCGGATTAGGGCCGTTTAAGATCATGAAGCGTCATGTGCTGCCCAACGTGATCCACATCATTTTGATTGTGGCGGTATTGGATTTCTCCGGCATTGTTCTATATGAAGCGGTGCTTTCTTACGTCGGTGTCGGCGTTGATCCGACGACACACAGTTTCGGTTCCATGATTAATGCCGGACGTCTTGAACTTTCCCGCACACCGGTTGTCTGGTGGAACCTTTGCGCGGCTTTCACTTTCATGCTCACACTTGTGTTGTCTGCCAACTTGTTTGCGTCTGCCGTTCGGGAAGCATTTGACCCGAGACTGGTCCTCAAAATCGGGAGGAAAAAGTAATGCTCCGTATTTCTAATATGGTGACTGAAATCCTCACTTCCGAGGATACGGTTCGCGTTGTAGACGGTTTGAGCCTGACGCTTAATCGAGGCGAAATCTGCGCTTTAGTCGGAGAGTCCGGGTGCGGCAAATCTATGACGGCTTTTTCTCTGCTGAGATTGCTTCCGAGCTCCGGACGAGTCTCGAGCGGTGTTGTTACCGTTGACGGAACAGAAATCATGGGTTTGCCGGAAGCTGCGATGCGCAATATTCGCTCTTTCAAGATCAGTTTGATTTTCCAGGAACCGGCGACGTCGTTAAACCCGGTGATGACTGTCGGGGATCAAATTGTCGAGACAATTCTTCTTCATACACCGCTGCGCGGCGAAGAAGCGCGAGCAAAAGCACTCGACTGGCTGAAAAAAGTCGGAATCCCTGAGCCCGAACGCAGAATGAAATCATTCCCGTTTGAACTCTCCGGCGGTCAAAAGCAGCGCGTTATGATCGCTATTGCACTAGCGGCCGAGCCGAACTATTTGATTGCAGACGAACCGACGACGGCGCTGGACGTTTCCGTTCAAGCTCAGATTCTTGATCTTTTAAAGCATCTCAAGGAAACCGAAAACATCGGCATTCTGCTGATTACACATGATTTGGCTGTTGTGGCTCAGGTCGCAGCCAGGGTAGGGCTGATGTATGCCGGTGAGCTGGTGGAAGAAGCTTCAGCACGTGAGTTCTTCTCCAAGCCATTGCATCCTTATGCGCGCAATCTTTTGAAGGCGCTTCCTGAAGGAAAGCAAAAGAGCCAGATGCTCGAGGCAATACCGGGCATGGTTCCTCGCTTGAATCGAGAGTTCCATGGATGCCGATTTGCCGAGCGCTGTAAAAAAGCTCGTCCCGAATGTTCTCAGCATAAAGTTGTCCTGCAGGAGATTGGAGACCGAAAAGTTCGCTGCCTGTTTCCTGAAAATGATCCGGTCGAACTTCCGCGAAGTGACGTTGTTGTTGAGCGAGAGCAGAAAGATGTGCCTCGCATTCTTGAAGTCAAGAATTACAGCGTTTGGTTTCCGATTCGCGGCGGTTTTCTGCGTCCGACGGAATACGCCAAAGCCGTCAACAATGTCTCATTCGATGTGCGCAGAGGGCTGACAACGGCATTGATCGGAGAAAGCGGCAGCGGCAAAACCACGGTGGCCCGAGGTATCCTCCAACTTCTCCGACTGCAGGCAAAAATCACTGGTTCTGCGCTCTTGAACGGAAAAGACTTAGGCAGCTTGAACGGTCCCGATCTTCGACAAGCCCGCGTCGATATGCAGGTTATTTTCCAAGATCCATTCTCCAGTTTGAATCCGAGAATGCGTGTTAAGGAAATTCTGCTTGAAGGGTTGGAGAGCCTGCACCCTGATATTCCTGCGAGTGAAGCGCTCGGAAGAATTGAAGATGTCATCGGTCTTTGCGGGCTTCGTTCCGATTCATTGAATCGGTATCCGCATGAGTTCTCGGGCGGACAAAGACAGCGCTTGGCGATAGCTCGTGCGTTGGTGGTCGAACCCAAACTTCTGATTTGTGATGAACCGACATCGGCTTTGGATGTTTCCGTGCAGGCCCAAATCCTGAATCTTTTGAACGAAATCCAAAGAAGCCGAGATATCTCGTACTTGTTCATCACTCATAACTTCGGCGTCGTTCGTTACCTTGCCGATGAAGTCATTGTGATGAAGTCCGGAGAAGTGGTAGAAGCAGGATCGGCGGCAGAAATCCTTAATCGTCCGAAAGATCCTTACACCTGTCGCTTGCTGGAAGCAGTTCCGAATTTCGACTCTCTGAAGTAAGAACAAGAAGTTCCCACAAAGCCGAAAGACGCGTCTGGATACGGAAAGACGTTCTAGGCTCTGTTAGCGAAATTCAGCGAAGGACGAAATAAAAATTCAGAGGGGAGTTTTATCTTTAAAGGATAGAATTAAAGATAGTTTAACCTCTAAGTATTGGTATTTTTGCTGTCAAAGAAAGCCTCAATTTTTGAGAATTGAGCAGAAATTGAACACGATTGAACAAGTATTGAACATATATCGTGAGTAGACGAGCTTGAGAACGAGTTTCTCTTTTCAATCCGGATAGAGTAACGGCCTGTTTTAGCGAAATAAGCGAAAGATGAAATAAAAATTTGGAGGGGATTTTTGTTTTTAAAAGACCGAATTAAAGATGATCTATCTTTTAAGTATTGGGATTCTTGGTGTCAAAGAAAACGTCTTTTTTGGAAATTAGACTGTTAAAAGGCCAAACTCGAGGAGGTACTTCTTTTTTAATCCGGAAAGAGCAATCGTGTGTTTTCAGTGATGCCTCGCTGGTTGGCAGCGATGTCTATTAAAACATCGCCTAAGCGGTCTTGATCCGACAAGAACTTGATTCCATTGTTTTGGCACAGATCCAAGTAAATCGCCAGCGCCGTCCTTTTGTTGCCGTCCTGAAAGAAATGACCTTTGAGAAGGCTGACGACGATGCTTGTTATCTGCTCTCTGACGGTGTCGTAATAGGAATAGCTGGACAGACATCCGCCTACTCGCTGTTTTCTTTCTTCTGAGCAGCGATTGCCGGTGAGAGCTTCGTTGATCAAGACCACCGCATCAATATCTAATGGTGTACTCATTTGTCTTTGAGATAATCAAACGTCTTTTTGAAGGTGTTTAAATTTTCTTTAAAGCGTTTGAGCATTTGCTCTTTAGTATTTGGGCGGAGCTCCTGTTTTTGAGGAACTGATTTTCTATCTGTCATAGTTCAAGAAAGAGAAGAGCCGATTCGGTTCGATTAACCGGCTCGGCTTCTTCCCTCAGAAAGAGAAATTATCCTTGTTCGCTGAAACGTTCTTTAAGCCGCTGAGGCAGTCCTCCGCTGCGCTGCGTGACGGTCTTTAACGACATGTCTAGGGCATCCTTAGCCCCGAAAATCTGGCACGTTTTTTCCGAGCGAGTAATGCCGGTATAAAGAAGTTCGCGCGTGCATAAAGAGGCAGCATCACTTCCGGCACTTAGTGTTGGCAGGAAGATGGCTACATCACGGAAGCCGGAACCCTGCGATTGATGGATGGTGATTGCAAAGGCGGTGTCATATTTCGGCAGCAGCTGAGCCGGAACGATTTTCTTCAGATCACCGATGAATGCATACCACATCGGTTTGTCGGAATCAGCCGTCTTCAAGCCGAAAATAACAGCGACGTCGCCGTTGGCGACACCAAGGCCGGAGTCGTTTTGACGAACAATGATGACCTTGCCGTTGTACATGTCGTCTGCGGATGGAACTATGAAAGCCGTTTTAACAAAATCTTCGCAATAATCATTGACGGCATTGACGCCGGTCGGACCTTCACGTTGTGCGCACAACGGACGGAAAGTACTCAGTTCGTTCCAGACGTCTTTAAGAGCTTGTTGTACATCATTAGGAAGGTTTTCGAAGTTGGCTGATCTTGAATCCACTTCGTTTTTATCGTTCAAAGTTAAAGTCAGGTTTAAGTTTTCGACTGCGTTGCAGTAGGAATCGAGTTTTTCCTCTAACCACTTCTGAGCCTGCAGAGGAAGATTTCTACCTGCAGATTTGAAAAACACGCCGGTATCTTTAAATCCTTCAAAAGGTTGATCGTCCGTGTACTCAACTTCTGAAATAAAGTCCGAAATGCCGGCTTCTCTTCCTTCTTCGAAGGCCAGCATGCGCTGCGCCAATCTGCCGATAGCGGATTTGTCGTTGAAGCGAATGCTCTCTTTTAATTCAACAATGTGGCCTTTCAAAACACCCGAATTGTCGGAGATGTCAGCAAACACCGAACCAGGTCCGACGGCTGCCAGCTGATGCTTGTCGCCTAAAAACACAGTTTGCGTTTTGGTTGGATCAATTGATCTGATAAGTTTTAACGCAAGGGCGGAGTCAATCATTGAGCTCTCATCCACGATTAGCAGATCTGCTTCGATCGGATTGTCTGCTGAAGGTCGTTTGCCGTTGGATAAATCCGTGACGAGCAATTTATGGATCGTCAAAGAAGTCAGTCTATCTTCCGCAAGGGCCTTGCGAACGGCAGGGTAGTAAGGTGCAGAGGACGGACCGGCATCCGCTTGATTTTTTACGGATTCAAGAAGACGACTTGTGGCCTTTCCGGTTGGGGCACACATTTGAATGATGCCCTTCGGATGTATTTCCAAAAAGGCTTCAATGAATTTCACAACGGTGGTTGTTTTGCCGGTACCGGGACCGCCGCAAATAACGGAGAATTTCTCCGAAACTGCAAGTTCGGCGGCTTCCAGCTGCAGAGGATTTAAAGAGTAGGCTTTCTTGTCGCCGTTTTCTCGTGCATTCTTTAACGTCTGTTCCAGCTGTGCTAAGGCCTCTTTTACCTCGTTGACGTCGCTGGCGCTTGTAGAGCACATACCGTGAATACCTGCGGCCAAACGGCTTTCAGAGCAAAAATTGCGGCGGGAATAAATTCTCAGCTTTTTCGGTTCGCTCTCGTCAAGAAGAAAAGGCGTAGGAGCGACAGAAAGGTTGTTAGGTTCGTCAGCAATTTTGTTGCTGCTGTCTGTTAGCAGCTCAGCTTCCCTGAGCAGCTCCGCGTACTTTTTATTTTGCGGCGTTGCATCAAGCTCGGCACATAAACCTCCGAGGTGTTCGGCTTGTCCGAGATGCAGCATGAAGAACGCCAATGCGTCTCTTAGCTCTTCTGTAATGGTTTTTCCTCGACGAGTTAAAAGGTCAAGCAGAATGGTGCCGAGGTTTTCAAATGAATTTTGGTTTTGCGAAATCATTTCAAACTGCTCCTTTGGCACGAGATTCCAGGAGTTCGCGACTGAATCCGTTTTTCAGGAAGTCGTCTAAACATTCGATAAGGGCATCTTTTGGACGTTCAAAGTACGTTCCACGCGCATTCCTGTCGATGCCGCGCAGGAAGCAGTAAACCGCCCCTCCGATGGCTTTATAACCCGTACCTTCCGGCAGATTTAAACGAACTTCGAGCATTCGTTTGAGCGCAACGAGATAGAGCGCCAACTGAAGCTCGTAGTGATTATTTTTCATCAAGGCGTTCACGGCTTCCGGCGTATAGAGCTCAGGAGTGTTGTTGCGGTAATCAATTTTGTTCGTCTTCCAGTCGATGACCCAATATTTGCCGTCAGCGGCAAAAGCTAAGTCGATGGAGCCCGTGAGATAACCGCGCATATCAAGTTCTGACAAATGAAAGTCTTTATAACGAGAATCAAAGGCCGTTAGCGTTTCAGCCAAAAGACTCGCCGTCAGACGTTCTCTGCCCTTTATCGGAGCTCCGACGGAAAGCATGAATTTCAATTCCGGACGGCAATCTTTAAGATTTTTAAAAAGCTGAGAGAGATGGAAGCCCGGCGCGGAGGGCAGAATCTTTGCTTCGAATAAATTTTCGAAGAACTCTTCCGTTTTAGTCTCGATTTCGGCCTTTCGTTCTTCAGTTTCTGGGGCGACATAACCCTTAAAACGATCATCTAAAAATTTGTAGACTCTGTTCTTCCAGTTATGGAAATTTTTGTCGAAAATCTTTTCTAATAATTCGTGGACTTTCGTGCCGAATTCGGCAGCGCTTTGGGTGCCTTTGAGGACTTCCAATACGTCCTCTTCTTTCGATTCCGCGACAGTTTCCTCTGACTCAAGAGCTTCCGACTCATCAGTGATGACGGCGGAGTCCTGTGCTTCCATGGTCCTCAACAAGCTTGTGAAACTGGAAGAAATCCAAGAACGATTTTGCTTCTCACCGCGACCGGCTCTGAGATCAAGATGCTCCGGCGGTTGTCTGAAGGAGACTTCGGAGTCTCCATATTTGCCGGGTTCGAAGTCAAAACGGATCTCAAAAGGAGTGTAAGCATTTAAAGCTTTCTCAGAGAGCATGAGAGGATGTGCGCTGTTCTTGTTGTACTCGGAAATTCCGTCAAGCAAGGCCTTTCTGACTTCTCTTGCCGACGCTTCCTTCGGGCTCAAAGCCTCCCGCAGTCGGTTTAAACCGCCAATAATGGCCAATCCGCCGGACGTTTCTCCGCTGATAGCCTGAGCAAGCGGATTTTTTCCGCCGACGCTGCCGTGAGGCGCTCCGTTCTTAGTTTTCTTGAAGAAATAGGGAAGAACCACCCTTGCTGTGGCTCGCGTCATAGCGACATACAGCAGTCTCATGGACTCCTCATATGATTTCTCAATGAAGTCGTCCGGTGCCTTCTGTTCGGTTTCATAGAAGGTAATGACGCCTGTCGCATCATCTCTAAATTTCTGACCTTTGGAAAAGCTTATCGGCCGGTCAAGGTAATAAACAACAGGGTATTGAAGGCCTTTACTGCTGTGAATAGTCTCAACTCGAACAACATCGGAATCGGTTTCACGTCTCAGAGTGTAGCTGTCGTTGCTCTTTTTTTGTTCTTGTTTTAACCAGCGCAGCAGTCCCTGAAGACTATCAATGGTGTTGTGCTGCTGATGAAGAAGCTCCAAGATGTGCTGATAATTCGTGAGGGCGCGTTCTCCTCCGTATTGCAGTAAACGCTCTTCGGTTTTGGCGCCGGCAAATAGGTTCGAAACAGCAGCGATAATTCCGCTCTTCTCGTAGATTTTTGCTGAGTTTTCCAATAACAGACGTGCCTGCGCGGAGGCCGCATCGTTATTCAATAAGTCATTCAGCGAGTCGCCGAAAATCCTGGTTGCCTGAGCCGCAGCCACAAGACGAGTATCTCTCGGATCGTACATAGCCTCTAGAACGCTCTTAAGTTCGTGCGCTTCTTTGGAACATAAGACATTTTCATTCGAAGACCGAAGGGTGCGAATGCCCCGCCTGCGCAGCTCTTCAATAACCTTGTCAGCATGGAAGCGCTTTGCAACCAAAATCGCGATATCGCTGGGTCTCAGTCTCCGGCCGTCATAGAGGACATTTTCCTTTAGCAAGGATTCGATTTCCTCTGCGATGGCAATAGCCTCCATATCGCGAAGTGTCTCTGCATTGGACAAGGCCTTAGTGTCGGCATTGGACCAGAAAGCGAAAGAGGAAAGGGGTTCGACTTTGCCGTCTTTCTCTAAGAGGAGCGGTAGTTTTTTCTTATTAAACTTCACCGGCGAATAAGAAAGGGCCTGATTCAAAAAGCCGCCGCGGGAACCTTTCCCTTCCGGATTGAAGTACGCATTAACTCCGGCAATGATCCCAGGAGTAGAACGATAATTCTTTACTAACTGATAAGGGTTGTTGATTTCGTTTTTGGCTAACAGATACGTTTCAAGACTTGCGTTCCTGAAGCGATAAATAGACTGTTTCGGATCACCGACAAAGATAACGGGTTTGGAGTTCTCCGGATCCTCTAAGAACAGGTGTTTGAAAATCGAGTATTGAATCGGGTCCGTATCCTGAAATTCGTCAATCAAAGCAGCGCCGTAAAGGTTCTGAATTGCCTTGGTGAATTCCGGATCTTTAACAATGCGTTCTTCTGCTTCGATCAGCAGGTCATCGAACGTAAAAAGACGTTCATCTTTCTTGTTTTCTTCGTAGAGTTTTGTTGCCTGATCAATGAAAGTTTCAAAAAACCGAGTGGTTTCGTCTTCGGGCTTTTGATTCGCATCTTTCATCAGCTTCATTTGCCGGGTGAGCGGCATGCTTCTGCTCAAACCGGCAGCAGTTGTCAGAATATCTTCCCAAGGAATGTCTCGAGCCAGAGACAGTTGTTCCGTAGGGTAGCCTGGATAGGCCTTCGGAAGGTTTGTACGAAGAAAAGTACTCAGCGCTTTATCTTTAGCGTTTGAATCATCTCCGATCTCAAAGTCGTAGTTTCCCTTTGAAGAAAAGACAAAGTCCTGAAGGATTCGTTGGCAAAAGCCGTGAATAGTAAAAATGGCAGCGTCGTCAATCTTATTCAGCGCTGTTTGCAGTTTTTCAAGAATTATGTCCTGAGAATATTTCTTTTCTCCCCAACTATCCAGCAGATCGTTGAAGCTTCCGCTCTTGTTCAGCCTAATTTGTTCAATCAGTTCCGTCAGGTTGCTGCGCAAACGAGAGGACAACTCATCAGTGGCTGCATTCGTGAATGTCACGACCAAAATACGATCTAGTTCGATTCCTTTCTCGACTAAAAGCCTGAGCAGCACTCGCATCAAGGAATACGTTTTTCCGGTGCCGGCGCTGGCTTCCAAAAGCATGCGCCCCTCAATCGGCGTTGTGGCAGCATCAAATTCTTTATAAAGCATAAATACTCCGATTAAGGTTTAAGTTTTTGAATGAATTCAATTAACGCTTCGAATGCTTCTGAAAGGTAGATGTCTTTCTTTCTGCCATCACCTTTGAGGAGTTTGTAGTAATCGCTGAGTTCTTCTTTGAGAGCCTTAGATAAATCAGCAGCTTTTCTTACGCTTTCCTCTGAGACACCCTGCCAAAGCAGTGCGTCATCCGAGGCATTCATTCCAAGTGCGTGCTTGCAGTGACACTCAAATAACCTCAAGAACGCTTTAAGCGGTTCGCCGCCATGGTTCTGAATAATCGAAGAGTAAGAAATGACGAAATGATCTGTGTCTGAACTTTCGTTAAAGATGAGTAAATCGTAGGGTTCCCCGGCTTCGGTCCAAATAATTTGGCGCAATACTTCTCGGTTTTGTTCCGACGCAGAGCAAAAGACGCCGAGCTTGACGCGCAAGGACTCATCTTCCGTTTTCCAAAGGAAGAGATCCGTTTTGTCTGTGAGCCGATTGACGAAGCTAGAAACTGCAGTCGGAACTCGATAATCAAGTCCCGCCGAGAGGGGTTTTAAAGTCTCAGTCTCCTCAAATTGTTTCCTTGCGGCGTGAGCGTCGGCAACCTCTGAGGTTTCAAAACTGAGAACCGCACGTCGGACACTTTCAATGCCGTACTTCGGATTAAGGTTCAAAAGATTGAGCGCCTCTTGATCAGAGAAGTTATTCTCAAGCAAAGAAAGAAATTTTCGGCTGACCTCTGAGTGCATAAGCTTGTCGTCCTTAGAAGGGACGATCATTCTTTCGTCGGCTTCGAAATCTGATGATTCAAGCTTGAGCAGCGTTGCCGCCCATTCGTTGTAAGAGGTCAGGAACTTTATGAGGAAATTAACCTGCAGTTCGCGGAGCACCGGGTGCTGCATCGTTTTGGGAAGTTTCTCAGCAGGAATCTCGGTGTTGGCAAACATCGGTTCCTTGGCGCCCGGGTTCCTATAGGCATGTTCGATTGAATCGAGGACGTCTTTCCGAGGGCTCTTCCAGAACAAGTTGTTTTCTCGTTTGTCTAGAGATTTTGCTTCCTCTAAGAAATTTCTCATGGAGAAGCGATTCAAAGGAACCTTAGTTACGATGCTCTTCCAAAGCTCGTCTGCCTTTTCCTGAGCTGTGCCGTCCTCCATCCCTACGCTCATGGCATGAGAAAGGAAGTAATTCTTGAAATTATCAATGACGAGCGACGGATTATTTTCGCTTTGCGGTTTCGTTCCGATTGTGTAGGAAATCAAAAGGTTTTCTCGAGCGCTGAGAAGCGTGTCAAGGAAGACAGCGTTATTGTCCTTTCTTGCGTCTCGGTCACCGCGGCGGCGGTGATCCTTGGTCAAGTCAAATTCTTCAAACTTAGGTGTTCCCGGGAACCCGCTTTTCTCATCGAAACCCAAACAGCAAATGACCTTGTAGGGTATTCCTCTGGCAAGTGAAATGGATGCGAAGGTCATCGTTCCGGAGCTCGGTACATCGCGCTTTGTTTTGGAGAGTTCACTTCGCAGCTCGCTTAATACAACATCGAAACTGACGGTTTTTTCCGTGCCGCCGAAAGCGGCAGCCATGCCTTTGCAGACTGTCTCGATGATTTCTGAGAAGTTATAGGACTCTTCAGGATCACAGTTGTTTCCGAAGAAACGCTCTTTCATACCTAACAGAGCTTCTCTCCAGGCCTCTGCGGGGAGTGCAAATTCGGAAGCGAGCAGTTCACGACGCTGATCGGCAAGGTTCAGATAAAGTTGAGAAAGCGCTTGGAGCAAGCGGCCCGAGCCGTCGGAAACGACATCAAAACCGGCTTCCTCATCTCCTCGAATAGGAAGAACACTCTTGAAGGGCAGAGGGGAAGCTTCATCAAGGAAAAAGCCGAGAGAAAGCCGTTCCATGGCGTCCTGAAAGGACGTGTCTTCGTCAGTGAAATTCAGCGCCGCGAGCTGTTCATGATCGATTCCGACAGAGTATCCCGCAGAATAAAGCCAAGTCTGAATGACAGAGATGTCGTCTAAGGACAGGTCCCACTGCTGTTGTACGGGGAGTTTCTCCAGCCAATCAAAGAATTCTCTGGCTGAGAAATCGGACATCAAGAGTTTGCCCAAGCCCACAAACGCATCTGCAAGCGCATTCTGTTTTTCTTCGCTGAGACCGATGATCTTCCAAGGGATATAAAGATCTTTCGGCAGTGATGCCATGACGCCTTCAATGATAGGAGCTGCCTTTTCGATGTCCGGAACTACGACCAAAACATCGGAAGGTTTTAGGCCGCGTTTTTTATCTGTGAGCCAATTCTGGAGAATGTCGATGGTGGCTTCGACTTCTCGGACAAAAGAGGGCGCCTTGAGAATGCGAAGACTGACATCTTTCTCGGCAGGCTCAATGGGCAGCAGCGTGCTGTCCATTCTAAGAATGGAGTTTTGAAAGCTATGCAGAAACGACTTGGAGGGATACTCCAGATATGCGGAAGCTGTCTCGGCACTAACCTTGGTTTTTATTTCTTCTTCGGAATGGTCGAAAGTTTTTTCTGAGGTTACAAATTCCCGAGACCCCGGCTGTTTGACGAATGCCTTTTGACGGTTCTGTTTGTCTTTATCAGAGATATCCGTTTCGATTGCCGAAGCTTCTTCCTCGGAAAAAAGGAAGCTGTCCAATCGGTCAATAGCGGCTCTCGTGCTTGCTGCATTTGTCAACAGATAGTTCAGGCAGCTGTTGTCGACTTTGAAATTCTCGGACCAGTCGAACTGCGCTTTCGGAACGGACTCAAACCAGTACTCGGCGCACGGATTAAGAATGTACAGATTAAGCTCTGCAGGAGAATCTTCATAAGCTCGAATCAGAGGCAGTAAGTTAGGCGGAATCGAGAACGGCAGAAAAAGATGAATCGGAAGACTGTTCTCAACCGGTTTGTTCTTCCGGATTCGCTCAATAGTATTTTCAAGCCACCCGAAGATTTTTCCTTCGCTTTCTGCGCCGGTCTGTTCGATTAATTCTTGCCAAAGACGCTTTTGCCACAAAAAGTCAGCGTTTTTCTTCAATCGCTCTTCTTCTGCCTTTGCATTTGGTACCGGAAGCGGGTGTACCTTATGGTTGAATTTGAATTTCTCTAAAGCCCACTGTTGCAGCCAGTCAAAGCGATAGGAACCGTAAGTAATGAAAACTGTGTTCAGATGACGGGCAAATTCCAACACACCGACGGGGTCCAATGTCTGAATGTATTCATAAAGACGCTTTTCTTCTTCAGGGAAAGCCTTTTTGTTTTGCTTTTGACGCAGGATCTCGTAAAAAGTCCAGTCCATGACCTGAGATGTTTCAGCGTTGGAGAGAGACTGTCCGAGAACTTTGAACATCCAGCTGGCTACGTTAGAGAATTCAATCCCCGGAGTGGCTCCGAAGTGATCCGCGAAGAAGCGGTTGAGGTTGTCCTCGATCATCGGCGTCGGGACGATAACCTTGATTTGCTCAAAAAAGGAGGCATTACTGTTTCGCAGGTCCTCCAGATTAAAACCGATTTTTGTGGCAAGAACCGTTCGAAGAACTTCGAACGAGTTCGAGTAAAAAGTAGAAATCACTGAGGACCCTCCTAAAAGGAAAAGCCGACGTTTTAGTTTAGTTGTGTGGCGCTGAGTCAGGCTTTTTTCAGCGGCGGGACACGTACACAGAAGGTGTAGGCGTAGTCGCCGATAGCATCGAGTTTGTAGCGGGCACCGCGCAGAAGCACATAGAAGACACCGTCCTTGTCGACTAAGAAGTTGGGGTGTACTTCAAGATCGTTTTTCTGAGCGTAATTTTTAAAGTCTTCCTTGGATTCTTCGATTGTTTTTCCGGGCGTCACATAAACACCGACTAAGAAATGGTCCTCGAAGTAATCGTTGGGAATATCCAAGCGGTCATAGATAGAGACGGCTTCAATACTTTCAATGGTTCGAATCTGTTTTCCGACGAGTGTGTCTGAGACAACTTTTTCCAGTTTGCCGGGAATGGCCTGGATGTCCTGTCTCTTTCCGACGCAGACGAGCGCAACGGTAATTTCTCCGTCTTCAGTATCGCAGCTTGAAGTGTCGCGCGGGAAGCACTGAACCTGACGTACGCCGACGCAGTCCAATCCCATGACAAGCAAAAACTCCTCAGGGAAGTAAATCTGAGAAGCAAAGGACGGGTGCATCGTGATCGTGATTTGAGCCTTATTGTCAGGGCAGGCAGAAGCTTCCAAATCTTGAACGTCGTTCCAGGCCTGACGCGCTTGTTCGCTCAATGTCTTGACGTTCTCTTCAAAATCGTAGGGAAGAACGGACAAGTCCAGCTGCACCTGACGCTCGGACAAGTTGTAAGAACTAATATTGGTCGTCATCGAATAAAAATCCCAAATCTTTATGTTTTCTATCGAGCCCGAAATGGCTGTATGCGCGCGGTGTCGCCACGCGTCCCCTTGGTGTCCTCTGAACAAAACCTTCTTTGATCAGATAAGGCTCGACCATATCTTGAAGCGTATCAGACTCCTCACCGACAGCGGAAGCCAGGTTTTCGATACCGACGGGACCGCCTTGGAATTTTTCAATGATCGCAAGCAGGAATTGGCAGTCGAGGCTGTCTAAGCCGATCGGATCGACTTCTAGCATGGTAAGGGCGTCTTTTGCGATTTGTTCGGACAATTGACCCTGATGACGGACTTCGGAAAAGTCGCGAATACGTCGAAGCAATCTGTTTGCGATTCGAGGTGTACCGCGGGAGCGGCGTGCAATCTCACCGGCTGCGCCTTTATCTGCCGGCATATTTAGCAGGTGCATGGAGCGCAGCACAATGGTTGTCAGGTCTTCAGGCGAGTAGTACTGAAGCTGGGCACGAATACCGAAACGATCCTGCAGCGGTTTGGTCAATGAACCTGCACGTGTCGTGGCACCCACAAGCGTGAAATGCGGAAGATCGATTTTGATCGAACGGGCAGCAGGGCCTTCGCCGATCATGATGTCGAGCTTGAAGTCCTCTAAGGCCGGATAAAGAATTTCTTCGACGACCGGCGAGAGACGATGGATTTCGTCAATGAAGAGAACATCATGCGGCTCCAAACTTGTAAGCATGGCAGCCAAGTCCCCGGCCTTTTCTAAAACAGGGCCCGACGTTTGACGAAGCTTGACGCCGAGTTCGTTGGCGATGATGTTTGCCAGTGTCGTTTTACCTAAGCCCGGAGGGCCGAAGAGCAAAACGTGATCCAGAGCTTCTCCGCGATTGCGTGCAGCCGTGATGAACAGATCTAACTGCTCACGAATACCGTCTTGGCCGGCATAGTCTTTGAGACGTGTCGGACGAAGGGCCTTGTCGATGACTTCTTCTTTTTCTTTTCTTTCAGAGGAAAGAATCGAATTGCTGTCCGCCATGGATTAACCTTTCTGAGCAAGTTGACGCAGACAGAGACGAATGCCTTCGGAGGCGTCGGCATCTGCAGGGACGTTTTTCGCAGCGCCGCGAGCTTCGCGTTCGCTGAAACCCAACGCAACCAAAGCCTGGATGACCTCTGTCTGAACGGAAGAAACCGTGGGCGCAGAAGTGACGACCATCTTGTCCTTCAGCTCAAGAACGAGACGTTCGGCCGTTTTCTTACCGATGCCGGGAACCATCGTCAAAAGTCCGATTTCATTATTGGCAATGGCGTTTCCGATATCTTCTGCAGACATAGAGGAGAGCATGGCGAGCGAAATTCTCGGACCGATGCCGCTCACTTTCAGAAGCTGCCGGAACACTGATTTTTCCTGAGAAGTTAAAAAGCCGTAAAGCAGCTGCGCATCTTCACGAACGATCATGACGGTTTCCAGAAACACTTCTTCGCCGATGTTCGGAAGATTGTAGAAAGTGGACATCGGGACATCGATCTCGTAGCCCAGTCCGCCGCACTCAATAACAACTTGCGGAGGATTTTTTTGAAGAATTTTTCCTCGAATGGTTGCAATCATTAGTTAGACCTTTCCTTCATAACGTTTCGTCCACTCGTTTCTTGAGCGGCGAGCACTTGAGCCTCTGCGGGATACACCGGTTCCGCTGCTGCCGGCCTTGGTTCCGAGTGTCGGTACGAGGCCGAGCAGGATACTGGAGCTGCCGTAGCAGATCGCGGTTGCCAGAGCATCCGACTCGTCCGGACTGAAGCGCGTGTCCTCAAGCTTCAGATGCCTTAGAACCATTTGCTGCACTTGTTCTTTGTCAGCGGCGCCGTAGCCGGTTACGGATTTTTTAATCTCGCGAGTGCTGATTTCTTTGCATAGGATAGAGTGACATGCGACAGCACACATCGCAGCGCCTCTTGCGTGTGACAGCAGCATGCTGGACTGGGCATTCGTATTCAAGAAAGTTTTTTCAATCGAAGCGACATTCGGATGATGCTCCTCGATCAAAGCCGACAAGGACTTAAAAATGAATCCCAGTCTGTCGGAAAGTTCGCCTGCGGGTACATTCAAAACACCGGAGGCGACATAGGTGAAATGACCGGGTACAAAATCTACAAAGCCGTAGCCGGTGTGATTAAGCCCCGGGTCAATTCCGAGAATACGAACAGCCTTTTGGCTCACTAGAAGCCTCCGCCCATGCCGCCCATACCCGGGAAGCGGCCGCTAAGGCTTCTGAAAGCGCGCATCATTTTGCCCATGCCGCCTTTTTTCATCATCTTCATCATTTCGCGGCTCTGCTCAAACTGTTTGAGCAGACGATTGACTTCCTGAACGGTAGTGCCGGCGCCGGCAGCGATTCTGCGCTTGCGGCTTGCTTTGATGATTTCGGGTTTTCTGCGTTCATGCGGTGTCATCGAATCAATGATGGCTTCAGTACGGGCGAGCTGTTTCTTAGCCTGTTCGTCGTCAACCTGGCCGGCAGCTTGGGCGAACTGTGCCGGCAGTTTCTCAATTAAGGAAGAGAAACTGCCCATGTTTTTGACCTGAGCGAGCTGATCCTTGAAGTCTTCGAGTGTGAAATCGTCGCCCTTACGCATTTTTTCAGCGAACTTCTGGGCTTTTTCGATATCCACGTTCTTGCGGACTTCATCGACAAGAGAAACGATGTCGCCCATGCCGAGGATTCGTCCGGCCATGGCCTGCGGATCAAAACGCTGGAAACCGTTGAGTTTTTCACCAACGCCCATAAATTTGATGGGCTTACCGGTGACCATGCGAACGGAAAGCGCTGCACCACCTCTGGAGTCGCCGTCGACCTTAGTCAGAATCACGCCGGTTAGCGGAAGTTTTTCGCCGAAGGCTTTCGCGGTGTTGACTGCGTCCTGACCGACCATGGCGTCGACCACGAAGAAGGTTTCGATCGGATTTAAGAATTTTTCCAGATCGCTGACCTCATTCATCATCTGCTCGTCGATCGCTAAGCGACCGGCCGTATCGACGATGAGCACGTCGTAGTAATGAAGCTTTGCGTATTCGAGGGCCTTGCGGGCAATATCGAGCGGTTTTTCGTTCGGGGTACTCGGGAAGAAGTCAATGTTGGCCTGCTGAGAAACTGTTTGCAGCTGATCAATAGCGGCAGGACGGTACACGTCGGCGGAAACTGTCAGAACTTTTTTCTTCTTTTCTTCTTTGAGCCATTTACCGAGCTTGCCGGCGGTCGTCGTTTTACCGGCACCTTGAAGGCCGGCTAACAGGATGATTGCGGGAGGCTGGGTAGCGAGGTTGATCTCGCGAACATTTTCAGGATCCTCTCCGCCGATAACTTTTGTTAATTCGTCGTGAACAATGCCGACCAATGCCTGGCCCGGAGTTAAGCTTGTCTGAACTTCGGTTCCGAGGGCTTTTTCTTTAATTCTTGCAATGAGATCTTTGACCACGGGAATGGCAACGTCTGCCTCGAGGAGGGCAATACGAATTTCACGCAGCATGTCCTGCATGTTGGATTCGGTCAGACGAGCTTGTCCGCGAATGGTTTTGACGACTTTGGTAAGACGCTGAGTAAGAGAATCGAGCATTACATTAATTCAAAGGAAAGAGTTAAGTCATACAATACGATCAACTATATAAAAAAGAGTCGTAACGATGACATTGAATGCCATATTTTACGTTTTTGCGGCCGTATTGTATTTAGCCGCAGCCTTCGGAATTTACAAAACGTTGCAAGAGCCTGAACCTACGGAGAAATTCTGGATTCGCCCCCTGATTTGCGCAGGTCTTATGATCCAGGCTTACCTGATTTACGAGGCTTTGTTCCTGTACGGGACTCCGCACTTTGGAATGGCGCTAGCGCTGACGATTACGCTGTTCACCTGCACGTTCCTGCTGCTCTTGGAAAGTTTCTTCTCTAAGATCGGCGCCATGCTGGTTTTTGTTCTGCCGCTTTCTGCGGTTAGCATGCTTTTGCCGCTTCTGCTGCCTGGTTCTCCCTTAGCGCCGGAAACCGCGAGCGGCCCTTTCAGACTGCATCTGCTTCTGGCGATTCTTGCGTACAGCGTGATGACGATGGCGCTTATCCAAGGACTGCTTTTAATGGCCGTTCATAAGAGAGTCCGCGCCAAGGACTTTGTTACTCACGAGGGCGCAAAGCACGTCAATATTTTGGACAACATGCCTTCCATGATGGAAATGGAGAAAATCCTTTTCCGTTTGATCTGGGTCGGGTTCATTGTTCTGACCGCTGCGATTCTGTTCGGTGCTGTCTATTCTCAGGAACTTTTCGGCCAAGCCTTCCGTTTTGACCACAAGACTGTCACCACCTGCATGGCCTGGGTCATCTTCGGAATCCTGCTTCTCGGACATCATCTCAGAGGCTGGAGAGGAAAGTTTGCCGCTCTTTGGACCGTTATCGGCTTCTGCGTTCTGATGGTTTCTTATATCGGCGTTCGCTTTGTTATGGAAGTTGTTCCGGGAGCCTAAGTCATGTCCAGGATCATTTTCTTTGTTCTTATCGTTGCCGTTATTTACTTTGCCTGGCGTTCCATGCGCTTAAAGCAGATTCAGCTTGAAAAGCGCCTGGATAAACAGGAAAAAGCCAATCTTGCGGAACACAAAAACGATATGCCGGGCGAAAAGATGGTTTCGTGCGCGAACTGCGGCTTGTATGTTCCGATCAGTGAAGCTGTATACAGCAATGGGAAGTACTATTGCTGCCGCCAGCACGCAATGAAAGGCCCGAAGGCGCACTGATGCGAATTTTTCCTAACGGCTGGTGTGACGAAGCGGCAATTCGGCCCTCCGAGCATTTCAACGAGCGGCCGGAAGGCGAGGAGATTTCTCTTCTGGTGATACACAACATCAGTTTGCCAGCCGGCCAGTTCGGAACCGGAGATGTCGACGCGCTTTTCTGCGGAACGCTTGACTGCTGCAAGCATCCGTCCTACCAAGATTTAGAAGGACTGCGCGTTTCTTCACACTTCTTTATTGATCGGAGTGGACGCCTGTTCCAGTACGTTTCCTGTTTGGACCGTGCCTGGCATGCCGGCGTTTCCTCTTACGAGGGCCGTGAGAACTGCAATGACTTCTCGATCGGCGTGGAATTGGAAGGTACAGATTCAGCGCCCTATGAGCAGGCGCAATATGAAACGCTCGGGCGCCTCACCGATGCACTTGCCGAAGCTTATCCTATCAAATACGTCACGGGCCATTCCATGATCGCACCGCTTCGCAAGACGGATCCGGGCCCTGCTTTCGACTGGCTTACGTATGAGAGTCTCTGCACGACCGGTAAGCCGTTGTGTTTTCCTTACGTCTAAACGTCTAATTGAGCGGTTCAGGCCAAAATTCTGCATTGTTGACCGCCGCCTCATTTAGAATGATTAACAACAAAACAAGTAAAACGAGAGGATCAGAAAGTGTCCGCGATTTTTTTATTAACCCTTAGACTTCTTTGCACGGTTTTCGCGTGCCTGCTCTTGTTAAGAGCTTATTTAAAGTTTTTGCGTGCTCCCGGAAACGATCCGATCACTTCTTTCGCCTATACCACGACGCAGTGGGCTGTCGGTTCGGTCTCTAAATTCATTCCGAGAACGCCGACCATTGACTGGCCTTCAATTTTTGTCTGCTACTTAGTCGCCGTCATTTATCAGTTCTTCCACTGGCTGATGGGCTCGGGGGCCGGGGGATTTTTCCCATTTTTCTTTGGTTCCGCCGTTCTGGTGGTGTACTGGGCCATTGAACTTGCAATGTTTGCCGCATTGCTTTTCTGCATTCTCTCTTGGGTAAACCAAACAAGCGCTCTTTACCGTACGCTGAGTTATCTCTGCTACCCCTTCCTGGCACCGATTAAGAAATTTATTCCGGTTTGGAAGAACATTGATTTTTCTGCGATCGTCTTCTTCTTGGTTGCCAATATTGTTTTAGCGCTGCTCGCTCCCTTGACTTAATTTCTGTTGATGACTGTTCTGTTCGCTGTTTGATGTTCTATGGAGACAGTCACCGACAAAAGCTAAATTCCCGTTCAGATTACAGAAGGCTCTGGGCGAGAATTTTGTTTTGGCTGGAGTCGGAAGGACGCTCTTCCAATTTCCCCTCTATAACAGAGTTGTTTTTCGAGACATTTGTATGTTGTCCAATGACAGCAAAGAGCTTCAAGCCGCCTCTCTAAAAAGCATCTCTAGTGGCTCGATGATGGGCCGAAAGAGCTTTAAAGAGAAAACAACGGTTTGCAGTCGCGGGCTTTTTAATTGATGAGTTGGAGATACTGAATCCGGAAATTCTCAGCCAGGAATAGTCTGGCAGAAGGCCCAGTGTTTCTAAGCAACCTAAACGAAACGGCCTTCACTTTTTAGGCGAAGGCCGTAATTTTAGGAGTGAGTAACTACTGACTTACTCTTGATTTTGAGCTTTAAGGTTACTCGGGATCTGACCTTTGTCGTTGCTGAAGACTCGGTAGGCTTCAATGAACAGAGCTGCAGACAGAACAGCCTGACCGGCGGAGATGCCGACGATCAGCCAGTTCTTGCCGAGGTTGGCGTAGATCAGCTGACCAAGAGAGCAGAAGGTGACGGCAAACATGAAGTACATCGGGATCGTGACCATGAATGTCTTTCTGTTTTCTTTTCTGAGCCATGCGGCGATAGCGAGCAGAGACAGAGCGGCAAGCATCTGGTTTGCAGTACCGAAAATCGGCCAAATCGTGAGGTAAGAACCGACGGACATGTACCAGGCCAGAGCGATCGTGATCGCCGTTGCGACGTAACGGTTGCCGAGGAAAGCAGCGATGGGCTGTTCCTTACCGCCGTTGCGGCTTTCGACAGGACGTGTAACCAGTTCTTGGAAGATGAAGCGGCCGAGACGGGTTGCGGTGTCAAGAGTAGTGAGCGCAAAGGCGGAAATCGTCAGAGCAACGAACTCCTTAGACAGATTGAAATCAAGACCCAGCGCTGTCATAAAGGTTGCAGTGCCTTGAGAGAAGGCGTTGACCGGGCCGCCGGCTTTCAGGAGAGCCGGCAGTTTGTCAGCAGCAACGTAAGCGACGGAAATGATGGCGCAGATTGCCAGGAGGCCTTCAATCAGCATGGAGCCGTAGCCGATGAGCTTGGCGTTCTTTTCGTTATCAAGCTGCTTGGAGCTGGTACCGGAGCTAACCAGAGAATGGAAGCCGGAAATCGCACCGCAGGCAACAGTAACGAACAGAACCGGGAAGAGCCACTGACCGTGCCCGAGATCAAAGCCTACAAACGGAGAAATCTCCATGGTCGGCTGATAGAAGCAGATGCCGAGGAAGGCGGCAATGATCATCAGATAAAGCAGGAAGGAGTTCAGGTAGTCGCGAGGCTGCAGAAGAATCCAAACCGGTGCGATGGAGGCAACAAAGATGTAGCCCATCATGATCAGGAGCCACATGTCTTTAGAAAGGACGATCGGGAAGATATGACCGATGTAGAAAGCGGCAGCCATGCCGATGAGGCCCAGGACTGTACCGAGGAAAAGAGATATGCCGGTACGGTAGACGAGCAGGCCGAAAGCGACAGCAAGCAGAATGAAGAGTAAGGAGGATGTGCCGGCGCTAGGGTTGGCCACGAAAGTAGCAGCAACGATGTTGGCGAAGGCTGCAATCACAACCAGCAATGTAATCCAGGCAAAGATGGCGAAGAGAATCTTGGCTCTTTCACCGATGTTGGCTTCGATAATTTGGCCGATACTCTTGCCTTTATGACGCAAAGAAGCCACCAAAGAACCGTAGTCATGCACGCCGCCGAAGAAGACGCTGCCGACGATAATCCACAGTGTGACGGGAACCCATCCGAAAACAGCCGCGGTAATCGGGCCGACGATCGGGCCGGCGCCTGCGATTGAAGAGAAGTGGTGACCGAGAAGAACAGCCGGTTTTGTCGGAAGGTAGTCAATGCCGTCCTTCTGAGTTTCTGCTGGTGTTTTGCGTTTCGGGTCGATGCCCCATTGCTTGGCAAGCCAGGAGCCGTAAACGACATAGGCGATCAGAAAGATGACCGCTGAGCCGATAAGTAAGGTAAAACCGTTCATTTCCATTCCTAGGTGTTTGAGATAAATTAAATAAAGCTATTAGTCAGACTTCTTGGGGAATCCGAAGTTTCTAACAGTCCTTTTGCCGAACGAATTGGAATAAATCTTTTCGTTTTTAAGATCGACCAAAATGAAGGCTAGATCGGCCCAACCGCGAAGAGAGAACCAAAAGTCTTTATGAAACTTTTTGGCAGACGCCGTCTCAACAATCTTCAGGTCAATTTCCTCTTTGGAAATCAACGCCGCAGTGAAAATTGAGGACATATGCTTTTCGTCCGTCGGTAGTTCCGAAATCAGTCTTTTGAACTGTTCGAAAACGGCTTCGATGTCTGTTTCCTTGATTTTGTCAGTACAGCCATAAAGCCCGACATACTCGTCATTGTTCACTGTGTATAACGAGATGCTTTTTGAGAGGAAGTACTTTTCTGAAGTTCGATTATGTACTGCCCAAAGCGCCGGCTGAGGATTGAGTCCTTGAGGCGGCTCTTTGAAATCGAAAGCTGCGGTGAGTCGATCCCTCATCAAAGTTAAATATTCAGATGTATTCATTGGTTATCCGTAAAAATGCCTGCGGTTCGCCGAGAACACGCGCTGAACATGAACTTATTTTAGAGAGAAAAAACCGCTGATTTTCGGAGAAGAGACAGAAAAAACCCGATATTTAGAGGTAGGACTATTAGGCAAAGGAAGGAAATTACCCGTCTTGGCAAGAAGATGAGCACGGAAGTTTTCATGCTCAATCTTGGATTTTTGCCTAAAGCTTTTACCTCTAAAGAGTTATAAAGGAGATATCAACTTCTTTGCAACCTTTTAAGGGACTGATTATGAAACGTTTGGTTTTGATTGCCTCTCTCCTGGGTTTTGCCGTATGCATGAATCCGGCCATCGCAAAAGACACTTCCGAACATCTCACCGCTCAGCAAAATAAGATGTCTTACTGCAGCAAAGAAGCTGCGGCTAAGGATCTTCACGGCGATAAGCGTAAGGAATTCATGAAGGAGTGCTTGTCCAAGAAAGTTGATGACGGAAAAAAGAAACTTACCCAACAGCAGGAAAAAATGGTCAAGTGCAGCAAGGAGGCTAAAGAGAAAGCACTGAAGGGCGAGCTTCGCAAGAAGTTTATGTCTGATTGTCTGAAGAATTAATCTCAGGATTCCGATGGGCCGTCCGTCTAAACATGGGCGGCTTGATTTCGACTTGAGAAAGCGGAGTCGGTGCGAACCAATTTTGGCAAAAGAAAAGCGCATTCTTTACGATGCGCTTTTCAGAATTCTGGCTCCCCGAGTTGGACTTGAACCAACGACCTGCGGATTAACAGTCCGTCGCTCTACCGACTGAGCTATCGGGGAATCAACAAGACGAGACTATATACAAGTTTTTGAAGTCGTGCAAATCAAAAACTAAAAATTTTTTCATTCTTTTTTGTTTTTATATTCACTCTCTCATGAACTCCTTGATTCAAAAGGAAATTTAAAAATGTAAAAAGGCTCCGATTTTTTCGGAGCCTTCCGTAGAAACGCGTAGTTTAGAGCTTAGAGCACTTCTTTAATGGCTTCTGCCGTGTATTTCACGTTGTCTTTGTTCAAAGAAGCAACACACATACGGCCGCTCTTAACGATGTAGACGCCGAATTCGTCTTTCAGACGCTGAACCTGTTCGGGGTTCAGGCCAGAGAAGGAGAACATGCCCTTCTGCTGAGTGACAAAGTCAAAGTCTTTCTTGGCGCCGAGTGCTTTGAGCTCGGAAGCCAGATCCTTACGCATCTCTTTGATACGTTCGCGCATTTCGCCCAAATCTTCATGCCACTGCTTCATGAGTTCAGGATCATTGAGTACCCGAGCAACAATCTTGGCGCCGTGGGCGGGAGGATTGGAGTAGTTGGCACGAATCAAAGCTTTCAGTTTGCTCAGGACACGGGAGGCTTCTTCCTGGTCTTTGCAGACGACGGTCAGTGCACCGATACGTTCGCCGTAAAGAGAGAAGGACTTGGAGAAAGAGCTAGAGACGAAGAAAGGAATGCCTGCATCGGCAAATTGACGGATGGAGCCGGCATCCTCTTCAAGACCGTCACCGAAGCCCTGGTAAGCAATATCGAGGAACGGAATCAGCTTGTTCTTAACGCAGACGTCAACAACCTGGGCCCATTGTTCTTGAGTCAGGTCATAGCCTGTGGGATTGTGGCAGCAGGCATGCAGAATCACAACGGTGTTTTCTTTCAAACCGCTGAGGCTCTTAAGCATGGCAGGGAAGTCGACGCCGTTGTTTTCTTTGTCATAGTACGGATACTTGCCGACTTTGAAACCAGCTTGTTCAAAAATTGCAACGTGGTTCTGCCATGTCGGTGTGCTGACAACGGCTTCCGGATCTTTGAGAATAGCTGCAAGGAAGTCTGCGCCGACTTTAAGAGCACCGGTACCGCCGAGAGATTGAACGGTAACGGCATGCTTTTCTTTGATGATCGGAGAATCGGCACCGAAAATCAGCTTCTGAACGCCGGCGTTAAAAGTAGGAATACCGGAGATCGGAAGATAAGTATGAGGCTCGCCGGCTTCAAGGATTCTCTTCTCGGCTTCGGCAACGACGCGCAGAAGAGGTACTTTGCCGTCTTCGGTGCTGTACACGCCGATACTCAGATTAACTTTCTTGTCGCGGGGGTCGGATTTGAAAGCTTCGTTGAGGCCGAGAATGGGATCGTCGGGAGCTTGTCCGACAACATCAAAAATGGATTTGGACATGAGATTCTCTAGAGGTGTTAAAAAATGTCAATTACTTAGCCTAATTCAAAATTGGCGGCAAAATCGTTTTTCTAACGAAATATTTAAACTCCTGAACCTGTGAGACCGCAAATAAAAAGGACCGCCGCACGGGCAGTCCTTTAACTGAGAGCAAATTGCTATCAAGCTTCGTTGCTGGCGAATCTAGGTGCAATCAGTCCCCAAAGCGTCCATCCGAGGAATGTGGCTAAAGAGCCGTAGAAAACTTCTGTGATTCCGGTAGAGAAGAGTGCGTAGAAGCTGTAGATGGCGCCGATGATTGCAATGACGTTGTAAAGTTTGGCCTTGGAGGGCTCCACTTTTGCGACTTTCATGATGACGGCAACAGCCGCCATTGACAGCAGATAAGGCATGATATTGGTTACTACGGCGAGATCTACCAACCGGTTGAATTGTTTGAACAGTTCGGGGCTAATCGTCATGAAACAGAAGCCGGTTTGAATGGCCGTAATGATAATCATACCGAGCACTGGAGCTTTCCATTTGTTGACTTTAGCAAAGCACTTCGGGAAGAAACCGTCGATTGCAGACTGCTGAAATACCTTAGCAATCGTGAACTGCCAACCCAGTGTAGAGCCTGCGCAGGAAAGAACAAGAAGGAAAGTGACGATCTTGCCGATGGTAGAGTTGAACATCATGGTAAAGGTCAGGCCGAAGGGAGCGTTTGATTTAACCAACTCGGCATTCGGAACGATACCCGCGATGATATTGGTGGAGACAATATAGATAATAGCAACACCAATGGTAGCGGCCAGCACGGCAATAGGAACATTCTTCTCGGGATTGTCAACGGCATCACTGTTGGCACAGGCGCTCTCAAGTCCTAAGAAGGCCCATAGCGTCATAGAGATTGAAGCCCCGACAGCGGAGAAGAAAGGTTCGTTGTGCGGATTCCAGGCTTCGACATACATCGTAGGACTGAACCAGAACCAGCCGATAACGGTTAAAAGCAACACGGGAAGGATGACGCACCAAACGGCTAAGGCACTAAATTTTCCGGTGAGCGAGGCCCCCATAAAGTTTGCGGACGTACAGATCCAAAGTACGACGATCGTAGAAAGGCAAACTTGAACCGGAGTTAGTTCAATTTCCAAAAATTCGGCCCCATAGCCGACACAGGTAATCGCGATAGCGATGTTGGCAAAAAGAAGCGAAACACCATAAGTGTAGTTAGCCATGAAGTTGCCGGCTTTGCCGAAGGCATATTCAGAATAGCCGCCCATACCCGGACGTTTACTAAACATGCCGCACTTGGCAAAGGCATAGGCTAAACACAAGGATCCCACGGCAGTGATGAGCCAGGAAAGAATAGAAATTGTTCCAATTTCAGCCAGTTTGGTCGGCAGCATGACGATGCCGGAGCCCATCATATTAATAGCAGTGAGAAGAGTCAGCTGAGTGACTGACATCTTGGTACGGTTTTGCTGAGACATAAAAATATCCTCAAGTATGTTCTGTGTAGAGAGGCAGCACGGAAGCGCGAGCTTCCGCGCACGCGGCTTATTTACCTTTAGCAGTCAGACGTTCGACAGCATCTTCTTTTAGTACATAGCAGTAAACTTGTTTACCGCCCCTGCCGTTGTCTTCGACATAAACACCTTGAAGTTCGGGTGCAAATCCAGGCATCCGTCCCATGGCTTCCTGCCAAGCTAAGAAATACTTGAGCACGGGTCCGCCCCAAACTTCACCCGGGAAGCAGCACAAGACTCCCGGTGGGTAGGGCAGAGCGCCTTCAGCAGCAACCCTTCCTTCTGCATCTTCCAGACGGACGAGCTCGGCTTGGCCGCGCAGGAATGCAAAGTGGGCTTCTTGAGGATTAATGACGCTCTTAGGCATGAATTCTGTACGGAACATTTCCTTTTGAATCTCTTTAATATTCCGCTCCTTGTAGAAGTCATGCATTTCTTGGCAGAGCTGACGGATGGAATAGTTGCGGTAGCGAGATTCGTAAGCTTTGTAAAGATTGGGCAGAACCTCTTCTAAGGGAGCGTCATCATCGAGGTATTTTTCAAAGCGAGCGATCTGGCTAACCAGGTGATCCATTTTTTCTTTATTTTCTGCGGGAGTCATGAGGAAAAGAATGGAATTGAGGTCATTCTTTTCGGGGATGATGCCGTTATCGCGCAAGTAATTAGCCAAAATCGTTGCCGGAACGCCAAAATTTTCGTATTCGCCGGTCTCAACATCGATGCCCGGAGTCGTCAGCATAAATTTGCAGGGATCTACAAAATATTGGTTCTCCCCATATCCCTCGAAAGAATGCCATTTCTGACCCGGAACAAATTTGAAGAATTCCAGGTCTTGGGCAATCAAATCCGTTGGGTAAGACTTCCAATCGGAGCCGCGAACTTTAGAAGGAATAAACGGTTTGATGTAATGACAGGTTTCAAGCAGTAATTTGCGAGCATCAACAACTGTCTTAACGCAGTCAGCCCAAAGTCTACGGCCGGCTTCTCCTTCTTGCATTTTTGCGTTGACGTCCAAAGAAGCAAACAGCGGGTAAAACGGACTGGTTGATGCATGCATCATGAAAGCGTTATTCAACACTTTGTGAGGAATATAACGGTCTTGTCCCTTAATGTGAGAGTCCTTTTTGCGAATTTGTGAAGTCTGAGAAAAACCTGCTTGCTGCTTATGAACGGACTGAGTGACGAAGATGCCGGGGTCTTCCGGTCCTAACTCGAGAAGAAGCGGGGAACAGTCACGCATCATTGGAATGAATTGCTCGTAGCCTACCCATGCGGAGTCGAAGAGAATGTAATCACAAAGGTGGCCGATTTTGTCCACAACTTGGCGAGCGTTATAAATCGTGCCGTCATAAGTGCCGAGTTGGATGACTGCAAGACGGAAGGGGCGCTTGGCATCCGCTTTTTCAGGACATTTTTCTCTAACTAGGCTGCGGAGATACTCTTCGTCAAAACATTTTTCGTCAATGCCGCCGATAAATCCGAAGGGGTTGCGGGCAGTTTCAAGATAAATCGGAGTAGCGCCGGCTTGCAAAAGAGCTCCGTGGTTAATTGACTTGTGGTTGTTTCGATCATACAAAACCAAGTCACCGGGAGTTAAAGCCGCATTTAATACAACTTTGTTAGAGGCGGAGGTTCCGTTCAAAACGAAATAAGTCTTATCGGCATTGAATACCTTAGCGGCAGCTTTTTGAGCGGTTAGCGGTGCACCTTCATGAATTAGAAGGTCGCCCATCGCAACGTCAGCATTGCAAAGGTCAGAGCGGAAAAGCTCTTCACCGAAAAAGTCATAGAATGCGCGGCCGGCCGGATGGCGGCGGAAGTATGCGCCTCCCTGATGTCCCGGGCAGTCAAACTGGGACTTTCCTTTGTATACGTATTGGGCGAGGGCACCGAAGAAAGGAGGAAGGAGCTTGTCTTCGTAGCGTTTGGCAGCTTCATCGATTTGACGGCCGAAAAGACGTCTGTCTGTAAGGTCATCGTTGATCACACCGACCACGTGACCGACGAGTTCTTCCGGAGTGGTGTCTTCATCGCGGAGATAAAGAAAAACAGGAATTTCCAAGGCGGTGGCATTAACCTTGTTTAACCCGCCTTTCCGATAGTCTTCAATGTCGATAACAACAGCGGAGACTTCAGTAAAGTCAGCATTTGAGAGGCAAACGACTTCACGTTCAACCTGAAGTTTATCTTTCAGTAATGCAGAAGCTGCGACTTTAAGTTTTTGCATAATAGTAGTCCTCCAGATTTATTTAATAAGGTAAATAAATCCGCATCGTAATTAAATGAATTGTGGTATTGGCTTTTCTCGGAAATACCCCCCCCCTATGAACAAGCGTCAAAAAGGCTTGAACACTAAGAGATTTCGCGGAAGAAATTAAGAGAAAAGCAATTCGAGCCGAACCGATAAAGAATCGGCCGGAGGGCCAGATGTCGGATTCGGAGAGGAATTTATTGAAGGAGAAGCAATCACGCATCGTAAACCGCGTGAGGTGTAACGTGCGGCGCATGCCTATGTTGAATAGGCTTAAATATGCACATAGCAGTAATCCCAATTGTCATGTCTGTCAAACAACAGACATAAGCATTCTGACAGCAAAATTTCTAGAAGTCAATAGATTGTTACGAAATTTAGAGAAGATGAAAATTCTTATAAATTAGCTAATTAGCAAAAAATAAACTCAAAATGGGATTTTATAATTAGAGGGGTTGATGATAATGGTTGATAAATATTAAACAAAGATTAAATTTGGAATAGAGAGGATTTTTTAAGGATATATCCTTCTAGAAAGTTAAGGAGTTGTTTCAGACCGATGTTTTACTTTTTCCGAAAACAAACCTCATCAGCTTATGTAATGTGCTAATTTTTATTTTATTCCGAGAGTGTCCAGCCAAGGGTGATTTTATAAATTTGAATTATTGATATTTAAATCACCCTGCGTGCTTGAGAAAATAAGGTGCCGAAGCTTAATTGAGAGGGGTTTGGTTTGAAAGTGAACTTAAAATGGATGTCTCCTTAGAACTCATCTAAAGCAGAGAAGACTGAGGTCGAGGCAATCTGACCAGATCGGATGATCGGAAAACCGATGTCTTAGGATTCGTTCTAAACTTTTCAAATTCAAAGGATTCTTTAGGCAGACACCACCTTGAAAGTCATCAGATTCCCTAATTCTCCGTTTGAACTGCATCAGCCCTTTGAGGCGGCCGGAGATCAGCCTCAGGCAATCAAAGAACTCGTCGAAGGCATCGAGGACGGCCTGACGGCCCAGACGCTGCTTGGCGTGACGGGTAGCGGCAAAACCTACACCATGGCGAACGTTATCGCTCGAACCGGTCTGCCGACGCTCATCATGGCGCCGAATAAAACCCTTGCCGCTCAGCTCTACGCGGAAATGAGGGACTTTTTCCCAAACAACGCGGTGGAGTATTTCGTCAGTTACTACGACTACTATCAGCCCGAAGCTTACGTCCCTCAGCGTGATCTGTTTATTGAAAAAGATTCTGCTATCAATGAACACATCGAGCAGATGCGTCTGTCGGCTTCAAAGAGCGTGCTCGAACGCCGTGATGTGATCATTGTCGCGACCGTGTCTGCCATCTACGGTATCGGTAAGCCGGAGTCCTATACCGAGATGCGTCTTATCCTGAAAGTCGGTGATAAGATTGAACAGCGCGACTTGATCTCGCACTTGGTCCGCATCCAGTACGAACGCAACGACATGGAATTTACGCGAGGTAAGTTCCGCGTCCGCGGTGACACGATTGACGTGTTCCCAGCCGAACACTCGGAAATGGCGCTCCGTATCGAACTCTTTGATGACGAAATCGAAGCAATGTATTTCTTCGATCCGCTGACCGGTAAAACACGCCAGAAGGTAGACCGCTTCGCGATCTATCCGACGTCTAACTATGTCACGCCGAGAAACGATATTCTCCGAGCGATTGAAGCCATCAAGGATGAGCTCAGAGACCAGGAGACAAAATTCATCGAGAGCGGCAAGTTGCTTGAGGCGCAGCGCATCCGCGAAAGAACGCTCTTTGACTTAGAAATGCTCCACGAAGTGGGCTTCTGCAAAGGCATTGAGAACTACAGCCGCCACTTGGCCGGCGGTCTGCCCGGAGAGCCGCCTCCTACCTTGATCGACTATCTGCCGAAAGATGCGCTGATGTTCTTCGACGAATCTCACGTTCTGTTAGGTCAGATCGGCGGTATGTACCGCGGCGACAGTGCCAGAAAAGAAACCCTCGTCACCTACGGCTTCCGTCTTCCGAGCGCTAAAGACAATCGTCCGCTTCGTTTTGACGAATTCGAAAGCAAGATGCGCCGAGCGATCTTTGTCTCGGCCACTCCTGCAGACTACGAGCTGAATCATTCTTCTCAGATCGTGGAGCAGGTGGTGCGCCCGACCGGCCTCGTAGACCCGGAAGTAGAAGTACGTCCGGCTACGACTCAGGTTGACGATGTGCTCGGCGAAATCAAAGAAAGAATTCCGAAGGGCCAGCGCATTCTGATTACAACGCTGACCAAGCGCATGGCAGAAGACTTAACCGACTTCCTGCAGGACAACGGTATCAAGGTGCGTTACCTGCACTCGGACATCGATACGGTGGAACGCGTAGAAATTATTCGAGACCTTCGTGCCGGTGTCTTCGATGTTCTGATCGGCATTAACTTATTGAGAGAAGGCTTGGATATTCCGGAAGTGGCACTGATCGCGATCTTAGATGCTGATAAGGAAGGCTTCCTGCGAAGCGAACGTTCTCTTATTCAGACGATCGGCCGTGCCGCGCGAAACGTTGAAGGCAAAGCCATTCTATACGCCGATACGATTACGGACTCCATGCGCCGAGCGATGGACGAAACGGCTCGACGCAGAGAAAAGCAGACTGCTTACAACGTGGCGCATAACATCACGCCGAAGAGCGTCAAGAAAGAAATCCGTGACATTATTGACGGTGTCTACAAGAGCGATAACCTCGAAAATGAATTCGGATTGGTGGACGGTCAGGATTACGAAAAAATGGGTCCGAAGGAACTGGCACGCGAAATCAAACGGCTCGAAAACGAAATGTTTGAGCATGCTAAGAATCTCGAATTCGAAAAAGCCTCGGAAGTCCGTGATAAATTGGCTTCAATTCGTAAACAAGTTTTCGGCGCGACGCCCGGAAAAGATGAGGAAGGTGCAAAAGAGAACGTATAGGTGCTCATTTTGAGTTGAATTATTGGTAATTACCCTATACATTTTTGCAAAAAGCGTTTGGGGCTCGTAAGCTATTGCAACCTGCCTGCGGTGTACGCGAGAGAGGTGTGATTAATTCGTCAATTAAGAAGAATGCAAAAAACATGGTAAAAGTTTTATTTGTGTGCATGGGGAACATTTGTCGTTCCCCTACGGCTGAAGCAGTTTTTAAGAAAATGGTGAAGGAAGCCGGACTGACTGACAAAGTAATCGTGGATTCTGCCGGTACACATGGTTATCACGTCGGAGAGGCGCCGGACGTGCGCGCTCAGATTGCAGGCCGTAAGCGCGGATATGACTTATCCGAACTTAGGGCTCGTCAGATTACATCCGACGACTTTAGAGAGTGCGACTTCATTTTGGCGATGGACTGGGAAAATCTGACCGCCATGCAGCAGATCTGCCCTCCGATGTACAAACACAAGCTGGCGCTCCTGATGCGCTATGCAACCGAATACGACACGGCCGTGGTGCCTGATCCGTATTACGGCGGCAACGAAGGCTTCAACACGGTACTTGATTACTGTGAGGACGCCTGCGAAGGCCTGCTTGAAGTTGTTAAGAAACGCGCTTCCGTCTACATTCCCGGCTCAGCTCTGTAGCCGCTGAAAATTCATTTTCCTTCTTAGCCCTCTTCGGAGGGCTTTTTCAATTCCGACTATTGCGCTCGGAAATAAAACGGTCTATTATTTCCGACTAAATGGATCGGAATAAAGATGAAACTCACTACTAAAGGCCGTTTTGCCGTCACCGCAATGCTTGATATTGCTCTCCATGACCCGGAAGAGTACGTATCCATCGCTGCGATCGGGGACAGACGTCATCTTTCAAGCGCCTATCTTGAGCAGATCTTCGGAAAGCTGCGCAGAGCCGGCCTCCTTGAAGGTGTGCGCGGCCCTGCCGGCGGATACCGTTTGGCCAAACCTGCGGATCAGATCACGGTGATCGATATTTTGGAAGCCGTGGACGACCCTCTCGAGAAAGCCAGCTGCGATAAAAACAGAGCCGTCTGCGACGGAGAAGGTGAGTGCATCACATTCGATCTTTGGGAAAGCCTCAACGAGGAAATCCGCAAGTTCCTGAAAGGGATCTCGCTGAAAAACCTGGCTGACAAGAAAAAGCTCAAAGATCAGGGCTTAAGCCCCGTATCCATTATCAAACCGAAGGTTTAATAAATCCCCAATTTATCTCTTCATTGGAGCTAATCATGAAGTTCCCTATTTACCTTGATTATTCTGCGACTACGCCTGTGGATCCTCGTGTCGTCGATAAGATGATTCCTTTCCTCTACGAGAATTTCGGCAACGCTGCCAGCACGAGCCACGAATACGGCTGGAAGGCTAAAGAAGCTGTTGAAAACGCCCGTGCCGAAGTTGCAGCACTAATCAATGCCGATCCGAAAGAAATCGTTTGGACTAGCGGCGCCACCGAAAGCGACAACCTCGCGATCAAAGGTGCAGCTCGTTTCCATAAGGACAAAGGCAAGCATTTAATCACGGTAAAGACCGAACACAAAGCCGTGCTGGACTCCATGCGAGAACTTGAACGCGAAGGCTTTGAAGTGACATACATGGACGTCGGCAAGGACGGACTTTTGGACCTCGACGCTTTGGCCAAAGCCATGCGTCCAGATACTACCTTGGTTTCCGTGATGGCCGTCAACAATGAAATCGGCGTCATTCAAGACATCGAAAAAATCGGTGAAATGTGCCGTGAACGCGGAATCCTGTTCCACGTCGACGCCACTCAGGCCGCCGGCAAGATCCCTCTGGATATGGAAAAACTCAAGGTTGATCTGATGAGCCTTTCCGCCCACAAGCTCTACGGACCGAAGGGAATGGGCGCTCTTTATGTTCGCCGCAAACCGCGTGCTCGTATTGAAGCCATCATTCACGGCGGCGGTCACGAAAGAGGCATGCGCTCAGGCACACTCGCCACACACCAGATCGTCGGTATGGGCGAAGCCTACAGACTGTGCCGCCTGGAAATGGACGAGGAAATGAAGCGTATCGGCGCTCTTCGCGACAGACTTTGGAAAGGCTTGAGCGAAATCGAAGCCGTTCATGTCAACGGAAGCATGGAACACAGAGCTCCTTTCAACCTCAACGTCAGCTTCGCGTTTGTTGAAGGTGAAGCCCTCATGGCCAGCTGCCCTGAAATCGCAGTTTCCTCCGGTTCTGCCTGCACCTCGGCCAGCTTGGAACCGTCCTACGTTCTGCGTGCCCTCGGTATTGATGACGAACTCGCCCACAGCTCCATTCGCTTCAGCTTAGGCCGTTTCACGACGGAAGAAGAGATTGACTACACCGTCAAGCTCATCAAAGAAAAGGTTGCACAGCTTCGTGAAATGTCCCCGCTTTGGGAGATGTACAAGGAAGGCGTGGACATGAAACAAGTTAAATGGACAGAACACTAACAAGGAAAGAAAAGAATGCAATACAGCGATAAAGTGATGGATCATTTCCAGCACCCCAGAAATGTCGGCAGACTGGATAAAAACGATCCGAACGTCGGAACCGGTACACGCGGCGCCCCCGCCTGCGGCGACGTTTTAAGCCTGCAGATCAAGGTCAACGACAACGGCGTGATCGAAGACGCTAAGTTCAAAACCTACGGCTGCACCAGTGCCATCGCTTCCAGCTCTTTGGTCACCGAACTGATCAAGGGCAAGACCTTGGAAGAAGCCGAACAGCTCAAAAATACGGCAATTGCCGAAGAACTTGAGCTTCCTCCCGTCAAAATCCACTGTTCCATTCTTGCGGAAGACGCCATCAAGGCCGCAGTGGAAGACTATCGCCAGAAACAGGCTCAGATTAAGGATAAATAATGTCGGTTACATTGACAGAAAAAGCAGCTTCTCACGTTGAAGAATTCCTTCGCAAACGTGGCAAAGGCGTCGGCCTCAGAGTCGGTGTCAAAACCAGCGGCTGCTCCGGTATGGCTTACGCATTAGAGTTTGCAGACAAAATCGAACCCGAAGATCAGGTGTACGAAAGCTACGGGATCAAAGTAATTGTTGATCCCAAGAGCCTGCCCTATATCAACGGAACCGAACTGGACTTTGTCCGTGAAGGTCTCAATACTGGATTCAAATTCAAGAACCCGAACGAGAAAGAAAGCTGCGGCTGCGGCAAGTCTTTCCATGTCTAACTGAAACGGAGGCGCTATGGCGGCGATGAATCCTTTTGAAATTTTCGGTTTGAAACCACAGTTCAGAATCGATAAACAAAAGTTGGATGAAAAGTATTTTGAAATCCAAAAAAAGGTTCATCCCGACCGTTTTGCTTCGGCAAGCGATACTGAAAAGCGCGTTGCTCAGCAGTGGGCAACGCTGATTAATGACGCTTTTCAGAAGCTCAGCGATCCGATCCAGCGAGGTAAAGCCCTTTGCGCGCTGCGAGGACACCTCATTGACGAAGACAGCAGCGGTTCGATTTCTGAAGAGTTTCTTCTTGAGCAGCTGGAACGCCGAGAGGCGATCTCAGATGCAAAGGATTCCGGGAATACGGCTGAGCTGGAAGTGCTGAAGAAAGCGATTGAAAAAGAAAAGGACGAGCTGCTCAACGAGGTGGTAGACGCGTTCGATGTGAAATCTGATGTCTCGCTGGCGGCAGAAGATTTAAAAAAGGTTATGTTTTTAAATCGCCAGCTACTGGATTTTGAATAATGTCACTTCTGCAAATTGCCGAACCGGGAATGTCGACAGCACCGCACGAAGAGCGGTTTGCTGTCGGTATTGATTTGGGCACCACGAATTCATTGGCGGCCACCGTTAGAAACGGTTCTCCCGAAGTTCTCGTTGACGAAAAGAATCAGAAACTGCTTCCTTCTGTTGTCCACTACGAAAAGAATGGATGCGTGGTTGTTGGTGAAGAAGCCCGTTCACGTGCAGAAGCAGATCCGCTCAACACGATCTCAAGTGTCAAGCGTTTGATGGGCCGAAGCGCTTCTGAGCTGCAGAATAACCGCTACATGCCCTATGACTTCATCAAAGGCGAGGGCATGGTGAAGCTCAACACGGCACAAGGCGCGAAGAGTCCGGTTGAAGTATCAGCAGAAATCTTAAAAGTCCTTAAAAAACGCGCCGAAGACGCCTTAGGCGGCGAACTTGTCGGCGCTGTTGTGACGGTACCGGCTTACTTTGATGACGCTCAGCGTCAGGCGACTAAAGACGCCGCAAAGCTTGCCGGTCTGAATGTTCTTCGTCTTTTGAGCGAACCGACGGCGGCAGCTTTGGCTTACGGCCTCGATACCGGCGCCGAAGGTCTTTACATCGTTTATGACTTGGGCGGCGGCACGTTTGACGTCTCCGTCCTCCGTCTGCGCAAAGGCGTTTTTGAGGTGCTCGCCACCGGCGGCAACAGCCAGTTAGGCGGCGATGATTTTGACCAGCGTCTCTACTGCTGGGTCATTGACCAGGCAGGTCGTCCGCTGCTGACGCATTCCGACAGCCGCATGCTGATGGCAAAAGCCAAGGCAGCCAAAGAAACGCTGACGACGGAAAAGAAAGCAACGATTCACGCCAAGATTTCCGGCGACAGAATCATCAATGTCACGATTACGCGCGAAGTCTTTGATTCGATCACGCACCACTTAGTAGCAAGAACCATCGAAGCCACGAAACAGACATTAAAGGACGCAGGTCTCAAACGCGATGAAGTAAAAGGTGTCGTGCTTGTCGGCGGCTCAACGCGCATGCCCTGCATCCGCAAGGCAGTGGCCGATTATTTTGACCGCGAACCGCTTACCGATATTGACCCGGATGAAGTGGTGGCAATCGGCGCTGCGCTTCAGGCAAACCTGCTTGCCGGCAACCGCAGCGACGAAGACTGGCTGCTTCTTGACGTCACGCCGCTTTCCTTGGGTCTTGAAACCATGGGCGGTCTCGTTGAAAAAGTCATTCCCCGCAACACGCCGATTCCTGTAGCCATGGCTCAGGACTTCACAACCTTCAAGGACGGTCAGACCGCGATGTCGATCCATGTCCTTCAGGGTGAACGTGACTTGGTAGAAGAGTGCCGTTCTTTGGCCAAATTCTCTTTGCGCGGTATTCCGCCGAAAGTTGCAGGAGCCGCTCGTATTCGTGTGACGTTCCAGGTGGATGCTGACGGACTGTTGTCGGTCACGGCCCGCGAACAAACCACGGGCGTGGAAGCATCTGTCACGGTCAAACCTTCTTACGGTCTGTCGGAAGATGAAATCAGCCGCATGCTGGAAGATTCCTTTGGTCACGCCGAAGAAGATATGAAGCTTCGCGAATTACGCGAGCAGAAAGTGGAAGCCGCTCGCCTTTTGGAAAGCATTTATTCCGCATTGTCGTCCGACGCCGACCTTCTCAATGAGGCTGAGCGCGCTCAGATCGACGCCATGATTCAACATCTCGAGACGGTTCGCGCGCAAGATGACAAAGATGAAATTAAAAATTCGATTTCAGCGCTGTCCGAGGGAACGAAAGACTTTGCTGCACGTCGAATGAACCGTACGATCTTGGAAGCACTCCAAGGCAAATCTGTTGACGAGGTTTAAAAATGCCGAAAGTAACCATTTTACCGCATCCTGGAATCTGTCCGAACGGGGCTGAGTTTGAAGTCCCCGAAGGTGCAAACTTAGCTAAAGCTTTGGTCGCAAACGGCGTCAATATTGACCACGCCTGCGAGTTCTCCTGCGCCTGCACGACTTGCCACTGCTACATCGACAAGGGCTTTGATTCTTTGGAACCGGCAGAAGACGATGAAGAAGATCTGCTTGACCAGGCTTGGGGTCTGAAATCGAACTCACGCCTGACTTGCCAGACAAAAGTCGGCAAAGAAGACATTACCGTTGAAATTCCGAAATACTCCCGTAATCACGCCAGAGAGAACGAGTAATGAAGCTGACTTGGAAGGATCCGCGTGCGATTGCGGAAGAGCTGTATGACGAAAATCCGGACTTAGATCCGCTGACGATCAGCTTTGAGAAGATGCATGCAATGATCGTCGCGCTCCCGGATTTTGATGATGATCCAGAAGCAAGCAACGAAAAAATACTGGAAGCCATTCTGGTCGCTTGGATGGACGAAAGAGATTAGCGTTTAGACGGCCGGCTGATCCAAAAGATCAAGCAGGCCTTCCTGCCAGGCTAAGCCGGCTAAAACAGCAAGGGACGATTCGAATGTGAATCGTCCTTTTTCTATGCGCTCAATAATCGCTTCGGGTTCTAAGAGTTCAAAGCGCTCGACCTCGCCGTCCATGTTGTGAGGATGGAAAGAGTCTTCAACATAAGCATTGCAGATGTAAGCGATTTCTCGCATCCAGCCTTCATGAACGGGACGCGAAATGATATTGCGCGCGCTAAAAGAGATTTCAAGGGAACCCGGTGTCACACCGGCTTCTTCAAATGCTTCGCGTTCCATAGCAAGCCCGAAAGGCTCGCCTGCTCCGACTAGACCCGCAGCACAGTTATCCCAATAACCAGGGCCGATCGCTTTCTTGAAAGAACGCTGAGCCACCCACATCCTGCCGTCACGCGTGAACGGATTCAAGTGAACGGCAAAGGTGTTAAAGGCGAAGGGACGGCACATTGCACGCTCAATAACAGTCAAAGGCGACTCGCAGGCAATGTCATCCGAAGCAGTAACGGAAAGCAGTTCATCTCGCCAGGCAAAGACTTTGTCCGTGCCTTTATAAAGGTGCGAAATCGCTGCCAGACGGCGCGAAGCCTGTCCGGAGTCTTCCGCGGTAAATACGAAAGCATCCGGACGGACGTCACAGAAGCGAAAGGTACTCGCTAAAAACTCGGCATCAGTTCGTTCAATGTGCCCGGCTCGTACGTCGTTAAAGTAAAACGGAATACGAGAGGAGGGCACGGGAACTTCGGCCATGTCGTAAAGCTCTTTTAACAGAGCGGCGATTTTCAGCTTCCTTTCGCTCATGATTCTTAGGCCTCAGGACGCATATGCGGGAAGAGCAGAACGTCACGGATGCTCGGAGAGTCGGTAAGCAGCATGACAAAGCGGTCTAAGCCCACGCCGCAGCCGCCTGTCGGAGGCAGACCGTATTCCAGTGCGCGGACGTAGTCGGCGTCGTAATACATGGCTTCATCATCGCCGCTGGCTTTCAGTTTTGCCTGAGCCATGAAGCGAGCAGCCTGATCCTGCGGGTCGTTCAGCTCGGAGAAGCCGTTGGCGGTTTCGCGACCGGCCATGAAGAGTTCGAAACGCTCGGTGATGCCGGGAACCTTGTCGGAGGCGCGAGCCAGCGGAGAAATTTCAACCGGGTAGTCAATGATGTAAGTCGGCTGAATGAGTTTGGATTCAGCAACGGCTTCAAATATGGCCATCTGCAAAGCGCCGACGCCGGCGTCAGCCTTAGCAGGTTCACCCAGGCGCTTGAGTTCTTCCTGCATGAAGTCCTTGTCTTCGAGCTGCTCAGGGGTGTACTGAGGAGCGTACTTCAGAACGGCTTCCTTAGCAGTCAGGCGATCAAACGGTTTTGTGAGGTCGATGGTATGACCCTGATACTGAATGACAGCGGTACCGATAGTCTTTTCAGCGACGGTGCGCAGAAGTTTTTCGGTGTAGTCCATGAGCCAGTGGTATTCCTTGTAGGCTGCATAGAACTCCATCATTGTGAATTCAGGGTTGTGGCGAACGTCAACGCCTTCGTTGCGGAAGGAGCGGTTGAGTTCAAAAACGCGTTCAAAGCCGCCGACCACTAAGCGCTTCAGATAAAGTTCCGGAGCAATACGCAGATACATATCCATGTCGAGCGCATTGTGGTGTGTGATGAACGGCTTAGCGTTCGCACCGCCGGGGATCGGATGGAGCATCGGAGTTTCCACTTCCATGAAGTGATGTTCCATCATGAATTTACGGGTTTCGGCGATGGCCTTGGAACGGATCATGAAGGTGCGACGTGTGCTTTCGTTCATGATCAGGTCAACATAGCGCTGACGATAACGGGTTTCCGGATCGGAGAGACCGTGGAATTTGTCGGGGAGCGGACGAATGTTCTTGGTCAGCAGACGGAAGTTCTTAACGCGGACGGAAAGCTCGCCGGTCTTGGTGAAGAACAGTGTGCCTGTAGCGCCGACGATATCTCCGATATCAACCATCTTCTTGAAGAAGTCGTAAGTTTCATCGCCGACTTCAGCCTTGGTGATGAAGAACTGGATGTGATCGGTACCGTCTTTAACGGTCAGGAAGCTGGCTTTGCCCATGACGCGCTTGAGCATGACGCGGCCGGCGACGGTGACTTCGACCGGAGCAGCTTCAAGCTCTTCCGGAGTTTTGCTGCCGTTGGCAGCGCGCACTTCTTCAATGCGGTCTTTCTGAACGAAATCATTCGGATAAGCAACGCCTTCGGCTCTGAGTTTGTCGAGTTTGGCTAAACGTTCGGCAATGATATGGTTCTCAGTCTCAAGAACGTCTTCTTTTTTGACGGTTTCTTTCTGGTTTTCCACTTTAGTCTCCAACAGAAATATTGCGAATATCCGAGATGGGCTCTTTGCCGAACTCGTCGCTGTTGAGGTAATTTAAAAGTCGTTTGGCAGTGTCTTCGGGGCTCTGAAGTTTTCCGTCTTTCTCTAAGTCGATAAACCGGTCAACGTTCGGAAAATCTTCCTTAGACGAAGCACGGATGCTGCCCTGCATGCCAGTGTTCACAACGCCCGGAGCGACGGCGCTAAGGCGTGCGGGATTGGGTTTGCCAAGCTGATCTTCAGCTGTGACGGCGGTAAAGCGGTCAAGCGCTGCTTTGGTTGAACAGTACATGGCCCAGCCCGGAACGGACTTGCGGCCGGCGCCGGAAGAGATATTCATGACGCGGCGCTCGCCTTTCCAGCTGCGCGTTTCATTCAGGAAAGCCTGAGTCAGAAGCACCGGGATTTCAAAGTTAACGCGAATGCAGTCAACGGCAACCTGCGGGGAAGCGTTTTCGATCGGACCGACAGGACCCAGCACGCCGGCGTTGTTGATCAGAATCAGACGGTCATGTTCGGCGTATTCCTTATCGGAAAGCAGCCACATCAAAAGCTCGACGGCGCCTTTACGGTCAAGCAGGTCAGCCGTAAACTGGATGAAATTGCAGCCGATCTTATCGGCTTCTTCCACCAAAGCCTTGGAAGGACGGCGTTCCATCGTCACGACGGTGTCGCCGGCCTTAAGCGACTGACGGGTTAATTCAAAGCCGAGCCCTTTAGAGGCGCCGGTAATAATGGTGAGAGTCTTCACGCTCAAACTCCTTGCTTGAGGCTGGCCTCGATAAAGGATTCCAAAGCACCGTCTAAAACGGCAGTCGTGTTGCCGGTTTCGACATTGGTACGCAGGTCTTTGACGCGGGACTGATCCAACACGTAAGAACGGATCTGGTGACCCCAGGAAATGTCGCTCTTGTTGTCTTCCAATGCCTGCTGGGTAGCCTGGCGTTTGCGGAGCTCGGCTTCATAAAGACGGCTCTTCAAAATCGTCATGGCCTCTTCCTTGTTCTGATGCTGGCTTCGGCTGGTCTGGCTGACAGCGACTATGCCGGTCGGAATATGCGTGATACGGACGGCGGAGTCGGTCTTCTGAATGTGCTGACCGCCGGCGCCGGAGGCGCGGAACGTGTCAATGCGCAGATCGGCCGGATTGACTTCGATTTCGAAAGAATCGTCGACTTCGGGAACGACGAACACAGAAGCAAAAGAAGTATGACGGCGTGCGTTGGAGTCGAACGGGCTCTTGCGAACTAAGCGGTGAATACCGGTTTCGGTTCTGAGCCAGCCGTAGGCATAGTCGCCTGTGATTTTGATCGTGCAGCCTTTAATGCCGGCCACATCTCCTTCGGTTTCTTCAACAATCTCGGGCTTAAAGCTTTGGCGTTCCGCAAACTTGATATACATGCGCTCAAGCATGCTCGCCCAGTCCTGCGCTTCGGTTCCGCCGGCGCCGGCCTGAATTTCCAGGAAGCAGTTGGCTTCGTCATGTTCCTGATTGAACATGCGCTGGAATTCGAGATGTTCGACCTCTTTCTTGAGGTTGTTGATATCGGCTTCTACCGCTTCCAGAGAGGCGTCATCGTCCTCTTCTTTGGCCATTTCAAATAATTCCAAAGCATCGGAAAGGCCGGTAGTTAGGTGTTTGATGGTAAGGACAACGTCTTCGAGACGTTTCTTTTCTTTGCTCAGCTGCTGAGCTCGCTCTTGATCAGACCAGATGCTCGGGTCCTCGAGCGCTTGATTAACTTCTTCTAAACGACGCTCTTTCTGATCGTAGTCAAAGATACCTCCGCAGCTCTTCAGTGCGAGCTTGAAGGTCCTCGGCGGTGGTGCCGATTAGGTTTAAACGTTCAACTTCCATTTCTTAACGCGTTGATATTAAAAAGAACCCTCAATTATATAAGAGCGGACCCAATCCTTAACTCGTTGAGCGGGCGGAAATGGGTCCGTTTTTTGTCAATTGTGTAAGTTTGTTTGCACGACAGAAAACCGCTAGGCCGTCCAGTCCTCAAACTCGTCTTCCATACCTTCGATGATGAGCTGCACCGACTGACGTCCTCGGAAGTCATTGATGTCGAGCTTGTAAGCTAAACGCACGGTCGGAGGCAGTTCGCGTTTGTGGCGGAACCAAATGGCCTGAATCTCTCTGCCGTCGACTTCAAGAGAGAGCTTCAGATGCTGATCTTTCAAGACTCTCTGAGAAAGTACCTTGAACTGATTGGCAAAGAGCGGTTCCGGGAAAGCCTGACCCCAGACGTGCTTGCGGATGGCTTCAACGAGTTCAATGTTGAAGTCGGAAGCTCTGAGCTCGCCGTCTGTGACGATGTTGCGCTCGAACATTTCCGGATCGGAAAGTTCTTTGACAGCGCGGGCAAAGAGCTCCTTGAATTCATCAAATGCATCCTTACGGATCGTAAGACCTGCAGCCATCGCGTGACCGCCGAATTTCAGGATCAGCCCCGGACTCAGTTTGCTGACACGATCCAATGCATCGCGCAGATGAATGCCGGGAATAGAGCGCCCCGAGCCTTTAAGCACATGCTCGCCGTTTTCTTCCGACGGAGCAAACGCAATGACCGGGCGATAAGTTTGTTCTTTGATGCGGGAGGCTACTAAACCGATGATGCCGGCGTGCCAGTCGTCACCCTTAAGAACGATGGAATTGCTGTCATCGACGGAAATCGTCTGTAGGGACAGAATAGCGTCGGACTGCATGGATACTTCGCGGTTGCGGCGCTCGGCATTGATTTGGTCGAGTTCTTTTGCGTAAAAGAGCGCCGTGTTGTAGTCGTAGCTTGTCAGACACTCAACACCCTTGTTGATGCTGTCCAAACGACCTGCGGCGTTGATGCGGGGCCCGAGGATGTAGCCCAAGTCATTGGCACTGATGCGATGCGCATTCTTGCCTGCTACGGAGAGCAGGGCGCTCACGCCGGGCTGCATTTTGCCGGCGCGAATGCTGTCCAAGCCTTTGGAAACGAGGATTCGGTTGTTGCGGTCTAACGGGACAACGTCGGCAACCGTACCCAAGGCCACCAAATCAATGAGATGCTGAAGATTAGGCTGTTTTCCGTTCGGGTAAGCGCCTTTGGCGCGGAGTGCGGAGCGCACGGCGATTAACACGTAAAAGATGACGCCCACACCCGCCAAAGATTTGCTCGGGAAGGTATCTCCGCGCTGATTCGGATTGACGACGAGGGTGTCGGGGATTTCATCGCCGGGCAGGTGGTGGTCGGTAACGACGGCCTCGATTCCGAGGGTTTTAGCATGTTCAACCGCAGCCACCGAAGAAATTCCGTTGTCTACGGTAATGATGAGTTCGGCGCCGGCAGCGGCTGCTCGATCGACAAGCTGAGGAGACAGGCCGTAGCCGTCCTTGTCACGGTCCGGGATTAAATAAGAGACATTGAAGGCGCCGAGCGCCTGCAGTCCCAGAATACCGACGGAAACAGCAGTCGCGCCGTCACAGTCGTAGTCCCCAATGATTACGATCTTTTTCTGTTTCCAGATGGCATCGGCAATCGCTTCTCCGGCTTCTCTGCAGTTTTTAAGGTCCCACGGAGAAAGCATTTCCTTGAATTCGTAATCAAGGTCGGACGGGCTGGTGACGTGTCTGGCCGCTAAAGCGCGGGCCAGAGGTTCGGGAAAGCCGCGGTTGGTGAGCGCCTGAACGACATTTCGGTCAAATCGGCGAATCGTTATTTTGGTCATAACTTTTTAGTGTTCTTTAGCGGCCGGAGTTCAGCCATGCTTCTGTGTAATTTTTTGGGCTCTTCCAAAAGGCAAAAGAAGATTTTTGTTCCTGAAGTTTTTCAATGACGCTGACGCGCAGACCATCGGAGGTGACCAGGCGGGGATGATATTTTTCAAATCCTTTTGCCGTGGCGGTCAGGTGCTCCATGCGCTTAACGGCGCGTGTCCATGCGGCACTCCAGCGCGCAGGATCCGTTTTGACGGATGGATCGTTAAAGTCATCCAGGATGCAGAGACGGTCGCCTTCAGGACAGTCGGGCCAAACAGCCGTCGAAGATTTAATGTAGGCCCGCGCAATGCCCGCCGCCTCAGAGATCCCGCGAATCGTGGGATCGCTTGTCAGAGCACAGCGAATCTGAGTGTAGGGAAGAAGCTGCTCCTCAAAAGCTCCGCCGTTGATCCAGAAACCTTCAACCGGAGGCCGTCCGGCTTTTGCTCTGTATTCATTGAAAACGCTTTTTGCAAGACTTTCTTCGATGACTCGAGTGATTTCAGTCCATTCAGCGGCTTCGGGACCAGCCGGCTGTGCTGCCGGTTTGTCTTCCTGAGCAAGCCACGGAGTAATCAGAACCTGCCATGCTTTTTTGCGCGCGAGGAAAAAGCGTCCGTCCAAAACCTGCACTTCAAAATTAAACTGACGAGCAATCGGATTCAAAAGGTCTCTGAGGTCGCACTCTTCATCGATATCAAAGACATCACCGGCGCTTTTAAGCACGCCGTTTTCTTTGCGGTAGCCGTTTAAAGCCCAAAATTCCTGATGGACTTTCGGACCTCCAAGACCTTTCCAAAGATAGGGAGCGGACGGGGCAAGATTTTCGCGCTGAGTCAGAAGCATCCATACCCACTGCATCGAAGCAAAACCGCTGAGCGCCGGGTTTTCAAAAATCGTGGCGACCTTCGGTTCTCCGAAACCTTCAAGGAAATTCCGCAAAACGGGCGGATAGGCGTCCTTTCCTAACGCTTTAATTTCATTAGGAGAAGGCAGAGAATTGGGCAATAAAAATATACATGCGGGCATAGCCTTAAATTCTAATTGTTTGATCTCACAGCTAGAATAGCCTGAACGTTTAGTTGGATAAAATTTGTGAAAAATAAACCTTTATCCGGTCTGCCCTTCGAGTGGATGATCGGTCTGCGATATACACTGTCGCGCCGCAAAGGACGCAGCGACGGATTCGTATCGTTCATATCAGCCATGTCGATGGCTTCCATAGCCTTGGGCGTCATGGCCCTCATCATAGTCTTATCCGTGATGAACGGTTTCCAGAAAGAAGTTCGAGACAAGATGCTCTCCGTGCTTTCGCATGCCGAAGTGCTTTCGATCGGAGCTCCGATTCCGGACTGGCAGAAGACTGCCGCAGAACTGAAGAAGCAGCAGCCAGAGATCATCGGCGCAGCGCCTTTCTTAAGGGGGCAGGGACTGCTCACGAGCGGCACCAACGTGCGCGGTGTCCAGCTCAACGGCATTGATCCTGAGACGGAATCTCAGGTCAGCGATGTCGCAAAAAATATGAAGATCGGGCGCCTCTCTGATTTAAAACCCGGTGAATTCAAGATCATTCTCGGCACGGACTTAGCCAGAATGCTCGGCGTGATCCCCGGAGAAAAGGTCAACGTGATGGTACCTCAGGGACAGTTCACGCCGGCCGGAACCATGCCTCGCATGCGCCAGTTCACGGTCGCAGGCGTCTTTAATTCCGGCCACTACGAGTTTGACAGTGCAATGAGCTTCATCAATCTCACGGACGCCGAAAAACTCATGCGTACTCAAACACCCGGAGGCATTCGACTGAAGCTCTCCAACATGCAGGATGCACCGAGAGTCGCCGCTGAACTCAATAATCAAATGCCGCCGGGTCTTTTGGCAACCGATTGGTCTCGTCAGAATCGGACTTGGTTTGCGGCCGTTCAAGTCGAAAAACGCATGATGGGCATCATTTTGTTCCTGATCGTTTTAGTAGGCGCGTTTGGTCTAGTCTCTTCATTAGTGATGACCGTCAACTCCAAACGCAGCGACATCGCAATCCTTCGAACCCAAGGCGCAACGCGCGGTTCGATCATGCGCATCTTTATGGTTCAGGGCGCCTTCATCGGAACCGCCGGCGTGCTGATCGGTGTCGGCGTGGGGCTTCTCATTGCCTGCAATGTGGGCTCCATCGTAGGCGCGATCGAACAGCTGTTCGGCGTTCAGTTCCTGCCCAAAGAAATCTACTTTATCTCGGCAATGCCGAGTGATCCGAGGGCATCCGATGTGATCCCGATCGCCGTCTTTTCTTTCTTGCTGGCTCTTGCGGCCACTGTCTATCCGAGCTGGAGAGCGGCAAACATTCAACCGGCTGAGGCACTGAGATATGAATAACAACGTCGTATTAAAGGCTGTCGGCCTGCAGAAAAGCTATAAAGAGGGCGGCCGACTTTTGCATGTTTTGAAAGACGTCAATCTGGAAGTTCACGAGGGCGAGTCGGTGGCAATCGTGGGCACATCCGGCTCTGGTAAAACAACGCTCCTGCAGTGCATCGGCGGTCTGGACCGTTTTGATAAAGGTTTGATCGAAATCGGCGGAGAAAACATCGCCGAACTCTCCGAGCAGCGCTTAACCGAGCTGCGCAACCGCAAACTCGGCTTTGTGTATCAGTTCCACCATCTGCTGCCGGAATTTACGGCCATGGAAAACGTGGCGATGCCGCTCAAAATCCGCCGTGAAAAAGCTTCCGTCGCGCAAAAAAGAGCGGAAAGCCTGCTCAAAGCCATGGGTCTTGCCGACCGCGTGGATCATCTGCCGAGTCAGCTTTCCGGCGGCGAACGCCAGCGTGTCGCCATTGCCCGAGCCGTGAGCGGCTCTCCGCTGTGTCTTTTGGCCGACGAGCCCACCGGCAACCTGGACGGTGAGACGGCCGAAGTCGTTATCGACTATCTGCTCAAATTGTCGTCCTCTCAGGGCCTTGCCTTGGTCATTGTGACGCATGATCCGGATATTGCCGCGCGATGCGATCGTGTCGTGCGTTTAAAGAACGGATGCATCTTGCCTGAGGAAAACTAAATGCTTCGCTGGATTGACACCCATAACCACTTATTTGTTCTTCCCGAAGAACAGCAGAAAAAAGAAGTTTCGGAGGCCCGCAAAGTCGGCGTCGTCTCTTCTTTGGTGTGTGCCAGCGGTGTCAGTAATCTGGAAGAGGCTCGGCGCTGTGCCTATGAATATGATCAAGCCTACGCCTGCGGCATTCATCCGCTTTACATCGGATACTCCTGGAAAGAAGATCTGACAGCGTTGGAAGCCTTTCTGGAAGAGCACAGAGAAGATCCTCGTCTGGCAGCGGTAGGCGAGTGCGGACTGGATTTCTCTGCAGCCTGCAGCGTTCCGCATGACGTTCAGGAAGAAGTGTTTTCCACGCAGTTAAAACTTGCCCGCAAATATGGTCTCCCCCTGAGTCTTCACGGCCGTGAAGCGATGGATATCGTGCTTAAATACATTCGCCGTCTGCCCCCGCAGCTCGGCATCATTCATGCGTTTAACGGCAGTATGGCCCAGGCACAGGTTTTTCTGCAGAACGGTTTTAAGCTGGGCTACGGCGGAGCGGTGTCCTATGACGGCTCTAAGCGCATCCGCAAAATCTTGTCTGAACTCCCGGATGACGCCTGGGTACTTGAGACGGATTGTCCGGATATGCCGCCGAGCTGGGTGCGCGAAGAAAACAAAGAGAACCCCGAAAGCGCCCTTGCGGACACGGCCTGTTACGGCGCAGTTGCTGCGGAATTAAGAAATACGACGATAGAAGAAATCTCGGAACAGAGCATTCAAAACACACTCAAAGCGATCCCGAAATTCGGAGTGTTAATTTCCGCCTCCTGAGACGAAAAAAGTCATTTTGTTTCCTAAAAGAGGGCTTTTGCTTGGCTAATATAAAGACTGTCTCGACGATTACGGTCGCCGAGTCGGGAGAATTCGTCCTTATAAATTGCCAAGATCGGAAATGACATCCGAGTCTGCGGCAAAACTCATTCTTTTAGGAAATTAACGTGAAGCGAATTTTAGTGGCTGTCACCGGTCCCGACAGCTTCGGTGTTGTTTACACAACCTCCGATACTCTAAACAAACTCGGCTGTTCCATCATCGATATGGATCAAACGACGGTGAGAAATGAATACTCCGCCATCATGATCGTGGATAAGCCGGAGAGTGTTGGCGACGACGAAGTCGCAAAGATTATTAAAGAAGCACTGAGGGGCAAAGGCTTCGATATGTCCGTCCTCGTCCGCGATTACGTTCCGGGCGAAGCTACCGTTACCCAAGGCGAACCGTTCGTTCTGACTGTGGACGGTACCGACAGCAGGGATATTCTGACGGCGTTTACCAGAGTGTTTTATGAAGGCCGCATCAACATCGACAGTTTCAGAACAATTGAAGTAAAACTGGACGATGCCGGCAACCCTCTGCCGCAGCCGCGTGTTCTTCTGGTGTTTGAAGTCACGGTTCCTCCCGAAGTGGACAGAAAGGCTCTGAGCAGAACACTTTCCGATATCGCCCACGACCGTCATCTTTCCATGAGCATGCAGCACCGCAGAATTTTTGAAGCGGTTCATCGTGTGTCTATCGCTTAATTCAAAAAGGAATAAATCAAATGCTTACAGAACGCGAGGTCATCTCCACGCTGGATATGCTCAGAAGCGAACATTTGGATGTTCGTACCGTGACCCTGGGCTTGAACTTATTCGATTGCGCAAGCGATAACTTCGAAACTTTCGCTTATCGCGTCCGCTCCAAAATTAATCGCCATGCTAAGAACCTCGTTGCCATCTGCAACGAAGTCGGCGACCGCTATGGTATTCCCGTTGTTAATAAACGTATTACGGTCTCTCCGATCGGAACCGTCTGTGCCGGATACAGCCGCGATCAGATGGTCAAAGTCTGCAAACTTTTAGATGACTGCGCCACCGACGCCGGCGTTGACTTCTTAGGCGGCTTCGGTGCCTTGGTCGAAAAAGGCATTACTCCGGGAGAAAGAAACCTGATTGACGCGCTGCCCGAAGCTTTGGCAACAACCAATCACGTTTGCTCTTCCATCAACGTCGGGCGCACCCGCACCGGCATCAATATGGATGCAGTGAAGCTGATGGGCCACAGAGTGCTGGATGTTGCTGCCGCAACTGCTGATCGCGACGGTCTCGGCTGCTGCAAGCTGGTTGTCTTCTGCAATATCCCGGAAGATGTGCCTTTCATGGCCGGCGGTTATCTGGGCGTCGGCGAAGCCGATGCCGTGATCAGCGTCGGTGTTTCCGGTCCGGGCGTTGTGAAAAAAGCAATTGACCGCGCCGTTCGCAGAAGAGGCGAGCAGGTCTCAATCACAGAAATTGCTGAAATCATTAAGACCACTGCCTTTAAGGTAACGAAGGTCGGTCAGCTGATCGGCACCGAAGTTGCCGAAAAAATGAATCTGCCTTTCGGTGTGGCTGACCTGTCTCTGGCCCCGACACCTGAGGTCGGCGACTCTGTCGGTGAAATCTTCCAGAGCGTCGGTTTGTCCTCTATCGGAGCCCCGGGCTCTACTGCTGTGCTCGCCATGCTGAACGATGCCGTGAAGAAGGGCGGTGTCTTTGCTTCCTCTTCCGTCGGCGGACTCTCCGGCGCCTTCATTCCCGTGAGTGAAGATGCGGCCATTGCCGATGCCGCCGCTAAAGGCCTCCTGACACTCGAAAAACTCGAAGCCATGACCTGCGTTTGCTCTGTCGGCCTCGATATGATCGCGATCCCGGGCGACACACCGGCTGACGTAATCTCCGCCATCATTGCCGATGAAAGCGCCATCGGTATGATCAATGCCAAGACCACGGCTGTCCGTTTGATTCCTGTTCCCGGCAAGACCGTCGGTGAACGTGCAGAATTCGGCGGTCTGCTCGGCGGCGCCGATATTATGGCCGTTCAAAAGGGTTCGGCGGCTGGCTTCATCAACCGCGGCGGACGCATCCCGGCCCCGATTCACAGCTTCAAGAACTAAGAGAAGGAAACCAATATGCCCGAGATTAAACGTATCGAGCCCGGACGCCGCTTCAGTGAAGCGGTGGTCTGCGACGGAGTGGTCTATATCTCCGGACAAGTGGATTTAGCCCGTAACCGAGATCCGAAAGTACAGACCGCAGAAGTTCTCAAAACCATTGACGACCTGTTGGCCAAAGCCGGGTCGGACAAAGAACATATTCTTCGCTGCACTGTCTACTTGTCGAATATGGGCTACTTTTCCGAGATGAATCAGGCTTGGGAAGAATGGGTGAGCAAAACCAATCCCCCGGCCCGATCCGTCCTCGAGTCTGCACTTCCCGATCCGTCTTGGAAAGTACAGATTTCAACAGTCGCAGTTGTAGTGGATTAACGCGCCGAAATTTAGACAAATCAGACAGATTCGGTAAAATTACGCATCCTTTTGTAGAAGGTGGTTTCTGTATCAGGACTGCCTTCTTTTGTTTAGTGGTAAAAGAATGGAAGAATCTGCTCCGACTCTTAATTTGGCTGATGTCCGTCGTATCATTGAGCCTCTTTACGAGGGTCAGAAACTTTTCACAGGCGAGTCCGTAATGGCTCATGCCGAGGGCGTCGTGGATATCCTTCGCGGCATTCGCGATGACGATGACCTCCTGGCTGCAGCTTATCTTTTTTGTGTTTGGAACCAGCTCAAAAATCCGAAGGAATGGCTGACCAAGCACTTCGGCAGACAAGTCTGCGAACTCGTCGCAAATCTTAAAGTCGTTATTGACGTGAGCGAAAAAGCCCGCTCCCGTGAGGGAGAGGCTCGCATCAGTCAGCAGCCTGACGCCGTACGCCGTCTGCTGCTTGCTCTGTGTACCGACCTTCGCGTGGTACTGCTGCGTTTGGCTTCGCGTCTTCAGACGCTGCGTTACTTCGCAGCAACCAAAGCTCCGGGTGCAAAAGAATACGGTGCCGAGACTTTGGCGCTTTACGCTCCGCTTGCCAACCGCTTAGGTATTTGGCAGATGAAATGGGAGCTCGAAGATCTGTCTCTGCGCTTTACCGAACCTGAAGTTTTCCACACGATTGCCAATAACCTTGAAGAAACCCGTGAAGAACGTGTTGCTTCTATTCAGGAAGCCGTGCGCAGAATTCAGGCATTGCTGGCTTCTCGAGGTATTCAGGCTTCGGTTTCCGGACGTCCGAAACACATCTATTCCATCTGGAAGAAGATGTGCAAGAAGAACCTGAAGTTCGAACAGCTCTTCGACGTGCGAGCGATCCGCATCATCGTGGATTCGGTCGAAAAATGTTATGAGACGCTTTCGCTGATTCAGGAATCTTTCGAAGTTCTCTCTAAAGAATTCGACGATTACATCGCAAAACCGAAACCCAACGGTTATCAGTCTTTGCATACCGTGATTGTGGGCTCCAGAGGAAAACCGCTCGAGATCCAGATCCGAACCCGTGCGATGCACGAGTTCGCAGAACTCGGTGTGGCCGCACATTGGCGTTACAAAGAAGGCTCCAAACGCAAGGCCGGAGAACACGAAGAAGATCGTGTGGCTTGGCTGCGCCAGATGCTGGCTTGGAAGAGTGACGTTCAGGCTGCTCCGACGCCGGAAGCCGCTAAAGACGAACATATCTACGTTCTGACGCCGCAGGGCAAAGTCCTTGATCTTCCTGCCGGCAGTACGCCGATCGATTTCGCCTACCTTCTGCATACCGAACTCGGCCACCGCTGCCGCGGCGCCAAAGTTGACGGTGTGATGGTTCCACTGAATACCAAACTTCAGAGCGGCCAAACAGTTGAGATTATTGCGGCCAAAGTCGGTGCTCCGAGCCGAGACTGGTTAAACCCGGACTTAGGCTTTACGGCTTCTCCGAGATCCCGCACGAAGGTCCGTCAGTGGTTCAATGCTCAGGAAATGGAGCAGGCACTTACGGCAGGCCGAGAAAAAATCGACAAGGACTTGGCGCGCTTGGGTAAAACCGCTGTCAAGCTCGAAGATTTGGCTAAGCGTTTAGGTTTCAACACCGTTGATGACCTGTGTTTGGCTGCCGGAAAAGACGAACTTGGTCAGAAAGCGATCGAAAACGTTTTAGCGCCTCGTCCGCAGAAGAACCCGCAGGAAGAGGAAAAGCTGGAACCGGCAGCGCCTAAGAAAACCTCCGAGCACGAGAAAGGCAAGATTCTGGTGGTAGGCGTCGACTCACTGCTGACTCAACTGGCTCGTTGCTGCCATCCGGTACCCCCGGATGAGATCGTCGGTTTCGTGACACGCGGACGCGGCGTAACGGTTCACCGCGCCGACTGCCCGAACATTCGTTCGTTGGACGAAGAGGGCAGAGATCGTCTGATTGAAGTCTCCTGGACTCAGGATGAATCGTCCGTCTTCCCGGTCCAGATTTTGGTGATCGCAGCCGACCGGATGGGCTTGCTTAAAGATATCTCTGAAATCCTTTCTCGAGAAAAACAGAGTATTTCTGCGATGCAGACGGTTCGCGTCAAGGGCGACGTGCATATGACATTCACGATCGAAATTCACGGCAAGGACGATTTGAACCGTACTTTGGCCGCTATTCGCGAAGTTAAAGGCGTGTTTTCAGCAAGAAGAACGTAAGAGTTTGCAACAGCCTTGCGTTCGACTTGCACAACTAAAAAAATGACTGTATAGTTTCGACTTCTTCAGGCACGTAGCTCAGCTGGTTAGAGCATCACCTTGACATGGTGGGGGTCGTTGGTTCGAGTCCAATCGTGCCTACCAAAACCTCTTGTTTTGGTTTGAAGAAGCTGTCTCGAGTTGAGAGACGACAATTTTAGGCACATAGCTCAGCTGGTTAGAGCATCACCTTGACATGGTGGGGGTCGTTGGTTCGAGTCCAATTGTGCCTACCAAGATTTCGCCCGGTAGCGTAAGCTCCTGGGCATTTTCGTATAGGCGTCTTATTCGACCTTGGGGATGGCCGGGGCGGCGGCCGGCTTACCGTTTTGCTCGCGGATGATCGTCATCGCTGAAGCGACCATCGAGCCCATGTCGGCGAGATTGGCCGGAAGAAGCAGCGTATTACCTTCCTTAGCAATTTTTCCGAAAGCTTCCACGTACTTTTCCGCGACTTGCAGATTGACGGCCTGCATGCCTTGCGGCTGGCTGATAGCCTGTGCAACGGCACGAATGGCCTCAGCTTGAGCCTTGGCGACGGCTTCAATCGCGCGGGCTTCACCTTCCGCCTTGTTAATCGCGGCTTGTTTCTCGCCTTCGGATTGGGCGATCATGGCCGCTCTTTCGCCTTCTGCAATATTGATTTCTTTTTGCTTCTGGCCTTCCGAAGTGGCAATGACAGCGCGTTTTTCGCGCTCTGCCGTAATCTGCAGCTGCATCGCGCGCAGAATTTCTTTCGGCGGCGTCAGATCCTTAATTTCATAACGGAGGACTTTCACGCCCCAGGTCTGAGCGGCTTCGTCTACCGCCTGAACAACTCTTGCGTTGATCTCTTCGCGTTCCTCGAACGTTTTATCGAGCGACATCGTGCCGATGACGCTTCTGAGAGAAGTCTGGGCAAGTTGTGTAATGGCCATCACGAAGTCGGATGTTCCGTAGCTGGCAAGTTCCGGATTGGTGACCTGGAAGTAGAGGACACCGTCCACTTGCAGCTGAGTGTTGTCTTTGGTAATGCAGATTTGGCTCGATGTATCCATTGGAATTTCTTTGAGCGTCTGGCGATAGGCAACGCGGTCGATAATCGGAATGATGAAATTCAGACCCGGCTGAAGCACGGTATGAAATTTTCCAAATCGTTCGACGACCCAGGCTTCCTGCTGTGGAACGACGCGAACCGATTTGGCAATGAAGATGACGGCAAAGACTGCCAGCACCATGATGAATACGGCGAACCCTCCGATTGCTTCCATATTATTTCTCCTGTTTGAGTTTGATAATTAAAGTATTTCCGCTCATCCCGACGATCTCCCAAAGGCCGGGAACCATCGGTGAACCTTTTTCCGGTTTGGCATCCCAGACGGTTCCGCGATAGAAAACTCGAGCTTTGCCGTTTTTTTTCCATTCCTTGACTTCGACGGAGTGTCCGTCGTTGATGTGCTGCAAATGGTCGGCATCCGTGCTTACGGAGTTTTTCCTTTTCCGATAGGACAGATAAACGCAGCCGGCAATGGCAAAGACGGCAAACGCGAGCAGCTGAAACAGTATTCCCGCTCCGATCAAAGCAAAGATAAAGGCGGCCAATGCGGCTGCAGCAATAATGAGCAGGTAGATCGTGCCGAGAAGAATGTCGGCGCCGGCTAATACGACGGCTCCGATCAGCCACAAATAAATCATAGAAAACACTTCATGCGCTCCTTTAGGCTTTGTCCAGAGGTGCAATAACACCGTCTAATCCGGCGAGTACGGACAGCATCAGAATGGACTTCTGTTCGCAGGCATAGACGCCTTTCGGATTGAACCATTCCTTAAGCGTATGAGTGCCGTATTCTTCGCCGCCGCGTCCGAGTGTCACGGCAGGGATGCCGCGCTCGATAGACATGTTGGTATTGGTGCAGCCGCCCGGCAGGAATTTGTAATTTCTGCCGACGGCTTGAGTGGCCAGTTTGGCAAGCTGAATGATCGCTGCATCATCCGGCTGAGATCCTGCGGGGACGTCCAGCGTCTTTTCGATCGAAAGACTGAGTTCTCCTTCGCCGCCTTCTTTCTTTTGTTCGATTTCAACGCCGCGGCGGATGGCATGATAGATTTGTTCTTCTATTTCATTCAGTGCAGCCTGAGAATTTGAACGAGCATTGATCTTGAAGACTGCTTTCTGAGCGATGGCGTGAATTGCCTGACCGCCTTCGATCAAACTGACGGTCAGAGTTGTCTTAGGATCTTTCGGCGGAACGATCTTGGCGATTTCCGCGATGGCCAAGCCTGCGGTATGGATGGCGCTGACGCGTTCGCACGCTGTCCACGCGTGACCGCCCGGGCCTTCAATCGTGACCTCAAGGTCGATCATGCCGGTGGCGTTGGCGTAAAAAATTTCTGCCGTCGCGCCGTCAATGGAAATTGTGGCCAGCAGATTGGTTTTGTCTTTGAGCTGGTCAAGTGTCCAGGCCATGCCTTTCATGCCCCCGAGACCTTCTTCGCAGACCGTACCGCAGAAGTAGATATCGTGAACGGGTCGAAGATTTGCCGCTTTAAAAGCTCTCAGAACAGCGAGGTTGGCGGCGATAGCACGGGTGTCGTCGCAAATGCCGGGGCAGTGGATACGTCCTTCGGCATCTGTCTCAATCCCTTTGACGTCGCCGAAAGAAAATACGGTGTCTAAATGGCCTTCGAGTAAAACACTGCAGCCGGTATTGCCGGTTCCGTGCAGCTTGCCGATGACGTTAAAGTGCTCGTCCATGTAGATATCATCCAGACCGGCCTCACGAAGCATAGAAAGGTAGCGTTCAGCTTTGGCTTTTTCGTGACCGGTCGGCGCTTCGATCAGTACGAGTTCTTTCTGATCACGAATCGTTTCTTCGAGATGGTCTTTCACATAGTCGAAAGCACGTTGTACGGAAGGGCTGGTTTTGACTGTTTCTACAGCTTCGACAATCTTGGGAGAGAAGTGTTCCATTTTCGGACCTTTTTGCAGTAATTGAAGATTTGGAATAGGTATCCTTGCAACATTCATATTAAGAAAATCGCATAAGGAGCGAAAGTGCTAATTTCATTTTTGACGCTGATCCTGTCGTTTTGCATCGGAATTCTGTCCGGCCTCTTTTTTCGGAAGAGAGTTCCTAATTTTCTCGGGGTGGTGTTGGCTTGTGTCATAGGTGCCTTTATCGGTATTTTGGCAACCTACATCATTCTTAAATTCCTCCTTTGGATCGAAGTTATCGGCTCAGTGAATACCGACTGGTTTATCCGTCAGTGTATTTGGCTTACCGTTCTGTCGGTTTTCGGCGTCATCCTGAGCGGGAAAGCGTTTAAGGACAAACCCACGAAATAAGTTTTAAAGCTAAGTATTAAGCCTCTGAAAGGCTGAAAAAGTAAGGCGCGACTCAGCATTAGGCTCCGGTTAGACGGTAAAATCTACTTTTTACGTTCGGCTGGGCCTTTTTGCGTCCGCGCTCGAACCAATCGAATAATTTGAAGAATTTTTGGAGAAAGATTAATGATCGAAGTAACTCTGCCCGACGGCTCCAAACGTGAATTCGATTCACCGGTTACCGTAGGTGACGTTGCAGCCTCTATCGGCGCCGGCCTGGCTCGCGCTGCTTTGGCAGGTAAAGTTAACGGCAAACTCGTGGACCTGTCTCACCCGATTACCGAAAACAGTACGGTTTCGATTGTGACTGACAAAGACCCTGAGGGCCTTGAGATCATTCGTCATTCGACCTCTCACTTGATGGCTCAGGCAGTCAAGGAACTGTATCCGGAAGCCCAGATCACGATCGGGCCGGTGATTGAAAACGGTTTCTACTATGACTTCTCTCTGCCGAAACATCTGACCAACGAAGATCTGCCGCTCATCGAAAAGAAGATGGACGAGATCGTCAAACGCGATCTTCCGATCGTTCGTGAAGAGATGGACCGCGACGAGGCCGTCAAATACTTCAACTCCATCGGCGAACACTACAAGGCCGAAATCATCGGTTCTATTCCCGCAGGTGAAACTATTTCTCTGTACCGTCAGGGCGACTACGTCGACCTTTGCCGCGGACCTCACGTCCCGAGCACAGGCCGTCTGAAAGTTCACAAGCTAATGAAGCTTGCCGGTGCCTACTGGAGAGGCGACAGCAAGAATGAAATGCTGCAGAGAATTTACGGTACCGCCTGGGCCAAGAAAGACGATATGGCTGCTTACCTCCATATGCTGGAAGAAGCAGAAAAGCGCGATCATCGCCGCCTCGGCAAGGAACTCGATCTCTTCCATTTCCAGGAAGAAGCTCCGGGTCTTATCTTCTGGCACGCTCGTGGCTGGGCACTCTGGCAGCAGGTTGAACAGTACATGCGCCGTGTTTACCAGGACAACGACTATCAGGAGGTTAAGGCTCCTCAGCTGTTAGACCGTTCTCTCTGGGAAAAATCCGGTCACTGGTCTAAGTACAAAGAAAACATGTTCACGACAGAGTCGGAAAACCGTTACTACGCTCTGAAACCGATGAACTGCCCGGGCCACATTCAAATTTTCAACAGCGCCGTTCGCTCCTACCGCGATCTGCCGATCCGCTACGGTGAATTCGGTGCCTGCCACAGAAATGAACCGTCCGGCTCTCTGCACGGCTTGATGCGCGTCCGCGGTTTCACTCAGGACGATGGGCACATCTTCTGTACAGAAGATCAGATTCTTTCCGAATGCACCGCTTACACCAAGCTCGTTCAGAAGGTTTACGCCGACTACGGCTTTACCGATATTTCCTACAAGATTGCAACACGTCCGGAAAAACGTATCGGTGACGACGCAACTTGGGATAAAGCAGAAAAAGCTCTGATGGATGCATTGGATGCTTCGGGCATCAAGTACGATATTCTTCCGGGTGAAGGCGCTTTCTACGGTCCGAAGATTGAATACCATCTGCGCGACTCCTTAGGCCGCGGTTGGCAGTGCGGTACGATCCAGGTCGACTTCCAGATGCCGGCTCGCCTCGGTGCCGAATATGTGACCGAAAGCAACGGCAGAGCCACTCCGGTGATGCTCCACCGCGCAATCGTCGGCAGCTTGGAACGCTTCATCGGCATGCTGCTTGAACACTATGCCGGTCAGCTTCCTCCGTGGCTTGCTCCGGTTCAGGTCGCCGTTGCCAACATTACCGACGACCAGGCCGATTACGCCAAAGAAGTGGTTTCTATGCTCAAAAAGGCGGGTCTTCGTGCCGAAGCAGATTTGCGAAACGGCAAAATTACATATAAGATTCGCGAACTTAGCCTGCAGAAGCTTCCTTACATCCTCGTTGTCGGAGCTAAGGAAAAGGCAGAAGGTAAAGTCGCGGTTCGAGTTCGCGGCGGCAAGGATCTTGGCGCCATGAGCGTGGAAGACTTTATTAAGCTCGTTCAGGAAGATGTGGCAACGCGCCGCAACGTGAACGAAATTGAATAACTAATTGGAGACGAAAATAGCTCAAGAACGTACACACCGGATCAATGGCGAGATCCGCGTCCCTGAAGTTCGCTTGACGGGTCTTGACGGCGAGATGATCGGTATCGTCAGGACCTCTCAGGCTTTAGCCATGGCCGAAGAGGCAGATGTTGACTTAGTGGAGGTCGCGCCGAACGCTCGTCCTCCGGTCTGCCGTCTGATGGATTACGGTAAATTCCGCTATCAGGAGCAGAAGAAGGCACAGGAACAGAAGGCCAAGCAGAAGGTCATTCAGGTCAAGGAAGTGAAGTTCCGTCCGCAGACGGATAAGAACGACTACGACACGAAACTTCGTGCTTTGACTCGTTTTTTAGCCGACGGTAATAAAGCAAAGGTCACACTGCGCTACAGAGGCCGTGAAATGGCCCACCAGGAATTTGGTACAGATCTCCTGAATAAAGTGAAAGAAGATTTGGCTGATATTGCTCAGGTCGAATCCTTTCCTAAACTTGAAGGTCGCCAGATGATTATGGTTCTGGCTCCTAAGAAAAAGAAATAGTATTCTTACAAATTAATGATTTGTTTTGGAGTATTATTACGACCCTGCTTTCGGGCAGAAAATAAGTGAAACCAGGCTGAACAAGATCCTCAGTGTCTGAGGGCGCCTGCAATCATCTAATAAAAGGAACTTAGGCAAAATGCCCAAGATGAAAACCAAAAAAGCTGCGAGTAAGCGTTTTAAAGTTCGCTCCGGCGGCTCCATCAAGCGTGCACACGCTACCAAGCGTCATATTCTCACCAAGCGCACGACGAAGAACAAACGTCACCTGCGCGGCATGTTAACCATCAGCGAGTCGGATAAAAAAGAAATCCGCGCGATGATGCCTTACGCTTAATTTAGAGGAGAGAATAAGATGCCCCGAGTAAAACGTGGTGTAACGGCTCGTGCCCGTCATAAGAAAGTATTTGCGCTGTCCAAGGGCTTTACCCTTCGCCGCAATAATGTTTATCGTGTCGCTAAGCAGGCAGTTATGCGTGCCGGTCAGTACGCATACCGCGATCGCCGCAACAAGAAACGCGTATTCCGCCGTCTGTGGATTGCTCGTATCAACGCCGGTGCTCGTGCCAACGGCATGAACTACAGCCAGTTCATGAACGGCCTCAAGAAAGCCGGTATTGAACTCGACCGTAAAGTTCTGTCCAACATGGCTATCTTCGATAAAGAAGGTTTCGCCGCTGTTGTTGCTAAAGCTAAGGCTAGCCTTGCTTAATTAGCTTCAGACACGCAGGTTTCAAGCCACTTTCAGTGCTTTGAAACTGCTAAAATACCTACAAAAGCCTGGTTTGATATGCCAGGCTTTTGTTTTTTCAGGTTACTAAAAATCCAACTGACCCAATATGGAAGATCTCAGTCTAATCATTCAATCTGCCAAAGAGGCTTTTGATCAGGCCGCAACGCCGGCAGCCCTTGAAGACGCGAAAGCGGTCTATCTCGGCAAAAACGGTTCTTTGACAGCATTGCTGAAGGGGATGGCAAAACTGTCCATCGAAGAAAAACGCGCTCGCGGAGCCGAAATCAATAAAGCTAAACGTGAAGTCGAAACGCTGCTCAATAATCGACGTGAAGCTTTGGCCCGCGAAGAACTCAACCGTAAATTGACCTCTGAATCGGTCGATATCACGCTCCCCGGACGTACGTTCGGCTACGGCGGTATTCATCCGGTCATGAGAACCTGGATGCGCGTCGAAGAAATCTTTAAAACGATTGGCTTTGATGTTGCCGACGGCCCTGAAGTTGAAAACGACTGGTACACCTTTACAGCTTTAAATAATCCGCCTAATCATCCGGCCCGCTCTATGCAGGACACGTTCTACGTGGACATGAAGGATGAAACCGGCAAACAGCTTCCTTTAAGACCGCATACCTCTCCGATGCAGGTTCGTTATGCCCGTCAGCACAAGCCGCCTATCAAGGTCATCGCTCCGGGAAGGACCTATCGCGTGGACTCCGATGCAACGCATTCCCCGATGTTCCACCAGGTCGAAGGTCTTTGGATCGACGAAAACATCAGTTTTGCCGACTTGAAGGGCGTCTATGTTGACTTCCTGAAGCGCTTCTTTGAAACGGACGACCTCATCGTTCGCTTCCGTCCGAGCTACTTCCCGTTCACCGAGCCGAGCGCTGAAGTGGACATGATGTTCACCAGCGGTCCTAGAAAAGGAAAATGGCTGGAAATCAGCGGCTCTGGCGAGGTCCATCCGAATGTCGTCAGAAACTTCGGTTTAGATCCGGAACGCTACATCGGTTTTGCTTTCGGTTCCGGTCTTGAAAGACTGACCATGCTCCGCTACGGAATCGATGACCTTCGTCTTTTCTTCGAAGGCGACCTCCGCTTCCTCAAACAGTTCAACTAATCGGCGAAAGGATAAAAATGTTATTTTCAGAAGAGTGGCTGCGCCATTACATCAATCCTGCCCTCAGCAGCGATGAGCTGTGCGAAACCCTGACCATGGGCGGTCTGGAAGTTGAAGGCGCCGAACCGATTGCGCCGGCTTTCACCGGTGTGATCGTTGCTCAGGTACTGACCTGTGATCAGCATCCGAATGCAGACAAACTGCATGTTTGTACAGTCGATATCGGCAAGGGCGAGCCCGTACAGATCGTCTGCGGAGCTCCGAACGTTAAGGCTGGCGTCAAGGTACCCTGCGCCACCATCGGCGCCGTTCTCCCCGGCGATTTCAAGATTAAAAAAGCCAAACTCCGCGGTGTCGAGAGCAACGGTATGCTCTGCTCCAGCCGAGAGTTAGGTATCAGCGAAGATCATTCCGGTTTGTGGATTCTTCCGGAAGATGCGCCTGTCGGAGAAGACATTCGCGTCTACGAACGTCTAGATGACAAGAAGATTGAAGTCAAAGCAACTCCGAACCGCGGTGACGCTTTAAGCGTGATCGGTGTCGGCCGCGATTTGAGAGCGCTGACCGGTGCCGAGCTTTCCCTCCCGGATTTCTCTCCGGTTCCGGCCACCTGCGACCGCGTTCACGAAGTACGCAATGAGGCCCCGGATCTTTGCGGACGGTTCGCCGGCCGTGTGGTCTGCGGCGTAAATGCGAAGGCTCCGACGCCTCAGTGGATGAAGGACCGCCTGGAACGTTCTGGACAACGTTCGATTTCTGCGTTGGTGGACATTTCCAATTACGTCATGCTCGAGCTCGGCCGTCCGACTCATATTTTTGACCTCGATAAGCTTGACGGTCCGCTGACTGTTCGCTGGGGTAAAGAAGGCGAGAAGGGCGAACTGCTCAACGGTCAGACCGTCGATATCGATCCGTATTTCGGAGTGATCAGCGACAACAACGGCATTGAAGCCATCGCCGGCATCATGGGCGGCGATCATGCCGCCGTCTCGCTGGAGACGAAGAATGTCTTTATTGAAGCTGCCTTTTGGTGGCCCAAAGCCATTCAGGGCCGCTGCAGAAAATTAAACTTCTCGACCGATGCTGCCTATCGTTTTGAGCGCGGTGTGGATTTCCAGTCCAATGTGGATCACATGGAATACATCACTCGCCTGATCCTCGAGATCTGCGGTACCTCTGAAACCAAGGTCGGTCCGGTTGTCGACGAAATCGAAGAGCTGCCCGTTCGCGAACCCGTTCGCATGAGAGCTGACCGCTGCAGAAAAGTCATCGGTGCTGATATCTCCGACGACAAAATGGCCGAGTGCTTTACTCGCTTAGGCTTCTCTTTCAAGAAAGAAGGAGACACCTTCGTTGTAGATGCGCCGAGCTATCGCTTTGACATTGAGATTGAAGAAGACCTGATCGAAGAAGTTGCTCGTCTTTACGGTTATCAGAACCTGACGGAAATTCCGCCGCTGGCTCGCGTAGCTATGCTCGAACGTTCTGAAGCAAAACTCGACCGTCATGAACTTCGCAAGAAGATGGCTGGTTTAGGTTTCCAGGAACTGATTAACTATTCCTTCATCAGTGAAGATGCTGAAGCAGACTTTGCCGAAGTGAAAGATCCGATCAAGGTTTTGAATCCGATCGCTTCTCAAATGGCTGTGATGAGAACACAGCTGATCTCAGGTTTGGTGGATCGCCTTAAGTACAACCTCAATCGCAAGGCTGATAGAGCCGCTTTGTTTGAATTGGGCCGCATCTTCAGGCGTGATCCTTCCGTTAAGGGTTCCGACTCCGCCGTTGAAGGCGTGTATCAGCCGCTGCATCTTGCCGCACTGGTATACGGTTTTGCCCGTCCCGCTCAGTGGGGAGAGAAGGCCAGAAACTTTGACTTCTTCGACTTAAAGGGCGCAGTAGAGATGTTGCTTCCGGGCCGCAATCTCCGCTTCGAAAAATCTAACCATCCTGCACTCCATCCGGGACGCGCCGCCACGGCTTATCTCGACGGCGAAGAAATCGGATTTATCGGTGAGCTTCACCCGGAATTGGCTCATAAGTATGAGCTGCCGCATTCTCCGATAGTCTTTGAACTCAAGGAAGAAGCGCTTCTTGATATCGGAGTACCGGTCAACCGCAGTCTGTCTAAGTTCCAGCCGATGTCCCGCGACATCGCCGTATTCATTGACGATGCAGTTCCGGTTCAGAAGCTGATGGATGCCGTTCGCAAGGCTGCGAAGAAGGATCCGCGCCTGCTGAGTTTGTCATCTTTCAAACTCTTTGATCTTTACAAACCCCAGGATGGTGCTAATGTAGGGAAGAAGAGCCTTGCATTTAACATGTTGCTCCAGCGCCCGGATGCTCAGCTTTCTGAAGAAGAGGCTGATGAGGCCGTCGCCGCTGTGGTAGAAGCCCTCGCTAAAGAGGGTGCAGTCTTGAGAGATTAAGGGGAAGTCATGGCAAACATTGGTCCTGACAATTTTGAACTCGTCAAAGAGTTGCTTGGGGATAAGAACACAATGAACCGCAGCACGCTCGAAGAAGTTCTCTTCGAAGAGCTCGGCTTCAGCCGCGAGATGTCTCGAGTTTTTGTGACTCAGTTTTTCCAGACCATTTCGGATGTTTTGGCAACCGGAGAGGAAGTAAAACTCACGACACTCGGCAGGTTTGAAATCTGCGGAAGAGCCTATAAAATGTTCTTTGATCCGGAGGCCAAGGAATGGTTTGACGCTCCGACCCGTTTGGATGTCTACTTCCATCCTTCCAAGAAACTGACGGACTTTATCGATTACAACCTCCGCCAAAAGGCTTGATAGCGGATGCCTAGAAAGAAAAAGCTTCCTGAATTGCCGCCGATACCTTCGAAAAGGTATTTTCCGATTCGGGAAGCGAGCGCACTTTGTGGTGTAAAAGATTATGTCCTGAGGTTTTGGGAAAAAGAATTTTCTCAGCTCAGACCGATGAAGCGCGGAAGCCAGCGTGCTTACCGCGCAAAAGATATTTTGATTGCCCGCAGAATACGGGAGCTTCTCTACGGAGACGGCTATCGTATTGATGCGGCAAGAGAAATTTTGAATAAAGAAGACAGAGAAGCAAAAGCCGGTGCATCTGCACCACAGCTTCCGGAGACTTCTTTCCCTGGTTTTGAAGGAGCCGGGACCTTTTCTCAGGCGGAAATCGATTGGGAAGAATTTGATTCTGTCGTCTATAACTTAGAAAAAATCGAAGAGTTTTTGCACAATTAAAAAAAATCGTGTAATATCACGGTTCTTGAGTCGGGGCGTAGCGCAGCCTGGTAGCGCACTTGCATGGGGTGCAAGGGGTCGCGAGTTCGAATCCCGCCGCCCCGACCACAAATTCTCGAAAGGCTGTCCAAGTGGCAGCCTTTTTTGGTGTGCTCGGCATGAGCATTCTC
>NZ_GL883718.1 GCF_000205025.1 Parasutterella excrementihominis YIT 11859 | reverse complement strand
GTTATCGGCGGCAAGAATGTACAGAACTACGTTGAAAATCATTATTCAGGCCAAAAAACTGATTTGAATGATGCTCAAGCTCTGGCTTTTCTAGCCCAAGATAAACAGCTGAGGACAATCAAAGCCAAAGATATAGAGCAACAAAAGTACGCGAGCTTAACAACGCTGCGGGAACAATATATCAAACAATATAGACAGACCATTGTGTCTTTAAAAGGGATTTGCCAAGCCTGGGGATTGAATATATCGAAAGGAATCAGCGGGAAAGCTCAATTGAAAGATCTGATTGAAAATCACGCAGCTTTTCCGGAGGAACTGAGGGAAAGTCTCGTTGACATGGTCACACACGCACAAACGACTCAAAAGGTCTTGAATAAAATCACCAAAACTCTTGAGGTGTTGGCTAAGAACGATAAAGTTTGCCAGCTAATTCAAACGATTCCGGGACTGGGAACAATCTGCAGTTGCAGACTTCGTGCAACGATTGGAGACATCAAGAGATTTAAAAATCCCAAAGATTTTCCTGCCTATTATGGCTTGGTACCAAGAAGCATTGCCACAGGGCACAATGAGAGAAAAGGAAAAATCACCCATCGTGGAGACAGGACAATGAGGTCTTTAATGGTGCAAGGGGCTGGATGTGTGATCCGCTTGGCCACTTGTGGAAAATTAAAATCCAAACAGTTAACGAAGTGGATTTTGAAGAAGCAAAAAGAAAAAATGCCGTGGGGAAAACTAGTATGCGCCGTTGCCGCAAAGCTTTTACGGATCGTTAGAGCTATTCTTATCAGTAGCAAACCTTATAACCCAAAAATAGCGGGGGTCGCGAAATGCTCATTGTCCAAAGGGAGCTAAAGATTTAACTTACAGTTCGAGCACAATCGTCTACAACTAAG
>NZ_GL883717.1 GCF_000205025.1 Parasutterella excrementihominis YIT 11859 | reverse complement strand
GTTCTTTAACAATTCGGAATAATCAATCTAACGTTTAAGCTGATTTGATGAGAGTCAGCGAGAACGGGTAGTGATAAGAAATCTTTACAAAGAGAGAAACTTTGAGATTTCTCAAGCAAAGACATACAAGCATATGGCATGAGAACGAGAGTTGCTTGTGACCCGGCCGGGCAATAGGCGGCAGGGTTATAGGATCAAGTGACTAAGTGCATGTGGCGGATGCCTTGGCGATCACAGGCGAAGAAAGACGCGGCAGCCTGCGAAAAGCTGCGGGGAGCTGGCAAACGAGCTTTGATCCGCAGATATCTGAATGGGGGAACCCACACCGCAAGGTGTATCCGTAGCTGAATACATAGGTTACGGAGGCGAACGAGGAGAACTGAAACATCTAAGTATCCTCAGGAAAAGAAATCAACCGAGATTCCGGCAGTAGCGGCGAGCGAACCCGGAGGAGCCCAGCTTTTGATAGTACGAACTTTAGCCGAAAGGTCCTGGAAAGGCCTGCTATAGTGGGTGATAGCCCCGTAGGCGAAAGAGTTGGTACGGTACTAAGGAAGCGAGAAGTAGAGCGGGACACGTGGAATCCTGTTCGAAGACGGGGGGACCATCCTCCAAGGCTAAATACTCGTGATCGACCGATAGTGAACCAGTACCGTGAGGGAAAGGCGAAAAGAACCCCGGGAGGGGAGTGAAATAGAACCTGAAACCGCATGCATACAAACAGTAGGAGCCTCGTCAGAGGTGACTGCGTACCTTTTGCATAATGGGTCAGCGACTTACATTCTGTGGCGAGCTTAACCGAATAGGGGAGGCGCAGCGAAAGCGAGTTCGAAATGAGCGTTCAGTCGCAGGGTGTAGACCCGAAACCAGATGAGCTATCCATGGCCAGGTTGAAGGTGTGGTAACACACACTGGAGGACCGAACCGACTAGTGTTGCAAAATTAGCGGATGAGCTGTGGATAGGGGTGAAAGGCCAAACAAATCTGGAGATAGCTGGTTCTCCCCGAAAACTATTGAGGTAGTGCCTCGTGTGTCGCTCCAGGGGGTAGAGCACTGTTTTGGCTAGGGGGACATGGAGTCTTACCAAACCAAGGCAAACTCCGAATACCTGGAAGCGTAAGCACGGGAGACAGAGCACCGGGTGCTAACGTCCGGACTCAAAAGGGAAACAACCCAGACCGCCGGCTAAGGTCCCAAATAACAGCTAAGTGGAAAACGAAGTGGAAAGGCCGTGACAACCAGGAAGTTGGCTTAGAAGCAGCCATCCTTCAAAGAAAGCGTAATAGCTCACTGGTCGAGTCCTTCTGCGCGGAAGATGTAACGGGGCTAAGCTGTTAACCGAAGCCGCGGATGCACTGGTTATCCAGTGCGTGGTAGGGGAGCGTTCTGTAAGTCTGCGAAGGCGGTTCGAGAGGACTGCTGGAGATATCAGAAGTGCGAATGCTGACATGAGTAACGTTAAAGCAGGTGAAAAGCCTGCTCGCCGTAAGCCCAAGGATTCCTGCTCTACGTTCATCGGAGCAGGGTGAGTCGGCTCCTAAGGTCAGGCCGAAAGGCGTAGCCGATGGGAATCAGGTTAATATTCCTGAACCTGCGTCAGATGCGATGGGGGGACGGAGCATGGAAGATCATCCGGGTGTTGGAAGTCCCGGTTGTT
>NZ_GL883716.1 GCF_000205025.1 Parasutterella excrementihominis YIT 11859 | reverse complement strand
CCCGTTTTCAATACCAGAATGATAAAGCGGAGGCCTTGAGCCCCCGCCAGATCTAGAGTCTTCTATTTTTTAATTTCTTAACTCGTTGTAGTAGAGCCGAACAAGTCTCGGACAGAGCGATACTGCCTCATCTTCTTCTTTAACGATCCTGCCTCCTCATAAGTTAGAGGAGGCGTTAGGCCTACGACACTCATAATGTCCTTGACTACGGTATTAAATCCGCTCGTGCCGTAAAGCTCTATACCTTTGGCCGGACTGATCAGTGCAATCAGAGCATTGTTCAAGCCGTCGATGATTTGGTCGGTGGTAGCTTTCTTGTTTTCCCTCTTTAGCCTGTATTCCAAGAAGCGATGCAGACACAGAGCAAGGAAGCAAATTAAGAAGTGACCTCGGACGTGATTTTCCAGCCGAACGTAGACAGGACGAGCTCTGAAGCTGCTCTTCAGATGTCTGAAGCTGTCTTCAATCTTCCATAAATTTTTGTAGATTTTCACCACTTCTAATGCCGGAGCATCCAGTGAAGTTTCAACAACGTGAATGCCGTCGAACTTGGATTGCTCTGCAATTAGAGCATCGTCTATTCGGGCAGACTCGGGGTCCATATCTACAACAACGTAGCTTCTGCCGCCTCTTTTAAAGCCGGCCTTGATGTCACTCGGGCTATCAACCAGGGCCTTGGCTTTTCTGATTAATCGCTCCCTGTCTTTCTTATCTTTCCTGGCACGGGATGCGGTCCAAGTAATGATGTATCGACGTTTCAGCTTGCTCTTTACGGTTTTGCCTGAGGCTGTTTTCACATGCTTCAGCTTGGCTTCCAGATCTTTTGTCTTCTCCTCGTTAGCCTCTTCAAAGGCGTACTCCGGAGTATCGTATTTGATCGGGCCGTCGGTATGGATTTCCTTGTACCAGCCGTAATCTATGATTTCACCATCGTCCGTGACTTTATTCATAGAAATTCTTCCTTCCTCAGAAAGCACCTGAGCTTTGATGTCATCGCTCGCTCCTCGGATCTTGGAAGATAAAACGTAGTTGTCCCCCAGCTTCACCAAGGAATCGATGTTTCCTTTGCTGTTGAGGCCGCGGTCGGCAACGACAGTAAAACTTTTAATGTTAAATTTTTTCTTTAACTCATCGACAAAGGGCACCATTGTCGCGCCTTCGCCCTGATTACCCTTGTATAAACCGTAGTCCAAAGGAAGTCCGTCTTTGTCAGTGGCTAAAGCCATGACCACTTGGACTTCATTAAATTTTTTGTCTTTGGAGTAGCCGAAGTCTCTGAGATCATCGGCGTTCGTACTTTCAAAGGCATAAGTCGTGATGTCATAGAGACAAACTGAGGTGTCCCGCTCAGGGACTTCTTTACCGATTTGCCGATTCCAATAGCGAATGATGTCGGTCTTGTGTTTACTCAGTACATCCAGCGATTTGTAAATATGATCAAGATTATTCAGCTCGACTCCGAGATAGTGACGAGGTCCTTCGATAGAGGAACGGCGTTTGGAAGCCGGATTTAGGATTCTGAGCAGGATCAAGTCTTTCGCAATCTTTGCCAGATCGTACTGGAACTCGGAACACTTTTTGATGTAGTCAAACTTCGCATCGAATTTCAATTGGTCATACAGACGCTGAAGAATGAGGCAGCCGGCACTTCGGGTTTCAAAAACGGCCTGTTTATCTAAACTTTGCCTTTCTAATAGCGTGGATAAATCGGAACTAAGGCTTTCCAGAGATGCTGGGGACGAGACCAGCTGTCTGCCTTTGCAGTTTCGATTCATTTCATCGACTTCCCGCTGAATCTTCTCAAGAGCAAGAGGATCTTGAGCCAAGAGATCCTTCTTTTTGCCAAACCGCTTAACGATCTCACGGATAGGATGATTGACTCCGGGTTTCCGAACGGAGCACTCAATGTAGACGCTGGAGTTTTCCAGTTTTGAACTAAATCCAAGTCTGTAGTGCATAGCTCCTCCTAGGCTAATCACAGACTTATTATACTACAAATAATACATAAGTTAAGAAAATATTTTTTGGCAAAAAAGAGAGCCCACGGGGGCTCGCGAGGTTTTTTAAACTAGCTCAGGTATTGAAAACGGG
>NZ_GL883715.1 GCF_000205025.1 Parasutterella excrementihominis YIT 11859 | reverse complement strand
GGTCAATTCGGAACAATCTTTTCTACTTTCGTGACTCTCTTTACTTTCGAGTCTCTTTGATCTCTCTCTTCGCTTCCAACCTACAACGCACACCGGTCACAAGCAACACGGTTATAGGATCAAGCCTCACGAGCAATTAGTATCAGTTAGCTCAACGCCTTACAGCGCTTACACACCTGACCTATCGACGTCCTGGTCTCGGACGACTCTTGAGGGAGGTTCAACCTCCGGGAAGACTCATCTTCAGGCAAGTTTCCCGCTTAGATGCTTTCAGCGGTTATCTCTTCCGCACTTAGCTACCCGGCAATGCCACTGGCGTGACAACCGGTACACCAGAGGTGCGTCCACTCCGGTCCTCTCGTACTAGGAGCAGCCCCCGTCAATCTTCCAACGCCCACGGCAGATAGGGACCAAACTGTCTCACGACGTTTTAAACCCAGCTCACGTACCTCTTTAAATGGCGAACAGCCATACCCTTGGGACCGACTACAGCCCCAGGATGAGATGAGCCGACATCGAGGTGCCAAACACCGCCGTCGATATGAACTCTTGGGCGGTATCAGCCTGTTATCCCCAGAGTACCTTTTATCCGTTGAGCGATGGCCCTTCCATTCAGAGCCACCGGATCACTATGACCTGCTTTCGCATCTGCTCGAGTTGTTGCTCTCGCAGTCAAGCACGCTTTTGCCATTGCACTATCAGCACGATTTCCGACCGTACCTAGCGTACCTTCGTACTCCTCCGTTACCCTTTAGGAGGAGACCGCCCCAGTCAAACTGCCTACCATGCACGGTCCCAAGACAGGATCACTGTCCGTGGTTAGAACCGCAAACAAATCAGGGTGGTATTTCAAGGTCGGCTCCAAGACCACTGGCGTGGCCTCTTCTCTGCCTCCCACCTATCCTACACAAATCGGTTCACAGTTCAATGCAAAGCTGCAGTAAAGGTTCATGGGGTCTTTCCGTCTAGCCGCGGGTAGATTGCATCATCACAAACATTTCAACTTCACTGAGTCTCGGGAGGAGACAGTGTGGCCATCGTTATGCCATTCGTGCAGGTCGGAACTTACCCGACAAGGAATTTCGCTACCTTAGGACCGTTATAGTTACGGCCGCCGTTTACTGGGACTTCGATCAAGGGCTCTCACCCCATCAATTAATCTTCCAGCACCGGGCAGGCATCACACCCTATACGTCGTCTTTCGACTTTGCAGAGTGCTGTGTTTTTAATAAACAGTCGCAGCCACCTATTCTCTGAGACCGTTTCCCGCTCAAGGTGTCTCTCCTCTCACGGTACTACGGCACACCTTCTTCCGAAGTTACGGTGTCAATTTGCCGAGTTCCTTCTCCCGAGTTCTCTCAAGCGCCTGAGCATATTCAGCTCGCCCACCAGTGTCGGTTTGCGGTACGGTCCGCATCAGACTGGTGCTTAGAGGCTTTTCTTGGAAGCACTTCCGATCACTTCGCCGCCGTGGCGGCACGTGTCTTTGCCTTGGAGATGCGTCTGCGGATTTGCCTGCAGACCTCCTACGCT
>NZ_GL883714.1 GCF_000205025.1 Parasutterella excrementihominis YIT 11859 | reverse complement strand
GAGCACGTCTTACAAATGTTTCTAATTGTTGTGTGCTTTATACAACATCAGTTTGCAGTTAATGATTCCGTATCTTTAGACGGCCACGCAAGAATAAGCATGTTGGCAAGAATAGCTGTTGCGCCGAGCAGTTCATATGAATTGAACGTAGCCCCCAGAATAATCACCGACAGGGCAACTGCGGATAAGGGTTCAAAGGAACCGAGGATAGCTGTGATTGACGGAATAACGTACTCAGTACTTTTGAGATAGCACCAGAATGCCGCAACCGTTCCGAAAGCAATTATTTGGAAATAACAAAGAACAGAGGGCAAAGTCCAATGAACATCCATTGCAAAGGGATTAGTGAAGAGACAAGCAATCGATCCGCCGACAACCATTCCCCAGCCCACAACATTAGAAACTCCGACACGAGAGATAACGTTTTTAGGCTGTACAGTGCAAAAAGCCCCGAAAGCGGATGACAGCAAGCCCCAAAATGCTCCGGTAGAAACAAAATCCAGAGACTCGAAATTTCCTTTGGTAACGACCAAAGAAACTCCGCTTATAGCCAGAAAGAGACAAAAGAATTCTTTGGGGACAGGTTTTCGATGTTTGCAGATCGCCAAATATCCGATGATAAAAAGCGGACCGACACCAACCATAATAGCTGCGGTTCCGGCATTACTCTGCTCAATCGCAAGGAAGAACGTGTATTGAATTAAAAGAACGCCGACACCGTAGATCAAAACGTCACGGATATTTCGCTTTTCTTTGAACGGTTTCAGAATACTTTGAAATCCTCCGAAAGCAGCTTGAAGCACCAATAACAGAACCCCGGCTCCGATTAAGCGAAGCGTTGTAAGGTGACGGGCTTCAAAACCGCAGTTAGTAAAAAGATATTGGGCAGCCACGGCCATACTTCCCCAGCAGCAGCCTGCAAATGCTGCCAGGAAGACACCTTTGAGAATTTTCAGCATTCTTGTAGTCCTAGAAACCAAAAGTTTAGCAATCCGGCGCTTTATTTAGGTGAGTCCGAGAAGTTGCCTGTTTTGCCAAACCGAACAAATTGAAATGCAAGACGACAAAAATGTAGTTTTGACCACAGTTCTTGCGAATTGCCATTCTGCTGTCTTGCCTTGTGGTCTTTTCCACTTATTCATTCTCCTTTTTTCTTTTTCTATGTAAAAAAGACCACATTTTTTTCCCGATTTTTCCACCTCTGAGGACTCTTCCGCCTAAATAACGATAGCGATTTCATGTTGCTGCCTATCTCGCCCTTTCAAAGAAGCAATAACTAATTTTTTGTGGTCTTTTACACATATTCCAAAGTTTCTCCTCCGTAGATTGTGGTCTTTTTCTCATTGTTTAGAGTTGGAGAAGAAAGCTTTAGAGCACAGTCACGCTAAAAATCCTTATCCGTTCAGCGACTGCCGGAGCATTGAGCTCAACCAACTAAATTCCTGCACATTTTCATTCTCTATTATGTGAAAAAGACCACAATTTTTTAGTCCTATGCGCCTCGGCCAAAAAACACTTCTGAGAGATCTCTTGCAAGGCGTTAACTGCATTCTGATCCTATTGCGATAAATCGTTTAGACGGTTTTCTCTGGCCTTATTTATACTGTCTCTTCGAGTTCCTTACTCAATGAGATAAGCAATGACTGACGCCAAATATGTGAAAAAGGCACCAAGACAATCCAATCTCGAGCTCTCTCGAATTTTGGCAATGTACCTCATTGTGATGCATCACTTTTCCGTGCACGGCGGTGTACCGATTTGGAGCGGCTCCGCGCCTCTCTCTTTTAATTTTTACTTGGATCAGCTGCTTTCCACTGGAGGCAAAATCGGCGTTAATTTATTCGTCTTAATTACCGGATATTTCCTCGCTAAAAAGTTCAGTAAATTTTCCAGCCTCATCTACCTTTGGATAAAGACATTCTCCTACGTAATTGTCTTTTTCCTGCTCTTTTGCGCTCTTGGCTTACATCCCTTCAACTGGAGTTCTTTGATCAGTTGTTTTTTTCCCATCCGGAATGATTTCTATTGGTTTGTTTCTGCCTATTTCCTTCTTATCCTGCTTTCTCCGTTTATTACCATAGGAATAAAGGCGCTGGGACAACGGAAGCTGTTCACATTCTTATTGATTTTCGGATTTTTCTGGTCCGTCATTCCAACTCTAACGACTAAACCTGAATATTACGGTTCAACGCTTTTTTGGTTTGTGTATCTCTTTTCTTGGGGCGCGTTTCTCAGAGATTATCTAGAAAGGAAAATCTTCTCCCAATCCCTGTGTTTGTCGGTTTGCGGAGCGAGCTGGGGCATTATTGCCATCATCATCGCTCTTGCCGATTGGAACAATCGCGTCGGGACTTTCATCGGTTACATTGATTGGTTCACCTTCGCAAACTTGTATAGCGTCTTCTCTTTAATTTGTGCCCTCTCGCTTTTTGTGTTCTTCAAACAGATGCAGATCGGCTACAAGCCTTGGATCAACAAATTTGCTGCAGCGATGTTCGGTGTCTACCTCATTCATGAGAATCCGATTGTTTACCCATGGCTCTGGAGCAAAGTATTCCACGTGCCGGAATATTTGGGTTCCTCTTGGTTCATCCTCTATGCACTTGCAGTAATCACAATCGTATTTTTTATTTGCGCGATTTTGGATCTTATTTGGGAAAAAGTCCTTCAATCCGGATATCAAAAATACCTTTTTCCCCGACTCCAGCCGTTAGATAAAAGAGTTACCGACTTCCTTAATGCTCCGGCGAGCCAAAAATAATTGTGGTCTTTTTCTCATTTTTAACTTTTTTACTTCCGACTTTTTTGAGCTTTATACCTAACTATCTAAAATGGGAGAAACTTTTATAGGTGGTTTATGTCTGCTCCCATCATTGATTCTTTACCGCTCCCGCCTCATTCTCCAGAAGCCGAGCATGCCCTTTTAGGTGCGCTTTTAGCGAATCCTGAATCTTTCCATCTAATCGAGCCCCCTTTAGAGCCCAGTGACTTTTACAACTATGCCAATCGACTGATTTATCAGGCGATATTCTCTTTGGCGTCTCAAGGCAAGCCGGCTGATGTTCTCACGGTTTCAGATTTATTGAGAGAGATCGGGAATGAGAAAGAGACAGGCGGATTGGAGTACCTCAATCGTTTGACGGAAAGCTACGCCAGCGCAGCTAACCTCAGCGAATATGCAAGAATCGTCAAAGATAAGGCACTCAAACGCAACCTCATTTCCAAACTAGCTCAATTAGAAGCTGAGGTCAATTCAGACAGAGGGGCTTCTTCCGAAGACTTGCTCGACCGCGTGCAAAGCGAGTTCTTAAAAATGGGACTTGGCAAAAATAAAGATGCTTCTTCTTTTGAGTCTTCCGGCTCTATTTTGGACGGCGTCATTGACGAAATGCGTTCAATTGCAGACTCTCCGACAGAAATCCGCGGCTGCGAAAGCGGAATCGAGCAGCTTGACGACGTGACAAGAGGCTTTAGACCCGGACAATTGGTTGTCATTGCTGCGCGTCCCGGCATCGGCAAAACGGCCTTCGCGCTTCAGGTCGCACGCCGCACTGCCGTTCGTCAGAAAAAACCGGTTGCGATCTTCGCGCTGGAAATGACAAAGAACGAAGTTCTCAAAAGAATGCTGAGCTCTGAGAGCGAAGTTGAAATGGAAAGTATCGACGGCGCCCAAATGACAGATACTCAATGGAGCAGAATTTATCAAGCTCAAGAAGTGCTGTCTAAAGCACCGATATTCGTTGACAGCTCAAGCGAGCTGACGCTTATGCGCATTAAGACGAAGCTTCGCCAGCTCGCTGCGCAGGTTGGAAATATCGGATTGGTTGTAGTTGACTATCTCCAGCTGCTAGAACAAGAAGACGAGAACGCTTCTGCGGATCTTCGCTCCATACAGATCGGTGTTCTTTCTCGGGGCCTAAAGCTGCTGGCCAAAGAACTCAATGCTCCGGTCCTTCTTTTATCCCAGCTTAACCGTCAGGTCGAAAACCGGCCTAACCATACGCCACTTCTTTCCGACTTAAGAGAATCCGGTTCCATTGAACAGGATGCCGATATGGTGCTCCTGCTTTATTCCAAGGCCAAATTCGGGCAGGAGCAAGGAGACTCCAGAACAATTTACATGGATTTGGCAAAGCATAGGAACGGACGCCTAGAAGTTTTTTCTACGATTTTCAAAGGCGAGATCCAATGCTTTGAAGAATTAAACGCTTGGAATCAATGAGAAGAAAAAAGAGCCTAGACCGACGTGTTCAATGAACATCTAAATCTTGGAGGGCTTCGATCTAGGCCCGTAAACTGATAATTGTTAGAAAAAATAACAAAAATATGGGATAAATAGCAAATTAAGAGACGGATTTTTTTATTTTTGAATTTAATAAAAAGCCCTGATAGCCTTGGGTTTTTCAAAAATTAGCCGGAACTATTTTTATTCTGACACTCATAACTGCTATGCAATGTAATTTCTGCGGCCTAAGCTAACTTTCAGGCGGTGAAATTGTGGTCTTTTTCTCATATTTTTAAGCTGGCCTTCTCTGCTTCGTCTTTCGATGACTTAATTCCCTCTCTTTCCTACTTTTTGATTTTCTTCACGTTGTATCGCTCCTAAATTTCTATTTTGCGAAACTTTTGTGGGATGCTGTCGGTGTGATCTGACTGGTTCTCTCTTTCAAAACCTTCTATGACAGAGGCTTGCTGATTTGTTCCATCCAAACTGAGCTGTTTGCGTCGCTTTAAAATTTTTTGAAGCCTTTTTCATTGGGTGTGTCTTTTAGTCGTAGGCCTTTTTTATATTTTTATATTAATCTTTTTATTTTTTAAGGCCCTCTATTTTCACTTTTAAATCAAAAAGTTATAGACGTAAAAATGTATAAAAGACCACAAAATATGAGAATTTGACCACAAATAGGCTTTTTTTTTCTGTGAAAAAGGCGACTTAATATGTGATTTTTACCACATATGCAGAAGGATTTATGTGAAAAAGACCACAATATTATGTAAAAAAGACCACAGTGTTCCGATTCTTTTTCCTTTTGGAAGAGGAAGTGTGAGAGAATCAACTATCGAAATGTCAGAATGAGCCGGATCGGAGGGTATTAATGGTCAGCGAAAATCAACAACAGGAGTTTGAACTCCTCACAGACGATGATGATTGGTCTGACAGCCCTAAAGCCGGGAAAAAGAATTCTTTATGGAATACCAATGCGGTCGTTGTTAAATCAAACGACCTGCTGACGGCGAAAACCAACCTCACCTTAAATGAGCTTCGAATCATCTTAGTTGCGATCAGTAAGATCGATTCGATGAATCCGGAGGTCAGAGGGGATGCAAGTTATTGGGTTTCAGCCAAAGAGTTAAGAGAGATCGGCAGCGAACGTTCTAAGGCCTATAAATACCTCCAGAACGCAGTCAATACGCTTTACAACAGAAGCGTTATCCGCACCTTCGGATCCAACGGTAAAGAACGAGATGAGTTCCGTTGGATTTCTAAGGTCTCTTATCGAAGCGGCATGATCGGTCTGACGTTCTCCCAGGAGGTCCTCCCCTTTTTGACGCGTATCCGAAGCAACTTCATTCGCTATCCGATTAAACAGATTTCCGAATTGAAGAGTGTTTCGACATTACGATTCTTCGAGCTGTGTGTGCGCTGGCGCGGCCAGGTCAAGAAGATGACGATTACCGAGCTTAAAGACATTCTTAACATTCCTCAAAAAAAATTAAACGGCGACGTCGCTCGAATTGTCAGAGAGTGCGCTGCCAAAATTAATGAGGCGACCAAAATTGACTTCCATGTGGAGTGCGAGTTCGTCCGAACCGGTAGAAAATTTACTCATATTATCTTTTCCGTTAAGAACCGTCCCAATATTCTTGTAGAAAGAACTCAGTCGGTTCCGCCGGAGGATGTGCCGGATGTTAGAGATCTTGTGGGCTATACCGATGAGGATTGGCAGAACCTGACTTTGTCGGACAGTCAGAGAAATTACTTTGCTTCTCTCCTTAGCCGTCACAACGACGGCGGCGTAGGCAACCGCTTTGCCGGCGAGTTCATCAATGCTGCCGGACGTGAAGGGTACTCTCAAGAGTCTTGGAAACGCTGGATCGAAAACCGTTTGGCCGATCCCAAGTTTGTGTATGAAGCGAGAGTCTATTTACATGACCTCGGGTTCAAACCTTTATCAGCGGTTAAGAAAAATGTGAAAAAGACCACAAATTAAAACCTCTACGAAACAGCCGCTCGGCTGTTTTGGTTTTTAGGAGTCACGGTTTTCTGAAAGATATTGTGGTCTTTTTCACATTGTTTAAACTGTTGCGTCTCTAAACGGCCGCATTCTTTCTTGTTTCTGCTCTCTTCCTCGTATCCTTGAAGAAAAAACAAGGACTAAAAATGGTTTATTTGGATACGATGCCTCTGAGATTCGGGCATTTTCGGGTTTTGATTACAACAGCGATGGGGCAGTTCCTAGGAGCCGCTGTTGCAACGCTTTCCGGCGTCTTAATTCCTCTTCTCGCCATCGTTCAGCATCATGAGCTGGATTCGGTAACACAGGGCCTGATTGCCAGTATGGAACTGATCGGCATCATGGTTGGGTCCTTTGTTATTGGAAAACTCGCCGATAAGGACGGATACCTTCCGTTTCTTAGACTAAGTTCCATCCTTGTTTTTATCGGTGCGCTTGTGGTCTACGTGACAGGAAGCATTGATCTGCTGATTCACTCGCTGTTTGTCATGGGATTCGGCATCGGAGGCGATTTTGCATTGGATTCCGACTATGTTGATGAAGTCATGCCGAAACGCTGGCAGGAAACGATGGTCGGTATCACCAAATCATTTTCTGCTCTCGGAAACTTGTCAGCTGGTGGAGGTTTCCTCGTTCTCTGTTCGATCGAGTGGACTGCAGAAATTTGGAGACAGATCTTCTTATTTGTGGTCTTTCTCTCATTTTTAATGATCATCAGCCGATTATTCTTCTTTAAAAGTCCCGGCTTTCTTATTGCAAAAGGGAAGTTTGACGAAGCCAGACAGGTTGTTAAGGCAATGCTTGGACCTGATGTAGAGATTCCACCGTCCTATTTGGAAAAAACTTCTTCTTCTAACGGCGCTAAAGTAGATCTGTTTAAAGGAGAAACCCTTCAGAAAGTGATTTTTTCCGGTGTGCCTTGGGGATGTTCAGGGCTCGGAGTATATGGAATCGGCATCTTTCTCCCGATACTGATTATGAGTCTCGGCATTTCCGGTTTTGATACTTCTAAACTGGGTCCTTTAGGATCCGTAATGAACTCGGTGAATCTCACGTTTATTATCAGCTGGTTCATTCTCATCGGATTTATAGCCGGTCTTTTTATTCTTCATAAAGTTTCGACCGTCAAACAACAGTTTTACGGATTCCTGCTCGCCGCCGCGGCTGTTCTACTTCTGCTGCTCTGCTATTTATTCAAATGGCCTGCCGCTATTTCAATTGCAGCGTTTGTTCTGTTTGAACTGGCTCTTAACGCCGGCCCAAATCTTACGACGTTCATCATTCCGTCATTAGTCTTTCCGTTAGATATTAAAGCAGAGGGGGCGGGCTACGCTGCGTTCTTCGGGAAGTTTGGCGCTGTGATCGCTGTCTTTAGTTTTCCTATCCTCATGAAGCTGGGAGGCGTTTCTCTAGCGCTAGTTGTATCAGTGGCTGTACTTGGACTTGGCGCTTTTCTGACCTACTTCTACGCGAAAAAATTAGGACTGGAAAAATGAGAAAAAGACCACAAATCATCAAATGATTTTGTGGTCTTTTTCTCATATCAAGAACGTTTGATCTATGCCAACTCGTCAATCATCCTGATCCTAATTTTGTCCACAGGCACTGCTACGACGGTTTTGTTGTCTTCACGTAAGACGCAGACTTCGTCGTGACGATCAGAAAGTAATCGCGGAAGAAGATTGCCGGAAACTTTCTCACCTGCCTCATCTAAAAATTCAACTTGAATACCCAAGGCTTTACCGGCGGGCACACGGCGATAACCTCTAGGAAAGTCTTTCTTTTTAAGACGATCCTCAAACGCAACGACTTTTTTGGGTTTCTGCGGAACGATTTTCTGGAGTCTGTCCAATACAGCTTGTGCAGAACCGCGGCTAATTAGGCCGTCTTTGTCTTTGCAAGCTTCCAGATCTTTAGCGATGTTGGTGCTTTTTTCACAGATATTGTTCAGGATCTGTGCTGTCTGGGCATCGTTAACAGCGCAATCGACAATCAATTTAAGAACTTCTTTCTTAGAAGAAGCTAATGCGGCAATACGAGAAATATAAGTTCTGTCTTTGCCCAAACGAGCAGCAATTTCGGTTTGGTTAAAACCGTTCTGAATCAGCTGGCTAATGCTTTGGATCAAATCCTGAAGCTTCATATTGTCGCGCTGGATGTTCTCGGTTAGCTGACCGAAAATTCTTTCTGAATCAGAAACAGGAGCATCAACAACAATAGCTTCTACCGTTTCCAAGCCGGCTTTCTTAGCCGCCAGCCAGCGGCGTTCGCCCTGCAGGACAACGTATTTATTGTTTTCACCTTTAATGACTGTAATCGGCATCAGCTGGCCGGATTTCATGGATTCAGCCAGCTCGTCGATATTCTCAATAACGGTTCTCACCTGAGGCCGGACCTCAATTGACTCTACTGGTAATTTTGTTAAAACCTTTCCATTGACGCCCGCGGCAATCGCACCGTTAAACTCGGTCAAGCTTTTGATATTGGTCGGTTTAAAAGTTTGAGTCTTTGCTTTTGTAACTTTAAAAGTTTTCATAGTTAACCGATTTTCTTAATTCTTGCCAGCATTTCTTTGTACACGGCTTCAAGTTCTTCGTAGGATCGCTTGCCGTTGCGGATTTCGTCCACGGGGATACCCATTGTTGTAGCGGCATCAATCGGAGCGCGATGTCTGAGTTTGGAGTTGAAGATATCGCAATTGGTCTCAGAAACGAGATACTGCAGTGTGCTCTTAGCAGAAGCAGAATCATCGTATTCATTAACCACAACACCTAAAAATTTCAGGCTGGGATTGAAATTCTGCTGCACGGCACGGATGGTATTGACCATGCCGGAGACGCCTCCGACCGCATAGCCTGAGAGTTTGATCGGGCAGATGACATAATCAGCCATGACCAATCCGCCGAGGAGTTTTCGGCCCAAAGAAGGCGGGCAGTCAACCAAGATATAGTCGTATGCGTCTTTTAGTGCCTGAATATTCGCAGCCGGGTTACGAATAACATCCAACTCACGGCTTTCGATGTCATAACCTTCGTTCGAGTTCGGTTCAGATCCGATTAAATCTACGCCGTACGGGGTGTCATCAAAGATTCCGAGCTCTTCGAGATTCGGTTCAAAAAGAGCCGCAGACGAAGTAGCGGTGTACGGCTGTCCTTGTGTCAAAGATTCTGTCGTATTTCCTTGCGAATCAATATCGATGACCAGCACTTTCTTTTTACGATGTTTACGTAAATAAAAAGCGGCTTGCACCGTTAATGTTGATTTGCCGACTCCGCCTTTTTGATTAGCAAAAGCTATGACCTTCCCCATAGGGACTTCCTTAAATTTGTAGATATCTTCAGACGGTATCTTAACAAATTCAAAAATCGGCGTTTGAAATGTGACGTGTGAACATGTTCACACTACAAAAGAGTTGTGGTCTTTTCCACATAATATTGAAACTTCTGAGAGAAAGATTTCAATGATTATTAGCAGAGATTTGAAGGAAAATAAGAGACAAGAGCTACACATCTGTGGTCTTTTTCACATAGTTCCGTTTTTCTAAGAAAAAGTTGAGAGTGAAGACGGACTTTAAACAAAGGAATCTAAATAAGTAAAATCAACAACGATTAGACACATCGCTGTTATTGAGAGAAAAAGAACAGTAAGCGAGAGTGAATTTTTATTTTTCGAAGCAGTTTTGCTATTCGAATTAATCGCTCCAAATTTCGGGACGGAATAGAGCAGACGAATGTTTCTAAAATCTGCTCTACTACAACAAGATTAGAAAAGATAAAACTGAGAAAGCCTGATTTGGTAAGGTCTGCGGGCCGAGTTCTGCACTTTTAGGTGCGGAAGACAGAGTTCGAGTGTGAACATGTTCACACAGAAGAAATAAGCAG
>NZ_GL883713.1 GCF_000205025.1 Parasutterella excrementihominis YIT 11859 | reverse complement strand
AGGCCCAAAAACAACTATCAAACTCGGGAAAAAATCTGAGGCGCTAAAGAAGATTAATGAAGCGGACCTGCTCACAATCGATGGCTTTGGTCTGGGGACTCTAACTGCTCAGGAGCAAAGCCTCGTCTTTGAAATTACTAAAAGTCGTGCCGATAACTTGTCCACGATCATAGTCAGTTAAAGGCCATGCGTTGATTGGTACGAGTGGTTAGGCGAAAAATACATCGCTGATGGTATCGCTGACAGAACTCTTGGTTTCTACTATTTGAGAGAGTGAAAGGAGAATCCCCTCGAGCATTAGCACGGATACAGGCTAAGGAAGCGGCGTTCGTAAGGCTAGACGGTCTCTCGAACTAAATCGCTGCCCCGAGAGACTAATTAAAAAAGTCAGAACCTGTTCCGCGGAACTGAGAATATTGTTCAAAGACCGTATCCTGCGACAGTTGTTTAACAGGTTCTAAATTTTATTTGTTACGAACGTATTTTTTTATGAAATTGTAGATCTTTCTCGCTACTTTTTTTATAAGGTTGTAGCGAAGAGTCTGAGGCGGAAAAAATATTAAAAGAAATGATAAGCAATTTTCGTATCGTTCTATTTTTTTTCTATCGTACGTTGATAAATTAATTACCTCCGATTTATTTTGTTTGTTCTCTGATTGGAAAAAGAGAATTGTTTGCCAAAAGTTATACCAATCAGGATCAAAGGGTTCGTGGCGGCTATGGGGGGGGGTAATTTCTTTTAATTCTAATTTGTCGATAATGTCTTTCCACGACCGTATATGAGAAGGAACTCTTCTTTTGAATGTGTCTAACGATTGTTCCGATGCTAACGACAAAGCCTCTCGTTTAGAATCATTGCGCAGTAACTCAATAATCGCTTCTGCTGCTTCTTTAACGGAATGCTGTGGGACCGGGATTATTCCCTTTTGATCTTTTATGAGTTCAACATAAGGAAGTTCAAACAAAACAACAGGGATACCGTATTGCTTTGCTTCGATCAGGTTCATAGGAAAACATTCGAAGCTCGAAGTAATGAGTTGGACATCCGCGGTAGAAAGAAATTTTTGCAAATTAGTTGTAAAACCTTCATAAATGATTTTATTTTCTAGTCCGTTGGTTTTAACGTAATTAGTTATGTACTCAACATCAGCTGCTTCTCCACGTCCGACGATGTGACAAACCACGTCATCAATCTTTTCGCATACTAGCTTAAAGATCTTTAAAGCTTCAACATAATTTTTTTGAAATTGATCAAGTCGAGCAATCCATACGAGATTTTTTACATCATTTGGTTCAATTGTTTTGGGAGTGAAGGGTAAAAATTGGATAGGATTAGGAATATAAAATGTCGGGATTCCTAATGCAGAATAGAACTTTAAGTCCATTGTGTTTAGTACAGCCATGGCATCTGCAATATGATAAAAAAATGGAAATTGAGATAAGTGACTGCACTTGTCAAGCAAAAAGAGGGTGCAGATTTCATGGCTAGTAATACAAAAGCGTATTCCTAAAGACTTTGTGATCAATCCGTCAAAAAACAAGTTGTTAGAATGAGCTGCGTGGTGGATGAGTAAATCAACATTGTGTTCTTTTAAATATTTCCTCAATTTTGCACCTCGGCCATGCTTAAAAGAGGAAGGTAGAATCACTCTCTCGGTCGTTGAGGGAAGGTTATATTCAAGTTCTTCTTTTATTTCTTCTGTAAAAAGAACTACTTTGAATCCCATTTCTAAGAATTGAGGGATTTGGAGAGAGATTACTCGTTGGACGCCTCCATCATAAACCCTGTGATAGAAAATCCCTATTTTTCTGATTTTTTTGGGAAGAGACGCCAGGAAGCGTGCCCCTTTGATTTTTTGGGATAAGAGGGCGGGAGAAGACCAATATTTTTGAATTAGATAATCAACAACTAAGTCCCGAAGGTCTGTGTTTACAAATAATGAATCGAAACCGGTTGCACTGTCTGCAATAGGGAGACGTGAAACTCGTGTGACGGCTTGATCAAGTAATCGTTCCGTCAATCTCTTTAGAACATTTTGGTATTTTTCTTCTTGTTTTTCCGACTCAAGAAAGCGACTAAGATAGCTTGGGATTAAAAGAATTTTCGATTGCTCATTAATTTTGTTAGCATCAGGGGAACTCGTTGAAATCCCGCACCCTATACGATAGCTATAAAGCGGCTCGGTTTTTATGGATTGGAGCGTAGACGAAAAATAACAAATAAGAAAGAATTGATAGCAGTCTGTTCCGGAGATTAGAAAGGTATCATTGACGAATGGTAGCGTTCTTTTAACAATGGATGTGCGATATATTTTATCCGCCATTCCCCAGCCGATGGTCCCCCGGCTGAAGACGGCGTTGATGATTTCGTATGGTGTGTTGATAATCCCGTACCATGGATTTCTGAATCTGAAGTAAGCCTGTATTTCTTCTGGAGTGGTGCCAAAAGCATCCATATCGAAACGGAGGATATCAGCATCGTATTTATTCGCTAATGCAACCTCGATTTCAAGGACTCGATTAAATGGTAGCTTGTCATCACCGTCTAGGCAGACGCACCATTTTCCTTTGGCAGCAGCAAAAGCTGTTTTACGGGCAGCGAGGGTTCCCTTATTTTCTAGATGAATAACTTTGAAGCGAGAATCTTTTGACGCAAATTCATCGCAAATTTGTCCGCTTTTGTCCGTGCTGCCGTCATCGATGACAATAAATTCCGCCGACTCGAGCGATTGAATGAGGAGGCTCGAAAGACATTCGTTCAAATAGGCCTCAACATTATGTACAGGCACAATGACGGAAATGGAGATCTCTTTATTTCCTTGTTGAGCGGTCATGAAGTGTTCCTTTCAGAGATTTGATGAATGTTGTTGTTCCTAGTCTACTGAGTGGTTTGTATCATTGTCTGGTTGGAAGACGATGAGGGTTTATGTAGACGATCCAAGTGGGGTATGAAAAAGATTCTATTATTTTTTCGAGGATTTTATGTTGCTTCGTTCTCTGTTTTGGATCAAGGGACGCTCGGGGTTTTCGATAAAATAAGTCGGAAGGAGCAGAATCATAATGCTTACTCTTGGCATAATACTATTTGTTTGAAATTCTAACTTACCCGTATCAATCTTGTGTTTATCACTAAGTCATGGAAAATCCTATCTTTGCATTATTGGGAGCTGCTGGTTTTGTTGCACCTCGTCATATAGAGGCGATTCACAGTGTTGGCGTCGAACTCTGCTGCGCATGCGATAAATCAGATAGTGTTGGTGTGTTGGACCGTCGATTTCCTCATTGCCAATTTTTTCTCTCTGAGAACGAATTGGAAAATTACATAAAAGAGAGAAAGAAATCACAAGCGCCGGATATTAATTACCTTTCGGTTTGTACCCCTAACTATCTCCATTTTTCTCATATTGCATTTGGGCTTAGCCATGGGATGAACGTGATATGTGAGAAGCCTTTGGTTCTGACCTCCAATGAGTTATTCCGGCTGCAGGAACTAGAAAAGCAATCTGGCAAAAAAGTCTTTTGTATCCTTCAGCTTCGTCTTCATCCTCAGATCCAAAAACTGAAAACAAGAGTGGAAGACTTATTTGCGGGTGATAGGCAGAGATCAAAGCTTCAAGTCTCTTTGAATTATGTGACGTCGCGAGGGCCTTGGTACAAAAAGAGTTGGAAGTTTGACGAAAGCAAAAGCGGAGGAATTGCAAGCAATATCGGAATCCATTTTTTCGATATGCTGATCCGATTATTTGGTTATCCGACATCTTTTTCAATCAAGGAAAATGATCCGGAGTGTCTTAAAGGAACCTTGGATTGCCCTTTGGCGCAGATTGAATTTTGTTTAAGCATTAGACAGGAAGATTTGCCGCAGGAAGTAAGAAATTCCGATCAAAGATCCTGGAGACAAATGATGATTGACGGAGAGCCGTTTGATTTCACAAATGGTTTTACAGATCTCCATACAAAAAGTTACGAGGAAATTCTGGCGGGCAGAGGATTTGGGCTTCAGGAAGCATTCCCGGCCGTCTCGCTTTGCGAGAGCATCCGAAGGACGAAAGGGTAAGTCACTAAGAAATGGGTAACGTTGTGCCTATATTTCGCCCTGAGGTTGTGAAAGAGGGTGTGCCGCCTGAACTTCAATCCGCTCTTTCTCAAGTCATTGCAGAGGGTAGGTTCATTAAAGGCTGTGAAGTGGCAGCCTTTGAAAAAGAGCTTTGCTTAGAACTTCAGACGCATTCCGTGGTAACGACCGGGAACGGAACCGACGCTCTTCTTGCGTGCTTGATGGCACTGGATCTTCGCGAAGGCGATGAGGTGATAACGCCGGCGTACGGATATCCAGCTGCTGTGGAAATGATGTGTTTGCTGGGTTTGAAGCCCGTTCTTGTGGATGTTAACTGGCAGACATTTAATATAGAAGTTGGTTTGCTGAAAGACGCCGTTACTTCCAAGACGAAAGCAATACTGCCCATTCACTTGTTCGGATTGCCGGCATCGATGGACGACATCCTTCACTTTGCCGAACAACACGGGCTTCCTGTTATTGAAGATGCAGCCCAATGTTTAGGGGCCGAAGTGGAAATTGAAGGAACACGCAGAAAGGCAGGAACGGCTGGGAGGCTAGGCTGTACTTCATTTTTCCCCACAAAAAATTTGGGTTGCTGGGGAGACGGAGGTGCGGTTTTCGTTAATTCGGATGATGTGCAACTTACACAAAAGATTCGGATGATTTTGAATCACGGACAACGCGATAAATACCTTCATGAAATTCTTGGTTTGAATTCGCGCTTGGACACCTTGCAGGCCGTCGTGTTGCGGCATGCTTTGAAGTATTTGAGAGATGCGAATGAAAAGCGGGTGGAAATCGCTATACGTTATCAAGAGGAGCTAAGAGAGATTTCCGAGATTGAATTGCCGCCTTTTCCTCATAATCCTCTTAACATTCCCAACGTTTTTACGATTAAGGTCAAGCCGCAGCTCAGGCAACAGTTAAAGAGCTTTTTGTGGGAGAAAGGAATTTCCACGCAAATTTATTACCCTTTGGCGATGCACTGGCAAAAAGCTTATCAATCTCGCATACGCAGCGGCTCCTCTCTTACCAATGCGGAGAAACTAACTCATTGTGTTTTGTCCTTGCCTCTCTTTCCTTCTATGGAGAAGGCCGAGCAAGATCGTGTAATTCTCGCATTAAATGAATTTTTCAGAAATCATGAATAAATATCAAGCTCATCCTACGGCGGTTATTGATGAAGGCGCTTTGATTGGAGAGGGCTGCACAATATGGCATTTTTGTCATATTTCCGGAGGCTCAAGTATTGGTAAAGGATGTACTTTAGGACAAAACGTTTATGTTGCGCCGAAAGTTAATATTGGGCAGCGCGTAAAAATCCAAAACAACGTGTCCCTTTTTACCGGCGTAATTGTTGAAGATGATGTCTTTTTAGGACCGTCTTGTGTCTTTACGAATATCTTGACACCTAGAAGCGAAGTCAACAGAAAGGACCAGTTTTTAAAAACTACGGTTAAAAAAGGAGCTTCTATCGGAGCAAATGCGGTCATTCTCTGCGGAAATGAAATTGGGAGATATGCAATGGTAGGAGCAGGTTCTGTCGTTACTAAATCGATCAAAGATTTTGAGTTGGTTGCCGGAAATCCTGCAGTTCATTTTGGTTGGGTAGGTCGGTATGGAGAGAAACTGCAGTTTGATTCAGACGGCTGGGCAGAATGTAAAAAGACCGGGAATCGTTATTTTCTTTCAGACGGCGAAGTAAAAGAGTACATAAGCTCCAAAGAAAAGTCAGTGAAGTAGTATGGATAAATTGACAAAATTAAAAATTGCAGTACTAGGCTGCGGGTACGTCGGACTTCCCTTAATTATCGAATTGTCTAAGCATTTTTCCGTTCTTGGTTTTGATATCGACCAATCCCGAATCAAAGAATTGAGGAGTTTCATTGATAGAAATGGCGATTATTCAGCGAAGGAAGTGAGAGAGGCCGAGGCAGTGTTCAGTTTTGATAAACAAAAACTGAAAGGATTCGACGTGTTCATTGTGGCCGTCCCGACTCCGGTACTGAACGATCGGCCAGATTTGTCTTGTTTAATCGACGCTGCTCAAACGGTTTCTTCATCACTATCTCCGGGTAATTGTGTGATTTTTGAATCTACGGTGTCCCCCGGTTGCACTCGCAATGTTTGTTTGCCAATTTTGGAAAAAGGATCGGGATTAAAGGCTGGTAAGGATTTTTTGTTGGCTTACTCTCCGGAAAGAATCAATCCCGGAGATCAAAGTCATGCCCTAAGTAAAGTTGCCAAGGTTGTTTCCGGTTTGGATGACAAAAGCCTTAAATTTGTATCTCGTTTGTACGAAAAGATCGTTCCGTCTATTCATGAAGCTGAATCGCTGGAGGTTGCGGAAGCTTCGAAGCTGCTCGAAAACATCCAAAGAGATGTCAATATCGCTCTTCTTAATGAACTTCTATTTTGTTTCGATGAGATGGGTATCCCAATGGATTCCGTTTTGAAATCTGCTTCTACAAAATGGAACTTCAATAATTATCATCCGGGTTTGGTAGGTGGCCATTGTGTCCCGGTGGATCCTTATTATTTAATCGATGAAGCTAGAAAGTTTTCGGCTAATCTTCCGTTAATTGCTCAGGCAAGAAAAACAAATGAAGAGGCGGTTGCCAATTTTTACAGGAAGATCTTAAATAAATTAAAGCGCCCTTACGCTTCAAGCTATGTTCTTATCAATGGATTATCTTTCAAACCGGAAGTGCCGGATATAAGAAATACTCAGGTTCCTTCTTTAAAAAGCATGTTGGAACAAAACGGGGTAAAAGTCGATATATATGATCCCAACGTGAAGCCAGAGGTTGCAAAGAACAGCTTTGGAATAGAGTTATTGAAAAAATTACCGGTATTTGATAATTACCATTTAATAGTCTCTCCTTATGACTTGTCAATTAAGAAAGGAGGAAGGTTCTGACCGGAGCTTTGTTGAATCTCTTTCAAGCATAATTTTTACATCACAGAGTAAGGCTTACAGTGTATGGAGGAGGGAGTTAAAAAGGTAAATTTTATCCTTGCTACCTTTTTAATTATTCTGGACTCGATTATTTAGCTATTGTTCTGAATTTCAGCTGAATGAAAAGCTGGAAATTCCGCTGTTTTCTTGTCTCTTCGTGATGCTTTCTTTCTATAATTCTCTTCTGGACTTTTGAATTAGGTCGCCTTGTCCTTCTGAGAGGTAACGAGCATCTGTCTGCTTTCTCCCTTTGGTTAGAGAATAAAGGGAATGGAAGGAGACACCCCCTAAACTAAAAGAATCTTTAACTCCTAAAATCTCCCTTAAAAAGGAACTGCTATTAACCCAATAGGCTTACCTAACGCAGAAGCTGTCTGCTCAACGCACTGTAACTATCTTGTCGATTACTTAGCTATTTACATATCTAATATTGGGGATTACACTTCTCTTAAGGTGAGCTTAAGAAATAGAACAAAGCTCTAATAATTCTCAAACCTACTCAAGGTTGAAATATGAAAATTCTGAAGGCTATTTCGATTTTGGTTGTTTTATCCGGGATCTCCTGTCTTACCTTCGCTGCTGATTCTCCTAAATATTTAGCCGATAGGCATGCCGCTAAACAAGTTCCCTGTGAAGCTTGTCATGGTAAAGGTACACCAAACGGTCAAATCCAAATGGATAACTGCCTCAAGTGTCACGGCGGCACATATGAGAAACTGGCAGCCCAGACTGATGGTGGAGATATCAACTATCACGATACGCATATGGGTCAAATAAATTGCATTGAATGTCATCAAGGTCACAAACCCTCTCGATTGGTTTGCGATCAGTGCCATGAGTTCAAAGCAAAAGTACCTTAAAAATATTCATTCTTAATTTCTCAAGGAGAATGTTATGCAGTTAAAAAGACGTACGCTTCTTTCCGGTTTGGCTGCTTCTGCGGCTGTTCCGTTTATGTCCGCTGCTCATGCTAAACAAGCAGGCGCCGGTACAAAATGGGATAAAGAGACCGATGTGCTCGTAATCGGCTACGGCGGAGCAGGTGCTTGCGCTGCAATTGAAGCTCATGATAAGGGCTCCAAAGTTCTAATCATTGAAAAAATGGCCCAGCCCGGCGGCAATACCGCTATTTCCTCTGGCGGTTTCATGGTTCCTCAGGACGGTCCTACAGCCTTAAAGTATCTGACAGCCACTTACGATCTGGCGAACTCTGAAAAAGATGATGAACTGCTGAACACCTTCTGCAAGGAAATCATGGGAGTCAAAGACTGGATGACCGGCCTCAAAGAAGGAACAGAACTTTGGGTTTACGGTCATGCCGGCTTCCAGAATCTTCCTGGCTGGGAAGTTATTGATAAATACAGAGTCCGCGGTAAGAAACGCTCCGGCGACTGCTTATTCGATCTTTATCGTTACGCAGTAGAAGAAAAGAGAAACATCCCTGTAATGCTCGAAACGCCTGCCGTTCAATTAATTCAGAAAGACGGACAGGTTGTCGGTGCAGTTGCCAAGAATAACGGCAAGAACATCAATATCAAAGCCAACAAGGCCGTGATTCTGACAACAGGCGGATATGAGTTCGATCCGGAATCTTTGAGAACCTATGCCCAAGGCGAAAACTATCACGCTTTAGGCAACCCCGGTAACACCGGGGACGGTCTGAGAATGGCTCAGTCCATGGGCGCAAGATTGTGGCATATGACTGCTTACTCTTGCCCGCTGGGAACCGAACTTCCGGGCTGCAAAGCCGCCCTGCAAGTGACGATGATGGCACCGTCATTTATCTGGGTGGACAAGAACGGCAAACGCTTTGCTGACGAATTCTCTCCGGACGGCCATACTCGTTGCTACGTAGTTAATCGCTTTGATCCGATCTCTCACAGCTATCCGTCTATTCCTTGCTGGCTCATTTTTGACGACAAGGCATTCAAACGCGGACCTGTCGTCGGCGGATCTTCTGGATACTCTATTAATAGAGAAGGTTACAAGTGGTCCAGAGACAATTCTCAGGAATTAGCAAACGGAGTTATTACCAAAGCTGAAAGCCTGGAAGAACTGGCTAAGAAGATCGGAGTCTCCGCAGAAAACTTGGTTGCTGCAGTTCAGAAATGGAATACGGATATCAAGGCTGGAAAAGATACTCAGTTTAATCGTCCGATCCAAAATCCCCATAAGAAAGTTGTTCACATCGAACAGAAAGCCGGTGCAGCTGTCTCCGCACCGCTGGACGAAACCGGACCTTACTATGCCATCAAACTTTATCCGACCCTCTTGAACACTCAGGGCGGTCCTAAGAAGAACGTGAATGGTCAGGTAATGGACGTCAACAACAATCCGATTCCTCGTTTGTATGCAGCAGGAGAATTGGGCTCTATGTGGGGCAACATCTACCAGGGCGCTTGCAACAACGCAGAATGCATTGTCTTCGGAAGATTAGCGGGTAGAGCCGCAGCAGCGGAAAAACCTTGGTCTTAATTAACTTCTAACTATTTAAGGAGACTGCCGGAACCAAAAATGTTTGAGCAGTCTCCTTTTTTTATATGGATTAAAACTATGATCTCGCGACGTGACACATTAAAGATCTCTCTAGCCCTTTCAGCAATGGGCCTTTCTGCCGCTCCGGCTTTTGCTTGGAGAACCGGCGAGCCTGAAGAAAAAATCTCTTGCGACATTCTCGTCATTGGTTCCGGCATTGCTGGCACCGTTGCAGCACTCCAAGCCGTAGAAGATGGAGCTAATGTCTTAATGATCGATAAAGCCTCAGAAAACCAAAGAGGCGGCAATTCAAGAGTTTGTCTTGGTTCATTTTTGATGCCGGAACATAACACTCCGGAAGCTAAGAAAGCTTTTATTGAGGATGTAAAGAAAAAGTCTCTTGGCGGCGGAAGAACCGATCTATATGAAGTATTAGCAGATAACATCTTGGATTCTGTTAAATGGGCCGAGTCCAATGGAGCCGCATTCGAACCCTGGCTTCAACAAGCGCCATGGAACGTTGGAGTAAGAATCGCATCTCCCGGCCAATACAGAGGAATGCCGAAATTATTGAAGACACTCTTTGATAAATACATCGAGAAGGGAGGCAAAGTCTTATTTAAGACAAAAGCAAAACAGCTTTTAGTTAATAAGAAAGGCGCTGTGGACGGTGCTATTTGCCAAACGGATAAAGGTCTTCTTCAAATTAACGCTAAAGCTGTCATCTTGGGAACAGGCGGATATTCTGCCAATAGAGAAATGTTAGAAGCCGCCCATCCGGGCGGAGCCAACATTCTTATTCGAGGAAACAAATTTATCACGGGCGACGGAATTCGTCTGGCTCAGGAAGTTGGTGCAGGAACTATGGGCATGGCAGGTGTTGAGTCTTTGCATCTTCCCGTTGTCTTTAATGGTCCTCAGGGAAGAGGATCTCCTACCAGAGCCTTACCTTACTGTTTAGGTATCAATGCCGAAGGAAAAAGATTCGTCGACGAATCCCTCGGTTATGCTTCTTTCGGTAAAGCCACTCTGCAGCAAACCGGTCAAAAGGTTGCATTGATTTTCGAAGAGGCGATGCTTCAGAAAGAAAAGAGAATAGGAATGTCCGTTGAGTTATTCAAACGAGCAAAAGGCGGCCTGATTGAGGCAAACGGCTATGAGCAGCTCGCTAAAGAAATAGGAGTCCAGCCGGCTGTATTAAAAGAAACCTTAGAAAAATTTAACGCTTCCGTAAAAGACGGAAAAGCCTTAACCGCTGAACCACCGAAGTCAAATTTGGCGGAAAAGATCAATCTCAACGGCAAGCTGTATGCTTTTTATCCGTTAACTCCGTCCATCACCATGGTTTACGGAGGCCTAATGATTAACAAAGATGCTCAAGTTACTGAAGCAGACGGTACTCCGATTAAAGGTCTCTATGCGGCCGGTGAAACAGTGAACCTTTATTACCATGACTACCATGGTGGCGGTATCCTTTCACAGAGCTTAGTATTTGGAAGGATTGCTGCAAATCAAGCTGTTAAATATATCAAGCAATAAAATCCATTTAATCATTAAAATCCCCAGCCTCTAATTTGGATAGGAGGTTGGGGCAGAGTATTTCGACGCTTTTTTATATTTACGGTGTTTGTTTTAACGCCTTACCGGACTAACTTTGCTTAGTCCGGCAAAGGCGTAATCACATTTCTTGAAGTGAAAAGCATCAAGTTGTTAACTCAATCGAACGCAACACTATTTAGATAAAATATCATTTACCGCGATCTTTGCAAAAGATAGATGTGTTTAAGGATGGCATATTCTAAAGCTTTATTATTTATTTGATTTGAATTAATTATTTAATTTAAGGAAAGATTTTATGATAATTTAAAGGGTAACAATAAATTAAAAGACCTAGATTTAAAAAAAAATGAATGAAACGCATCAAAATAACTTTTTATTAGAGTTGACAACAGCCTTTGTTAAATTATAATTTTTACCCTTAGATTAATAAAATGTAATGATCCGAAAGCGTTGGTTAATTTATTGGTTCGAACATTGATCGATTACAGAAAGTATTGTTTCTAATTGAATTTAGTTGCAAGAATCACAAAATAGATTGTTATTTGTTATTTATAAATTTAATTATTGAAATTTATTGTCAGCGCATTTAAATAGTTTTTTTGTCTATGGGTACTTTTGGATGAAAAACTTATTTTAGTTATTGAAATAATAGTTTAAAAATGTTATGAAATTTCATGACTCATATCTGACTTTTTATTTATGAAACAGTATTCAAGAAGTTCAACTAATAGTTTTTTTTCAAAAGAATAGGTTGATTATTCTTATGAATGCAGGAATCCCTAAAAATTAATAATTTGCTTAATAATACAAATTGACTTCAAGATATTGATACTTAAAAAAATCTTATATATTTTATTCAATGTTCGGGTAAGCGTAACTTAGTTCATTAAACTATATTGTTTATAGAACGCTCTGTAAGTTTTTTGATAATTAAATAAATACAAACCATAAGATTGTCTATTAACAATTCAAATCTATTATATTCTATACGGATAGGCATAAGGGGTGGAGGAGTTAAGACACACTCATCCAGTATGACTGTTATTCCATTTTCTTCGGATGAAACAAAGCAATTGATATATTCTTTCAATTTCTCACATATTTTGCCGTTATTGAAAGTTCCGGAATCTTTTGCGACTTTTAGTATAAATTCATTTTTATCTGATAAATATCCTCTCTTGTGAACAATGATATGTCGTAATTTTTCGACAAAAATGATTCTTTGTTTTAAGGATAAACCTTCCCATTTTATATTGCATTCCAAATAATCTATTAATTGCATGCCAATTTTAATCGCACCTCCTTTTCTTTGATTTGCCTTTCTGCAAAAATATTTGAAATCCTTTTGTATGATTTCTTCATTTGATATATTCTTTATCTCATTTGGCCAAATATTTCTATCATTAATCATTGTATAGGCATATAACTCTTCCAAAGTATCTTCGAATATCTCATAGGCCTCCATTAACAAGAACTGATATTCTCTGTTCTTTTGATTATTTATGAGTAATAATTTGTCGTCAAGATACATTGATTCATGGTTATAAAAAAATCTTTCCCCAGATGTAGGGTCAATGAAGCTCATATTGTGAGCGCTCATCGGAAATTTTTTTATTAATTCTTTGCGTTGTTTATTTTGAGAAATAGATTTAAGCTCTGAAATCCGTTTGTTATAAATATCTTTAATATCTCTCTTTAGCAAAACGACATGACCAATCCTCTTTGAATATGTCTCCCAAATCCTAACAATATCCATAAATAAAATTCTCTTTATCCACATAGATAATAATTTCTTAATAACTAGTATAAAATATTATCCAGAAAGAATTGGACATTTTATTTGCTTCCTTAATTGAAAAGTTATAATATGCTGGATTGTAGCTCCAGTCTAGAAGTTTTGATGGGTTACTTACACTGACGGCTTGCCATCATTTCTGTAAAACTCTGGCGTATCAACGAACAACTTCTTAAAACAGGGGACGCATTCTTGCTACTTATCTAAGACTCTTTCAAATACCATCCATTCCGATTTTGGTTGCCTTTGAATGAACTTCTTAAAAGAGACTTATCCGGTTACTATTTCATAGACGGAGATAGATAGGCGTTTGAAATAGATACATTCAAAAATTTCGCGCTAGTCAACCGTAACTTCCCGATGGCAAGATCCATCGGAGTCATTCATGACAAAGCAATCACGAAACTAATTCGACGATAAACGTAAGTCTTATTCTCACTTGTATCAGCAAAGAGAAGTCCAAGAAATGACAAAAGATGGAGAGTCTTGGTACAAGGAACAAATTTTGGATCAAAAATAAAATTATTAAATTTTTATTAGAGAATTACTAGAAAGACCGTTAGCAAAATCCATAATTTAGTCGATCAAGTCAATTAAGACTTTAATTAGGAGGGCCGACTAGATCCTCCAATAATATTAAAATCTCAGGATTCCATTGATACGGAATCCTGAGCCAAACATAAACTTCAAAATCGACTAATCAAATAGTCAACAAGACTGACCTTATCCCTGTTTACTCATATTCAGCGGAACCCGAATAACCAAAGAAGGCTTCGTCAATCTGCTGGAGGGCAGAGGTGCAATGTTGGCATTGTCGCCGAATTTCTTACGAAGCTCGGAGATTTCTCCGAATTCGATAGCACGCTGCGGGCAAGCTTCAACGCAAATCGGAAGAAGTCCTTGAGCAAGACGATCAGCGCACGCATCGCATTTATGCATTTTATGCGCGGTTTCATCCAATACCGGTGCACCGTAAGGACAGGCTTGGGCGCAGGCGCCGCATCCGATGCACTTCTTCTCGTCAATCAAAACGAGTCCGTCTGATTCGCGCTTGAAATGTGCTTTAGTCGGACAAACCTTGACACAGGCCGGGTCAGCGCATTCGTTGCAGCCGACCGGGACATAATAGCCGCGAACATCCTGCAACCAAGCACCGTTGGCATCCTTCTTCCAATCGCCTTCTACAAACTCGATGACTTTTCTGTAATTCGTTCCGACCGGTAAAGAATGTGCATCTTTGCAAGCAATAACGCAGGTCTTGCAGCCGGTACATTTCACCAAATCAATATAAAAACCATACTGTGACATATCAGCTCCTTAAGCAAGACTTACTTCAACGAGGTTGGTATGCATGGGAGAGCCCTTGGAAATCGGGGAGACAATAGAGCTCGTCAAGGTGTTCATGCAGGCACCTTCGTCAACACCGGATTTCGGATTGGGCTGATACCAAGAACCCTGAGGCAGAGCAACGACACCCGGAATAATTCTTGGTGTAACTTTTGCTTTGATGAACAGAGAGCCTCTGTCATTCTTGACTAAAACGCGATCGCCCGATTTAATACCTCTGGGTTGTGCGTCGATAGGGTTGATCAGCAGGAGGTCAGGCTGCAGCTCCTGAATCCACGGCAGATTGGCATAAGAGGAGTGGACGTGCCCTTGACCGTGGTAACCGTAGCATTCAAGGGGATATTTCTTCTCAAGAGGATCTTGGTGTCCTCGCATTTCCTGACAAACAATGTAGGCAGGAATCGGCAGAATGACTTGACCTTGGCCTTTGGGAAGCTCCTGTTCTTTTGCTAACTTGGCAAGACGTTCGGAATAAATCTCAATCTTTCCGGAAGGAGTCTTGATCGGATATTTTTCCGGATCTTTACGGAAGTTTTCCATCGTAATGCCGCTGTCGCCATTAACTTTGTATTTAACAATGCCTTGGCGAACGAAGTCGGCATAAGAGGCCGGTAACTCAGGAACATTCTTACGAGTTTTCTCATACAGTTCCATGAGCCACTGATCATAAGTCTTGCCTTCCGTGTATTTGTCTTCTACGCCGAAACGCTTAGCCATTTCGCGCATGATGTCCCAGTTTCTCATCTGGCCGTGCTGTGGGTTGACTGCTTTTTCCATGGCAATCAGATAGCAGTGGCCGCCGACGGAGTAGGAGTCGCCGGAGAAGTCGTTGTTTTCCTGGCCTGCGACATCAGGAAGCAAATAGTCTGCAAACTTCGCGGTCGGCGTCATTTGAGTGTCAACGACCACGAAGCATTCAACCAGTTTCGGATCCTTCAGCAGCTTAGCCATTAAGTTGCTGCCGGTATGTTGGTTAATAACGTTGTTGCCCTGAGTCTCCCACATGAACTTAATGTTCTGTTTGAGCTTGTCGCAGCCCCTGACTAAACCTTGCTTAGCTGTTAATTGGTCTGCTTCGTAAATAGCTCGATGCCAAACGTTCAAGCAAACTGAAGCTTTGACAGGATTGGGAGGAACCGGGAGAGATGCTGCAAAACCGTTTTGATCGGCTTCTCTGGCGCCATTGTTTGTGCCGGGAAGACCAAGCTGACCGGTAAGAATCGGAAGCATTGCGATCGCAATAGAAAGGCTGTCGCCGTTTCCTCTTCTTTGCGGACCCCAACCCTGAGCAACGAACAAGGGTTTTGTCGTTCCGATCTCTCGAGCAAGACGAATAATCGTTTCTTTAGGAATTCCTGTTTCTTTAGAAGCCCATTCGGGTGTCTTGGCAATGCGGTCGGGACCTTTTCCTAAGATATGGCTCTTGTAGTCCGAGTTCTTGGGAGCTGATTTCGGCAAAGTAGTTTCGTCGTAGCCGATGCAGTATTTATCCAAGAACGGCTTATCGATTAAGTTCTCTGTGATTAAGACGTAGGCAATGCCTTCAACCAGAGCAGCGTCTGTACCCGGGTTAATAGGTATCCATTCATCTTCTCGTCCCATCATCGAATCAGAATAAATCGGGTCGATCATGATGACTTTTGGACGGCCTTTTTCTAATGAACAGTTAAAGCCAAAGGCTTGGCCTCCGCCGGAGGCACGAGTAACAGCCGGGTTGTTACCGAAACCGACATAGAGTTTGGCGTTGGCAATCTGTTCCATATAAGAGCCGACGTTGGTGTCTTGGCTCATAATGGCACTTGTGTAACCGGAGCGGTCAAATGAACCCATCAGATACGGCCAAGCGTTCTGGAATTGCCCAGCTGAATAATCAGAGAAGAAGTTTAAGTTTCCTCCGATAAGGTTAAAGAATCGCTGGGCGCACTTGCGCGAGTTCATGGCAATGCCGTTGTTGCCTGAGCCGTGGTTGATAAATACAGCTTCGTTACCGTATTTTTGAATCACATCTTTTAATTTTCCGGCGATTTCATCAAACGCCTGATCCCACGTGATTCTTTCGAACTTGCCTTCGCCTCGTTCACCGACGCGTTTCATGGGGTATTTCAAGCGTTCGGCAGAGTAGAGACGTTGGCGAATCGAGCGGCCTCTGATACAGGCGCGGACTTGGGGGAAATCTTTTCCGAAGGCGCACGAGCAGGGATTTCCTGTGTTATCCGTTTCGATACGGATGACTTGGCCGTTTTTACTGACGACACGAACCGGACAGCGGCTTCCGCAGTTGACGGTGCAGGCTGACCAAGTGATTTTTTCAATGTCATTTGCTGCAGCATTAACGGCAGCGACAACTTCTTTTAATGGGAAAAGAGATGTCGCAGACAGGGATGCCAATCCCGTAAGCAGGCTTCTTCTTTTCATTTGAGGTATCAACATAGCTTCTCCATTGGGGTTGAAGAAAAATTTGCTGAAATGCTCAGCATGAAAAAATTTTAATTTTTAAAGTCTTTCGGAGGTTTCGAGAAAAGGACACCCTTCAAGAGAAAAAGACATCTCTGAAGAATTAGCAGCGTCCCAATACTTGTTTTCTATATTCTTGCGGTGAAAGCCCAATCTCTCTTCTAAACATTGCAGAAAAGGCGCTTGTACTTCCGTAACCCAGCTCTGAGGCGATCCAGCCGATATTCTTGTCCTTAGACATAAGCTCAATGGCGTTCACGACGAGTAGTTGATTCTTCCATTGCTGGAATGTAACTCCCGTCTCTTTAACTACAAGACGATTAAAAGTCTTACTGCTTATGTGAAAGAAGTCGGCCCAATCTTGAAGAGATACTTTCTCAGAAGAATTCTCCAAAATATAGGAATTTACGTGCTTTAACCTTTCGTCTTTCGGAACTGCCAGACCGAACATAGGACGGGCATGACTGTTCATCACTTCTTCTATGATCAGTTTTAATAATTTTTCTTTCTGATTTGGCAGAGGCTTCGTTTGATCACTTTCAGCGATGTACATTAATCCATGGAGAGCGTACATAGGAAGCTCGACAGAACACACCTGATCAAAGCCAGACCAAGTATCGCAGTCTAAATAGAGATAACCGGAGGAAGCTCCTTCAGAATGAAAAATCCGATGAGGAACGCCTGCAGGCATCCAAAAAGCTTGGTCCGGCATAAGTGTCCAAACCTTATCTTTCGTATAACAAATACAGCTGCCGCTGATGGGGAAAGCAAGTTGTCCGCGCTTATGCTTATGAAAACAGCTGTCTAATGTCTTTGGAGAATCCTGATTAACTAATGACTGGACGTGAGCAGTTGCAAGCGCTTCCATCGCATCGGTGTCAAAACTAAAGTCTTGTGCTGGACTCGTCTTCATTTTTGTTGGGGTATTTGAAGCAATAAGAGGATTATATTTTTCTCATGGAAAATAAATAATTCGAATTTTTACGGATAAATATTTTTTGAAAATGATTGACGATTTTAATGTTTAACTTGTTGTATTCAAAGCAATTGGTCTTAGGCATGTAAGTCTGCAAATCTGCCTCCTCATAAGATTTGGAGTTAACGCCTTATTTATAGTCTAACTTGTTAATTCTATTTATAAAAACCTCATCTTCTCGACTTTGTTTTGTTGCAATTGAGTGGATTGGTAAACTCAATTAAGAGATCGTTATTTTGAAAGATTTGTCTTTTCTACCTCCGACAAGAAGTGAGGGATAGTAATCGAATGTGATCTTTATCCGGCTATTAGGTTTGACAATTCGTTATTACTTGGAGAAAAAAGACAAAGAATTCGAGGCCAAAGCAAAGGAAGTTTTATTGCTCTACAAAAAGGTTGAATGGATAACGCAATTGTTGAAGAAATACGGTGGTCTGGAAGAGGAAATAACGCTTGTCAATCAAGAAATATTTATCTCTTACGACGAAAGACCTGGCATTCAGGCGGAAGAGAATAAGCATAAAGACAGAAATTTGAAACTCGGGAAAGGCTCTGTTCGATGCGATTATGAATACATTAGACACGGGACCTTCTCTTTGCTGGCAGAGATCGACCTGTTAACAGGAAAATCTACAGCATCGTCTGCGAATCTCATAAATCATGAGACTTCATCGATTTCTTTAAGATGCTGGATAAAACTTATGCGAACGAGTAAGTTTATTGGAGAGTATAGGCATTTTGATACTGCTTGCCAATGAATTGGCGATAGTGATAATTATGCATCAGACCACACCATTGAAAAGAGGGTGCGTTGTCAACGATAACACAGCCATTCTTCGGACAAGGAAAGTAGAGGAGAACGGCCGAATAAGAGTGTTTAAACTGTTCGCTTACTAGATTTCAAGAGCGCAATTCCATCTGAATTAAATAAAGAGGAGGCTTTTGCCTCCTCGGATTTTAAAAGAAAAGATAAAATTACTTACCTTTATTCTTTAGGAGTTCGTCTGCTGCAATGTAGCCCATGGTAAACGATTTTGAAATGGCAGAAGCAGCGAGGAAACTCTGACCATGTACGCCTCCGGAAACCTCTCCGGCAGCGTAAAGTCCCTTTATCGGCTTTCCGAATACATCAATTACATGCGTTCTGGGATCAACTTTGACGCCGCAATAGGTTGCGACTAAAACCGGAGTTGAGGGATAAATGTAAAAGGGCCCCTTATTGATGGGAACTAACTTCCCGGAAATGTCAACACAGAATTTTCTGCCGAAGACGCTGTCAGCGCCTTTCGTAAGGACGTCATCATTGTATTGTTTGACAGTTTCAGCCAAACCTTTGGGATCGATGCCGGCCTTTTTTGCAGCCTCCTCTAAGGTATTGCCGGAATAGAATACTCCGAGGCCCTTGAGATAGTTATAGCGAGCCGTTCCGTGATCTTTGATCGTTTCTTCATTAATCGGTTCGTCATAGACGCAGTAGGCAATTCCGTTTTCTTGCTCTAGCGCTTTATCTCCTATGTCTTTCTTAGAGATAGATTCGTCGCAAATACGTTGTCCCTTTTTGTTAACAACAATAGCTCCGAAACGGAACGGGTACCAGACTTCTTGTCCTGATTTTGAACCGACGGCAAAACCGTAAGTGGCCTTGATGTAAGGCATGTCAGCAACGTCTGCGCCGTAAGCTTGAGCCATAAGAAGACCGTCGCCTTGACTTCCTCCTCCGCTGATAGCATTGGCGTTGGCCATTCGAGGGACATATTTTTCAAGCAATTTTTTATTTCTGGAGAATCCGCCGCTAGCCAAAATGACGCCAAATTTAGCTTTGACGGCAACAAGCTTTTTATCGTGTTCAATCAAGACACCCGAGATCCGGTCAGCCTTCTCATCCCAAATTAATTCTTTGGCAGGAGATGATACCCAAAGAGTGCCGCCGTCTTTTGTAAATGCTTCCGTGAGTGCTTTAACAGTAGCAGGGCAGTCGACAGTCATATTACGCGGTACACTTCCTGATTTGCCGACGTTTTGATTTTTAAGTTTGCCTCCGTTGGCAAGCATCCACTCAAAAGCCTTCAGAGAATTTTCGGTAACGGACTTGACGAGTTCAGGATCATTTTTTTCTCCCCCGACACGCATCATGTCTTCGTAAAACTGCTTCGGAGAATCTTTTATATTTTTTTCTTTTTGGAAACTAGAACCAGGGACGGCAAAACCGCCGACGGAAAGAAGTGTGCTGCCGCCGGTGAACGGAAGTTTTTCTGTAAGCAAGACTTTTAATCCGGCTTGAGCTAATCTCGTTGCAGCTGTGAGACCGCTCGCTCCGCTTCCGATGACTACTGCGTCAAACTCCTGGTTCCAGTGATCGTTCTGTTTTGGTTGTGCAGCGGCAGGAAATGAAACAGTAGAAACTGTTGCTAACGTTGCGTAAAAGAAGTTTCTTCGGGATAAACGTTGCATCATTTTTCTCCTCTAGAGAGCTCTAGGCTCAACATTCATAAAATTCTTATACAGAAACAGTTTGTTCCTGAGGAAATGCCTTTTCTCAAAAAGGATTCCCTATATCTATTCAATACCCCAAAGTCCCTAGGTACTTTGATAATCATCAAACTTTGTCGAAAAAAAAACGAACTACGAGTAATTACTCTTTTGTTCGTTCCTGAAGATGGATATCCTTGCTTCAAGGAAAAAGTAATGTTTAGAAGAAATTTTATTAATTTGGCGGCTTTTGCCTTTTCTGCGCCTGCTTTCGCCCAGATATATGGTGATAAGTCGGACGATTACGATTTGATCGTTGTTGGTTCAGGGGCTGCCGGACTTTGTGCTGCGATTTCTGCTTTTGATCACGGAGTAAGAAAAATAGTGGTTTTAGAAAAGCTGCCAATTTTAGGCGGCACGAGTGCAATTTCCGGGGGAGCTGTAGCTGTCTCTCAAACCGATATGCAAAAAAGAATGGGTATATCGGACACGGATGAGGAATTTTTTGAGGATTTGATTAGAGAAGGCGGTTATCGCAATGATCCCAAACTTGTGGAAATCTACATTACAGAAGTCAGGAAGCAATTTGAGTGGTTGGGAAATTGCGGAATTCATCCTTCAAATATTATGGCTGCTGCAGGAATGAGTAAACCTCGTTCTCATATGTTTAATCCAAATCAAATGATGAATTTTCTTTTGGACGAAGTGTCTCGCAGGAAAATCGAAATTAAAACAGGAACGAGAGCTGTCGAGCTCCTGCAAAAAGGCCTGAGGATCTGTGGGGTGAGGGCGGTCAGTCGCAAAAGCTCGGTTGAATTTTGCAGTAAATACGGAGTGGTTCTCGCAACAGGTGGCTTTGCTAGGAATCAGGCCTTGATGAATAAATTTGCGCCGCACATGTTTGGCGTAGATGTGGTCTCAGGGATTGGCTCTGAAGGAGACGGAATCTTAATGGCAGTTGAGAGCGGCGGACAGGTAGCTGGGGGAGAAACCGTTACAGCTTCTTTTGGTTTTGCTCAAAATCCATCTACTGTAAGAGACTTCTCCACGATTTTCTATAGTGGCGCGATTATTCTTAATCGTTCTGGAAAAAGATTTGTTGATGAATCTTTGCCGTACAAGTCATTAGGAGAAGCTTTTCTTAATACTAAAGAAGCATGCGCTTATATTCTGTTCGATGAATCTATTAGAAAAGCTCAGATGAGACGCCGTCCTGTTGATAAGGCCATGTGGAGTCCCTATGACAATGGACAAGAACCCGGCTATTGCTTTAGGGCAGATACGGTAAAGGCGGTGGCTGATAAAGCAGGTTTAAACCCGATAAAAGTAGCAGAGGAAGTAGCAAGGTATAACGCTTATGTGTCTAAGGGACGAGATCCTGAATTTGGTCGGACTTCTCTCTCATCGGGCTATGGCCAGCTAAAGAAAATTAACGTTCCTCCTTTTTACATCATGCCAGCTATAGCAGTCGTTCCGGGAACTTATTGTGGCTTAAAGGTAGATGAACAAACTAGAGTGCTTCGAACCACTGATGATCCTATAGAAGGTCTTTTTGCGGCAGGAGAGATAATGGGTGGTTTTCACGGTAAAAATTTTGTGACTGGGACGGGCCTTGGCAAGGCCCTCGCGTTTGGAAGAGTCGCAGGAAAAAACGCTAGCCTATGAAAACGACCTACTACGCCTTTTTCTTCGTATTGTCACTCTTTTCAGCGGGTTCTTCTGCAGAAGTTATTCGGTTGGGAGTCACAGATTATGCTGCCAACGGAGTTCATCAAGAGCTGATTCGCGATTCTGTTGAAGAAATTAATAAAATTCTTGAACCTAGACACTCCCTCATTGTAAAAGAGATGACGGAAAGTGAGATGAAGACAGCAATTCTTCAGCATGAGTTAGACCTGTTTATTTCTTCCAGTGCTTTTTATCGCCAAATGGTTAGGAGCGGAGCAAGAGATATTGTTTCAGTAGAAACAGGAAGAGGCACGGGGCCAAACAGAACTGAAGGTGCTGTCGTTTTGGTTGATAGAAGAAGGAATGATCTAATTTCCTTTAAAGATCTAGAGAACAAAACAGTGGGTTTTTGTAAAATTTTTGGAAATTTTACTTTGCATGTCATAGAAAGGGAGCTCAGAGAAAAAGGCCTGCACGCACTTACTTACTCAAATAAATTAGATCTTCAAAATATAGATCTCCAGGAGTTGTTGGAGCAGCTGAGATTAAAGCGTGTTGATGCAGTTATTGCTCCTACTTGTTCACTTGAGAAATTAGTAGAAGAAGTTGAAGTAGATACCTCTTGGTTGAAAGTTCTGGAACCAAGACAGTTCTCTTCCCTTAAGTGCTCCCACTCAACATTTCTTTATCCCGGACTGACAGTGTCCTCTTTGCCGTCACTAAATTCGGTATTCTCAAAAAAAATAACTCAGGGATTATTAGACATTCTTTCCAAGGATGGAGAGCACTTTTGGAGTGTATCCACAGATTTCAGCGAGGTTGATCAACTTCTCAGAGCTTTAGATTTAGACGCTTGGGCTGAAGATAGAAAATGGACATTTGGTAAATTGATTAAAGAATTTTGGCCGCTCTTGTTATCCATAGTACTTGTGATGGTTTGTTTGGCTACTTACGGTTCAGTGGTTAGTTTTATTGTCAGAAAAAGAACGAAAAGTTTGCGCTGTGCATTAATGAGAGAGCAGTTCCTCAAGCAAAAATCGTTAACGGAATCTAGAAGAATTGAGGAAATGCAGCGAATAGGAGCCTTCAGTCAGCTCAGTTCTTTATTTGCGCATGAATTGGGGCAGCCAATTTATGTGATCAGGTGCTTTTGTTATTCTCTTCAGAAGGCTTTGGATCGTACGAAGAAAGGTGATTCTTCCTTGAAAGAAATGGTAGCAGACATTGAAAATCAGGCTGCACGCGCTGAAGAAATTGTTCAAAAAACCAGAAATTATATTAAGGGCAGAAAAGGACGTTTAGAGAAAGTTGAAATTAATCATCTTGTTGAAAAAGCAATAAAAACTTTTAAGATGCTCCAGCATGAAGATTTTCAGATTTATTTTCATCCGACAGAATCCGAACTTTTTGTGTTGGCAGAGTCTTTAGATATCGAGCTAATACTCATCAATTTGCTGCGCAATGCTAGTGATGCCTGCGAAACGGTAGGCATATTTAAGGCGTGGATAGAAATAAGAAAATTAGCGGATATTGTTGAGATTAGGCTTTGGGATTCAGGGGCGCCCATATCTCAAAAAGTTTTATTGAATATCAAAGAGTTGACGGCTTCTTCTAAAGAAGAAGGTCTGGGTGTTGGCCTAAAAATTGTTGATTCTTTAGTGGAAGGTATTGGGGGAACACTAAATTTTGGTATTTCCAAAAACAAAGGTCTTGAAGTTATCCTTCGATTCCCACTTTCTGAAGGTGTTTAAATGAGTTCTGCTGAGAAAAAGCTAGTGCGCTTAATTGATGATGATCCGATGGTATTAAAAGCGATGAAATCGGTTCTGGTGGAAGAAGGATTTGAAGTCAAAACCTATCTCACGGCAGAAGATTTTTTGACAGAGGACGCAAATTCAATTCTTGGGTGTTTGGTTTTAGACTTGAGAATGCCGAATATTAACGGTCTCCAGCTTCAAAAAATTCTCAAGGAGAGGGAGTTTCACCATCCGGTTATATTTTTGACAGCTCATGGAGAAGTTGAATCGGCCGTCTTAGCGATGAAAATGGGCGCAGTGGATTTTTTGCAGAAACCAGTTTCTCCTGCAAAGTTAGTAGAGACGATCAGGAAAGCTTGCAAACTTGACGAAACCGAGCAATGGGAGAGCCAGGATAAAAGAATTGAGTTGTTGAAAAAGCTGTCTCCGCGTGAAAAAGATGTAATAGTCAAAGTATTACAAGGTCTGTCCAACAGAGAAGCGGGTGAAAGTCTTGGTATAAGTGAGAAAACCATTGAAAACCATAGAAATAATGCCTATAGGAAATTGAATGTTAAAAGTTTTAAAGAATTGCAAAAGAAATATTCATTTCATTTTTAAAAGTATTAATTCTGATAAAAGGCGAAAAATTACCCCTTCATGAAGAAAGAAAATATTTTCTCGCAAATAAAGAACGTAAGTGCATTGCCTGTTGGCTCCGTCTTTGCAAGCAGAGGCATACATAGACTAGCTCAATTGTCGAATCCAGTTATAGCATATCTACTACATATCTATAAATAAGGGCTAAGGGTCAAAAAATAGACCTCATGGGCATTTTCGTCCAAAAGGTCAATCAGAATCCGCCAAACTCAGGTTTTAGTTACAACTGGCGATATCCGCATAAAGCTCCACTTTTTGTATCGGGAGCTTTATGCGAAATTATTAATGCTAAAGGGCACTAACTTTCTTCTTGTAAGCTTCGTTTAAAAGTCTCTCAGCATGTTGCATTTGAACTTTGACGGCCTCAGGGGAGGTGCCTCCATAAGATTTTCTCGCTTCAACTGAATGCTCAAGAGAAATGTCATTAAAAATATCTTCTTCGAATAAGCTGGATTGAACTTTAAACTCTTCTAAAGTTAAATCGTCAAATGTTTTGTCATTTTCAACGCAATATCTTACAGTTTGACCAACCACTCTGTGAGCTTCCCTGAAGGGTAATCCCTTTCTCACCAGGTAATCAGCCATATCGGTTGCGGTTGAGAAACCATTGGAAGCTGCTTGATAAGTTCGTCTGGTATTGATTTTCATCTTGCGGACCATTGGGGCCATTACCTTCATTGTGTTCTGCCAAAGGTCGATGGTTTCGTAAGATAAGAATTTATCTTCTTGCATATCCTTGTCATAGGCGAGCGGAATTCCTTTCATCATCGTAAGCATGGCTTGAAGGTAACCGTACATACGTCCTGTTCTTCCTTTAATAAGTTCTGCAAAATCGCAGTTCTTTTTCTGAGGCATGATGGAAGAACCGGTTGTAAAGTCATCGGAGAGTTCTACAAACTTATATTCCTGACTTGCAAAAATAATAATTTCTTCACAAAGCCTGGATAAATGCATGTAGCTTATAGTTGCTATGGAAGCAAATTCAATGCAGTAATCTCTGTCCGCAACAGTGTCAATACTGTTCTCTGTTGGTTTTTCAAAGCCAAGTTGTTTTGCTGTGGACCAGCGATCAATAGGAAAATCCGTACCTGCTAAGGCAGCAGCTCCTAAGGGACACTCAACCAAGCGGTCTAGGAAGCTCTGAAGTCTAGCGTAATCGCGTTTAAGCATCCAAAAGTATGCCATAAGCCAATGAGAGACTAAAACAGGTTGGGCTACCTGCAGATGAGTGAAACCGGGCATAATTGAGCCGAAATTCTTCTCCGCCTGTTCAAAAATTGCTTTTTGGATTTCGATAATGAGTTTTTGGCACTCTTTTGCGGCATCCCTAAAATAAAGATAACTGTCTATACAACACTGGTCGTTACGGCTTCGTCCTGTGTGTAGTTTTCCTCCGGTAAGTCCTATGATTTCAGTCAATCGCTTTTCAATTGCCATGTGGATATCTTCGTCCTCGGCATTGAAAGTGAACTTGCCGTCATCTATCTCTTTGCCTACAAGTTTCAGACCTTCTTTAATTTTTTCCACATCTTCTTTTTGAAGAATGCCTGTTTCACCAAGCATAGTGACGTGAGCTAAACTTCCTTGAATGTCGTAAGGGCAAAGACGTGTTTCAACTTTAATTACAGCGCCGAATTCTTCTACAAATTTCGGAGGAACTTCTGCAAATCTTCCTCCCCACATTTTGTTGGACATATATTCTCCTCAGAGTTATTTGAGGGCATTGACAACGGTCATCATATAAACCTTGATAAAGTCTAGATACCGGTCAACGGGGATTTTTTCGTTGGGTTTGCCCATTTCAGAGTAGCCGTTTGCCGCTCCGAAATTAGGTATCGGCATTCCTGTTATTTTTCTGATCCAAGAAGCGTCGGAACCGCCGGGTTTTGCTGCGATGACGACATCCTTGTCTAAAACTTCTTTATATGACTTGGCAACAAGCTGGATAAACGGATCATCGTAAGGAATATCAAGAAGAGGGCGGTTATTCGTGATTTCCAGTTTGTAATCGTAAGAAGGATCCTTAGCCTTAAAGGTCTCAAGCACGTCTACGATTTCTTTCAATGCTGCATCATGATCTTCTCCAGGGACTAGCCTCCTGTCAAACCAGAAGACTGCTTTAGAAGGATGAACATTAGCTGCCTCTCCGGAGTTCAAGATGGAAACGGTCAGGTGAGGTGAAGGCATGCCTTCTGCCGGTACTTTTAATAATCGTTGATTAATTTTCTTGAGTTCGAGAATGACGTTAATTGCCTTTTCTAGGGCATTGTCTCCGTGTTCATATATGGCGGCAGTGTGTTGTGCTTCTGCAGTGTAGGTTACATGACCTCTGAGTATCCCGCCATGCTTAGGAATGAGACGTCCGTCGCAGGGTTCCATGCAAAGACCGAAATCTCCTCGCAGGTAGCCGTTATTTAATAAATATTGGGCGCCAAGTTTGCTTCCGTTTTCTTCATCACACATCCAACTTAGCAGAATACTTCCTTTGGGGTCAAACCCCATTCGTTTTAAAAAGATAACTGCCATTAAGGCACCGGCATCTCCTCCTTTCATGTCGGAAGCACCTCTGCCGTAGATATGTCCGTCGGCGACAATCCCAGACCATGGACCGTATTTTCCAGGGTCCTTCGGGTCGGGTGGAAAAACGTCCATATGCCCGTTGAAAACAAATCTTTTTCCCTCTTTAGTACCTTTCCATTCGGATAGTAAATTCGGTCTGTTGGGAGCACCATAAATCCTTTCGACAGGTAATCCGTTAGCAGTCATCCATTTTTCAAAAACATGGCTGACTGCTTCCTCTTCTCCGGTAACGCTCGGGACTTGCAGTATTTCTTGTAAACATCGAATAGCTTCTTCTTTATTCTGATCGACAAAAGAAGAAATTTGCTTGGCGCTAAGTGTCATAGATATTCTCCTATAGGAGTTGCCCAACCTTTTTGGGTTGGGCATGGATAGGGAAATTGATTAGAAGATGAATTTGCTTATCACGTAGCCGATTGCTACTTGAGATGCAGTGGTAACGAGTCCAGGAAGCATATAGCTGTGATTAAAAATGTATTTGCCGATCTTAGTCGTTCCGGTTCTGTCAAACGCTATGCAGCCGATGATGGCTCCGCCGGCAGGGATGAGAAAGTAACCGTTGCAGGCAGGGAACATCCAAACCGTGTCAGCAGGATTTAAATTTAAAGCCATAGCTAACGGCATTAAGGCTGTAATGGTAGCTCCCTGAGAGAAAAGTACGGCAGAAAGGAAAAATAGGCATAGGCCGAACAAAATAGGAAGATTATTAACAACTTCTCCAAATTCTTGAACAAAGAAGGGTTTATAGAAGTTGAAGAAAGTTGAGGTCATCCAGGATACTCCGTATACAGCGGCCATACCAATTAAACCGGCTCGGAATACTGAACCACTGGCTAACTTAGCTTTATCAACCCTGCCGATTACCATGATGAAACATGCGCAGCAAAGCATGACAATTTGGACCATATTTGGAATAGACAAGCGACTTGTTTTTCCTGCGGCATTAGTAAAATGGGGAAGTAAGTCAGGGAATGTTCCGTAGAAGACGACAGCAAGAATGCCTAAAGCAAAAATCCATACTGACCAGACTGCTTCTTTAGAAAATTATCTGGTTTCTCCCGGTGCAATGGTGTCTCTGAACTCACCGGAGGCAAGTTTGGCTTGAAACTCCGGATCGTCCGCCAGTTCCTTTCCTCGTTTGTACATAAAGATGCAACCGACAAGTAAACCTAAAATACAGGCGGGTATACTGACTGCAAAAATTTGGAAGGGAGTTACTCCTTTTACTGCTAGGAAACCGATCATGGCGGCTGTTGCTGCTGACATTGGAGAACCGGTAATGCCGGCTTGTGCGCCAATTACCGACATCGTCAGAGGTCTTTCCGGTCTGACTCTTGCGCTTGCCGCAACTTCCGCAATAACTGGATAAACGGCGAAAGCCACATAACCAGTGCCGCAGAATAGGGTAAAGAAATAGCTTACCAGCGGGCCCATGAATGTGATATGTTTAGGATTTCTTCTGAGGAGCTTTTCAGCAATACTGACTAAATAATCTAAGCCTCCGGAGCCTTGTAAAATTGAAGCGCAAGAGACCACAGCGAGCATGATGAACAGGACGCTTACGGGTGGCGAGCCTGGAGTCATTCCAAAAATGAAAATGAGAACCATTAATCCGAATCCGCCTCCGGCTCCAAGTCCTAAACCGCCCCATTTTGCTCCTATGCCTATAGCTAATACGACTACTAATAGTTCTAGCCAAAAATTGATATCCATGATGTCCCCCTGGTTATGGGATGCCGACGGGAAGAGTCCAGTCGGCTGAATGTAATGTTTCTAAGATTGAATCAATGCATTAACTTCGTTTTCGAGAAGTTCTTTTCCTGCATTTACTTTGGCTAATCTTTCTGAAACTTCTTTCTTGTCAGCTTCCAATTGTTGTTTTCTAGATTCCAACTGACGCTGTACTTCTTTTTCTGCAGACCCGCCAATGATGATCTTTGCCATAGCGATGGCCACAGGATCTAGAGCAGCTTTGACTTGCTCCTCGGACATGTTTGTTTTTCGACCAAAGAGCTTTTCAAAACTGTCATTAACTATGCTGACGTTGATTTCATTCGCTTTTAGCTTGTGGACAAGCATGTAGTCCACTACCTGAGCAACAACTGCATGTGCAGCTCGGAATGAAATTTTGTCAGATCTGACAAGCGAGTTAGCAAGTTCCGCAGCTGTGCAGAAATTGCCTAGCGCATTTTCTCTCATGCGATCTTTATTAACAGAAATTAAGCCTAACGTGTCAATTAAGAGTTCGATGCAGCCGACCATATCCTTTAAGCCGACCATGAGGTAGCGGGGACCTTCGCCTGTGGCATCGCAGACGTTTGAATAGGGAGTATTTTTGATAGCGCTGTAACCACCAACAAAGTAGCCCAGGATATTTCCAACTCTGCCTCTAACATATTCAAGAGTGTATGGATTCTTTTTTTGAGGCATGATTGAGGAGCAGATGGCAACCGAATCATCAACTTCTACATAGCCAAATTCTGGTGCTGACCAGTTATAGAGATCCGTACACATTCTCGACATGGTATTTCCCATGACGGTAAGTACGCCTAGAATCGCGAGGACATAGTCTCTTGAACCAACAGCGTCAATAGAATTATCTATTGGTTTTTCAAAACCCAATAAATCGGAGACTAGTTTTGTGTCAATATCCCACGTTGTGGAAGCCATACAGCCTCCTCCCATAGGACAAATATTCAGTGCAGTGAAGACTTGACTCAGACGTGCGTAATCCCTTTCAAATGCAGCTAATATTCCTGAGATGTATTGGGCAAAAGTAATTGGTTCAGAGGGTTGCTGGTGCGTATAACCGGCTAGTACTGCATCTTTGTTTTTTTCTGCAACAGCAATCATTGTCTCGCGTAGCTGATTTAATTTTTCGCACACAAGAAAATAAACTTTGCGATTATCCATCCTTGTTAGGGTGGCAATCATGTCGTTTCTTGATCTAGCGGTATGAAGTTGACCGCCGATTTCAAGACTTGTGTGGTCAATCAAGTATTTTTCAAGGTTGAAGTACATTCCTTCTAGTTGGGGATCCATTGGAAAAGCAGGTTGTTCCCCCATTGCAGCCATTTCTTGTGTTGCTCTTAAAATCTCTTTGGCCACATCTTTTGAAATGATGCCTTTTTTTGTGAGCATGACTGCGTGAGACTTATTGAGGTCCAAATACGATTGATAGGAATGGTCTAAGTCGGATGCTAAGTTTGGACGGATGATGTTCTTTTGGACGGATTCGGCAAGTTGTTTTTTAATTTTGCCTCGGTGGATATTTCCCATGATGTCTCCTTTAGGAGTTGAAGTGAGAGGGGTGCTACCTGAGGGGATTATTTGCCTAAAACCAAAAATAGTAAGGGGTATGTCTAATTTGCATACCCTTCCATGCATTTAACACATAGCCTTTTTTTAGAAAAGGAGAGTGGAGATAATTTAAATCGAATCTTGATTTTTGGGGGCGATCATGTTTTTAGGCGTACTCAGTGCTCTGATTGCATGCTTTTTATGGGCGATAACTTATCTGTTGCCACAACTTTTGCCTATGTATACCTCAATGCAGTCAGGTTTGATACGTTGTTGTATCACTGCTCTAATCGCAATTGCCATGCTTCTGCCGGTACTGCATCAACTTAAATTTTTGAAAAAGTCAGACTGGTTAGTTGCAATCAAATTAACAGTCATAGGAAATTTGATTAATTTTTTGGCAATGCTTTACTGCAGTGAGTTAGCTGGTGCTTCAATTTCAGGTTTAACGACAGGGGCAATCCCGGTATTGGTTGCAGTCATATCAAATGAGCGGGATAAGAAATTAGGGCGTCCCTCACTTAAGCTCCAAAAATTATTTATTCCTTTAGGATTAATTTGTCTAGGTTTTATTATCAGCAATCTCTCGGAATTAGGAAATATTCCAGAAGGTTCCGCAACTGGATATTTCATGGGCGTTGCATTAGGGATTCTGCATACTATTCTCTGGTCATGGTATCCAATGGTTAATGCCGAGTGGCTTCAGAGCCATCCTAAATTTAGCAGCCTTACCTGGACTCTTGTTCAGAACTCTATATTGCTCCCTCTCGCAGCTCCCCTTTATTTTCTTTTTTGGTCAAAAGCTCTTCCCGGTACACCGTTTTTAGGTTCAGATCCTTGGTTATTAATTGGGATTCTCAGCTTTAATGCTTTATTTTGTTCAATAGGGGCCATGAGTTTTTGGAATTATGCCTGTAAAAAGCTTCCCACTTCTCTCAGTATTCAGCTAATGGTTTTTGAAACGATTTTTGCAATTGTAATGACTCATGTTCTCATGCAGAAGTTTCCTGCGTACGACATGATCATTGGTGCAGTTTTCTTAACCATAGGAGTGTCCATATCCCTCAACTTTTTTTCTAAAAATATCAAAGAGTTCGAAGGAAAACTTCAAGAGGAGGGTGGCTTATGACAACATTTAGAGCTGCTATCTTATTGCTTCTAGGGGCTTTATGCTTTAGTACAACTGGTATGTTTCAATCCATAGCTCCTGAAGATGCTTCTCCATGGATAGTGGGGGAGGCTAGGATGTCGGTGGGATGTCTTTGTCTTTTTGCATGGTGCTTCTTCAGTCATAAACTTCCCAAGAACTGGAAAGCTCTGCCTTGGAAATACATAGCAGTATGTACAGGTTGTATCCTCGCATATTCTCCACTTTTCTTTTTTTCTGTAAAGGCGGTCGGGGTTTCAACTACAGCCGTTGTCGCCATTGGCGTTACACCTTTATGGACGGCGATTATTGAGAAAGTTGTATATGGAGAGGCCCCGCCTATTCGTTGGTATGTTGCTACTTTCCTTGCCCTAGCGGGAATTGTACACATGAATGCAGAATCTTTTGATACAAGCTCTTCTTCGTTGCTTTACTCTATCCTGCCGATTGCAGCCGGATTTGTTTATGCAGTTCTTTTGGTAGTAACGCCTAAAGTAATGGAGCATATTCCAGCTGAAACGACAATGATGATAGTAATGGGAATCGCATCTGTAGTTATGTTTCCTGTAATTTTCCTTTTTCCATTCGACTGGATTTTTACAACCAAGGGTGCAGTAGTTGTTGTTGGGATTGGGCTGATTTCTGTTGGGCTGGCCTTCAGCTTGTTTATGACGGGTCTTAAATATACAGGCAGCGTTATAGGCGCGACCTTAGGACTTGCTGAGCCTATTGGAGCCTCAATTATCGGAATTGTTTTTCTAGGAGAGCCGGTTTCAAAATTGCAAATTGGAGGTCTGCATCTTCTTTTTGCTTCCATTATTCTGCTAGTTTTTGGACAAATATTATTAAGGAAGAAAACTAAAGCTGAGACTGAGTAAGAAGTAGAAAATTTTTTATTTGGAGGACCTATGTCTAAGACACCTAGGGGCGTGACTTTAGATCAATTGAGCACATTTCTTTTAGTTGCTAAGACAGGGACTTTTACGCAAACCGCAAAAAAATTAAATGTAAATCAATCGACGGTTTCCAGAACTTTACAAAAACTTGAAACCTTTCTAGGAGTTAGACTTTTTGAGCGGGAAGGTAATAATCTTATCCTTTCGTCTGCTGGTTTAAAAATACAGGCGAAAGCGCAAGCAATCGCTGATTCTGTAGACTCCCTAATAGCTGAAGCCAGAGAGTTTCAAGGGTGTAAAACTCATGGCTTACGCTTTGCTTCTTCAGTATCTTTTTCCAGGGCAATATCTCCTTTTTTGGTAAATGCATTGATAGGGTCGATCCCTGATATTGCAACTTTTTCAGGTAACACACCGGAAGTGATAGGTATGCTTCAGAAAGGTTTTGTTGACATTGCTGTTGCTACGACTTCGATGGCCGGTTTCTCTGAATTTACCTCAAGGGTTTTATACAGAGAGAAGTACTTATTAATTTTGCCGAGAGAGGTAGAGCACGTGATATCCTCCAAACAGGAGCTTGTTGAATATGCGAGTGATCACCCCTGTATTCAATTTCATAGACAGACGCAAGACTGGCTCCATACTTCTCGAGTTCTAAGACAGTTGGGCGTTAATAATTGGACTATCTCTCTAAGTACTATTGAAAGTATTATTCAACTGGTCGAAAGAGAAAAGTACTGGAGTTTGATGCCAGCTGTAAATATTTGGGGGGCTAATCGTGATTTATCGAAAGTCACCTATAAATTTTTATTTGGACAACAAGGTTATAGAACCCTCTATCTTTTGTATAGAGAAGAATATTTTAGGCCGATCGCCGATGAAATTGCATCAGTGGTAAAAATAGCTTTGGAGCAAGAGTTGATTCCTAAGTTCAGCAAAATAAATTTAACTTTGGGTACCGCTGTTGAATGGGAGGGAGATAGTAACTAACTTCTTCCTTGAAATTGAAAAGTACGGCATGTTCAGCGCCAACTCGATGTTCCTTCTTGATGTTCTAGCCATTAAACGACTTCTGATCTGTTTATCAAATTCATTCGTCTTTTTAAATAGCTCATTACTCAGCTCTCCATAGAAGGAATAGACTCCTAAACTACCGGCGAGCTGGAATTATTTTGGAAAGAAATCTATAAGACACATACCTACGAATGGCGTGGGAAATATTGAATCAGTGGGCAAGATTCTTATCCCTCGTGGGCAGAAGGTAAAAAAAAATAATTTTTCTTCCGTTCTGTGTTCTGGTTAAACGTGGGCGCTATCCAAAGCTCAAATATCGAATTCCTCGTGATCTTGAGTGGGTCAAGAAACCGTGGAATAAGCCGTAGCGGAGCGAGGTTACGACCTTATGCCGCGGAAGTTCTTGACGCCTTCTATTAAAAGTACGCTTGTAGATAAGACGGTTAAGGCAATCTTTGCCATAACCGCCTTATAGACTAAATCTCAGCTTTAGGTTAGAAAGACTACCTCAAACGAAAAGAATCACCGATTCTTGATTGGAAATATTTATTTCACAGCTTTCGAACTAGTCACAAGCTATTGAGTGGAGTAGGCAGTTTGTTTCTCGGGTTTGATCAAAAGAATAAGAGACAACAAAATCAGCACAATTCCGGAGAGGGTTGTGAGAGTGCACGGCTCGTGCAAAAGGGTTATTCCCCATAAAGCGGCTCCGAGCGGTTCGGCCATACCTAAGGTGGAAGCAACGGCAGCAGGTGTGGTCTTTGTGCCTCCAAAAAACAGCGCAAACGCCATGGACGCTGTCACAAGGCCTAGTCCAAGACAAACCAAAATACCTCTGGATGTGAAGGCCCAAGTTAACTCATTGAAGAATAACGATGGAAGATTGAAAAGGGCGACAAGCGCCATAACAATCATCATGCACACTTCGGAAGAAGAGCCTTGCATAGCCTCTTTTGCAAAAACAATTTCCAATGCATAGGCAAGCCCGGCCAACAAGGGGAGGAAGGTATAGAGAATATTTACTTGCCCCGAAAAGTTCTGAAGATTTAACAGGATTATTCCGACGACGGCGATTGCTGTGGCGATGAACCAAACACTGCGGGGAGATTTATTAAAAACAGTTTTTTCTATGATCGCCGTCCAAATAGGTGTAGAGCCTATGGCAACCACGGTTCCGACCGCAACCCCTGTTTTCAGGACCGAGGAGAAGAAAAGCAGTTGAAAGGAAAGTAAGCTCACGGCCATGAGAACGAGATATTTCCACCTCAAACTGCCGAAAGAAACACGGAATTTTCCTGATAAAAGACACCAAAATAGTAATCCCGCCGCGCCGATTAACATCCTCGCTTCGGTGATGGTAAAGGGCGTCGCACCACTAGGTGCATATTGCTGAAAGGTTCCGGAAAAACTAAAACAAACCGAACCGAGAAGAATTAAGAGCGGGCCTTTGTTGATCATAACAATCAAAATAATTTCGTACGAACAACATTGTTATTGGGAATACAGCGCGGTCGAACAAAAAACACTTCAGCTCATGTTAATCATGAGCAAAACTCAGGATTTATCTTTCTTCGGCTTTTTTACCTGTCATATCAACCATCACACCGCTTGTAGGATCAAGAACAAAAATATCCTGTTCCAACCAGGGGGCAATTTTTATTAATTCGGGGGCAACTGATTCTTTGAGAATGGAACAGGCTAACTGCGTGAATTCCTGCATCAAAGCCGAAGGTTCATTTTGACGAGTGAGTACATAAACTTTTCTGACCAGCAGAGGTTCGGGCATGGGTAAATACAAAATTTCATTCATCAGCCCTTTGTTTTGGAGGATCGTAGATGCCCTTGAAATCGTCCATCCGGCCCCCTGGGCAATTAAAGAAAGCATCGTGCTGTTGCTGTCAACTTCTATTTGATTAGCTACTGAGATTCCTGCGGTTCGCATAAAAACATCATTTAATTTGCCTCCTCCGGAAGCATGGTGATATTTGATAAAGGGCAAACCGCAGAATTGAAGGCCTTTCCAAGATTTCCAGCAATTGGAGTCTTTTAATGATTTGGGCAGTACGAGGAGACTGCCTTCCTGAAGAATCAATGTCCTATTCAAGCCGGAAAGTTCCGCTGTGGAGTCCGAGGAGATAATGATGTCAAGTTTTCCCTCAAGCAGCTCGCGGTGCAGTGAATTGGAAGTAGCTAAAATCGTAACGATTTGACGTGTTTTATCTCTGAGCCGCAGGATAAGTTTAGGCAGGAGGTCCACGCTCAAACTCTCGACACAGCCGACTCTAACGACCGGCTTCAAGTTGCTCTCTTTTCGAATCGAATCTGCTAAATCAAGAAAAGATTTCAAATGCTTTTGAAGTTCCTGATTAATAATTCTTCCTTCAGCCGTCAATGATATCGGCCGAGAACTTCGATCAAAAAGGGGACATCCCCAGCTTTTTTCCCATTCCCTCATGGATCGGGAAACTGCGCTCTGAGTGATTCTAAAAAATTTGGCCGTTTCACTGAAATTCCGTGTTTCCGATGCCTTTAAGAAAATTAAAGCCGAATGACTTAGAAACAGGTTTGAGAAGTCTTTTTTCTGTTCCATAGAGTCCTCCGCGGTAAAGGTGGGTTTATTAATTTTTTCACGGAATTACCGTCCGGATATCCAACCTGAGTTTAACGCATACTAAATATTAATTTAAGTTGGGATTGTCTCAGTCTATCCGAGTTCGGCTCAAAGATAAAAAAGATCCTTTTGGATCAATCCTTAAATTCCTGGAGAAATCTTATGATCTGGATTCAAGCCCTGATTATTCTGGCCTGTATCATGCTAGGCGCCAGAAAGAGCGGTGTGACTATGGGTTTTGCCGGAGGTGTCGGACTATTTATTTTGGTCTTTGTCTTCGGATTAAAACCGGCTTCTCCGCCTGTCAACGTTCTGCTTATCATCATCGCAGTCTCTTCCATGGCGGCGACGCTTCAGGTCGCCGGCGGGTTGGATTTGCTCGTCCATCTTGCAGAAAAAGTTCTTCGCAGTCGCCCTGACAGAATTACTTTCATGGCGCCTATCGTCACATTTTTGTTTACAGTCTTCACCGGTACGAGTTATGTGGCTCTGGCCGTCTATCCCGTTATCTGTGAAGTTGCTCTGGAAGCAAAGATAAGAGTGGAAAGACCAATGTCAATCGCGCTGGTGGCAAGTCAGCATGGAATTTCCGCGAGTCCGGTTTCTGCCTCCACGGCAGCTCTGCTGGCTGTTTTGGCCGCTCACGGCGTAAGCCTCGGACAAATTATGATGGTTCTGTTCCCGGCTATTTTCCTGGGAATTATTGTCGGAGCTTTGAGTGTTTATAAAAAAGGACTTGAACTCGAAAAAGATCCTGAGTTCTTAAAGCTCGTCAAAAACGGAGATATTACCTTTGGTTCCGGGGAATCTAAAAATTACAAACCGACGAAGGAAGCCGTCCTTTCCGTAACGTTATTCGCATTAGGCGTCTTCTTCATTGTCCTTTTGGGAAGCGTCAAGGCATTGATGCCCAGTTGGAATGTCGGAGGAAAAGTCTCTTATCTGTCAATTCCCAATGCGATTGAAATCATTGCCTTTCTAACATCCTTCATCATGGTATTTACCTGCAAATTACAGCCTGGAAAAATCGCTAAGAGCAGCGTTTTCTCCGCCGGTATGACAGGCGTAATCGCAATTTTCGGTATCGCATGGATGACGGATACGTTTTTCTTAGCACACAAGGCTTTTGTTATTGACAGTCTCGGCGGAATTGTAAGAGAGTACCCAATCCTCTTTGCAGTGATGATTTTCGTGATGTCCGCTCTTCTTCTTAGCCAAGGTGCGACAACCAGATCCATCGTGCCGATCGGTGTTTCCTTAGGGCTGCCGCTGGGCTCCTTGGTGGCATTTGCGCCCGCCGTAAACGGACTGTTCTTCTTCCCGGCAACGGGCAGTGCTATTTCAGCCATCACTTTTGATAGATCCGGGACGACAAAAATCGGCCGCTATGTCTTGAACCACAGCTTCCAGTTGCCCGGTTTTGTGACATGTATCAGCTCGATTTTATTCGGTCTTGTTATTTCCTATTTCGTGTTCTAAGGAGTTAATTCATGCGTATAGAAAAAGACGCCTTAGGCGAACTTCCTGTTCCGGAAGAAGCCTACTACGGTATTCAAACTGTCCGATGCGCTCAAAACTATGATGTGACGGATCATACTTTCAACGAACTTCCTCACGTGATTCGAGCGGTTGCTGAAGTAAAAAAGGCCGCGGCGCTTGCCAATAAAGAAATCAAGGCTCTCGAAGCTCGTAAAGCCGATGCAATCGCTCAAGCCTGTGATGAGATCATCGCAGGAAAACTCTCCGATCAATTCCCCGTCAATATTTGGCGCAGCCATGGGACCGGGGTCAATATGAACGTTAACGAAGTCATCGCGAACAGGGCTAACGAAATTTTGACGGGCCGCAAAGGTTACGATGAAGTTCATCCGAACACGCACGTCAACATGTGCCAGTCTTCCAACGATACCTACCCGGCTGCAGAAGCGATCGTCCTTTACCGGATGATTAAGAAGACAGTGGAATCCGTTAAATATTTCGAGGATGCGCTTAAAGAAAAGGCGATCGAATTTAAAGACCTCCCGCGTCTGGGGAGAACATGTATGCAAGATGCTGTTCCCATGACTTTCGGTCAAGTTTTTGCTGCTTGGCAGTCCCTGGTCCAAAGAAATCGTAAAAGGCTGGAGAAATTATTGCCGGAATATCAGGAAACAATCCTTGGAGCAACGGTTCTCGGCAGCGGTATGGGTGAAATGCCCGGATACAACGAAGCCGTCTACAAGCACCTCAGTGATATTGTCGGCTTTGAAATGCGTCAGGCTAAGAATATGGACGAAGTAATCGAAGATTCCGCTTTGTTTGACGGCTCCCAAAACAATGACTCATTTATTTACCTTCTTGGGGTTTTGAAATGTATCGCCTGTGCGGGAGGCAGAATTGGAAATGATTTGTACATTTTCAGCTCCGGCCCGAGAACTGGAATCGGAGAGTTTATCCTTCCGTCGATCGCTCCGGGCTCCTCCATCATGCCCGGAAAGATCAACCCCTACATGCCGGAAATGCTTCTGCAGATCATGCAGCAAGTCATCTCCCACGACATGATGGCCACTCTTACGGTAAATGAATCTGATTTGGACCTTTGCTCGAGTACTTGCGGTAGTTTCCTTGGCGCTATGGAATCTCTCGAATTAATTGAAAAGGGATTCAGACTGGTCGCGGATCTTTGCATCAAGGGGATCCAGGTTAACGCCGAATTAGCTAGAAAGAACGCTGAAATGAGTACCTCTCTGGCAACGATGGTTTCTGCCTTATACGGATACCCCATCGGTACAAAAATTGCCCATAAGGCATTCAATGAAGGGAAATCCTGTAAAGAAGTCGCCCTTGAGGAGGGGCTTATTGATCCGAAGATTGCAGAAGAGTTATTTGATGTCAGAAAGCTGGCCGATAGAAAAGAAACTATCGAGATGTTCCGCAAATATTCTTCTTTAAGAAAAATTGATTAATAGGTGCAATATGAGATTAGAACATGATGGTTTGGGCCAGATGGAGCTTCCTGAGGAGGCCTACTGGGGTATTGTCTCGGAAAGGAACAGAAAAGCATTCGATGTGGGTCCTCTGACATTGGATAACTATCCTTCATATATCCGTGCAATTGCATTGTGCAAGATCGCCTGTGCTCGTGCTAATGCAGAAATCGGGGCCTTAGATCCGGAAAAAGCCAAATTTATTGAAAAAGCAGCTTGGGAGGTTGCCGAGGGAAAATTCAAAGGAAACTTTGTCGTCAACATTTACAGAGGATCCGGCACTCCTGCCAACATGATCGTCAACGAAGTTATCGCACACCGCGCTAACGAATTGATGACGGGAGATAAGGCGAAGGGAACGATCCACCCGAACACTCACGTGAACATGTGCCAGTCAACCAATGACCTTATTCCGAGCGCCAAGGAAATGGTTGTTTATGACGAAATGGGTAAAGTCATCAAAGCTTCGGAGTATTTTGCCGAAGTTTTAAGAAGCAAGGCAGACGAATTCGCAGACGTCATAAAAATGGGAAGAACCTGTTTGCAGGACGCGGTTCCGATGACGCTCGGGCAAGAGTTCGGCGCCTTTGCCCATGCCGCCGAACGATTAGTCAAACGGCTTAAAACAGAGCAAGCCAGATGGAATCAATCCTGTATCGGCGGAACCTGTGTAGGCACGGGTATGGGCTGTATGCCCGGATTCAGAGCCGTGATTGATAAACACTTATCTGAGGTTTGCGGCCGTCCGATTCATACAGAAGAAGATCTGTATGATGGAATGATGGCAACAGACGGATTGGTGATTGCACACGCACATCTGCAAGCCCTCGCAACGTTAGTTTGGAAAGTTGCGCGTGACATCAGACTGCTGGGTTCGGGCCCGAGAGCCGGGTTTGGAGAAATCAACCTTCCGGCGGTGGCACCGGGGTCTTCGATCATGCCGGGAAAGGTAAATCCCGTTATTCCCGAGATGGTCTTTTTGTCTACTGATCGTGTTTGTGCCAATCACGCAGGTCTGGTTTCAGGCGTTTTATCCGGCTGGCTTGAGCTTGGAACATCTTCCGGTATTCCGATTAAGAGCTTCATTGAAAGTGCCGATCTGATTTCAAGAACTATGCGTGTTTTCGCAGACAAATGCATAAAAGGAATAACCGCAAATCGGAAACACTGTCTGGATATGACCGAAAAGTCGACTTCGTTAGCAACAATGGTTTCGGCTCTTTTCGGTTATGAAATCGGAACTAAGATTGCGCATATCGCGATCGACGAAGGAATCACGTGCAAAGAAGCAGCTAAAAAAGCTAATGTTCTTCCGGACTCTGTCATTGAAGAACTATTCGACGTAAATAATTTGGTCGATCCAAACAAGATGGAGGCTCTATTCAAGAAGTATCAAAACTATAGGTCCGTATAAATCTTCCACCTAAGGGCAGCCGGGTTGATTAGACATGAAATTGGAGGAGTTCTTTTCAATCCGGTTGTTTCACTTTTATTTGAAATCGTTTATTTGGTTAATTTTGTAATCAGCGGGAGAATAATCCATCTAAGTGTAAAAAGATAACAGACGTTCTCAATCTTGTCTCCATTGCAAAAAAAGATTTCTAAACCATTGGTGAGCCGGATCCCTATGCTTACTGTCTGACCAAATGATGGCCATCTTTGGACTGTTCAATTTGAGATGCGGGACTAGATCGACAATTGTGAGGTTCTGATAAAGGGTGCAAGCGGTTTTTGCGCTTTCTTCAGTACTAATCAAAATAAGATCGGATTCCGAAATAGCCTTCCAAGCCATGTCCGCACGGTCGGTTTTGAAAAACACGGACTCATTTTTGTTCCTTCCTGAAAAAATCTCATCGTCCGGCGATCGCCAATCCTGTTTGCGTCCCGAAGATAACGAAACGCGTTTGTACTGAGTCAAGTCATCAACCGTGATCTTGTCTTTATAAATCAGCGGATGATCTTTCCTAACCAATAAGCAGCGGTGTCCCGTTTTTAGGTCGGCGTAATGTGCTTGTTGCGGAAGACCGACGGCTCTCCCGATCAAAAGATCAATATCGCCGCTCATGAGTACTGAGATAGGACTTTCTCCGATGCTGACGTGTTCAACGGTACATTCAGGAGCTTCGGAAAGTATTCTCGGTAAAACATAAGCCATCATAGAAGGAGCAAAACCCGGTGAGCAGGAGAATTTAAAGTGGCGCCGGCAGTGTTTTAAATCGAAATCTCGTTCACGAATAGTCGAAGCAAGTTCCAAGAAACTCTCGAGCTTGGGTCTAAGGTTGTGAAAATAAGAGGTGGGGAGTAAAACGCCTTTAGATACAACAAACAGCGGATCGCCGAAAAAATCCCTATACCGATCGAGCAGTCGTGTCGCCGCAGAGGGAGAAAGATTAAATTTTTCTCCGCTTTTGCCGATCGCGCCGGTATCCGCAATAGTTAACAGAAAATCAATATGATCCGAATTAAAAGGGTCTTTTTTGGATGGCATCGAATTTACAAAAAACGCAATTCCAAGGTTGATTTATTTGCTATTTCTAATTGTAAACAAACTTCATAGAATCAGGAGGTGTACCGACACATCTACCAAGGAGAATATATGAAGACCTTTGCTTTAGCCCCAATAACCATCCTAGTTTCCTCTGCTTTGGCCTTGGCCTGCGGCTCGTCCTTCGCAGAAGAAGTTGCTAAAACACAAGCCGTGAGTACTGCGTCTCCCCAAGTTCAGGAAATTTCCGGTGCTACTAAGAAGCGTGAAGCAACTTCTGGAGCATTTGTCTTAACCAAGACAGCCGAAGGCAAAAAACTTTTGGCAGATATGGCAGCTGATTTCCTTTATACCGGTCCCAGCACGTTCGACGGAAAGAAAATCGGCGGCGGTAGAAATATGTACGCAATCGCGACTTCTTACGGCAACAGACCGGAAAACATCACTGCAGAGTTGACGACAGATTACGATCCGGCTAAAGGAACTTTTGTTTTCTACGGAACAACTGCCAAAGACAGCGGCAAGATCTTGAGAGCAAGCAAGTCCGGAACAGGTGTTTCTGTTGCTTGGGTCAAGCAGCTTCGCGAAAATGAAATCAAAAATCATGGCTATAACTACTACGACAGCTATGGCGTGCAGTTTGACGGTCCGGTAGAAGTCATCACTTCTAAATCGATCAATACTGGAGATCCGAAGAAAGATGCTGAAGCTCTGAAGAAGCTTGAAGCCATTATGAGCAAGTCCTTGACGACCATTAAAGAATGGAATCTCCTTTGGCACTTCGATCCTAATCTGAATCCCCAGCAGTTGGCAAAAGCGAAAGAAAATGCGATTCGCGATTTCATGTCTTATGAAGACGTCTACGTCGTGAATCCCAAGAAGATGATCATCATCGGTTACTTCTATCGTCCTTTAATGGTCAATCCCAAAAACGCCTTTGTCTACGGCGACTATGGTATTGATTCTTCCAAACCCGGATTCAAACTTGAAGAAGCTCCCGGATATCAAAAAGCACTGAGAGATACAAACTGCGCATATACCGTGAGCAAACAAGGCCGTGCTGAATATCCGTTCTTGGATGCAAAATACCCAGCTTCTTCTCCGAACAATATTATTAATCGTTTAGTGGCCTATAAAAACGAACAGGTGTTCGGACAGTCAAAACCTGCAGCTAATGCCAAACCTTTGCCTGCTGCTTTAGAAAAGATAGAGAAAATGTACAACGGCGGCGGAAAGATGCTGACCAAAGCTGAAGCAGAGAAACTTGCAAAAGAAGCAAACGGAAAACGTCAGGCAATTTATTGGGAAGATACCAGCAAAGCTGCTGATATGCCGGATCGTTACATGATCACATACACGGGTGTTGACTCCAATGGCAAGAATTACATTAGCGTTCAGCCGAACTGGAACCGCTTCTTTATGCTCCAGCCTAATAATATGTGCGGTATCGCAACACGTCACACTCTGACCTGGAACTAATCTTCAAACCCACATAGGAGACAACGAATACGTTGTCTCCTCGAACAATACGAGGACAAGTTATGAAAAAAGTTCTTGCTTTATCTGCGGCTGCTTTACTCATGACTGGGGTTTATGCAGCAGAAAGTAATGTTCAGGTCTACGGTGTGATTGATGCAGCTGTCACCGGCTATAAAGTCAAAGGGCAGGATGCAATGCTGGAATTTACATCCGGTTTTTCAATGGGAAATCGTATCGGCATTCGCGGCAGAGAAGATTTAGGTAATGGCTATTCTGTCGGATTTGATTTGGAACAGGGCTTCCTTTTGGACACAGGAGCTCAGTTCAATACTTGGAGCAAAGACGGTGTTGTACAGAATGGTGCCTTCAATCGTCAGAGCTATTTAGATGTAACGGGTCCGTTTGGCAAGATTGCTTTCGGAAGAATGGTTTCACTTAGCGGAGGTACCGGTGATTTCAATATGGCGAAGTGGAGCCCCTTTGGAATCGGTTACGGTGTAGCCTCTTTTATTGGCTATACCTTTAACCAAAGCCGCGTTAATAACGCATTGGCCTACGTTTCTCCGAGTTTTGACGGCTTTAAAGTCCAAGCCATGTACTCTAACGGTACAACAACAGATGACGAAAAGTGGTCTCACAACGATCATTACTACGGAATCGGGGCGATGTATGACAAGGGACCGTTAAATGCAGAGCTTATTTTTGAAACTCTCGATAATAAGTCTTCCGAAGCGCTTAAACCGGCTTATGTGATTTCTGCCGGCGGTTCCTATAAGTTCTCGATGACCAAAGTCTTCTTCGGTTATCAATACGGAACCCAGGACAATAAACGCAAACAGCATGTGATTCTTCTCTCAAGCGCAACTCCTTTGGCTGGTGGTACGTTAAAGTTCGGAGGCAAGTTGCTTTTGGGTAAATTGGATGGAAAAGCCAAGAAGGCCGGTATGGAAGATAAATACAATTCTTGGAACATCAATGCTGCCTATGAGTATCCTCTGAGCAAGAGAACTTACGTGTACGGATTCGCCGGCTATGCTGACGGCGGAAAGTTGCTTTCCGGAACTGCTTCTTTGAAAGCAAGCGGTTTACCTTTCCGCGCCAATATGGTTAACGCATGGCAGCTTGCTGTAGGTATGAATCATAAATTCTAAAAATATGAACCCAAGCCGGAATACGAATCCAATTTACAGCCTATTGGTAATTTGTTCCGGCTTTTTTGCAGCAAGTATTACCGCATGTCTAAATGTTGCTAACAATGAATACTGTTTATCCCAAATTTTATTCGTTCGGTATTTTCCTCTGGCCTTAATTTCATACTCGCTCCTTAAGCATTCTCACGTTTCCATTAAGACTCCTAACGCACTTCTGACAACGATTCGCTGTTTATGCGGTATCGGGGCAGTTGTTCTGTTTATAGAAGCTGCACAAAATATTCCGGTTATCAACGCTCAGACGATGTACTACACGGCACCGCTATTTACTAGCCTCTTTTTCTGCTTGCATGCTTTCAATCAAAAGCGTTCGGTATGGTTAAAGATTCTTCCTTTAATACCTCTTGGCTTCTTCGGAGTTCTTCTTGTTAACCGTCCTTCTTTTAGCGAGGTTGGTTTTGGCTACTCTTCAGCCGCATTACTGAGCGCATTGTTCCTTTCACTTGCAAGTCTTTCTCTCAAGGGTTTAGGTAAAAGAGGGGAACCTAGTGAAAGAACAATTTTTTATTTTTCGCTGACGTGCTGTATCACTGCGGCAGTCCTTTTCCCGTTAGAAAGTAAACCCTATAAAAGTTTTCTCGATCCTATTTTTATTCTGTTGGCGCTCTTTACTGTACTTCAGCAGTTTTGTGTCACCCTAGGCTGGGGTAGAGGCTCGACGTTACTTAATTGTGTCTTTCAATTTTCCGGCGTGCCGTTTGCGGTAATGTTTGGAGTCCTGCTTTTTAATGAGCGATTGGGCTTGTCGGCAATTTTCGGAATGGCGGTACTTCTTGCCAGCGAGTTAGTAGCGGTTTTGATTATGCAGAAGAAGCCGCATTCTGTGAACGGCAAGAAATAGAAGCTAACAGGCCCGCTAATCTGAC
>NZ_GL883712.1 GCF_000205025.1 Parasutterella excrementihominis YIT 11859 | reverse complement strand
GGGGATGTTGCAAAAGTCCTGAGAAGGACGGTTAGCGCATCCCCTTTCTTCTATACCCTCTTTTGGCTATTTCATTTGGTTGTAAATTCTTTCGCTTTTTAAGCCTATTTGCGATTCTTTTTGCAGAAGGTTTCTTAAATGTTTCTGCCTCTAAACCTTCCGGAACTTTCCAGTAGGTCGGCAGCTTGCCACTTTTTTTGAATTTAAGAAATTTCCTAATGTTTAGGCCGAGGCAGGTTAATGCAAATTCAAGCCTAACTTTTGCGAGCTTGCGTCTGCGGAACCTCGTATAAGCCATATTTTGCTTCAAGACGCCGAAGGTTCCCTCTACTTGGCAGCTCCGGTTCACTCTCATTTCAATTCCTTCAGGCCTTAACAACCGATCTCTAGCTCCTTGTTTTAAGGTCACGTATTCAGGCATGACTTCGAAGATCCTCTCGTTGCCTTCTTTTTCCTTCATAAACCTCCTGCAGTAGGCCATGAACTGGCAATTCGTACAGTTCTCAACTTTATAGAAAGCAGATTGTTGAGTTTTGGGGTGACGGTTTGGGATTTCAACTCTGTTACCCGTCCTTCCTCCTAAGCAGGATACGGTTCCGTCCTCTAAATACTCATAGACGGCCGGATACCTTCCGGTACGTTCTCCATTCCAGGAAGGGTATTTAATAAAAGCCTCTATTCCCTTTGTGTTGCAATATTTGTAATTTGCAAAGCTGCCATACCCCGCATCTGCGCATATTCTCTTTGGATAACAACCGTACATGGACTTAAACCCCTCTAATGTCGGGATCAGGGTTCGGGTGTCAGAACGGTCTTGAGATAGATAATAAAAAACTATGATGCCTCTGCAAACCACTATCTGAGTGTTATAGGCCGCATGCATCTGACTGCCGAGCCCACTGTAGTAGTCCTCTTTCAAACACATTGCGGTAGCATCGTGATCCGTTTTGTAATAAGAGTTTCTGTCGGGGCCGCAAATTGCTTCTTTTTCTTCATATTCCACCGACTTGATCAAATATTCATAGAGCTGAGAACGCATTTTCTTTAATGCTGTTTCTCCTCCCTCGATTAGCTCGGGATCAATTTTCTGGCTCTCGGTCAATTTTTCCGTGAGCAATTTCGAGGAGATTATTCCATCCTTAGGAACATCGTCGCTCAAATGCATCAGTCGTAATAAATTCAAAGCCTTTTCACTGAGCCTAAGATGGAATGTGGTCGGCTTCCAAACGAACTTATATTTGTTGGAATTGGCTTCAAACTTACTACCGTCTAAGAAAACAGTATCGAGACTGATAGCAAACTCTTCCACGATTGCCTGGACAATGCTGATAAAAATCGGGGTTATGCAGTTCTCCAATAAAGAAATAAATCTAGATATTGTTGAACTACTGGGACGATCCTCCCCAATTAAGTAAACAACTCGCAAGTCGTAATAGCATGCGGCTTCGATTTCTCGTAAGGAAGATTTACCCAATGCAAAGCAATATACGATTGCGGAAAATAGACGGAATTTGTTGATTTGCGGTCGTCCTAACTCGGAGTCCAGTCGGACTTCATTTAGGTATTTCCACGCACCTGACTTCTCCAAAAGTAACAAGAAGGCGTCTAGTTTTTCCTGTTCCTTCGCCTCGAGTGGGAAGGTATAGAGAAGGAGAGGCTCAGAAATTGTAAAATGAGTCATGGTATGTGATTCTTGGCGGAACACATCACCATAGCACAGCAGGGGGTTCGATTCCCTCTGCTTGCTTTTAAATCAACGAGTTATCGTTTTTTCTAATTTAAAATCCTCAGATACAAAAAGAGCTGTTGAAAGTCTGCTTTCGACAGACTTTTGCAACAGCCCCT
>NZ_GL883711.1 GCF_000205025.1 Parasutterella excrementihominis YIT 11859 | reverse complement strand
TTCTTCCGAAGAATGCCACTGCCACAGGCCTTTTAGGCTTTGACTTCTTCGAACTCTTCCGCGCGATCTGCCGCACCCAGATTGCCGGTGTCGGTTTCATTATTCTTGTTTCCGGCGGTTTTGCTCAGTACATGAAAGACGTCGGTGCTTCCGACCGTTTCGTTACGGTTTGCGCTAAACCGATTACCTTATTAAAGAACCCGTACCTCATCCTCGGCTTAGTGTTCATCATCGGTCACTGCCTCGGCTTGGTGATTACATCGGCTGCCGGCTTGGCCATGCTGTTGATCGTGACGGTTTATCCGCTGATCATCCGCGTCGGCTGCTCTTCTCTTTCTGCCGCTGCCGTGGTCGCCAGCGTCCTCTGCGTCGGCTACGCTCCGGCCTCCGGCGTTGCTGTGATGGCTGCCGAACTGGTTCACCTTGACCCGGTTGAATATCTGGTTTCTTATCAGTTAGTCATGGCCGCTCCGGTCGTACTTGTAATGGCTATCACTCACGTGATCGTTCAGAGATACTTCGACAAGAAAGACGGTGTTCACGGTTATGTTGCCGACTTCGCCGAACTCGAAGCTAAGAGAAAAGAACTCGAAAAGACACCGCTCATCTATGCCTGCATGCCGGTTCTTCCGCTGGTTCTTCTCCTCATCTTCAACAAGATGGTTTACAAGACCATTACGATGAACGTTGCAACCGCCATGTTCCTTTCTTGGTTCGTCTGCTTCCTCGTCGACCTTCTCGTCAGAAGAGAGGCCAAGAAGTCCTTCGACCTGTCCTTCTCCATGTTTAAGGGCATGGGCAGCATCCTAACAAGTACCGTCGGCCTGATCTTCGTTGCTGCCTTCTTTGCTAAAGGCCTGCAGCAGACCGGTCTCATCACCTACTTGATCGACGTTGCTAAGAACTGCGGCCTCGGCGTCACAGGCACCGGCGTTGTGCTTTCCGCCATCATCGGTGTGGTTACTGTTCTTACCGGTTCCGGCGTTGCTGCTTTCACTAGCTTGGCTCACGTCATCCCGGACGTTGCACAGCACCTCAATTCCAACGGTATCGCCATCATGCTCATGATGCATACTGCTTCTGAAATGCTTCGCGCACTGTCTCCGGTTGCCGGCGTCATCATTATCGTGGCCGGTTTTGCAAAGGTCAGTCCGTTTGCGATTATCAAGAGAACCGCGATCCCCTGTGTCGTCGGTTACATCACGATGCTGATTATTGTTTCCGCCATCTTCTAATCGGCTGAAGCTCTAAAAAGCGAATCCCGCAGATTTCAAAAGTCTGCGGGATTATTTTTTATCGAAGAGAGCTGCCGAAGCTCGAAAGACTTCGATTAGCTTCTGAGGACGCGATTAATGAAAGCCTGAACAGCGTCGCGAGCCTGCGGAAGGTTCATCAATGTATGCGGTGCACCGGGCAGAAGAACGATTTCTGCATTCGGGTTGTTGGCCAGAACCTTGCCTGCGTAGCCGAGGGCTTCCGGATTATCTAAATAGCTGTTGGACTGGCTGAAGAACTTGTCGGTTGCGCTCATCACATTCAAAACCGGGAGGTTGTCAGGAATGTGGGTGTTGTGACTTTCAACGTGGTAGTTGTCTTCGCAGGACCAAGAGAAGATCATGCGGCCTTTTTCCTGAATCATTTTTTCGTCAGCTTGGTAGCGGGCTGCCGTTACGCCGCCTTCGCTCGTACCGGCGATGATGGCACGTCCGTCGAACCAAGGTGCGTGCTTAATTTCCATCATGGCCAAAGCCAGTTCCTGGGAACGCATCTTGTGGATGATTTCATAGTCAGCAGCCGGGACGGGAGAGGAGTAAGTCAGACGGTCTTCGGTCTGCATAGAGTCAGGAACAACAACCGCCACTCTCAAGGCATCAGCAAGCCACTGAGCGAAAATTTTTATCTGAGGATTGACACCGGAGCTGCCGTGGCAGAAAACCACTGCGGGATAGGCTTTGGTCTCTCCTTTGAATTCTTCTACGGTTCCGACTTTCGGAGCACCGCCGGCATTCGGCAAAACGACATAGGCATTCAGCCAAGTGGCAGCCAATGTCTCGGGAGTGTGAGCACGAACCTTGCCTTGAAGGGAGCCGGTATATTCAATTGCCATATAAGGACCTCTTGAGGTTGATAATTTTATTAACGCTATTTTAGAAGCTCGAGGCCCAGAGCAGCTCAACTAAATCTGGACAAAATAACAGGTTTAAAGACTGAAAAAATAGGCACGGTCCTCAAAGAAACCATGCCCAAGAACTAAAGAGAAAATTAACTTTCAATTCGGAGTGCTTACTTCTTTTCTTCTGCAGAACTTTTATTTATTCAGCAAGCCGATTCCTTTCAGCCATTTCGAAACTGCAGGTGTTTTGTCATCCGTCGTGCCGAAAATCGTGAAGTGCGGAAGAAGCTTGTTGCCTTTGAGCAATGCTTCAAAGTCTTCGCTTGTATGCATTGTTCCGCCGCCACCGTCGGTGTTGTAGGTAGCAATCGTTTTGCCCTGCATCGGATGCGCTTTAATCCATGTCTGAAGCGGCATGGCTACATGGTGCCACCAAGTCGGGGTTCCGAAAATAATCACGTCGTACTTGGAAAGATCGACTTCGGGGGCCTTGATCTCGCGCACGATGCCCTTTTCCAATTCTTTCTTCACGACTTCGGTTGTCGAACGATAGGCCTCAGGATAAGGTTTAACGACCTCAACTCTGAGTTCATCAGCACCCGTCAAACGAGCAATGGTGTCGGCAATATTCTTTGTGTGGTTCGTCTTGGAAAAATATACAACCAAGATTTTCGGTTTCTTATCAGCCTGTGCATTGGCCAAACCAGAGACACCGACAGCAGTGCACATACTGAATAACGTAAAAGTTCTGCGATTAATCATTTCGAATCCTTTGTCATTTGGCTGACCTGGTTCATTGCATTCAGAGTCCGCGGGAATCCCAAGTACGGAAGCATGACTCTCAGTGCGTCAACCAACTGTGCTTTTGTTGTACCTTCGCGGAGATTGGCTCCGATATGACTGCGCAACTGAGCTTCGCAGCCTCCTAAGGCAGCAATTGCACCAAACACAACGAGTTCTCGATCTTTGAGGCTTAATCCGGAGCGAGTGTAGAAATCGCCGAAGCAGAAGTCATACAGGTCGTTGACTCTGAGGTCATATTCATCTTTGGGGACCTGAGACAAAATCTGCTTCATGCGGTCGCTGTTGAGTTTCATGACCATCTGCTCTCCGGATTCTCTTCTGTTCTTATCCGTTACGGTCGTTGCCGTCGGCAGAGGCAATGAATGAGCTTCTTTAAATGCATCGTTGACGCCTTCCATGGTTTCCTGGACACGCCCGATTCCCACATAAGGAGCGCACTGATAAACGATTTCTCTGATTTCGAGCGGCGATACCTTTTCTTTAAGAGCTCTGAGGACAATCTTCTCTGCGGCCTCAGGAAGCGCTTGTGCGGTTACACAGGAAAGGAGAGCACAGTATTTTTGAACCGGACTGAGTGTTGCTCCGCGTTCTTTTTGATCTAAGAGCCTTTCTAGAACGCTATCCAAATCCGGATCTTTCGCTTTGCTTGTCTTTGCTTGGCTTTCTTCAACAGAGACTCCGACTAATGCGGCTGCGGAGGCTACAAGGACTGATCTTCTCTTCAAGGTGTTTGTCATCACGAGCTCCTATTTGTTAAGGATATTTTAGGAGGCTCGTATTTTTATCTTTGCCTTGAATGACTCGTATATTTGCCTAATCCTTTTAGGATTAGGCCTCTCTTGTGCAAAACCACGAGTAATATTTGCTTCTTTTTATCAAGGAAAAGTTATGAACCGGAGACGTCCTGGACAGGAGGTTTACCAAACAGGCGCTTGTATTCTCGATTGAACTGCTGAACGCTTTCATACCCGACTTCAAAGGCAGCACTGGATGCGTTGTATGACTCAGTAATCATTAAACGCTTAGCCTCATGAAGACGCAGACGTTTTTGATACTGCAGGGGCGTCAGCGAAGTCACGTTTTTGAAATGGTTATGGAAAGTAGAAGAAGACATGTAGACCATGTCTGCGAGCTCTTGAATACGGATCGGTTCTTTGTAGTATTGTTTGAGCCACTCAACTGCTTTAGATACTCGATTGCTAGGCAAACCGCCTGTGCAAAGCTCTCTAAGGTTGCTGCACTGTGGATCTGTCAGTGCAAAATAGTGGAGTTCTCGCTGAATGCATGGGAACACAAAGTCCATGTCCTCAGGATGTTCTGCGAGACGAAGAAGTCTTAAAAAGCAATCTGAAATTTGAACCGGCGTCTTGGCAACGCAAAAAGCATTGCTGTCTTCAGACGGCGGAAACTCTTTCTTTCCCGAGATCTCTCCCATGATTTCGGCCAGCAAAGCGCGGTCGAGTTTCATGGAGGCAGATACAAAAGGACGCTCGGGACTGGCATTAAGGATACGGTAGGAAGTCGGGACTTCCACAGAGGTGACGATCATGGAACCGCCTCCATACTGATATTGATTGTCGCCGACATCGACTATTTTCTCGCCCTGAAAAGTCACTGCCATAGAGAGCGTGTAAAAGCAGCTCCGATTGACTGCGTCTTTTTCCAGCACGCTGACGTTAAATCCGGGAATTCTTTTCCAATTCAGGTCATGGGCTCGATGGCCTTCAATTGCCTGATTTATGAATTTTTCTGTTATTTCTTTCTGTTCTGTATCTCGAGTTTCCATGGTCGTTCCTTTTGACGATACAGGATTTCAAAGTGACAATCCGGCGCCATGATCGCTATTGTTACGCGGATTGAAAAGAGAGAAAAGACAAAAAACAGTTAGTCTTTTGCCTGATTCTGTGAGATTTGATTCTTCGGAGAAAGAAATCGCTCAAATTCTCCGTTAGAACCATTTTCCTAGGTGAGTAATTAGATTTTTCTGAGGCTAAAGGACTGCGCCTCATGACCATCCGGAAAAGCGAAAACCCGAAGCTAAACAGCTATCGGGTTTTCAAATAATGGCGTCCTCACGGGGATTCGAACCCCGGTACCGACCGTGAAAGGGTCGTGTCCTAGGCCTCTAGACGATGAGGACGTTAAAACTTAACTTAATAAGTCTCTTTAACTTTTGGTGGAGGTAAGCGGGATCGAACCGCTGAC
>NZ_GL883710.1 GCF_000205025.1 Parasutterella excrementihominis YIT 11859 | reverse complement strand
TCCCCGGCAAATCAAGCGGACTCATTTTTTAAGGAAATCAAAATGAAAAATAAAGTTTTAACCTCTCTTCTCTTTTACTTTTTCCTCGGTGCAGAGGCATTTGCAGCTTCCGGGACAGGCGGCGGTGATTTTCTTGCCACGCTAAACACTGTGCAAAACTGGGTAAAGGCCGCTTCCGTTGTTCTTGCCTTCATCTTGATTGTTATCGGCGGCCTACGAATCGGTAACGGAGAAGAGAAAGCAACCACTGCTGGTGCCCGCCTTCTATGCGCCGGAGTGTTTATCGGATGTGCCGGTTGGTTTGTTTCCAATCTGATTCCCTACTAATAAGTAAAGAAGAAAAGCATGTATCCCGAACCTATTTACAAGGCGTTGGCAAGACAACCGCTGTACTTGGGAATTCCGTTGATTCCGCTTCTTTTGGTCGGAATAACGGGCTTCTCATTGGCTCTGCTTATTTATATGCCTGCGGTTGTTTTCGTATTTCTCATTTTGTACGTCATGAGATCGCTTTGCGAAAAGGACGAGCAGCTCTTTCATCAGCTCTATTTGTACTGGCTCCTTAACTATAAGAGTTTTCCAAATAGAGCTTACTGGAAGTCAGTCATCTCGTTTGCGCCCAATGTCAAAGAAAAAGAGATACCGCTCCTCATCAGTCGGGCAGATCAAACCTTTTTAGCCTCAAAGGAGCTAAATCAATATGATTAAAAAACTCAAAGACTTTTGGCAGTCTGAAAAAAGTATCAGTGCTCTGATCCCCTTTTCCTCAGTTGTAGCGCCCGGAGTTGTCATCGGGCGCAACGGGGAGTTGATGGCAACCCTCCATTTGGAAGGAATCACGTTCGAGACCCAAAGTCAGGAAGCTTTGGAGATTGCCTGCCGTCAATTGAATAATTTCTATTGCACGGTCGCAAAAAACAATCGAATTATTCAAGTTCATCGAGTCAGAAGACCGATCACAGAACAGCTGACAGCGCCTGAAGCGGGAATTGCCAGAGAATTTGCTCTCAAATACAACCGCCAAATGGGGCAAACCACCCTATTTACCACGGAGTTGTATTTAACTTTAATTGAACGAGCATCCGTCGAACCTCACAAGCGGAAATTTTCAGAATTTAAGGAAGAGTTCGAAGAGCGGATGACAATGTTTGAGGCTCTGCTTGAGTCACTGCAATCGAATTTTGCGATGTACCGGCCTACAAGGCTCTCTGAGTATGAAGAAAACGGCGTTCTATACTCTGATCTTCTTAGTTTCTACAACTTTCTGATCACCGGCAGCTGGCAAAAAATCAGACTGCCGGAGGGGCCCTTGTTTGAGGCCCTCGGCAACACCCGGGTATTTGTCGGCGGAGACACTCTCCAATTTCAAGGTGCCTTCGGCAATACCTATGCGCAAAGCATTGAATTCTTAGATTACAGCAGCGTCACACATTGCAAAGTTCTTGACGAACTGTTCTACCCCGAAAAACAGCAGGACGGAACAGAACCCTATTCCTACGTTGAAACCCAAACCTTTGGGTTCATAGGAAAAAACGATGCAATGTCAAAGATCAAAAAAAGACGCAACAACTTTCTAACCGTTGGCGACGCAGCCGCCTCTCAAATTGAACAACTTTCCGAAGCACTCGATCGAGTTCAGGGGGGAGGTTTAGCTTTCGGAGAATATTCATACTCTCTTTTGATTTTCGGAGACAAGAACACCGTTTCAAAAAATACCCGGAATGCGCTTTCCATCCTGAGCAACGCCGGATTCAAGCCGATTATCGGAACTTTTTGTCTCTCAGCTGCTTGGGCTCATCAAATTCCGGGAAACATTCGCTTCAGACCGAGATATGTTCTTCTCTCGACCATGAATTTTGCTCATCTTGCCCCGTTTCACAATTTTCCGTACGGAAAAAAAGACGGAAACCCCTGGGGAGAGGCGCTTTGTTTATTAAAAACGCCCAGTAACCAGCCGTTCTTCTTTAATTTCCACGTCACGCCCGAGAGATCTAATTCGTTTGATAAAAGAGAAAACGGCCATACGTTGATCTTAGGGAAGTCCGGTTCAGGAAAGACTGTTCTTTTAACTACGCTGCTTTTTCTGGCGCAAAAGTATCGAGACGCCACACACCCTCTCACCTGTATCTTTTTTGACATCAGTCGCGGTGCTGAGGTCGCCATTAGGGCGATGGGCGGCGGTTATCTCACGATTGAAAGCGGAAAAAACTCTCATTTCAATCCGTTTTGGCTGGAACCTACGAGTGAAAACACCGCGTTTTTAAAGCGCCTTATTAAGAAATGCGCAGAGCTTGACAATACGCCGATCACGACCACGCAAAAAAATGATTTGAATGACGCGATCGACACGATCATGACATTTCCTAAAGAAAAAAGGCGCCTGCGTTACTTAACTCAGCTCCTCATTCAAGGAGCGACCGAAGAAAAACAGGAAAATTCTCTAACGAATCGGCTTGCGCGCTGGATCAAAGACGGAGAGTATGCGTGGGTCTTTGACAATGAAGAAGATACTCTGGACTTTAATCAATATCCGAATTTCGGCATTGACGGAACCCATTATTTACAAAACACAGATATTGCGCCGGTCATTTCCGATTACTTATTGCACAAGATTGATGCGATTCTTGACGGACGCCGAGTGCTTATCATCATGGATGAATTTTGGCGGTATTTAGCCGATCCTGACACCTCCAAATTCGCTTTGGAAAAGCTCCTTACGATGCGCAAACAAAACGGGATCATGGTTTTTGCCACCCAAGCGCCGGAACACTTAACCAAAAACGCCTTCGGCAGCCAGTACATTCAAAACTGCATCACCCACATTTTCTTACCTAACGACAAAGCGAAAGCCGAACAATACATCGGCGAATTTGACCTTACTCCGGACGAATTTGAGAAAGTCAAAAACTTTAAGCAGCACGAAAGAAAATTCATTGTTCGGCAGGAAGGCAGAAGCGCGGTATGCAAATTAGACCTTTCTAATTTTCCCAAGGAACTAGAGGTGCTCTCGAGCGGCCCGGACAAAACAGCTTTTGTTGAAAACCTGATTGAGCTCGTGGGCGACAAACCTGAAGCTTGGCTTCCGTACCTTTGGGGCGAAAAAAGCCTTCAGGGAGACAAAGAGGTACCGCTTGCTTGAGTTCAACCCAATGGAGAACAAAATGAAAACCAATAAAAAAATTCTAGCTTCACTGTTTGTTTTTTCCCTGCTGAATATTCCGGCGACAGCTTCAGCGTCAGGCATTCCAACCGTTGACGCATCGGCAATTGCACAAGCCGTGCTGAGTCTTGAGCAATTAAAGAACACCTACGCTCAGATTGTGCAGCAGTACAACCAGGCAGTTTCAACCTATCAGAATTTCACGGGAAACCGCGGTCTGGGCATGATTTTCTACAACCCGGAACTTCGCCAATTTCTTCCCAACAATTTTTCTTCTCAATTAAGAAACGTACTTTCCAACGGGGTCTCTTCCCTGTCGGCGAGAGGCAAAGAAATTTACGAGGAACAAAACTTAAAAGATGTCTGCAACCGATACGTCGGTCAATTGCTTTTGAATTGTCAAAAGCAGCAGGCGGCAAACGCCGAGTACCAAGCAGCGCTCTCAGAAGCGCAGCAAAAAGCAAAACAAAAATATGACACGATCGTGCAGCTGCAAAACGCAATTAACAGCACCCAAGACGCTAAGGCCATTCAGGAACTCTCTGCCCGCATTCAAAGTGAACAGTCCACACTGGAGAGCAGCAGAGCCCAGGCTGCTTACGAATTGGAGTTAGCCAAAGCCCGTATGGAAACTCAGAAAGCTGCTGAAGCTCAAAAACAGCACGAACACGCTTTCAAAGCACTCACGCCCGAGCAAGTTGCAGAAATTATGAGGTACTAGTTATGGCCGCGTATTTCACAACCTTCGGGGAGAATTTCAATGCGATGGTCGGAACCTTTGCAAAAGATGCCTCGGGGACGCTCATTGCCACGTTGGGGCCCATTGTCGCCTCCGGCCTCATTATCTATCTCATGGTCTACGGCTGGCTTATCGGCTCCGGCCGCGTTCAAGGCAGTATGGGGCAAAGCGTCATGCTGGCGGTCAAAATTGCATTTATTGCTTTTTTCGGCTTGAACATCGGAACGTTTACCGATTATGTGATCCCTGCCGTCGGACAGTTTGAGAACGTTTTATTAAGTGTCGCTTCGAGTGGTTTTGACGGTCACGCTGGTTTTGATGCCGGGAAATTAACGAGTCCCTGGATGGCTATTGATAGATTATGGGATGCCTTTACTAAGGGTTGGCAGACGATCAGCAACGCCTCCTCAAAGCTCAATTGGCTCACCTCGGCTGCCACCATCATTGCGCTGATGGGCTGCGAAATCGTCATGGGCATCATCAGCGTGCTCTTTACCTTTTCCGCCTGCGGTGTGCTCCTAATTAATGAAACGGCGCTGGCCGTCATCTTAGGATTCGGACCGCTGTTTATCTGCTCGCTCATGTTTCCGCCCATTAAAAGCTGGTTTGACGGATGGTTAAAAGCGGTCGTGACCTTTGCCTTCACGCTCGTGATGAGTGCGACAGTCACGGCATTATTCAGTTCAGTTTTTACCTCCTGCCTGCAAAAAATCAATATCGCTGCCGAGGCTGAAAACGTCCAAATTGTCGCCATCGGTTTGCCGCTTATGAATTTCTGCGTGCTCGCATTAATCGGCGCCACTTTCATTAAGCAGGTTCCTACGATCACGGCAGCATTAACCGGCGGAATGAATATGGGCGCGGTGGGCCTAGGTCAGATGCTGCACGGAGCCGGGCAAACAGCGCGTTCCGTTGCAGGCGGTCTCACCTTCGGTGCAGGCGCCGCTATGGGCAGCCAAGCCGTTAAAAACTTCGGGAGCTCAATGCTGGGCTCCCAGGGATTAGGCGGCGCAGGCGCTTTAGGCATGGCCGGTCTCGGTGCCGCAGGCGGCTTTGCAGCCAGAATCGGGAACGATGTCATCAACAACGATCTCATCACTCCTCTGAAAAATCAAGCCTACCGAGGTTCATCTGACTTCAACACTCCGCAGCGGGGTTCTGTTTCCGCTGAGTTTGCAGGTCAGCAAGCCACCGCTCAGCAAAACGCCGCAACTGCGGCAAAGATGGTGGCAAACCGCAGAAATAAAGGAAACAAAAATGTTTAAGGTTCTTATTGTTCTTCTCTTCCCTCTCCTCCTTGCTGCCTGCGGAAGCACACCTCCGTCTCAGCCTTCAGGAGAAAAAATACCGATCAATTCCGAACAAACCCAAAAGCTGCTTCGGGAGAGCATCAAAAATCCCAATATTGAGATACCGGAAAACCGCCGAACCAACATCCGATTCGCCTCTGACACGGACGAACTCGTCAACACCCCTTAAGGAACCGATCAACCCTTATCCGAGAATCAATCATGTTTAATAAATATTTAAAGCGTAAACAAAACGGGGGAGAAGCTCCGGTTGAGCCGAAAAAAGACTCTCCCTATGAAAAAGCCGTGAGCTTTGAAGTCACTCGCGAAGAACTTTTCCTCGCTTCTGAAAGAAAAGCCTGGCGTTATACCGTCCTTTTGGGTGCCCTGAGTGTCATTTTGGCAATAGCACTTATGCTCTTGATGCCGCTCAAACAAACACTGCCTTTCGTCATTAAAGTCAACGAAAACAACGGGGACGCAACCGTGCTCTCGATTGCTAACGAGAAGGATATTCCTTACTCGGAAATGATGGATAAATACTGGCTTAATCGGTATGTGCTGGCGCGAGAAACTTATGACTATCGCACTTTAAGCCAAGACTTCACTGTCACTCGGCTTTTGTCCTTTCCCAATGTATTTGAACCCTATGCTGGTCAGTTCGGAACCAACGAACACTCTTTGGAGCAGCGCCTTAAAGACAGCAAGCGAATTTTGGTCGATGTAATTTCCATCGTTCCGAACGGAAAAGATGTCGAAGGCAACAATGTCGCCACGATCCGCTTTGTTAAGAAATTAATAGACACGAAAAACGGCCAGGAAGAAGCTAGAAACGGCTGGGTCGCAACCGTCGCCTACGAGTACGTTCCGGACTTTAAAGCTGATGAACCTTCCAGACTTATTAACCCTTTCGGTTTCAAGGTGAGTTCTTACCGAGTTGATCCGGAACTCTTAGAAGGAGGCGGATTATGAAAAAATTTCTAATTCTTCTTCTCTTGGCCGCTTCATCCTTCAACTCTGTCTTTGCGCTGGATAAGCCGCAAAGCGGCAGAGAAGATAAAAGAGTCTTTTACACCGACTACAAACCGGATGAAATATATCCGATCTCCGCTGTTAACGGATTGATCACAACGATTATCTTTGAACCCGGTGAAACGGTTAAGAATTTCGGTTCGGGTTTTTCGACCGCTTGGGAATTTGCCGCCAGAGAAAATCATTTCTTCTTAAAACCCAAAGAAAAACAAGGAACAACCAATCTCGTTGTTGTAACCGATAGAAGGACTTATCTATTCGATGTCAAATTATCCGGAAACCGCAGCAAAGCCACTTATCGTCTTGCCTTTCGCTATCCCTTAGAGGAACAAGCGAGAATTGCAGCAGAAGCAGAAAAAAATCACGTCAAGGCTCTTCTGGAAGAAAGTCCGATTAAGGAAAATTCGGAGTCAAAAGAACAAACAAATCAAAACCGCAGCTATTCAATGAACTTCGGATCAGCTGCCAATTCTAAAAGGATTGCGCCGATTGAAGCCTTCGATGACGGACGCTTTACCTATCTGAAATTCTCCAAGCACACAGATTTCCCGGCAGCTTACCGCAAAGTGGATCAGGAAGAAACGTTGGTGAACAGTCACGTAAAGGGCGATTGGCTGGTTTTACACGGCGTGTTTGAAGAAATTCTCCTTAGAGCCGGGAGAAGCGTCGTCGGTATTTACAACGATAACTACACCGGAGGCGGAGTAAATGAAGAAGGGGGAGTTTCTGTCCCCGGATTAAAGAGAGAAATTGTGCGCTAGGAGAATAAATATGACAGAAGAAAAAACTTTTGATCAGCCTCAAATGAGCAAGCCGGATATTCCTAAAGAAGAAGGCGTACACAGTGTTGCTGGTAAAAAACAAGGAAAACTTCTAAACATGAGGTTTTTGTACTTTGGAGGTGCCGCTGCCCTGGGCCTAATCGCGCTCATTGCATTTATTTCACCTGACCACGCTCCGAAAGATCTCATTAAAAAGGAAGAAAGTAAAGACCAGAGACTGCTTACGAGCAATCGAACCCTAACCGTACCCCCGCTCCCCAATACGATTCAGGCCCCAAAAGCTCCGAATCCGGAAAATCATGCAAAAACCAATCCGCTGGCTTTTTTAGAAGGATTAACCGGTCAATCACTTGGAAGTCCCGCTCAGGAAGCACCGGCAAGCCCTCCGACGGCGCCTATGGCCAAACCGATCTCAATTGAGCCCTTGCCTCAGCCGACGATGCTCCCGCCGGAACCCCAAAAGGATGAAAAGAAGGAACCGACATTAGACGAGAGAAGATTTGCTGCGCCGATGATGGGAGAGACAGATCGAAACAACAGTCAAAGAGCCGAAAGCTCCTCTCCGATCAATGAAAGCATGCCGGATAACGGCGGAAAGCTGGGTTCGTTGCTCAATTCAGTATCCACTCCCGGAGTAAGAGCAGAAAAAATGCCGGATAGAAATATGCTTCTTGCCAAAGGAACATTCATTGACTGCATTTTAGAAACCCGTCTGGACACAACGGTTCCCGGGATGACGAGCTGCGTTATTCCTAGGAACATTTATTCTTCCAACGGCAAAGTCCTTTTATTGGAGCGCGGCTCGAAAGCTATCGGAGAATACCGCGGTGCAGTTGAAAACGGATTGAACCGGATTTTTGTCCTTTGGACACAAGTTCAAACACCCCAAGGAATCCGCATGAATCTTGACTCTCCCGCAACGGATGCGCTCGGAGGAGCCGGTATGTCCGGTGAAATCGACTTTCACTGGTGGAGACGATTTGGCAATGCCCTTCTCTTCACATTGGTCCAAGACGGATTCGAATTCGGGATGACCAAACAAACAGAAAACAACGGCGGCGTGAATTACTACCAAAACAGTGAAGACGGGATGAAGGAAATTATCCGCGAAGCTATGCGCCAGAGCGGCAATATCCCGCCAACCTTAACCAAAAACCAAGGCGAAAGAATCGGCATTTTCGTCGCCAGAGACGTCGATTTCTCGAGCGTGTATCAGCTGAAAACGATTAATAGGTAAGAAGGAGTAGTAAATGAACAAAGAATTATTGGATAAAAAACTCTCTGTCTTACTTGACCAAGACGTCCAAAAAGAAATGGAACTTCGAGCCCGTATGGGACTTAAGCTTCGTCCGGAATTAAAGTTTTACGGTATCTGCTCAAGCTCGAAAAATGAGCCCAAAAACTCTGAGAATCTGCCTCACTATCTTTTTGTCACTACCGATGAAAACAAAGCGAATAAGGCTCGAGAAATCATCTCTGATGCACTTCAAAGCCGCAATCAATCGGAGAAAGAGCAGCCGAAATTTGACATTCTTTTTGAAATTCAGGAGAGCAAACTTCTGCTGCTCTCGCCAGAGAAGGCAGAAAGTTTTGAAGCTTTTAAAAATGAATTTCAAAAAACCAACGACCTCTTAAGTGTAGAAGCCGAAAAACGTCTTTCTGTTTTAAACAAAGGAATTTTGAACTCCGCAGTAAAAAAGGCGGGAGCCAAAAACAAAAGCACAGAACTTCTGAAGAAGTTCAAAAGTCAGCTGATCAACAGGCTTTATCGGGCCCAAGTTCACGGCAAAGAAGTTCGTGTGAAGGTATACGACAAAAACGCACCTTCACAGGAACCGGTTGTCATGCAAAGTCAGCAGCAAGACAGAACTCGGGAGAGATAAAACCTATGGCAAATCTCACAGAACTGTCCAGAAAAGAAGACAGCGTCATCTTGCTCGAGCTTTTAGAGCCCTTCAAAGAACTTTTGACGGATGATGAAATCACGGAAATTGCTGTGAATCGGCCGGGTCAAATTTACTTTGAAAAACGAGGCCGTTGGATTAAGAAAGACGCTCCGGAATTAACATTTAAAACCTTGAAGCAAATCGGGGTCGCAGCCGCTGTTTTTTCCGGCGCAAATCAGGAATACAGCACTTCTTCCCCTATTCTTTCCGCCGTCCTTCCGGGAGGAGAAAGAGCTCAATTCGTATTACCTCCGGCCTGCCAGGAAGGCACCATCAGTGTCACCATCAGAAAGCCGTCTTTCCAAGTACGATCGTTGGACGATTACGCTCATTCAGGTTTCTTCGATTGCGTGCGGCCTCTTAACTCTGTCAATGAAGAGGATCTAAAGCTATGGGAGCTTTATAGCCGGATTCATGACGCGGAAAACGGAGTTCAAAAGAAACGCAACTTTATTGAAGCTTGCGTTAAGGCACGAAAAACGCTCGTCATTGCCGGAGAAACCGGCAGCGGCAAAACCACCTTCATGAAGGCTTTGATGCAAAGCATCCCCTTTGAAGAGCGCATCATCACAATTGAAGACGTTCCGGAGCTCGTGTACGGATTGCCTAACCACGATAACAAAGTTTGTCTTTTCTATGCTTCCGAAGTCAAAACCGGCTCAACGGTCAAACCCAACGACTTGATGAGATCCTGCCTTCGAATGAAGCCGGACAGAATACTGCTGGCTGAATTGAGGGGTTCGGAAACCTACGATTTCCTGAATGTTTGTCTCTCCGGGCACGGAGGTTCAATTACGAGCTGCCATGCCGGCAGTTGTAAAGGCGTTTTTGAATATCTGACGTTAAAAGTTCAACAGTCAGAAGAGGCCAAAACCATGACGCCCGAAAGAATCAACACGCTTCTGCACTTAGTCATTGATGTTGTGATCCATGTTCACAACAGCCGGGACAAAGGTCGTCATATCACTGAGATTTGGTTTAACGACAAATATAAACCGAATAGTCCTAAGGGGCTTAACCTTCTCGGAGAAGCAAGATGAGAATCAAACGGCAGTACCTGAAAATCGCGGGATGGATATTGCTAATTTGCGGACTGACCTCTTGGTTTGCCGGTCTGATCTTGTTTTTGCTTTTTAATTTACCGCTCACAAGCTGCTTCCCGTGGACCATTTGGCAGTACTACGCAATTTACGGAAACAGTAAAGACACTTTTTATCGCCTGATTGTGACGGTCTGCACATTCGGCCCCTGGTTTATTACCGGATACTTTGTCTTGGACAGAGTTCTACACTATAAGAAAAGAAAGCTGCACGGCAACGCTAAATTTGCCACAACCGATGAAATTGAAGAAGCCGGTCTTTTCCCGAAATCCGACAAACTCGACAAAACCATCCTTTTAGGAAAGTACAAGGGGAAGTATCTCTGCTACGGCGGTTATCAATTCGTACTGTTGGCAGCCCCGACGAGATCCGGTAAAGGCGTAGGGGTTGTGATTCCGAATTGTCTTAACTATTCGGACTCTCTTGTCGTCCTTGACATTAAGCTTGAAAACTATCGCATCACCTCCGGTTTCAGGAAAGCGTGCGGGCAAGACGTTTACCTTTTTGCCCCCTATGATACTCAGGGAAGAACGTGTCGCTACAACCCGTTAAGTTACATCAGCAAAGACAAAGCGTTTCAGATCAGCGATATTGACAGCATATCCGCTGCACTCTTCTCGACAAAAGTCGGATCGGATGAATTCTGGTCTGATCAAGCCAAGGATATGTTCCGAGGCCTCTGTCTGTTTGTCTTAGAGCAACCGGAACTGCCTCATACTTTAGGCGAAATGTTCCGGCAGGCCAGCGGCAAGGGTAAGCCTCTCAAAGACCATCTTCAACAAACTGTTGAGGCAAAACAAAAAGAAGGGAAACCCTTTTCAAGTGCATGCATTGACTGTTTAAACCGAGTAATCACGATGCCGGATAACACTTTCGGGTCGGTAGTCGCCACTTTTAACTCAAAAATGAAGATGTTTCAAAACGTCCTTGTGGATATGGCCACAAGTGACAATGATTTTGATCTTCGTGATGTCAGAAAAAAGAAGATGACGATTTACTTTGGCATCACTCCAAACAAACTGGCAGATGCTGCCGGACTTGTGAATCTTTTCTTCGATCAATTAATCAACTTAAATGTCAACGAATTGCCGGAGGACAACCCTAAAGAGCTCAAGTATCAATGCCTGATGATCATGGACGAATTTACTTCCATCGGCAAAGTCGAGATCATTAACAAGTCCGTGAGCTTCCAGGCGGGCTACAACATGCGGCTGCTGACGATCATTCAAAACAAGTCACAGCTTGAGCAGTGTTACGGCAAAGACGGGGCAGTAACTCTATTGAGCAACCATGCCGTGCAAATCATCTACCAGCCTTCTACCGCCACACCGAACGACGCTAAAGAATACTCTGACATGATCGGTTATGAGACCGTAAGAAACGGCTCCAAGTCCATCAGCTACAACTCTACAAGCGAATCGTTTTCCGATCAAAAAAGAGCCCTGATCTTGCCGCAGGAACTAAGAGAACTTGGGGATAAAAAAGAAATTGTTTGCACGGATAAATGCCGTCCTTTCAAATGCGAAAAAATCAAGTATTACCTAGATCCTGAATTTGTCAGACGCGGCTGGGGAAAAGAACTCGGACTTAAAGGGGTCTACCCTCCTGCTTCCACTCCGAAATACGACTTAGATGAATTTATTGCGAAGATTGAAAAACGCACGCGTTTTGCGACTGAAGAAGATTTCACAGACAACAAGGAACCAAGTTTAGTCGGACAAGAAGAGTTTCCGGAAACCGATCCGAACCTGTCTGAAGAGATGATGGATATGTTTGTAGAAGAACAGATTTCATATATCTATTCAAAGGTCATTACTGAAACGGATTCCGGTATAGAAAACCGAAAACAAGCCGCCAATGAAGCGGTTGAAGAGGTTTTCGACGATTTATTCGGTGGCCCCGAGGATGCCCCGGAAGAAAAAACCGGTATGGAAAAGGAAAACGCCGAGATTAAAGACAAATTTTCTTCCGAACAAAACCAACAACAAACTCAACAGGAAACACAGTCGGCAGAAAAGACCGACGAAGCAATAGAAAAGCTTTCCGGGCTCGATCTAAGTTCGATCAATTTAAACAACATCTTCGGAGGTGAGACAGCTTAATAACGAAATCAGACAAATTCAACACAGTATTTTTGGTACAAATTTTTTAGGAAACAAATATGACAAACGGTAACTACGAACAAATCGCAACCAAAATTGTGGTCTTTGCAGAACCTTCTCTGAACCAAATTACACCCACCTCCGGACCCAATGCAGGAAAAGAAACTTCTGTTCTGAATTTCAAAGCTTTTCATCCAAACTACACCCGGAATGACAAAGGCGAGTTCGAGCAGCAGGATTCTGATTGGTTCACAGTTAAGATGTATGGGAAAAAAGCTGAGAACGTCGCACGACACCTAAAAGAAGGTATGGTACTCGAAGTACGCGGCTCCGTCACGGACAAAACATTTACCGGAAGAGACGGTCAGGAGCACTCTGTCAAAGAAATCAACGCTTCTGCAATTGCTTTGTCTTTAGAACAGAACGGCATCAAATCGCTTCAGTTTGAACGGGAAAATAAGCAGAAAGACAAATCCGAGCAAAAATCCGAGCAACCCAGACGTAAATCAAGAGCGTCTACTGCTGTTCGATAAAAACAAAGAGAGGGTCGGGAGAACCCCTTTCCGACCCTTCGATCTGCCCGGGAGACACTTATGCCAGAAACTTCAGCACATCAGATTACAACCGTAATAGTCAAGAGAACCATAAGGCGAATACGCATACCAAAATCCAGCCCAGTTTTCTCTAAAAGAGAGAGAGACATGGCCTTTGAAGATTTTTTTGATACTCGCTTTAGGGGGCGCCATTTTAAGTCTTCCTTAAAGGAAAAAGGAGTAAACGATGCTACTCGCTGAACAACTGGAATTTGATTTTTTTGCGCCTCCGGAACACGAAAAACCTAAGGCCGATAAAAAGCCGGCTGTCTTAACTGCGATCAAAGACGCTGATATTTTGAATTACCAATTGAACAGGGACGGCAGCCGCAAGCTTCAAGATTTCGGGGAAGACCTTCATAACACCCGCAAGGGAAGATCAGTCAACAGGAGCACTGAGCCTTATAAATTCATCCAGGGATCCCCGGAAGAACTTGAAAAACGTCTCGCTTCTGAGCCGCTGGATAAGATATGGCCTAAAAGTTCCATCCTCGAGCTGCATAAAGACAACCCCGAAGCGGCTGCTTGTCTGTGGCTCGTAAGGTCAACATTAAGAGGCAGACGGCCGGCCAAAGATACCTATAAATTCAGACGCTATCTGCACACGGCCTCCGCAGCAATCGCCTTGCATCGCCAAGTTATAAACGGAGAACTGGCTCCTGAAGCCCCTACCGAAGCCTTTGATCATTTTTACGAAGTGGGAGATAAGTATAAGGTTCTCGCGCATATTTCTACGAAGTACTGGCCCTTCATCGGAGCCTATAGTATCGGCGACGCACAAGATATTTGTCGCTGGAATGACTTTAGATTATCTGACGATACCGACATTGAATCCTATCAATATCAATGTATTCTTCCGGGAAGCCGGGACAACAAGCAATTATGTTTAAAAAACTCTGACGGGAAGCTTTTTCCCTATTATGCGGTAGCCGTCGGAAACAGCGAGAAAGAGTTCGAAGCTAATATTGAAAAGCAGCTCAAAACAACCTTCGGAAAACTGCTTGAGACTGCAAGTCAACCCGAAAAAGAACAAGAGTCCAAGCCCAAGCCTGCCCTATCCATAAAACTGTACGGCCGCGGAGTTCGTAACAGCCATACTTATGAAGTATATGGAAAATCCGGAACAATCGAGTTCCAGCTCACAGACAAGATTGCTTTTGAATCTGATGAAGCATTTTGGAACTATGTGAACACCCACAGAACGGAACTGGAAAATAAGTACCGAGAATTCCGGGCGGAATTTTCTAAAACGGAAAAAGATTGGAGAAGCGGTTCTCCGATTCGAGATCGTGTAGGCCCGGACTACCGAGAAGGAAAAGACGCCACGCCGGAAATGTTTATGAGTACCTTCGGCTTCAGAGGTGTGGAGTTTGGTAATTGGGTAAAACAAGGCAAAAACGGCAGGGAACGGCAATGGATGCTCAATAATGCCTACGACTCCCTCATGGATCTCTCAAAGATATTGGGCATTCCTCCAAAGGCCGTAGCCCTAGACGGCGAATTGGGATTGTGCTTCGGTTCCAGAGGACACGGCAGCGCATCTGCGCATTACGAACCAGCTAACCGACTGATAAATCTCACCAAAACCAAAGGCTACTCTTGTCTGGCTCACGAGTGGTTTCATGCGCTCGACCACTACCTGATGAGAACGAATTACCGGGAAAAGCTCGATGTCAGGATGCTCAGTGAACAGGTTGATTCGGAGGTAATTTTTAAATTAACACCGAAGGCTCAGGAACGAATCAATGAGGGCGGTAAAAAGATTTATTCGCTATGGATGGGTTCTGCCTCCCGGGTGGAATACGAACTCAAGACCAATCCGAAAGCTGCTGAATTAGCGCGAAGGGTTGTTGCCGGAGAACTGGATCAGGCCGATATTAACCTCGATATCGCAGATAGAGGCAGAGAACTTGTCTACAAAGTAACGCTCACCAAAGAAGACCTTCTTCAGACGGAACGAGGCGCAGCAGATAAGATCCGGCCCGAGCTGCATCACGCTTGGGCAGAAACGATTGACACCATTCGTTCAACTGCGATGCACCGAAGAATGCTGAAGAAAAAAGCGTACTGGAATAGTAAAACAGAAGAAGCGGCCAGAAGCTTTGAGGCTTTCGTAGAGGTGCGCAGTCAAGAGTTAGGCATTACCAATGACTTCTTAACAAACGGAGCATTTGTCGAGAAGACGTTAGACAAGAATTCTTATTATCCCTATCTAGACGGCGTGGACGTCCGGAGGGTTTCCGAGAAATTTAAAGCTCTCTTTGAAGAGATTAAAACTAAAGAGACTAATAAAGGAGTTGCTCTTTTCTCAAAAACCAGAGAGGGCAAAAGCGGTGCCAAGATTTCTGAGATTAGAGAAGCCTTGGAGAAAAAATTCGGCAAAACTACCATTAACGCCTTAATTGACAACGGTCGTCTCAAAATTATTTCCGACATCAATGATGTACCGCCATACCTGTCAGCTTTGCCGGAAGAACTAAAAAATTCCAAGAAAAACACAAAGACCGGATTTATTGTCCCTGACCAGTTTGCTCACGAAGGCAATCCGGAAGGAATTTTTGCGACACTGAACATTAAGGGAAACCTAAAGTATCCCAACGGTGAAATTGTCATTAAGGAAGGTTTTTACCGCCTAAATAAACATCGGGGTTTAGGAGCCAAACACCTTACTGCAAACGCAATAGAGTTTCCTTCCAGAGATCTTTTCCCAACCGAGGCAAATAAAACTGAGGCTGCTTTACTGAGTCTTAGAGAGGTTCTGACAAGCGCAACAAGGCTTTACAAGGAAAGTGAGACTCAGTTTGTCTTTTATTCACCGAAGTACAACAGAGGGGTTCCCTGTGAATTTAACAATAAAAACAATTCGTTCTCAGTCATCACGGATAGACCAGTAAAGCCTAAATTTGATGTCGAAAGATTATGGGGAAATGATAGTGTGAGATTGTCAGGCGCGCTCATCTTTCCTGACCGCGATGCTTCGGCTACACCGCCCTCTTCTGGACCAGACATTGAAGATAATCAAACCGAACTTCAACCGACTACGTCGCACGAGGATCTTTACACTGATGTCAATTATACCGAAGAAATAAGAAACAAACTTGCTCTAGTTCGCTCAGGGAAAAAAAGGAGCTTCAAAAAAACTCCTCATTTCATTAACTCCGGTGAAGGGAGAGTACAAGGATTCTATGAACAAGAGCATAAAACTGCGTTTCTTATTGCTGAAAATTTAGTGCCGGAAGCTGCCTCTTCAGTGCTGCTTCACGAAGTCGGAATCCATATGGCTTACGACTCCGAGCTGAAAGAAAAAGTTATCCCTTTAGTAAAAGAGGCTCCTCGTCTATTAGAGGAAGGCTTCAGGCAACGAGATCCCGTTTGCCTAGCTGCCGAGATCCGCTTAAAAGATTCCGGAATTACAAAAGATCATCCCAATTATGCGGAAGAGACTGCTGCGTACCTTGTTGAAGAGTGTTCTAAACAAAGAAACGCTCTCCCAAAACTTCAGCGCTGGTACAAACAAATGCGCTCGGCTGTAAGCGTCTGGCTATTTAATCACGGCTTTAAAGACTGTAAAACACTTACCACCGATGATTTTGTGACAATCGCAAAATCCAACCTCCATATGATTGCGCTGCATCCGGAATTATTAAAACATCAGTCAATCCAGGAGCACTCGCCGGCTTCTGAAGGCCTCTCTCAGAAAAAACAACGAAAAGCAAATTCCTCATTGGAACGTTAGCCAAAGGAGAAACAATAATGAGATCAGAACTGTCTCCCTTCTCTATCGACAGAAAAATCATCAACACACTGCTGCAATTAATGAAAGAGAGAGACTACCTGGAGTCTGTCCTCGCCAATGGTCTTTCAAGCATGAACAGCCGAGAGATTCCGTTCTATATCGACGAAGAGCTTTCAGTAACGGGCAAAGAAATATGGTTGATCGTTTCAAGAACGCATCTCACTAAAGAAGGTGTTCCAAACATCGAAGGTTGGAACCAATACCCATTTGTACTTCCCTGGGAAAACAGGGCTTCCCCGGATAAAAAACTATGGCTTGTCAAGCTCAAAGACGGAAGATTTATTACCGCAGAATATAACGGCGGCTGGCATAGATGGCCGGATGAAAAAATTGCTTTCTTCAGAGACCCGTCTGAAGCACCGACAAACTTATGCCGCAACTTAAGCGATACTGAAAAATCCAATTTATGGCTCCCCTACCCGGAACACGTTCCTGTAACCGGAAAAACTTATGAAGTTTTTATTTCCACCGGGGAGGTAAGGACCGCAACCTGGCGCGGAGAAGACTGGTCGTACTTCAACGCCAAAGTTAAAGCCTTTAAAGAAATAGAAGAACCGAGTTTGATATGAGATTATTTATTGCTGAAAAACCATCCGTTGCCAAAGCTATCATTGCCGAGCTGGGAACCGTTAAAAGATTCAACGGTTATGTGGAATGCAAAGGAAACATTTGCGTCACTTGGTGCTTTGGCCACCTACTGGAGCAAGCTGAACCCGACTACTATCTTCCTGAAGATGTTCCCACCACTCCCAAAGGGAAAAAACGGTGGCGTATGGAGGATCTGCCGATATTTCCGGACAACTGGAAATTGCTGCCTAAAAACGATAAAGGTGTCAAAAACCAGTTGAAGATAATAAAAACTCTGCTATCGAAAGCTGATACCGTCGTAAACTGCGGAGATCCCGATAGGGAGGGACAGCTGTTGGTAGACGAAATTTTGGAGTTTTATCGTTATCGAAAACCAAGTTTGCGCTTTTGGGCTTCCGCTCAAGATTCAACATCCATCAAGAAAGCTCTTCAATCTTTAAAACCAAACAGTCAATTTAAAGGTATGGCGCAAGCCGCACTCGGAAGAAGTCGCGCGGACTGGCTTATTGGCATGAACCTTACGCGGCTTTTCACATTAAAGCACTCAACACCGAGCGAGAAAACTCTCATAGCGGTAGGCCGGGTACAGACCCCCACACTCGCATTAGTCGCTGCCCGAGATCAGCTTATCAAAAATTTCAAGCCCATCCCTTTCTATTCTTTCAATGCTGTGATCACGCATGAGGGCATAAACTTTTCCGCGCAATGGGAACCAAAGCCAGATCAACAGGGATTAGACGCTCAAAAGCGGCTGATCGACTCTTCAGAGGCTCAAAAGATTCTCAGCAAACTTCAGAGTCTCGGTTCCGGGAAGGTTCTCTCTTTTACTCAGCTCCCCAAAAAAGCTCTTCAACCCAAACCATACTCCCTTGCGGACATCCAGCTTGACGCATCAAACCGATACGGATTTTCTGCTGAGGAAACTCTAAACATTTGCCAGGCTCTTTATGAAAAATATAAGCTCGCCAGCTATCCGAGGTCGGATTGTCAATATTTGCCGGAAAGTCAGTTTTCTGACGCCAAGGCCGTTCTAGATGCTATAGCTGCCACCAGTCCCAATCTTGCAGAATTGGTCCGCCAGGCAAATCCAAAGATTCGTTCAGAAGCCTGGAACGACAAAAAGATCAGCGCTCATCACGGAATAATTCCTACGAGACAACGGGCTGCTGTCTCAGAGCTAAATCCAGAAGAACAGAAAATTTACAACCTGATTGCCAAACGCTATATATGCCAATTTTTACCGGTTCATGAATATCTAGAAACTAAAATTGTCCTGGCTTTCAATGGAGAATCTTTTAAAAGTACCGGGAAAACGACCAAGATTGAAGGATGGAAAGCCGTATACCTTAAAGATCAAAATTCTGAGGAAAAGACCACACTCCAAAATCTTCCCATTCTTCAAGAGGGAAGCTCTGTTGAATTTAAAGAGATTAGAGCCGAAAACAAAAAAACGACACCTCCCAATTCTTTTACCGAAGGTACTTTAATTTCGGCAATGGAAAAAATTCATACGGTTGTTAAAGACCCTGAATTCAAAAAATTTTTAAAAGAAACGGACGGTATTGGAACGCCTGCAACGCGAGCTGCAATTATCTCGGAATTAAAAAGAAAAGGATATTTAGAGGTAAAAGGCAAAAAAATCCACGCTACGGAATTAGGTTTTCGTCTTTTAGGACTAGTTCCTAACTCAGTTAAAAATCCCATCCTCACGGCCATGTTTGAAAGGAAGCTAAAAGAAGTTGAATCCGGGAAAACTGACCTCGAGTCCTTTATGGCTCCGTTAAAGAAAATGATTCAAGACGAGATCGAAAAGGCATGAGCGAAAAAATCTTAAAAACGTTGGATGATCTGTACCCTTACGCGATTCGCAAAACCAAAGGCAGAGTCTCAAAAATAGAGCGCCTCTCAACATTGAACTCGTACCACAAGGCGTGGGGAGTGGTTCGAAAAACTCCCGAGGTAATGGTTAAACTTGGGCGATCCGATGTCAAAGACTTTCCTCACATTAAAGCAATTGCCGACTACATTTCTAGAAATGGAAAACTAACTTTGGAAGACAAAGACGGCAATCTGTACCAAGGTAAAGATGAATACAGTGAAATTCTTAAGAACTGGCGCACTCAAAACGAAATCCCGGAACAAGACGAAGGGAAAAGTTTTGCACGCCGAATCATTCTTTCAATGCCGAAAGGAACTGATGAGAAGAGTTTTGAGTCTGCGTGCCGTTTATGGGCTAAAGATTGTTTAGGAGACTACGACTACCTAATGACTTTTCATTTCGAATATTCTGATAAAAAGACCACACACCCTCACTGTCACATCCTTCTGTCAACTCTTGGAAAGGACAAAAAAAGGCTGCATCTGACTAATGTCGAAAGAGCCGTCTTAAGAGAACATTTCGCCGTGTGCCTGAATCGGTTTGGCATCCGGGCAAACTGCACAACACGCTTTGTCCGGGGAAGAACACAGCGTCCAGCAACTCAGCAAGAATTTAATGCGGCCAAACGATTCAAAGCCAACAAAGAACGTGCTCAAGTTTATGCAATAGCAAAAAAACGCAAGAAAACAGAGCTCACCAATAATCAACAAGCAAGAATAAACGAGGCCAGTGAAGCTATTCGTCAAGGAAAAGATATTCCTGATCATCCCGCAATAAAAAAGCTGAAGAAAAAGCGGGGCGATCTTTTGAATAAGGCAAAAACGGCTGCCGGGGAGTTGCTTCAATCACAAAACCCGGTACATCAGGAGCTTGGGCAAAGAATGTCACATTTTTATAAAAACCTTGAACCTGTCGAAAGTCAGCAGCAAAAAATTGTCAGAGTCTTCAACGAGCAGAAGGCAGAACGAATCAGACGAATGCAGGCAATGAAAAAACGAAAAAAAGAGCAAGGCAACGCAAGGTGAGCTCCTGGTCTGCCCTTTCTAAAAAATTGAGCTTGAAACCCTAAGATTTCAAGCCCCGATCATCTTGCAAACATCAAGGAGTGTTTTCAACCGGAGAATATTTTGGTTTCTTAAGTTTTCAAACTCTCTTAAGTTAACTCTGTGTTTTTGTTGTCGATTTCACAGGGCAGTGGTACTTTATTAATTGTTTTTTATCTTTTGGTTGCCATTTAGGTAACCAAGCAAATTGCTTAATTTAATTCATTGAATTTGAGTAAAAAATGGTTCCTTCTTCCCCTGCCATTTCCTCCTTGAACA
>NZ_GL883709.1 GCF_000205025.1 Parasutterella excrementihominis YIT 11859 | reverse complement strand
TGCTTTCGACAGACTTTTGCAACAGCCCCTTTCTTTTTCTGAGTGATTAGCGCCGAAGCATCTCCCTAGCGTGATCTAGAGTTTTCTGAGTGATCGTCAGGCCGCCGAGCATGCGGGCGATTTCTTGGACTCTCTGGTCATCGGTAAGCGGATAAACATTGGAAACCGGCGCCTCGCCTTCTCCTGTCGATTTTTTCTCAATCTTGAAGTGTTGAGAGGCGCAGCTAGCGACTTGGGGAAGGTGAGTAACGCAGAGAACTTGCTGGTGTTCGCCGAGCTGAGCAAGAAGACGACCGACTGTTTCTGCAACGGCGCCCCCTATGCCGGAATCCACTTCGTCAAAGATCAACGTATCGACGGTAGCAGTCATTGTGTCGGTTACGGCGATCGCAAGACTGATACGAGCCAGTTCACCGCCGGACGCAACCTTGGATAGAGACCGGCGAGGAACGCCGGCGTGGCCTGCAACCAAAAATTCACAGTGATCAATACCTACAGAAGAAGGTGCTTCGGCAGGTGTCACCGCAACTTCAAAAGAACCGCCGGCCATCGCCAGAGTCTGCATGACGTCTGTGATGCTCTTCTGCATCTTCAACGCGCCTTTTTTTCGCTCTTTCGAGAGTTCTCCGGCAAGTTTGTCGTACTGCGTCTTTGCCTTGTGCGCTTTATTAAAGAGCGCCGTCAGATCACTCAGCCCTTCCATCTCAGCTGCCTTCTCGGAGACTTTCTGCATCTCTGCGTAAAGCTCTTCCGGCTCGACATGATATTTGCGAGCCAATTCGAGATAAAGGTTGATTCTTTGATCGAGTTCTTCGAAACGGCCTTCGTCAAAATCCGTGCGGTCTAAATAGTGCTCGACATCATCGGAGGCAGAGTCAATGATTTCACGTGCATCGTTGAGCTGCGTGTAGATCTTCTCGAGTTTCGCATCGACGTCCGACACGTCTCCGATGGCGCTGATAGCTGAGTCGACCAGCTCTAGTGCACTGTAGTCAGCTTCTGTGAGGGCTTCTCGAGCTTTCTGACAGGAATCAATTATGTCGTTGTAACGAGAAAGACGTGTGTGTTCTTCGTTGATACGAGCCCATTCTCCTTTAACCGGAGAAAGCTCCTTCATGTCTTCCAAGAACCATTTCATGCGTTCAAGCTCAGCCTGATTGAAGGCCTGTCTTTCACGAGCCTCTTCCAACGTTTTTTGTGCTTCACGCCATTGCGTCCAGGCGGAACGAACCGCATCAACCTGAGGACGCAAACCGGAGTAAGCATCCAGCATTTCAAGCTGAGAGCCTTTGCGAAGCAGAGATTGGTGGGCATGCTGACCATGAACCACAACCAGCATATGGCTGAGTTCTTTTAACTGAGACAAAGAGCAGGTCGTGCCGTTGATCCAAGAACGGCTTCGGCCTTTGATGTCCAAAGTTCTTCTTAAAACCAGCTCTCCGTTGAGGCCAGAAAGCTCTCGCTCTTCAAGCCAGGTTTTGATCTTGTCGTTGATCGTAAAGCTGGCCGTAAGGTCAGACTTCTGGGCGCCGGAGCGAATAACTTCCGGATCGGAGCGAGCGCCGAAAAGGAGCTGAAGTGCGTCAATAAGGATCGATTTGCCTGCGCCGGTCTCACCGGTCAGTGCAGTAAAACCGTCTGAAAATTCCAAATCAAGTTTGTCAACGATGACAAAGTCGCGAATGTTCAGTGAACAGAGCATGAGAGATTATCGGTCCGTGGGAAGGTAGTTCCAATGTAACTTTTTGCACAACGTATCGAAGTAGTTGTGTCGACTTGGATGGAGAATTTTAACGCGATGCGGGTAGGGGGAGGCCTTAATGATATCACCTACTAAAACCTCGGAATTATCCTGCATATCGAAATAAAGAGTGGCATCTCTCATATCTGTCACGGTAATTTCGATCAGAGAGTTCTCCGGAATCACGATCGGACGATTCGCTAAGGAATGCGGCGCAACCGGAATGAGAAGTGTGCAAGCAACCGAGGGATAAATCATCGGACCGCCGACGCTTAGTGCATATGCCGTCGAACCGGTCGGCGTGGAAACAATTAAACCGTCTGCTCTTTGGCGGCTCATCGGAAGTTTATTAACCGAGACCGACACTTCAATCATGCCGCCGGAGTTGCCTCGGGAAACGCAGATTTCGTTGACTGCGACATTGCGGTAAATCTCTTTGCCGTCGCGAATCTGAATTCCTTCAAGGAGGCACCGGGTGTCGGTGTAATAGTGGCCGCTCAGGATTTCGGAAATTTCTTCGACCATTTTGTCTGACGGAATGTCGGTCACAAAACCGAGACGACCGGCGTTAATACCGATGAAGGGTACATCGTAGTGCGCCATGCGGCGGGAAACGCCTAAGAAGGTTCCATCGCCGCCATAAATGATAATGAGGTCGGATTTTTTGCCGATTTCGTCACGGGTGAAACCTTCTCCGAGCGAAAGTGCTTCCGCCGGCTTTTTCTCCAACAGAACTTGGCGTCCAGATTTAATAAGAAGCTCAGCAATAATGCGCAGAGGTTCATAATCGAGAGAGTCTCGCTTTCCGAAAACTCCGACGGTGCTGAATTCTTTTGTCATTGTCTACTCTTTACTCCGTACCAAATTTTTCGAATGCTTCATCAAGCAGCTGAAGGGTTTTTCCCGGTTTTCGAACTTCGTAAAGTAAATTTGTTAAGGCCGGTCCCTGAACCGTACAGATCCAATCTTCAGATGTCCAAAATTGGAAGGTCTCACGCAGGAGTACGCTCGAGCCTTTGACGGTTAAACAATCATCGTCGTCAATTTTGATTCGAACCGTGGGATCGTTTCGGTCCTTCAGGCATTCGCTCAGCGTCCAGTATTGGTAAAAGGCGAGTTCTGGGTTCTCCTGACGGTCAATCCAATTGTTAATGATCGCTGGGAAACGAAGTCTGGCAATTTCTTTCAGATGGTCATTGGCGGAGTCAAATGATCGAAAGGACAGAAAAACGGGAAGATCGGAGACAACCAATGCCAGATTGTTTCCTTGCCAGTCGGTCTTGCAGTAATGATAGGAATCTCCTCCGAGCGTCAGACTTTTGGTAAAACGATCCGAGACAATCATCAAAGGGGGATCATCCGGATATTGCTGATAGGGAATGGAGAGAAGGAGCAAGCGGCTCCAGAGGACAGCGTTTTGTTCCAGAGGATGATCAGCTGCGTATTTCAGCAGCGCCGGGCTCAAATACCTGTCGATGTACTTTTGCGGCGGCCGCTCTGAGCAGTCGGACACAAATAAAAGCGGATAAGGCAGAGAAGAGAGCATCGATCTTCAGGAACAAAACAAGTTAATAGAAAGAGCTGTGCTTCGGCTTAGAGGTCAGGCAGGCCAGAGCCATAACTATCCACGCGGCGATCATAAATCCGCCGGAGATCGGGGTGACGAGGGGCCACGGTCTCCACTGAGCAAGGACCAGCAAGTAAATGCTCAGTGAAAAGCCGATCGAGCCGATTAGAAGCAGAAGACCGGCCAAGTTAACCAAGCCGGCTTTGAAATGGTTGGTTGCCCAAGCGATCGCAAAAAAACCCAAAGCACTGATCAGTTGGTACTGAACGGCGTATTCAAAGGCTTCGATGGAACGAGGCACATCCACAATGGCCCGCAACCCATGCGCACCGTAGGCGCCCATAGCAACGCCGGAAGCAAGCAGAAGACTTCCGATGAAAGCCCAAAAATGCATATTGAATCCTTATTCCAAAATATCAGGGACGGCAACGGCGTGGAAGCCGGCGTCAACATATACATTATCGCCCGTAATGCCGGAAGCGTAGTCAGAGAGCAGGAAGGCTGCCGTGTTGCCGACTTCATCAATTGTGACTGTGCGTCTGAGTGGAGCAGCCGTTTCCATGTATTTTAAGATTTTGGAGAAGTCTTTGATACCGCTTGCAGCTAGAGTCTTGATCGGACCGGAGGAAATTGCATTTGCCCGAATGCCTTTGGGTCCGAGGCTGTTGGCAAGATAGCGAACAGAAGCTTCAAGAGCGGCCTTGGCGACACCCATGGTGTTGTAGTTCGGCACAACGCGCTCACTGCCTAAATAAGTGAGCGTCAGCACCGATGAAGGGTGACCCTCCATTAGAGGAACAAGCGCTTTGATCAGTGCCGGGAAAGAATAGGCGGAAATGTCCAGAGCCGTCTTGAAGGCATCCCGAGATAAGCCCTCCAAGAAGTCTCCTTGAATGGCTTCGCGCGGAGCGAAACCGATAGAGTGAACCACACCGTCTAAGCCTCCCCATGTTGTCTTGAGAGTCTCGGCCAGAGCAAAAATCTGAGCGTCATCTGCCACATCTAGCGGAAGGACGATTTCGCTGTCAAATTCTTTAGCAAAGCCTGTAATACGGTCCAAGAATCTTTCATTCTGGTAAGTGAAAGCGAGCTGAGCGCCTTCACGATGACAGGCTTTGGCAATGCCATAGGCGATTGAACGGTTGGATAACACACCCGTTAGCAAGATTTTTTTGTCTTTGAGCAAACTCATTGTTCTTCCTTGTCCTTCCAGAGGAATTTCTAAACTCATGGAATATTAAGCGACTTTGTGAACAAAAGTTCAAATCTTGCCGAATTCAGTGCGAATTGCAAAAAACAATTAAAGGAGGTGCAGAAAAGTACGTAATTCAGAATTAAGTCATCAACCATAGCGAAAACGCAAAAAAGCGCAGTGACCAAAAAGCACGCTGCGCTTCAATTAAGAAAGAATTGGACTTATTGAGACAGTTTTAATGTTTGTCCGACCTTGAGGTTGTTATTACGGATGCCGTTTAACTTTTTCAATTGGTTGACCGACATGTTGGCTGAAGATGCAATAGAGAAAAGCGTGTCGCCTTTCCTGACTTTGTAGGTTTTCTTTTTAGCTAAGGGACGCTTGCTGACCTGCTTCTGCACTCTTTCCGGAACCTCTTCCAGCACTACATGCCGTTTGGTCGGCGTACCGGAAGCATTGATGGTCAGGCGCTGACCGATGGAAATATTATTGCCCGAAATGTTGTTGGCATTTCTCAATGCAGACGCTGTGATGCTGTAGCGGTTAGCGATGCTGTAGAGCGTATCGCCTTTTCTAACCACATAGAACTTGGTGGAGGCGACTGGTGTATCGGGCGTGCTCCTTGTCGTAGTAGGGCGGGAGGTCGTTGTCTGGCGAGTGACGATGGGCACATTGACTCGAAGTGTCTGACCGACGCGCAGCCGTTGGGAACGCAAGCCGTTGCTCTTCATTATTGTTGCCGGAGAGACACCCAGGCGGCGTGCCACGCTTCTCATGTTGTCTCCGCGGCGTACGCGATAAGTCACGCGGCGGTAGTCTTGCGCTAAAGCGAAAGAGGCATCAATCGTATCGGAAGAAATATCCTCAGCGTTTCCTAATCCGCTGGACTTGCTGACGAGAACTAGGGATCCTGGTTTGATTCTTCTGCCTGCGGGAATCTGGTTGGCCTCTCGCAGCGCAGCTTCTGTCATGTGGGCCTTGCGCGCGATCGCAGCAACGGTATCCTCAGGCTGCACTCGGTAGGTAGTCCAGCTGGAGAGCGGTTTTCCGCTGGTGCGATAAGCGACCAAGTTTTCGATAAATTGGTCGAGCTTATCTGTCGGCATTAGCATCGAATGATTGTGGGAAGCAACAATAACAGGACGATTGAAAGAAGGATTGAGCGTACTGAATTCTTCATGACTCATACCGGCAAGTTTTGCGGCACGTTTGACGTCGATATCTTGGTCTTTAAAGATTTGAACGAAAAAAGGTTCGTTGTAGATCGTAGGAAGTTTGATGCCGTAATCGTTTGGATTCTGAACGATATTCTTAATCGCCTGAAGCTTGGGGTAGTAGTTCCGGGTTTCTGCAGGCATCTTGAGCGACATGTAATCGGTTGGAAGCCCTAATGATTGATTGCGCTTAATCGCGCGTCGTACATTGCCTTCTCCCCAATTGTATGCCGCAAAGGCAAGCGGCCAATCATCGAATTCGTCGTGCAGTCTCTGTAAGTAGGTGAGGGCGGCAGCCGTACTCTGCAGTACGTCGTAGCGCTCATCTTTCCACATTGTTTGGTCGAGTTCATAGTGCTTACCGGTAGCCGGCATGAATTGCCAAAGACCGGCAGCCTTTACTCGAGACTTAGCGTTTGTGACAAAAGCACTTTCCACGAATGGCAGAAGGGCAATTTCGGTCGGCATTCCGCGTGCGGTGACTTCTTCAATGATGTGGTAAAGGTACTTCTGAGAGCGGTTGGCCATGCGTTGTAAGTAATCCGGACGTTTGGAGTATTTAGCGAGGTTTTCATCCACGACAGAATTCTCCATGTTCGGGATCTTGAAGCCGTCCCGTACGCGTGTCCAAACCGTATAGATTTCGTCGTCATCAGCACCTGGGGTCACGATTTCTTCAATTTCGCCCGGAGGCTCGGAAGCGTAAGGAGACAACGGAAGCGCTAATGCTAAAGACAAAGCCAACGTACGGAGAGAGGTTTTCAAAAACATCGGAGTGGTGCTCAGAAGTCAGGATAAAGATACAATTATTAGGCAATTTAAAGGAAAATCATTCCGGATCGATGAGATTGTGTTTCAAATATCATCGCCCGCAATGTCAGTCATTTATGGCCGAAACAATAACACTCGAAAAATTTTACTCTTCATCGCTGGGCCAATATGCCCTGCGGTGGGAGCAGAACCAATACGACAAATTGGTATCCGATTGTTTCGGATATAACGCGGTGCAGCTTGGGGCGACCGGGATCGATTTTTTAAAGAACAATCGGATCGGGCTTAAGGTTGCCGCGGAGCCGACCTTGCGGCCTTTGACTCAGCTTTTAGAAACGGATGACAGGACGCCCTTGCAGATGCTGTTTGAAGCAATGCCTTTTGAGAGTGAAAGCATAGATTTAGTCGTTATGCCTCATGCATTGGAGGTCTCTGAGGATCCACACGCTTTGTTGAGAGAGGTATACCGAATATTGATTCCGGGCGGAAGGGTTATTCTGACGGGATTTAATTTAATGAGCTTATGGGGGCTGCGTTTTAAAATGCAGCGCTTCGGGGCGAAGACTTTTCTTCCCGGCAAACAGTTTATGTCGGTTTTCCAAATTCGCGACTGGCTTCACTTGCTCTCATTTCATGTAGACAGAGGGGCTTTCGGATGCTACGGTCTCACGTTTTCTTCCGCTCAGATTAAGGAAGACTCCTGGATTGAAAAGGCTGGCGATCGCTGGTGGCCGCAGTGCGGCGCAATTTTTGCGATCAGTGCTACCAAAGAAGTGCCAGGCTTTAAGCTTGTCGGACGCGCTGTGAACAAGAAATTTTTCTTCTTGGGGCGCCGGCCTGCTCCTAAGAGCGAATGAGTATAAAACCGATTCAATGTGATCAGATTAGAGATGAAAGAAGTAGAAATTTGGACTGACGGGGCTAGCAAAGGCAACCCGGGTCCCGGCGGATGGGGCGCATGGATGAAATATAAAGGCCATGTCCTTGAGCTTTGCGGCGGAGCCTTGAGCACAACCAACAACCAGATGGAATTAACGGCTCCAACGGAAGCTTTATGCCGCCTAAAAGAGCCTTGCAAAGTAATTCTTCATACCGATAGTAAGTATGTTCAACAAGGAATGACAGCGTGGATCTACGGCTGGATTAAAAAAGGCTGGAAGACGGCTGACGGCTCACCTGTAAAAAATGCCGAGCTTTGGAAAAAACTGTACGAAGCATCAAAGCCGCATGAGGTTGATTGGGTTTGGGTAAAAGGCCACGATGGAATCGAAGGTAATGAACGCGCAGATTTCCTTGCAAATCTAGGGGTTGAGAAGACTCTCGAGCAGAGCAAGAAAAAGGATTAAAAAATCGTGTAGAATCTCGCTTTATTGGAAAGCACGGTTAGCTCAGGGGTAGAGCACTGCCTTCACACGGCAGGGGTCACTGGTTCGAAACCAGTATCGTGCACCAACCATAATTCCAGCCCGCTGATATTTTGCGTTTTTCAGTGATCTAGCCG
>NZ_GL883708.1 GCF_000205025.1 Parasutterella excrementihominis YIT 11859 | reverse complement strand
TCTATAGTTCGTCGAATTGTGATTCTTTTATTCAATTTAAAAATTGATTGTTAATCAATTAACATAATTTAGTTACCTTTCTCTAAGATTATTCAGTAAAAACCCTGTATAAAGGAATGGTGTTCACTTTTATAGGACATCACATGAAAATTAGAAATGTCGCTTTTATTGCAGCTTTGATCGGATGGATAGCCCTCGCGGTTTACTATGTCACTCCGTCGGAGTCGGCGGTAGCAAAAGAAATTGAAACCGCACCAAAGACGGTCGGCGAAACTTTAAGTGCAATCGCTCAAAGTTTGAAACATGAAGGCGAAGAAAAAAGAAAGCAGCTGAGAATGGATGAAGGAAAACAGGCCCCAAACCCAACTCCTTCTGCCAAAGAGCTTCCAAAAGAAACGAAAAAAAATCCTTCAAACCAAAAGTAACTGAAAACGAGGCCGGCATTCCGGCCTTAAGGTTTTCTGAGACTCTTTCAACTCAAACTTGGAAATTAATGAGAACGAATATTATTTATTTCTTCAATCGAAGTGATTATAATTCTCAACAAATGGTACAAGGAGTCTCGAAATGTACAAAACGACAGTTGTTGTGGACGGAATGCATTGCTCTATGTGTGAGTCTCAGGTTAAGTCTCTGGTCATGAAAATTTTGCCGGACGCAAAACTTTCTGCTTCACATAGAAAAGGAACGCTGACAGTTGAAGGCAGCTTCATTCCCAGCGGAAATCTTCTTAGAAAAGCGCTGAAAGACGGCGGTTATGAAGTCAAAGACATTTCGACAGAAAAAGTAGAGAAGAAGCTCGGACTGTTCTCGTCTTTATTCCACGCCTTGAAGTCAGCCTAAACGAAAGAATTCTTATGAGCCGCAAAAGCGGCTTTTTTCTCTTTTGTGGAGCACTAAAGACAAATTTCTTTCTTTGGCTTTTCGTTTTGCTCTCGAACCATAGTCCAGAGTCCCCAAAGTGTCGACAGACAAAAACAAGTCTCAAGACAAATTCCTCCCCAGCTCTGAACGTAGACGTTATGAATGAGCCAAAGGATTGAACCCGCCAATAATCCGAGGCGCAGTTTGATTCCGTCAAATCGGAACAATGACAGCGTCAGCACGACGCTTGCTGTCAACGGAAGAATATCTACTGTAGACCGCGAAAGCGCTAAAGCCATCGCAGCGCTGATGATGATTAGTGCGGCAGCGCAGAGCAGAGATCGCGTGTAGATCGACAACGTGATTCGAGCCAGCGCGATCACACATGACACGACGGCCGTCGGAAGTCCAAGCAGCGCAAAATGAATCCCATAAAGCACGGTGTGGATGATTAAACCCTGCTTTAACCGTAAATCAGACTTCTGCAGCATGGCTATGATGGCTGCAGCTGCCGCCAGCCATCCCGCCATCTGAGCGAGATCCATGTCACGCCTCTTCTAAGATCGGAGAGATTTTGTCTCTCAGCTTCTCTAATTTTTCTACGATTTCTTCAATACTGTACTTCTTAAGAACTCGGTCTTTGACCGCGACAATGCCGACCGCCATCACGGGCATTTTTCTGCCCAAGAAGACGGGAACCGCAATGGCAAGAACGCCTTGATCCCATTCCTCATCGTGAATGCCGTAGCCTTTTTCGAGAGAATCCTTCAGAGCAACTCTTACCTCGTCAGGATTCACTTTGGTTTTGTCCTGGAACTTGATGTGAGAGCGCTTTAGTTCTGTTTCTAAAAGATCTTCATCTTGATATGCCCAAAGGATTTTTCCGGCCGCAGAAGCGTGAATCGGAAAGGCAAAACCCGGGTGTAGGCCGGTTGTTTCAATCGGTTGGGAGAAACCGACAAGGGAGATGAGTCGGCCTCTTAATTGAACCAAATAAACCGTCTCAGCTAATTCGTCAGCCAGCTGATCGAAATACTTTTCAACGGAAGCAAATTTTTGGGCATTCCTGTCTGCAATGGTTCCGAGCTCGGTCATGCGTTTGGTCAAACGCTGTCTGCCTCGGCCGTTTGTGGCTTCGATCATCCCGACTCTTCGCATTTCTGCAAGCAGTTTGTAGGCAGTTGAGGTGGGAATGCCGAGCGCCGCTACGATATCCATCAGCAAAACGCCTTCTTTGGAAGTAGAAAGCAGCTCGAGCACTTCAACAATTCGATCCAGTCTGAATTGTCGGTTTTCTTGGGATGGAACTTCAGACATTTCAATTAATGGTCAGGAAACAATTAATTATAACGGTCGACCTGGTTTACTCGATACAGGGTTTGATCCAATAAAAATTTCCGTTAAAGAATTTTAATATTCGTTTTCAGATGTTAAATTCTCTCTAAGAGAGAAAATAAAACTCAACAAAGAGAATGTAGTGAACTTAAAGGAGAAATCATGCAATCTCACCTCATCTCAAGAAGAAGTCTCATCAAAAGTTCTCTGATCGGCCTGGCATGCAGTGCCGCACCGGCTATCCGCGCAGCAGAAAAAGATGATTGGACCGAAACCTATGACGTGGTCATTATCGGCAGCGGCTTTGCAGGTCTGGCTGCCGCCTACAGTGCGCTGGAAAACGGCGTCAAGTCCGTTTTAGTGCTGGAAAAGATGAATGTTTTCGGAGGCAACTCCTGCATTAATGGCGGACAGATTTCCTTGGCTGGAAGCGGTCTTCAAAAGAGTAAGGGCATTAAGGACAGCCCGAAGCTTATGGAAGAGGATATGCTGCGAGTAGGGCAGCGCCTAAATCATCCGGCTTTGGTTAAAGCGGTGGTTAAAGAGTCTCCCGCCTGCTACGACATGATGGTCAAATGCGGTGTGAAGTTCGCTGACCAGGTGATACGACTTGGCGGCCACAGTGCTCCGAGAACCATCTTCGCAGAAAATTATTCCGGCGGCGGCATCTGCGTTCCGATGCACAACTGGCTGAAGGAACGCGGCGTTGAATTCAGAAATAAGAGTTTCTGCAGTGCAGTTCTTACGGATAAAGACGGCGTTGTCCGAGGTGTCGAAGTCGAAGGTCAATATGACTTCGACAAGAAGACGCACAAGAACACCTACAAAGTTCAGGCAGTCAAAGGCGTGATTTTTGCGACAGGCGGATGGGGCGCAGACAATGAATTTATTTCTGCTTCTACACCTCAGTACTCTACACTCGAAAGTACAAGCCAGAAGGGCGCCACTTCAGAATCCGTTCGTATGCTTCTCGGTCTCGGTGCAATGCCGGTTCTTTTAGATATTTATCAGGTCGGTCCCTGGGCAACTCCCGATGAATTCGGCGCCGGCGCAGCTTCGATTTTTGCCGACTATATCTTCGCTGAAGGCATCATGGTAGATGCAAGAAACGGCAAGCGCTTTGTTAATGAATTAGCTTCACGTAGAGAACGCTCGGAAGCTGAAATGAAATGCGTCGACCAGCAGGGTAAACCGGTTATGCCGTTCGGATTCTGTTCCGAAAAAACGACGGTCAATCGTCCGGGATTCAAGGCAAGCTTCAGAGAAGGCACGGTTAAGAAGTTTGACACCGTCGAAGCGCTCGCCAAATTCTACGGCGCTCCGCTTGAGCCGCTGAAACAGCAGATCGCCGAATGGAACAAAATGGTGGCAGCAGGTAAAGACGAGCTCTTTGGCCGTCCCTTGGATAGGAGAGTTGAACTCAAGGCTCCGTTCTATGCGATGAGATTCTGGCCGAAACTTCACTACTGCATGGGCGGCATCGGCATTAACGATCAGGCTCAAGTGATCAGCACGAAGACTTGCAAACCCATTCCTCGTCTCTATGCAGCCGGCGAAATTACCGGCGGTGTCCACGGCTTGGACCGTTTAGGCAGCTGTTCTTCTACTGACTGCCTGGCTATGGGCCGCATCGCCGGAAGATCTGTCGCAGCCAACCTTTAAGAGAGAAAAAAATCATGAAATACATCGTGTTATCTATGGCGGCCGCTTTCTCCATCCTCCTCAGTCCCGCCTTCGCACAAAACCAAACCATGTCCGGATCAATGGCTCGTCTCCACGCTAATGTTCAATGCGCTCAATGCCATAACAACACACAGCCGATGCAGGCTCCTCAGGACACTACTTGTATCCAGTGCCACGGAAAATCTTCTTCCATTCAGCTTCCCGCTAATGTCAATGAGAAGAACTATCACAACTCTCCGCATTACGGTGACACCGTAAGCTGCCTTGAATGCCACAGAGAGCATCAGCCTCAGCAGAATCTCTGCAAAAACTGCCACGTCATCAAATGATCGGAGTTTCTAAATGAAAAACCTTCATCTTTTAGCGATTTCGGTCGGCATGTCTATCGGTTCTGCTGCCATGGCAGAACCTTCGGTGACACTGTACGGAATTCTTGACGGGGGCGTTTCCGTCAGCAAACTGCAGCATCAATCCGCCAAAGTTCAAATGACCAACGGCAACTGGCTGAGCAACCGCTGGGGTCTGATGGGCCAAGAAGATCTCGGCGGAGGAAACAGTGTGTTTTTCAAGCTTGAGCAGGGCTTTAATCTCAGTAACGGTTCCGAGGCCACAGCGGGAAAAGCATTCAACCGTGAAACAGCTTTAGGTTTGAGCGGTGAGTGGGGCAAGTTAGGCCTCGGACGCTTCGGAGGACTCTCTTCGGACTGCGGAACATTCAGCATCTTAGGAGGAGCGGCATATTCCACCTCGTTCTCAACGATCGGCAATATGTACGGAGCCTTCTATTTGACCGACCGCTACAATAACTCTGTAGCTTATGTCACGCCGGATTTCGTCGGACTTCAAGGCCATTTGATGTACTCCAACGGCACGGACTCCGACGAAGAAAAATGGTCGCAAAACTCGCATTACTATGGAGCTGGTCTTACCTACAACAAAGATAAACTTTCCGTTGATGTCATCTATGAACTTCTGGATCATAAAGGCGCAGTTGACCAAGACAAGACTCGTCTGTTGAATCTCGGCGCCTCTTACGATTTCGGAGCTTTCAAATTATTCGGTGCGTACGAATATGCTCAGCATGCCGCATTGCCTGGAATTGAATTTGCTGAAGAAAAGATGTCAGAAGCCTACAACGCTGGCAAAGCCAATAACTACCACGCATTTTCTCTGTCAACTTCCGTGAAAGCCTTTGGCGGCGACTTGATGGTTCAAGGCCAGTACGTCTTCGGTAAGAACAAGAATTCCGGAAAACTTGAAGAAGGCTGGGATAAAAAATTCAATGCCTACAGCATCGGCGCCGGATATTTGTACAACTTCTCGAAGAGGACACTCGTTTACGTACAAGGCGCCTGGGGGAAAGCAAATAAAGCTTTAAATCTAGCGCCCGGATTGAGCGGATGGAATACTTCCTTGGGTGTGATGCATAGGTTCTAAATTATCTCCTTAACAAGCAGTCCTGCAGCCTGAATTCCCGTTCTTTCGAGAATTCAGGCTGTTATTTCATGTTTATGCTAAATGAGCTGTGGTCCATCAATTAAACTGAGGACAGACCGAATTCTCAAATAGTATTTTCTAAATGCAGGGAGCGTCTGTATGCACAAAAATCAGTTCGGAATCACCCGAATGAATCTAGAGCATCTCAAAACGTTTCACGTAGTTGCCAGTCTAGGCAGTTTTACGGAAGCGGCTAAGGCGCTTTATATGACGCAGCCCGCTGTATCTCAGCAGATTCAAGGCATTGAGCATGCACTTCGCAATCCTCTTTTCGACCGAAGTAAACGTCAGATTCGCCTGACTGCTAAGGGCAAAATCTTATTTAGTTATACCCAGAAACTGTTTGGAATTTTTCGCGAAATCGAAAATGTTTTCAGTGACTTAAACCACCTATTGACGGGAGAGCTCACTATCGCTGCCAGCGCGGTCATGGGTAACTATTTTCTCTCTTCCTTTATTGCTGAGTTTTATAAAAAATACCCTCTGATTTCCATTCGTCTGGAAATGGGAGATTCTGCCTACGTTACGCACCTTGTAGAAGAGGGGCTTGCGGACGTGGCTTTAAGCCGCCACGTAAGAAATCTCAAACACTGCAAGCAGAAGCTGCTTATCAAAGAGCCGTACGTTTGTGTCTGTGGACCATCCTCGCCCCTAGCCGCATTGAAAAGGCCGCTTTCTGCAAAAGAATTTGCAGAAAATTATCTTGTCATGCGTCAAAAAGGAAGTCGTATGCGTTCCAAGCTCGAGGAGTGGTTTAAAAGTGTCGGAGTTTATGAATTCCTCTCGACGCCTGTTATTGAAGTTAATAGTCTTGAAAGCTCTAAACAACTAATTGCGCGGGGTTTCGGTGCAGCGGCTTTTCCATCAATAGCAGTCAGACAGGAATTAAAAAGAGAATCGCTGATTATGCTTTCGGTAGAAAATTTTTCTGTTACAGCGGATTATTTTCTTGGCTACAACGATAAACGTGAACTTTCTCCGGCAGCTTTCGAATTTATCTCCCTCCTTACTGAGAGCATGAAGCCGAAAGATCAAATTTGAGTTGTACTTATAAGAATTTCTTATGGGAAGCATATGATTTGATAATTTTTAATTTTGCCGCCTAAAGCTCAGAATTTACTCGTAGCTTTTAATCGCTGAGTTTAAAAATCAAGGAGTTTTAAAGTGGCAAAAGAAATAGAAAGAAAATTTCTCGTCATCGGCGACGGATGGCGTGAAAACGCAGTCGGCACTCATTACCGCCAAGGTTATCTGAACAGCGTTAAGGAACGCACAGTTCGCATCAGAACAATCAATGACAAAGCTTTCCTTACGGTTAAAGGATTGACGGTCGGCTGCACACGCCTTGAGTTTGAATATTCAATTCCATATGACGATTGCGTCAAGATGCTCGATGAGCTTGCAGAAAAACCGATTATCGAAAAAACCCGCTACAAGATTCCGGCCGGGAACGGCCTTACATGGGAAATAGACGAATTCCACGGGGTTAATGAAGGTTTGATCGTAGCTGAAATAGAAGTTCCCTCCGAAGATACATCCTTCGAGAAACCTGACTGGCTTGGCGAAGAGGTCTCTTCAGATCCTCGTTATTTCAATTCCAACCTCCTCTCTCATCCTTACACCACATGGAATAAGTAGGTAATCAAATGACAAATCCATACGACAAAAATAAAGCAATTAGTGCTGATGAAGCTGCCAAAATCATTCCCCGCGCTGAATTCCGCGTCTTTGGAAAGAACATTATTGCCGGCGTTCAGGAGCATATGTGGAAATGTAAAGCGACCCTTTACGCAGCTCGCGTAATGCCGGAAGAGATCTATTTCCTCTCTCGACGTACCAACGAAGCCAATGTCAAAGTTCGCGACGGTCTGCTTGACATTAAGACTAAAGTCGGAGAAACACCGGAGGGCTATGAAATCTTTCAGCCTCGCGGCAAATTTAAATTCCCAGTTAAACGGGAAGAGTTGGGCGAAATCCTCAAGCATCTCGAAGTTGCGCTTGAACTGACAAAAGACGTTTACAGCCTTGAGGAGTTCATAGAGATGGCCAAAGAGAATTCAGAACTAGCCGTCGTTCGTGTGGAAAAGAAACGCTATGGTTTCTCAGTTGAAGGGATTATTTGCGAATATGCTCAGGTTTGGTTCAATGGCGCAATGGTAGAGACAGCCTGCTGCGAAAGCGAGAATTATGAAGGCATGAAAAAGGCGACGCAGGCTCTGGGAATTTCAGAGCTTCCCAACACAAACTATCTGAAAGCGGCTAAACAAGTTCTTGGTATGAACTAAAGCTTTATTGGAATTAACCGGAACGGCGGTTTTAAGCAGCCGCCGTAAAAACTATGACAACAAGCACCGTCCAAACCAATTACGACCCTCTGGATTTAAACAGCTACTCTCTAAATCGGCTTCCAAAGAAAAAGCTCACTAAAACCGGGGCATTTTTTAAGAAATGGGGACTACCGATTGCTGCAATTCTGTTCTTTGTCCTTGCGTATGTCGTACAAATTCCCATTCTGAATCAGAAACAAGAGATAATGTTTGCCCTTTTTGCAACAGCTCTTTTTCTTTGGATCAGCGAGGCGCTGCCGAACTACGTTACCTCAATGCTTTTAATCTGCGGCCTTGTGCTGACAGGAATTTTAAAAGCGAAACCGGCAATGGCAACCTTGGGGGATCCGGTTATCTGGCTAAACGTTTCAGCATTTGTTCTTGCAAGCGCTTTAGTGAAGACACAACTAGTTAAGCGAGTAGCGCTTTGGCTGATTCTTCGTTTTGGACGAAATGCCTCAGCAATCTTTCTGACTTTTCTTGGTATTAACGTTCTTTTGGCTGCGTTTGTAAACGCCACAGCAGCGAAAGCTGCGCTTATGATGCCGCTTTTCATGGTCATCTCTGCTGTTTACGGTGCTCCGGGGACTGATACAACGAATAACTTCTCTCGAAATTTGGTACTTTACAACTTAGTCATGATCAACGCCAGCTGCAACGCGTTTATGACTGGTTCCGGTGCCAACCTTCTTGCAATCGCTTTGCTCGCGGGAGCCGGATGCACGATTTACTATTTTGATTGGCTAATGGCCGGCCTTCCGCTTGTTATTGGATTTGGAATTATCGGGTACGGACTCGGCATGCGATTTATCTTTCCCGTATCCGAAGAAGACAAACAGCCGAAGCTGCAGGGCGGCATGGAATCCCTTCAAAAGGCATATGAGGAGCTCGGGCCGTTCAAGATGGACGAGCTAAAGGCAATCGCTATCTTCGGTTTGGTACTTTTAGTTTGGGCCACGGATAAAATTCACGGCATCAATGCAACAGTTGTGGCTATGACTGGCGCCGTCATTATGCTTGCACCACAGTTCAAATTGCTAAATTGGAACGATGTTGATATCCCTTGGCATCTAATGATCTTCTCCGCGGGAGCTTATGCGCTTGGGGCAGGACTCACAGCTACTAAATTGATGGACACTCTCACCAAAGCTATGATGGACGGGTTAGGACTGGCTTCTATGAGCTATTTCAGTCTGTATGCTCTTCTGACCGGCATCTTTATCGCAAGTCACTTCATTTTCCAAAGCAAGAACATGAGGACGATTATTTTCATGCCGATAGTTATTGGTATTGCGCAGGAATTAAAGATCGATATTCTTTCGTTAGCGATTCCTGTGGCACTCTGCATTAACGTTTGCTGGAGCCTCCCGTTTAATGCTAAACCGAACGCAATGCTTTACGGTACAAATAAATATACGATGGGCGAATCTTTCTACTATGGCTTCGTTATGTCTTTTCTCTACTGGCTGGGTTTGATGCTTGCCGGAGCAACTTATTTTAAATGGCTCGGCATCACTCCCGGATTCTTCTAACGAAATAGTGATACGCTGTGCCGCAAAGTTTCCCAAGACTTTGCGGCACGATGTTTTTCCATCCTCTTTAGTCGGTTTATTTTGCAGGAGAACTCATGCTCATAGACGCGATTAAGCAGCACGGCAAAAAACAAATCGAAGTTAAGCAAAAAATCCGCATCACAGATAAAACTAAAAAACTCAAGTACCGGGTTGACACATTCTTTATTTTTCCCGGCGCGCTTCAAATCACGGAAAATAATTTCAAAAAAGAAGAGTTCAAACATAATCTGAAGTGCTACCTTAGTCTGAGTGAGCAAAGCCCTAGTCTGGATGGTCTCCTCAAGGAACTTGTTGCTCGGAGAATATCTTCAGGCAAAGAGGAGAAATTTGATGATTTCTTCAAACGCTTCTGTCTCAAATATAAAACTGCACTTCAAGAGAGCAGCCGCTCTTTGATGGAGAAACAAGAACTGTCCGCGGAAGAAACTGAAACTTTTCTGCAGACTGTCTATAAGCTGCTTGATGAGTTTAGAAACATAAAGTTCTCACAAGAAAATTCAGAACGAGAGGTTCGGCAGCTCGATAAACTTGACGAATATCTCACTGTGGTGACCGCATTCTGCCTTAAAGATCTCAATGAAGTCTGCATCGGTGAGCCGAGAAACAAAATATTGTCTTTTTGGCAGGAAGTTGAGAAATACCGCGCAAGCCGCTTTCCGGTTAAATCAATCGAAGGAGAGAGTAAGGAATCGGCATTCTTGATGCGATGGTCCTTTCTGAAAAAATTTGTTCAGAGTTCTCTTTTTCTTGACATTCGTTATAAGCAAGGTGCTCCCTTACTTACGCATTCTATTTACGGATCAGCGGCGGCACTATCGATGCTTTTTGCGACGGTGGTGGCATTCTTCTATCAAGACAGATATGGGTCTTTGAGCCGGAATTTATTCTTCGCTCTCGTGATTGCCTACATATTCAAAGACCGCTTTAAGGAAATTGTTAGGGATTGGCTCTCCAATGTGATATTTAGAAGATGGATTCCAGATAGAAGGCTATTTATTTTTATGGGTAAGAAGAAAGTTGGGTGCGCAAAGGAAAATTTCGGCTTTGTGTCTCTTAAAGAGCTTCCCATTGGCAGCAAGGATATTTTCCAAGGGGATAACTGTTTGTTATCGGAAAACTTCCAGCATTCTGAGCTGACGCCATATGCTTGTGATTCCATTTTTCGCTATAGCCGAGAGATTACACTCTCGGCTTCAGAATTCCCCGAAGAAGCTTGTCTCATTGATATTATTCGTTTCAATGTCTCTGAATTTCTTCATAACTTGGGAGCAACTTCGGAAGAGCTTCCTTTTTTCTGCGAGAATGGGAAAAGTCCGAAAGGGGAGAAGCTATATAACATATATCTTTTTCGATCATTTTGCATTGGAGAAAAAAGCGACTCAGAAGTAATTAAAGTTACCGTGAATGCTAAAGCAGTCAGACGCATCACTATCGTTAAGTCCTTTGAAAATGGAATGTCTGTCTTGGAAAACCGTGGCAAATTTATCTATACCTAGCGTTTGTTGGAGCTGATACGCGAAGACTCACTCAAGCAATACTTTTTTCACATTTTCTCTAGCATTGTGCAGCAACGTTCACTGAACAAAAATGCTCCGACTTTTGAGCCGGAGCATCACCTCATCGAGTTAATCTAACCAGATACTCGATTTTTCGGCGGAGAAAACATTACTTCTTAGTAACCGGATAGATGACCTTGTTAATCTCTTGTACTGTCTGAACCGGCATCTGCCAGGGATTGGAGCCTTTAACACCGGATGCAAACGTCAAATCAATACCAAAAAGGCCGCCGGCTAAACGAGTGATTCTTCCTTCCTGCCCACTGGCAGAAGCAATGACCGGATATGCAGGGTTCTTCGTTCTAAATTCAAGTGTTCCATTGAGGAAACGGAGAACATCGGCTTGAGAATTGGGTTTCACCACGATTTTGGCGACATCGCCGCCAGCATCAATTTCCTTTTTGAGAATGTTAGCAATTTCTTCGCTGCTCGGAGTACCTTTCAAATCATGATAGGCAACGACAACAGGGACTCCGTTTAAATCCTTTTTGAGATTTTTAATAGTGTCTGCCCCATACACCAATTCGACGTCAATCAGGTTAGGTAGTTTGAGAGCTGCGGCCTTCTTGTAAAAATCAAACTTCGGTTTTTGACCAACTTTTTTGAAACCTCTTTCCTCCGCGACACGGACTGTCAGAAGAATCGGTGTGTCGCCGATAATATTACGAATTGCTTGGAGAGCTTCAATGGCTTTATCGGTATCTTCAATGAAGTCCCAATAATCGGCGCGAACTTCAACCATGTCCGGATTCAGAGCTTTTACTGTTTTCGCTTCTGCTTTGATGGCTTTAAGATTTTTGCCTACAAGGGGAGAACAAATAACGGGCTGTTCACCGCCAAGAAGAGTTGGACCGGCTTGGATCGGGTGGGTAGGCATAGGGCGAACAAAATCTGCAGCATAGGCAGAAAGTGCGAATGCGGGAACGAGAAGAGCGGCTGCGATAAGGGAAAGTTTGGCTTTTTGCATCTTATGGACTCCTAATAGAATTTAAAACTGAGATTGATTGATCTCGTATGGAAGTATTTTGAGATTTGAAGGCTTTTTCTGATACCCCCGAATGGGTGGAAAAAACAAAAATGATTGAACAACCTCAGAGTCAAGGATTTTTTGTCGAATTTTTCGTTTTCTTTTTGGCGGAGAAAGGAGTGGTCGGCAAACTGATTTTTGTCGTTGGATTATTTTTCTCTCAGCCTTTAGTAGTTCAAGCGAATGCTGCAAGTGCGCCGATAGAAATTTCGCAGCCTTCTTTGACAATAGGTATCCCTGATACGCTTGTCAATCCCAAAGACGTTATCGAACTTCAAAAAATGCTCTCCGAGCTCAGGCGAAGTCTTCCCAAATATCACGTAGCAACCATAACATTTTCAGCTGCTGATGGTCTTGATGCCTTGAGAAAAGACAAACCGGATTTTATTTTGGCTCCGACAGGTTTCTTTGCCACGATAGACGGTTCTCCGGCACAAAATACCTACAAAATTGCTACTCGAATCAATCTCAAGAGCGGGGACCCTGAACAGTCTGTCGGTGCAGCGCTCGCTGTGTTGAATGACAGAAAAGAACTCGTATCTCTTGCTGATCTGCAACATAAAACAGCGCAGAGCGGTCTTCCGAATACGATTGACAGCTGGCTGAGCGTTCGCAATGAATTGAAGAAAAATCATTATGATGATGAACACTTTTTTTCGAAGATATCCTTCAGCAATAACGCATATCCTGACGTACTAAGCGCACTGCTTAATAAAAAAGCAGATGTCGGAATTATTCCTGCCTGTCTTCTGGAAAACCTTGAAGAACAAGGTCTGATTAAGAAGGGATTGATTCGAATTGTTCATCAAAAGAAAGACTCTCCGCTTGGCTGTAGGCATTCAACAGATCTATTTCCGGATATCAGCCTGTGGGCGGCGGAGGGTACGCCGCGAGAAGAAGTGAAAGACCTGACGATTGCGTTGTATAAAACGGGCGGAGATTTGAGTCGCCAGTGGGTGCCAAATGTTAGTGAACGCCGGATCATGGAATTGTTTGAGCGATTGAAAGAAGGACCTTACCGGTATCTTCGAGATATTACGCCGGCTGCATTGTATGAACGGCATAAAGGAGCCGTCTGGTTTGTGTTCCTTTTGTTCGTATTTTTGCTGTTGAATGAGCTCCGTTTGAATGTTCTTATTAAAAGACGTACGGCAATGCTTGCCAATGCTCTTTTGGAAAAAGACAATTTTGAAGCTAAAGCCATCAAAGTCAGAAAAGCGCTGAATGCTTACGAGAAACGTTCTATTGTGCAGCAGATGAGCGGCATGATTGCCCACGAACTCAGCTCTCCGTTAGGAAGTATTAGAACCTATGTGACGCTGCTGAAGATGGAGGGCTCGTCCAAAATACCTTTTTCCAAAGAAGTAAAACAAAAAGCACTCAATGGTATTGAAGAGCAAGTTTTAACTATGTCAAAAATCATTGACCGTGTGAGGGGGTACGCTAAAAATAATTATTCACGCCAGGAGGATTGTGATCTAGCTCTGCTGCTTAAGAAGTCAGCCGGTTCTTTGATCGCCGAGCGCGGAAGACAATTGGAAAATCAGATTGTTTTTGATTGGTCCGTCCGCACATACTACCCGATAAAAGGGAATGCTTTGGAGCTGCAAATTCTTTTTTTGAACCTTCTTAGGAATGCGGCTGATGCGTTATCTGACGACGTTAGCGGCACGATTCACGTTAAGATATCAAAAGACGCAAGAGCAGAACAATGGCTGTGTGAAATCGAAAATCCAGCGTCTCAAATGTCTCAGTCTCAGCTTGAAATGATTAATGAGAAAAGTTATTCCGTCTCTACAAAAACGACTGGTCTTGGGATTGGTTTGAGTATTTGCCGCGGAATTTGTGATCGTCATGGAGCATCGTTAAGTTTTCAATTAGCTGACAAAAAATTGAAAGCTGCATTAAGGTTCGACATCTTGCCGGAAGGTCAGTCTGCTCAAATAGGAGGATAGAAAGTTTATGTCCGAAATTTCTCCGCTGGTTCGTTTAGTTGATGATGACGACGCGTTCAGGGAGAGCCAAAAGCTCTTTTTATCTATGTGCGGGTATGAGGTGAAAGATTGGGCTGATCCGGTTCGCTTTTTGGAAGAAGACGATCCCCGCGTCCCTGGTTGTCTTGTGCTCGATATAAGAATGCCTGAGATGACGGGCCTTGAATTGCAGCGAGCGCTTTACGTACGAGGCAATAAGTTACCCATTATCTTTTTGACGGGTCACGGAGATATCGAAACGGCCGTATATACCATGAAATATGGGGCTGTAGATTTTTTCGAAAAACGCGGTGATCCTCTCAAACTTCGAGACTCTGTTTCCAAGGCTTGCGAAAGATCTCGTCAATACTGGAGGCAGAAAAAAGAAGAGGAAAAGTTTGAAGAAACCTTCAATTCTTTGACGAACCGGGAAAAAGATGTCATTGTGCTCGCAGCCAAAGGGGCGAGCAATCGTGAAATTGCTGATCAACTGGGAATCGGACAAGAAACAGTAAAAATGCATTGTTCAAACGCATACGGCAAGCTGGGGGTGAGATCTCGGTTAGAAGCTTATCAATGGCTTCAGAAAGTGCCCGGAGACGTTTTTAAGGAGAAGGCTCCATGATTTCCAGAAGGAGTTTAATTACTTATTTTCCTCTTTGCGTTTCATCAGCTTACTTGCCTAAGGCCTTCCCGGAAGAGCTTGAATGGGACGTGATCGTTGTCGGCAGCGGGATGGCAGGTCTCTGTGCCGCGTTGTCTGCCAAGGAAAATGGTGCAGAAAAAGTCTTGATTTTAGAAAAAGGACCTTTAATCGGAGGACACACCCTTTTTTCCAGCGGGACAATTTCAGCCATGATTAGAGGGGATAAACGACGTAGTAAAGGACTTCGAGACAGCGTCGAGCTTTTCGTCAAAGATGCCTATGAATTAGGTGAAAGAAAAGGAAATCTTGAAATTTTGGAACAAATCGCCCTTCATTCGGAAGAGGGATTGGATTGGTTAGAGGCGAAGGGTGTGGTTTTCGGAGAACCTTTTCAGGCTAAATCCGGCTTGCGCGCACGTGGGTTTTCTATGCCGGGAAATTCAGCAGGCAGAAGTTATGTCATGATTTTGAATCATGCTCGTGTGCAGGAGAATATCCCGCTTTTTCTTGAGCATCGACTTCTAGCGCTAATCCCAATCGCTGAGGGCTGGTCTGTGTTGGCTGACACTCCAGAGGGGGATAAAACTTTTAGAACCAAGTCGTTGGTTTTGGCAACCGGCGGTTCGACTGCTAATGTTTTTAGGCGCCTCGACTATGATCGTCGCCTTGGAATCAATTTAAAAACCAGTGCTAATCCGTGGGGAAATAATTGGGACGGTGCAGATGGAGATGCATTAGATATCGGAGAGAAAATCGGTTTAAAAGTTACTCAGGGGAACGGGTATCAGATTGTTCCTTTTTGGGGCGGTCGGGTTCTTGACTATGCTGGAGGCGACATTTATTTAAATGCTGAGGGAGAAAGATTTGTCGATGAAAATCTTCCATGGCATAAGATCGTAGAGGTCATTTTGGAATGGCCGAAAACTGAATTCACTGTCATTACAGATACGCAGTCCGAGAAAGGAGCGACTCTTGGAGTCAAACTACTGAGCGGAATTGTTAAGAAAGCCTCTTCTATCCGTGAGGTGGCGGTAGGGATGGGAATTCCGGAAGAAAAGCTTCGTAAAACTTTAGATGAATATAACCAATCTGTCGAAGCCGGGAGAGATAAATTCGGTAAAACGGTATTTACCCAGCGGATTGAAAAACCTCCGTTCTATTGGGGAAAAGAAAATATTTATATCCATACGAGTCTGGACGGACTGAAGACCGATGAAGAGGCTCGTGTTCTTGACAAGGACGGCAGAGTAGTTCTCGGTTTATTTGCGGCCGGAGAGGTTGTGGGAGGTATTTTTGGTAAAGACAGGATCGGCGGAGGCTCGTTGGCAAATTGCTTAGTAATGGGTCGCATCAGCGGTAAAAATGCAGCTCGATCTTAAGGTTTATTCCGTTTTCGGGATAAGACATAAAAAGACCTTGTGTGGATCTCACAAGGTCTTCCAGGACGGTAGAGGAACTCTTATTTAATTTGATCAGCAATACGGTCTGCTGCAAATTTACCGCTGGTTAATGCCCAACCGACATTGGCACCGGCAGGAGAATCATCTCCCATTGTGCCCCCGACCAATTCACCGGCAGCGTATAGATTTCCGATCGTACTGCCATCCTTGCGAACGACATTGAGTTTATCGTTAGTGACTAAGCCGCCCATCGTAGTAGCGAATCTAGGTTTCTGCTCTACGATGTAATAAGGTCCGTGAGAAGAGATTTCGCTCTTCATGTATTGGAGGGGACGGTTAAAGTCAGCGTCTTTCTTGGTTTTTACGAATTCGTTGTAACGAGCAACGGTCTTAGCAAGATTTTCAGCATTGATCCCCGCTTTCTTAGCAGCTTGTTCGAGCGTAGCGCCTTTAACAAAGAGAGGAGACGACTTTCCGTCTTGTGCTAAATACTTATCAGCGTCTTCGTGGGAAACACCTGTTTCGGGAAGGCGTTTGTAAAAACCTTTCCAAGAGCCTTCATCCATAAATACGTAGGCCTGTTTGTTGGAGGTTTCCATCATCGGGTCCAAGATATGGCGATTGCTCGCTTTTTCATTGACAAATCGCTTCCCGTTAACGTCTACTAGGATTCCTGAGTGGTCGAAGGCACCGACGTTGGCATAAATCGTGGATTTTGCTTTTCCGGGAGAGACTTCGATACCGTTTGGATAACGTTTTCCATACTGCATCAGCTGGGTCTTAGCGCCTAAAGACAAGGCCATTTGATGTCCGTCGCCGGTTGAAGAGACAGGCCCATAGTACAGGGCACTCTTGACCGGTTCGGAAAGCATTTCTTTGTTATTTCCGAATCCGCCGGTTGTCAGCAGAGTGGCCTTTGAAGTGATAGTGTAAGTCACGCCATTATTATCGACAGCGCGCACCCCTGTGACATTTCCTTTGTCGTCTGTCAAAAGTTTTTGTACACGTGTGTTGTAAAGAACATTGGCACCGTTCTCGCTGATCACTTTCTTAAGGTGCTGAGCCATCGTCTTGGCTCCCCCTTGGAATTCCAGCGCGCGTCGATGCGAATACTCCGCAAGATAAGGCAAATCATTTGGAATGAATTTCACTCCGACTTTGTCATGCAGCCAATCGATTGTTTGTCCAACATTATGGGCGTACAAAGACAGCATGCGTTTGTCATTAAGATTATGCCCGTTGGCAAGGAAGTCCTTCATCATGGATTCCGGACTGTCTTTGGTTGAACCAAATTGTTTCTGAAGTTTTGATCCCTGAGCAACGACTTGGCCTCCCGAAATCGCGGCAGCTCCGCCGATGTAAGGCATTTTTTCAACGAGGACTACTTTTAATCCCCTCATTCTGCCTTCGATCGTAGCAGCCATTCCGGATCCGCCTCCTCCGACAACAACCATATCTGCTGACAATTTTTCTTCTTTGGTTTGTTTTTTAGTGATTACCGGGATGAGTTGGTCGGGCTTTACGCCTGCTTGTTCAATGCATTTATTTACCGCAGAGAAAATAGCCTTGGAAGTTATCGAAGCTCCTGCAATGCCGTTGATCTTAGTTGACTGCGCATTAAGAATCTTTTTCGGAAGCTCGGAAGCTGCTACAGTGCCAATTCCTTCGGTTTCCGTTTGCTTAACGATCCGAATGGAATCGATTTTATGCTCTGAAAAGGTTGTTTTGACTACAACGGGGCCGTGAATTCCATCGGCAGAAGCCTCATAAGTCCCAGCTCTAAAAGTGACATCAGAAGCTTGGACAACCAAAGGAAGTGCGGCTAGAAGGGCAGAAGTGAGTAAAAGTTTTTTCATGTGAAAACCTCTTGATAGACAATAGTCAGTCTAGTGAGGCAGCCAGCTGATCGATACCCCTGTACGGGGGAGGAAAAGAGAATTTCTTCTTTATTTTTTATGAACTTTGGCTTTTGCAACTTCGGAAAACAAAAGAGGATTCAGAGAAGAGCGGCTCCTAAACTCTATAGCTAGGCGGCAGATATAAGCCAAACTCGAGAAGAGAGTTTTTGTCAGCAGGCAGCAAGAAATCCTATTTGATGTCTCAAAGAAAGAATTTGTTCGATTTAAATCCCTTACTCTTTAACCTTATTTGCTTTTTTGCGACATATTTGTCAGTTTTATTAGAATAAACGTTGATTTAGAAGCAATATCATTATTAGAATTTGAAAATACCATTTAAATAATCAAGATATGTAGTGAAACGATTTTTTCTTCCTGAACGATGCAATCTTACCTAGCGTGCAATCATTGGGAAAACGGCAGGCAGAATCATTGATTCGTCTGTCGATTTTTTTTACAACTCACTTTCTGTTGAAATAAGATTACTCAAGTTCGCGCCGATGATTTGAATTATGCGATGGCTAGAAAAACCCGTAACGGACAATGACCTATCGCCGTCTAACCCGAGTTCAGGAAGGCCTCTTCAGTAAAATATCTCCGCTTAATTGCCTCTTACTTGATTGGAAATATTGAATGCGTACCTTAGGAAATATTATTTGGAACATCCCATTTCTAGGCTTTGTTACGGCGGCTCTCGTTTTTCTGATTGGCCTTTTGTTTGTTGTTACGATCATCGCAGCGCCGATCGGTCTAGGTCTCATCCAGTATTCGAAATTTTTGCTCCTGCCGTTTTCCTATGACATGGTTTCTAAATCTGAGATAGACGGCGATGCAGATAAAAATATTCTTTGGCAAACATACGGATTCATTCTAAAAGCGGTCTACGTACTCTTTTTGGGCATCCCGATGGTCATACTGACTCTGGTACAGATTGTCTGCTGTTTTTGCAGCATTATCGGTATTCCGGTTGCCATTGTGATGGCTAAATCGCTCGGAACTCTGCTTCAGCCGGTCGGAAAAGTTTGCGTTGACCATTCTGTTGCTCAAGCGCTGCTTGTTGAGCAAGGAAGAAGCCAGCTGGCTGCCAGGAACAAAATTGAGCGGCAGTGATCTGAGTATTCATCGGCTATGGTGCCTGAGCAGCCGACGGTTCCTTACATTTCTCGGCTCCCTGAATAGTTGTCTTTACTGAATTGCCGTTAATAATTATCTCCGGATCTTGTATCCAACCTGCAATAAATACGTCGCAAAGGCTGCTGCAGCCACGCCTGAGATCGTTACAACAGACAGGCTGACCCATGGATTGAAGTCGCTTTGGGAGAAAAAACCGTACCGAAATCCGTCAATGATGTAGAAGAACGGATTAAATCTCGATAAAGTCTGGAAAATCGGGGGCAGCTGGTTAATCGAATAGAAGACACCTGAAAGGAAGGTTAGCGGCAGAATAACAAAACTTTGAAAAGCTCCGACCTGATCAAACTTATCAGCCCATAATCCGCAGATAAGGCCTAGGGACCCCATAAGAGCGGCGCCCATAAACCCAAAGACCAAAATCCAAAGAATATGGTCCATCGGAGGAGGAGACCAAAGGAACGAAGCAAGCAAAACACCTGCGCCGACGATTAAGGCACGTACAATAGAGGCGCCGATCATCGCTAATGACAGCTCCCAGCCGGCAAAGGGCGGCAGCTGGATAAAAATCAGACTTCCCATGATTTTCGAAGACAACATCGAAGAAGAGCTGTTTCCGAAAGCGTTCTGCAGCATCGTCATCATTACGAGACCGGGAACAAGGAAGTGCAGGTAATTCACGCCGTCAAAAGTCGGCATTTTGCCGGCTAAGACTTGCCCGAACACGAGCAAATACAAAAGTCCCATGAGAACCGGTGCAAAAATCGTCTGAAGCGCAATTTTTTTAAATCGGAGAATCTCTTTTTCCAACAGTGTCAGGAAGGATGCTCCCGGTCGGTAAGGCTGCGGTTTTATTTTGAAATTCATTTTGATGTAATTCTCATAAAGACTTCTTCTAAGTTGGCTTTACCGATTTCCAAGCCCTCCGGCTCTAAACAGCGCTTATGTAGCTCGTCGAGAAGAGTTCTTAGAGCTTCGGGATTGTCATAATTAAGACAATAGAAACCGTCTTGCAGTTTCTCGACTTGAATCGGGAAATCCTCTGGCAGCGGTCTTGAAAGCGTAAAAACGACACGATCTTTGGAATATTTCTTCAGAAGATCGCGTGTGTTTTCCAAAGCCGCAATGCGTCCGTGATTGAGCATGGCGACGTTTCTGCATAGTCTTTCCGCTTCTTCAAGGTAATGCGTTGTCAAAATAATCGTGTGACCTTTACGATTGAGTTCTTCCATAAAGGTCCACAGCGAATGACGAAGGTTGATGTCGACGCCGGCCGTCGGTTCATCTAAAACGATCAGAGGAGGTTTGTGTACAAGAGCTTGAGCAATTAAGACACGTCTTTTCATACCTCCGGACAAGCGCATAACGCTTTCTTTCTTTTTATCAGCTAAATCCAGGACCTCAAGCAGTTCATTGAGCCATTTGTCGTTATGACGCAGACCGAAATATCCGCTTTGCAGTCTTAATGTCTCCCAAACGCTCAAGAAAGGATCAAAAGTAATTTCTTGAGGAACAATGCCGATCGCCATCTTGAATTGCTGCCAGTCCCTGCGAATGTCAAAACCAAGAACAGATACATCTCCGCAGTCGGGGGTTACCGTCTTGGCTAAAACGCCGATCAAAGTGCTCTTGCCAGCGCCGTTAGGTCCGAGCAAGCCGAAAAAATCACCTTGTTCAATCGAAAAGCTGACATCCGAAAGTGCTTTTTTCTGATTTTTACCGGCGTGAAAACTCTTTGAAATGCCGGCAATTCGAAGTGCAGGAATACTGAAATCAGCCACTGAAATTTCCTCTTTAAATTGCTTCACTAAACATAATTATTTTTATGAACAACGAGTTAACTCGACGGAGTAATTGGTTATCAAAAATTTATTTATATCGGGAGTTTTTAAATTTTTATACATTTTGAGGGTTAAAACTCGGGTAAACGATAATAATAATCGTTTGTATTAAAATTGTCTTAGCGCTAAATTTATTCAAATGATAATCATTATCAATACGATATTTTAGCATTATGCAAGCACAACACACTGACCGAGAGAAAGCAGTCCCGATGTTTAATGCTTTCCAGAGAAGAGTGCCGGACGACATCAGTCGTTGGCTGGCCAAAGTTTCTCAGAATCCGATTGTCGAAGCTTTTCCGGAAAAGATTGATATCCATCCGGGGATGGACAGCTCCATGCTCCTGCCTACGGAAATGCCGGAGGTGCTTTCCGAACTCGTTTCTAAACCTCGTACACGCCGAACGGTTGCCTATATCAACGTTCCCTACTGCGAAACTCGCTGCTTGTATTGCTTGTTCTATATCAAGCCGTATCGAAACAAAGAAGAAAGCAAGGCTTTTGCCGATACTTTAATCAAAGAACTTCAGCTTTGGTCAGACAAACCGGTGCAAAAGGGTGAGCCCGTACACGCTGTATATTTCGGCGGCGGTACGCCTACTGCTTTGGAAGCCTGTGATATTGAAAGAATCATCAAAGCCGTTCGCCGCTATCTTCCGCTCGCCAATGACTGCGAAATCACTTATGAAGGGCGTTTGTCCGGTTTTGGAACTGACAAAATGGAAGCCGCTTTGGCCGGGGGCGCCAACCGTTTCTCTCTGGGGGTCCAGAGTTTTGATACGAAGATTCGTCAGGCTGTCGGCCGCCGCTCAGATAAGGAAACCTTGATTCGTCAGCTCGAGAAACTGATGAGCTATGATCAGGCAGCTGTCGTGATTGATTTGATTTACGGTTTTCCGTTCCAGACCTTGGAAACTTGGAAAGAAGACTTACGAATTGGCCGAGAGCTTAACCTTGACGGCATCGACTGCTACCAGCTCCGCGTGTTTGAGAAGTCTCCTCTTTATAAATATATTCAGAACGGCAAACTTCCTCCCGGACCGGATCATGAACTTCGCGCTGCGATGTTCCAGGAAGCCGTGCAAAGCATGCATGAAGCAGGCTGGAAGCGCCTTTCCATCTCCCATTGGGCTTCAAACACCCGTGAACGAAATTTTTATAACTACTACGCAAAGACCCGTACCGATTGTTTAGCTTTCGGTCCCGGCGCCGGCGGCAACTTAAGCGGTTACGGCTTCATGCAGCACCGTCAGCCGGATGCTTGGGCCAAGGCTGTCGAAAGCGGTGTCAAACCAATTGCCATGATGACCAAACCGCCTCTGTTCTGGGAACTGGGACGTGCGGTCGCTGAGCAGCTTGAATTGAATTTCTTTAACCCTTCCCAACTGGCTCACGAGTTTTCTGAGAAGTTTGCAACTTTGTGGAATCCATTGATCGATAACTGGACTGAAGCAGGGCTCCTTGCCCCCGTCGGAAACCGTTTTGAACTTACGGTTTCCGGCCAATTTTGGCAAGGCCGTATGACTCAGCATCTCCTCGACTACTTCAAATCTCAGACAAAATGACCACTAAATTGACTTTTAAATTGTCGGCCGCAGCTGCTTTAACCTTGTGCGCACTGGCCGTTCAGGCAGAAGAAACCGTTCAAACCTCTGAAGTGACGGTAACCGCAAGCCGCGTTGAACAGCAGCTTCTCGAAGTTCCGATGGCTGTCACGGTTGTGACCAATCAGGAAATCCAGGAATCATCCGCCCGCAATGTCGGAGAACTCCTGGAAGACATTCCGGGGGTTATGGTTAATAACGCCGGTTCTCAAGGCTTAAAGCGCGTTTCCATCCGCGGGGAAGATACCTTCAGAACCCTGACTCTCATTGATGGCCAGAAGATTTCCGAACAGAAATCCATGTCCGGCGCTTCGATTCTTATCGATCCGAGCTCCATTGAACGCATTGAAGTGATCAAAGGACCGGCCTCCGTGCTTTACGGTTCTGACGCTTTAGGGGGTGTGGTAAATATCATCACAAAAAAAGGATCTAAGAAACCTTTTGAAGCTGAGGGTTCTGTTGCTTGGAACGGCGCCGGTCACGGTTGGGCAGAAACGATTTCTCTCGGCGGAACCTATAAAGGTTTAAATTACCATTTGGACGCCGGTTATCAGAGTCACGGCAACATCAAGACGCCGCTGGGATATCAAAAAGGCACTGACTTCCGTCAGAAGAATGCTTCTGCTTTCCTGAGCTATGACTTCAATGAGCATTTCACAGCCGGTCTGCGTGCGGATACTTTTGACAGCGACATCAATTCCTCTAGCTGGGAATACGAACAAGACCCGAACAGCGAGTTCTTTGTTCGCATTCCGAAGTGGAAGCGAGACAAGGTTGCACTCTTTGCAGAAGGCAAGAACCTTAATGAATACCTGACCCGTCTGCGTTGGGACGGCTATTGGCAGAAGAACCATAAGAACATGAGAAATTATGTTTCTCAGCCACAAGGCCCCATGAAAGTTGTTACCGATTCTCACGCCGATAACCGAATCAAATCTTACGGAACAAGTCTTCAGGCTGACTGGCAGCTGGGAGAATCGAATTTCCTGATTACTGGTTACGAGTTTGTTCAGGATCAGTTGGAAGCTGATACCTTGGCCAAGACAACCATGGCGCCGATGCTCAATACCGTGACAAACCGTTATGTAAAGGGCAAAGAAACAACCAATGCGATTTTTGCATCCATGGAAACAACTTTGCCGATGGATTTCACGCTTAATTATGGCGTTCGATATACATGGGTTGATTCCAAGCTGAGCAAAGCTGTCGGGGTCAAAAACGGTTATGCGGGAATGGGCAGAGTTAAATATGTTAATGCTCCGGACGACAAGGTGGGTAAAGTCGGCAGCGATAAAAACAGCCGTCCCGTCTTTAACCTGAGCCTGAACTGGACGGGAATGCCGGATACCTCGCTGAGAGCGGGCTGGTCTCAAGGCTTCCGTGTTCCTAACCTCCAGGAAAAATACCTTATTAACAGTATGGGCGGTGGTACGACATTCGGCAACGCAGACCTTAAGCCTGAGAAATCAAACAACTTTGAGGTTGGAGCCCGTTATGCAGGAAATGCTCTAGAGGCAGACTTTGCTTTGTTCTACAACCTTGCAGACGACTATATTTCCTCCGTGCATATAAGCAAAACTGAGTATACCTATCTGAACGCTGATAAGGCCAAGACTTTCGGTGCGGAGCTCTCTGTGAACTTTAAGCCGACGGACCACTTCTTCCCCTATGCCAGCATGACTTGGCTGCGCAGAAAAACAGAGTGGGGCAGCGGAGTCTCGACCTATGATTCGGGCGTCGCAGGTTTCACGGCTCGTTATGGCGTGAAGACTGAGTTCGATGTCTTTAACGGTCGTTGGAATACGGATACCTACCTCAGAAGCAAGACCGCGTCAAAGTCTTATTCGCCATCCAGTAATGAGACGACCCGCGTTGCCGGTTATACAACGCTTAACTTTGCGACAACTTATCATTTCGGCCCTCAGAAGCGCTACATGGTCAGTGCTGAGGCTATCAACATTACCAATCAACTTTATTCCTACGGCGATTCGATCTACGAACCGGGACGGCACTTCAACTTCAAGCTGAGCGCTAAGTTCTAAGAAGTAATACGGATTCATTTCAACGGAAATCAACATGACGGAAATGGTATTGGAGAGAAAGGAGGGGCAGTCTTGGCTCAGAAGGTTCGGTGACCGCTGGGGTGCTCGTGACCTTGTGGTGATCGGGGTTTTTGCCGCAACCGCAAAACTCTCCACGGTTTTAATCGCTATGGTGGGCGGAGGAATGAATCCGGTCAGCCTTCTGCTTAAAAATGTGGTGTTCACTACATTGCTTGTGATCATGCTTTACAAAGTTAGACAGCCGGGAACTCTGACTCTCTTTGTAATCGTGAGCGCGCTGGTGAACTTCCTGCTTTTGGGCGGAAACGTCACACTTATTCCTCCGATGCTGGCGGCTGCACTTGTCTCCGAAGTCGTGATGAAGTTCGTTAAAAGCCTCGGCTGGAAAGGTGCCGTGTTCTGGGGTGTCGGCTGCTTTGACTTCCTTTCCAAAGGATTGTCTCTTGCAGTTTCCTATCTCATGATGCGCGAATCTCCCGCTTTGATGGCAGTAGTTCTTCCGATCGTTTTAATCGGCTATGCCGGTTCTTTGCTCGGTCTTTACACGGGCTGCCGTTCTATGAAGGAGTTAAGACATGCAGGCATCGTCCGCTTCTAAGTTTGATGTTTTAACGCGGCTGGATGTCCGCAGCAAAATGCTCATTGCCGCATTAGCGGCTGTGATGACGATTGCGCTTTCTTCTCTGAATTCGCAGCTGCTGCTTTTTACAACGTCGCTGCTTTATCTATTTGCGCTCGGTCGATACAAACTAATTTTTGTGAGCTATGCTGCCTCGCTTCTGATGATGGCGCTGTCCGTGGGATTTGCCTCTGTGTTGGCTTTGTTCATTCCTTCCATGGGTAAAAGTCTGGAACTGAGTTCTCTGTGTATTCCGTTCCTGAGAGCCCTGACAGTGATGAACACGATTTTGCCGATGGCTTTTACTGGAAGACTACAGAATATTCTTAACGGTCTTCAGCAGCTGAAGCTTCCGTTCATTATTTATCTTCCGGCCGCTGTGATTATTCGTTTTATTCCGACGTTTGCCGGCGATGTGAAGCAGATCTGGGAGTCTTTGAAGATAAGAGGTTTCAAGATCAATCCATGGCAGTGCACGATTCATCCGATTCGTACGACGCGTCTTTTGTTTACGCCGCTTCTCTTCAGAGCGCTCAAAACCAGCGACGAGTTGGGCATTGCAGCTGAACTCAAAGGTCTTCATGCCGGGAGTAATTCGGGTTCTATGCACAGAAGGAGATTCGGGAAGCATGACATCGCAGCCATTACCCTTGTTCTCTTAATCTGTACGGGGGCGGTTTTACTTCAAATTTACTTTCCTACCGACATTAAGGCGGCAATGAGATGATTGAACTGAAAAACGTCACTTATCGTTATCCGTTCTCTGACAGAAACGCGCTTGAAGATATTTCTTTGAAGGTTCGTCCCGGTGAAGCAGTGCTTTGCACGGGTGTCTCCGGGTGCGGCAAATCTACCTTAATCCGTCTGATTAACGGTCTTTGCCCGCATTATTTCGGAGGAGAACTTCAAGGAACCGTTCATGTTGCAGGTCAAGACAACCAAAAACTCAAACTGCATGAAATCAGCACCCGAGTCGGTACGTTGTTCCAAAACCCTGAAACGCAGTTTTTTGCGCTCGGTGTAGAAGAAGAGATGGCATTCAAACCCGAATCTCGAGGAATGCCTCCCGATAAAATCCGAGAGCTCATTGCTAAAACTTCTCAGCGTTTCGGTCTGAATTCCGTTTTAAAAAATACGATCCACGAACTTTCTCAGGGACAAAAACAGAAGGTCGGTCTGGCTTCCTTAATGATGGAACCGCTGCAGGTGCTGATTCTGGATGAACCGACAGGAAACCTCGATCCGGAATCTACGATGGATTTGGCCGAGGAGATTCTGCGGTTAAAAGAGAAGGGCGTTGCCGTCCTGATTGTCGACCATCGCTTGTACTGGTTAAAAGACGTGGCTGACCGCGTCTGCGTGATGGAAAAAGGAAGAATCGTCCAGGAGGGCACTTTTGATGATCTTAGCGACGAAGTCCGAGAACGCTACGGATTGAGAAAAGTCGATGTCGAAGATAAAAGACACGAACTTCCGTCGTTGTCCCAGGGCAAAGAAACCGTAATGAAGGTCTCGGATCTTTCGTTTGCTTACTCGAGAAAGCCGAAGATTTTTAACGGCACCGACTTGGAACTGCGCAAAGGTATAACAGGGCTTTTCGGCCCGAACGGTACCGGCAAAACGACTTTGGCCCGGATTCTCACAGGTTTAAATAAACCAGCCCAAGGGACACTAGAAATAAGAGGCAAGAAGGTCAAACCTCAGGAATGCCTTAAGCATGTTGCAGTGGTCCTCCAGAACGCAGACCATCAGCTGTATATGCGGACGGTTTTTGATGAGCTTCTGACAAGTCTGGAAGCTGCAGGCTGCCGAGGGGGTCAGCAAGCCGCCGAGGAGCTGCTGCAGCTTTTTGATCTGACAGAACTCAGAGACCGCCATCCGCATTCCCTTTCCGGCGGCCAGCAGCAAAGGCTAGTGATTGCCTGCGCGTTTGCCAAAAAACCGGATGTCATCATTTTGGATGAACCGACAAGCGGCTTAGACGGCGCAAATCTTCATCGAATTGCCGGCGCCCTGAGGCAGCTTTCTGACGAAGGCAAAGCCGTGCTTGTCATTACTCATGACCTGGAGCTAGTGGACATGGTGTGCGACAGCGCCATCAGACTCCCGCTTCAAAAAACAAATCTTTCAGCAACTTTTCAATAAATTAACCGGTAAACCTATGACAACAATCGTTGAACAGCAGAACAAAATTAATGAACTTTTAAACAGCGGCCGTCCCGTAACATTGGAGACGATTGCCCAGGCGCTCTCCGTGACAGCGCAGGAAGCGGCTCATCTTCTGCCGGAAGGTTCCGCCACCTTTGCTCCGGGTTCCGATTTTGAAAGCGTTTGGGCCGCGATCGCCGAATGGGAAAAAATTACTTTCATCGTGACTGCACACGGCAACGTCATCGAAGTTGAAACCAAACTCGTGACAGGCAAAGCAGCGATGGGCTACTACAATCTGATGGGAGGCAAGAGCCCGCTTCAAGGTCACTTTAAGTACGGCGACATTTCCGAGATCGGCTTTGTGACGATGCCGTTCATGGGCCGTGAAAGCCACTTCGCCGCTTTCTTTACAACTTCCGGCGAAGTTGCTTACTCCATGTACGTCGGCCGCGAAAAACACAAGTTAATTGAAAGCGCCAAAGAAAAATTCCTTGCCCTCCAGCAGAAGTACAAAGCTTAATGAGAGGAAGAGAATGAAAGTTTTAGTTGCATACGCCACCGTTACCGGAAACACTGAGATCATTGCCCGCGCCATTGCTTCCGCAATTCCCGGCGCCGATCTCAAAAAACTGCCCGCTGATCTTAATCCTCAGGATTACGACTTCATCTTTGCCGGTTTCTGGTGCGATAAGGGAACTCCGGATGAAGTCTGGCAGGCCTTCCAGAAAGACGCCAAAGCAAGACCGATCGCATACTTCGGAACCATGGGAGGTGATCCCAACAGCGAGCGCGGACAAGCCTGGGTGAATAAAGTGGCCGGTCTTTTCCCGTGCGAGAACTTCAAGGGTCTTCGTGTTTGGCAGGGCAAGATCGATCCGAAGATCTTGGCTGCTATGGCGAAGATGCCCGGAGCCAAACCGATGACGCCGGAGCGCCAGGCACGATTGGATGAAGCCGCCAAACATCCGACGGCCGAAGATCAGGCTCAGGCAGGAGCATGGGCTTTGGAGCTTCTTAAAAACTTCCGGAATGATAAATAAACATGGAAATTAAAGAGATTTACAGCCTGATCGGGTGCGCCGGTATCGCTCTAGTTGTAATCGGCATCTTTGCCTTGTACATTACCGTATGGAACTTTCTTTATCTAAGAGGGGTCCTCTCCAAGTTTAAACAGCATTTCCGCGGAATGGACAAAGTGACGCCGGAACGCATTCGCCGATATTTCGGAGAGAGCACTAATCCGCTGGAATGCATTGTGCGAGACATCGTTATGACACATGGCGCGCATTCCGACGACATTCGTGCAGAAGTCGCTTACCTGTTCCATAAGCACTTCAAGCCTGTGAACAATGCATTGACCTGGCTCAAGTTAATCTCAGCAGTTTCCCCGCTGCTGGGTCTTTTAGGTACGGTCATTGGCATGGTGACAGTTTTCCGCACAATCTCTGAAAATGTTTCTCCCGATCCGACAATGCTTGCGGGCGGCATCTGGACCGCTTTAATTACGACTGTGATGGGCTTGGTTGTCGCAATTCCGGCTTTGATGGCTTATTACTACCTGATGCTCAAGGTTAAAGAGCTTCGAATTGAAGCTGTGGAGTACAGTTATCGAGCTTTAAATATCCGCCGAGAACCTTGCCGCTGTGCTCAGAACTTGGAAGAAATTGAGCAAAAAGCGGCCTGAGACTTGAGACAAAGATATGTTTGACGAACTCGAAGAAGAGCCTCGGGTGGATTTGACGCCGCTCATAGACGTAATTTTCATGCTGGTCATCTTTTTTGTGATGACCATGACATTCAGCAAACCCGTGCTGGACGTCGTATTGCCTGCGGCCCAGAACTCCGAGGTCAAGAAAAAGTCTGCCGAACTCGTGATTAGTGTGAAGCCTGACGGAAAGTATTTCTTTAATGATCAAGAGATCCTCAAGGAAGATCTTCCTCGTTTTCTCTCCGAGCATCCGGAAGGCTCGCTCAACCTGATGGTTGATGAGAAGGCTCCGTTTGAGGCTTTTGTTTACTTGGCCGATCTTGCAAAAGTAAATAGGGAAGGCCGTTTCGTAATCAGTACCAAAGCATCTGTACCGCAGAATTAAGATGTTTAGCCCTTCACGCAAAGACAATGAATTACTTAAAGCCAAGCGGCTCTCCAAAGCTGCTTTGGCTGCCTTTGCCTGCGCGTTCGCTTGGGCAGGGTGCACCTTAAAAACAGATGTCCCGCAGTCTTCTCAGCAGCCACGGACGATAGAACTGAGTTTTTCTCAGATTCAGGATATTCAACCGGAAGAAGCACCGGAAGTCCGGCCGGAACCTCAACCACAACCGGTCATCGAAGAACCCAAAAAACTTCTCACAGATGAATCGGAATTTAAAGTCGAACCTGAAAAGGTTGTAGAAGAAAAGCTTCCTGAATCTGAAGCAAAACCGGTACCTCCGGCGCCCGTACCCGCTGAGCAGTCCAAACCGAAGAAGGCTGACCCGGAGAAACCTAAGCCTAAAGCTTTAGAGAAGCCGAAACCGGCTAAGAAGCCAAAAGAACCTAAGGCAGAAAAGGGAGAACCCGCGCTTCAAAAAGCTTCTGAATCTGCTGAAGCGAAGGCGGCCTCGCATGCTGTTGCAGAGCAGGCACCTAAAAGGAAAAGCATCACTGCAATGCTTGTGAGTTTGGTTGAAAAACACAAGCGTTATCCGAAAGCAGCGAGAAGGGCGGGAATGGAAGGCGTCGTTTTAGTGGAATTTACGGTCGACTCAAGCGGTAAAGTTACCGGCGCCTCAGTCATTAAGAAATCGGGCAACGGTCCCTTGGACTCAGCCTCTCAGGAGTTAAGCAATCGAATCATCGGGACGGCTTTTAATGTTCCTAATGCTGGGATGAAGATCCAGGTTCCGATTCGGTACAGTCTTGATTAACAAAAGATGAGAAACTTGAGTGAGGGAGGAGGGAGTAAGCGTTGCTGTCATTCATTTTTTGAGCGATTTGCCAGTTTTGGGAAATTGCGTATAATTCAATTCTCTTTCGGAAGGGTGGCAGAGCGGTTGAATGCAGCAGTCTTGAAAACTGTCGATGAGTGATCCTCATCCGTGGGTTCGAATCCCACCTCTTCCGCCAGCCTTAGGTGCGCTAAAAATCTTTCCTTTTCTCAAAAAGACCTATAAACCTGCCAATTCAATGGGTTTTGCAGTTTCACTTCCATCTAGTAGAACGTCTTATAAGCAATTGAATCCGCGGTTAGGTACTCATACAAGTTCATCTTTTAATCTTTCTTTGTAACTGTCTTATTCTCTAACTTCTTAATAAAAGGGCAGGCCTAAGCACTGACGTAATCTGTATAGCTTAGGTCCTCTTAACGAGCACCGGAGCTTATTATTGCGGGTTGGCTATTTTGACGGATTAAAGATGGGGTCCAGCGAAGGCTTCATAATCAAAGGCTTCGGTCAGGTTTGCGGTAAGAAGGATTGTTGAGCTCGTCTGAGACAACTCTCTCAGATAAACGGAAAGAGAACTTCTATAGCTAGGGCATTCGTTTTGATATGAGAACAGGAGTAAGAGAAAAGAGGGATTAAGTTAAAACTGGAGAAGAAAAGGTTGCAGTCGGGGCGTCGGGAGTTGAACCCGCTACGGCCTACCAAAACCTTTGGCTGCGCCCCGTAAAATGTTTTTCAGGCATCGCACAAATAATAATCTATCTTTTGCTCCAGAGCTAATTCAAATAAATAAGCAAAGAAGCAGATGGAGAGTAACTTACAATGTTACAAAGTTAATTTAAAAGAAGCCGACTTTATCAGAAGGAAGGGGCGCCAATGGATCCGCACGTATGGCAAGTAATGGTGGATGCTTTTCCGCAATTATTGTTCAAAGGCATCACTGTAACGATACCTTTGACGATCATTTCGTTCGCTCTTTCCATGGTCATTGCAGTCGTTGTAGCACTGATCCAGTACTCGAAAGTTCCGGTTCTTCGGCAAATTTGCCGCTTCTATGTCTGGGTGATTAGAGGAACGCCGCTGCTTGTGCAGCTGTATGTCGTTTTCTTCGGGCTGCCGAGTATTGGCATCATGGTGGACGCCTTCCTGGCCGCCGTTATTGTTTTCTCAATCAACGAAGGCGCCTATAACGCCGAAACGATTCGCGGCGCGTTAGAGTCAGTTCCTCAGGGCCAGATGGAAGCAGGACGCTGCGTCGGCCTCAATTATTTTCAGATCATGTGGCACGTCGTTCTGCCTCAGGCCTTTAGAACTGCGTTCCCGGCCTTGGGCAACTCCATGATTTCAATGGTTAAAGACACTTCTTTGGCGGCTAACATTACGGTGGCTGAGATGTTCTTCCAAGCCCAGAGAATTGCCGGAAGAACTTATGAAACTATGGCGGTGTACATCGAAGTCGCGCTCATTTATTTAATTTTCTCGACGATTCTTGAGTACTTACAGCGCCGCGGGGAAAAGAAACTCGGCAAATACGGTACAAACTAACGATTCATTTTTGCAGTCAAATTAGTAATGGAAAAAACCGATTCGCTCCTTCTCATAAGCCATGTGAAAAAATCTTTCGGCACCTTAGAAGTGTTGAAAGATATCAGCATCGATGTTTATAAAGGCGATGTGGTTTCAATTCTCGGACCGTCAGGCTCCGGAAAAACCACCTTGCTTCGCTGCGTCAATTTCCTGGAAAGGGCTGATTACGGGTCAATCAGTTTGGACGATAAGACTATCGATTTAAAAACGGCCACTAAAGAACAGGCGTCCGAAATCCAAAGAAAAACGGGCTTTGTTTTTCAGAACTACAATCTTTTTAGAAATAAGACGGCGCTTGAGAACATTACGCTTGGTCTGACTTCCGGCAGAGGCATGAGCAGAGCAGACGCGGTAAAAAAAGGCATGATGCTTCTCCGTAAGATTGGTCTGGAAGACAGAGCCAATTCCTATCCGAGCGAACTTTCCGGAGGTCAGCAGCAGCGGGTTGCAATTGCTCGGGCTCTCGCCACGGACCCGGAAATTATTTATTTTGATGAGCCTACTTCGGCTTTAGACCCTGAACTGACGGATGAAGTATTAGAGGTAATGCGTCAGCTCGCTCAAGAAGGCATGACAATGGTCGTGGTGACGCATGAAATGAACTTTGCTCGTAACGTTTCCAACAGAGTCATTTTTATGGATCATGGTTTGATTGTTGAGCAAGGCAGCCCCGAGCAGATTTTCGAACATCCTCAAAACGAACGTACCCGAGCTTTCCTTCGTTTGGCAAGCGGTTCTCAAGAGGCCCAGCGCTCAGCCTTGGAAGCCTTCAAGAAGCAGCGCGAAGCAGAAAACGCGATGAATTCTCTTTAATTTTTGTTGATGATTTAGATATGACACATAATTTTCGATTATTGATGAAGTTCGGCCTGGGCCTTTTCCTTGCCGGTTCTGCCTCTCTTATGTTGGTCGGATGCGATAAAGCGCCGAGCCGCAATTCCGCTTCGGCTTCTCAAGATCACCTGGCAAGAATTAAATCATCCGGTGAATTGAAGGTCGGCTTAGAAGGGGACTGGCAGCCGTTCTCCTTCCACAATGAAAAAGATCAGTTGGTCGGATATGACGTTGAAGTCGCTCAGAACTTAGCCAAGAAATTGGGAGTCAAAGCCAAGATTGTTGAAGGCCCCTGGGACGGTCTTTTCGCCGGTATGGATACGGGAAGATATGACTTGGTGATTAATGGTGTAGACGTTACGCCTGACCGCGCGAAAACTTATGATTTCTCCACACCTTACGCCTATGACCGCACGGTGCTAATTACACGGTCCGACAACAACGATATTCACTCTTTTAATGATTTGAAAGGTAAAACTACCGCAAATTCTATTGGCTCGACATACCAGGAGATCGGCGAAAAGTACGGAGCCAAAGTCAGCGGTGTCGATACTCTGGCTGAAACGCTTCAGATGGTTAAAAACAGACAGGTACAGGCAACTATCAACGCCTCCACTTCTTACGGGGACTACATGAAGCATCGTCCCGATGAACCTTTGAAGATTGCAGCTACGATGGATAAAGTGACGGAATATGCCATTCCGATGAAGAAGGGTGAAGACAACGCATCACTGAAGAAGGCAATCGACAATGCTCTTCAGGAAATGAAGAATGACGGAACGTTATCCAAACTATCCGTGAAATATTTCGGCGCGGATCTGACAAAGCCGAATTAATCATTTCGGACTGTCGAATCCAGTTTCTATTCTGAACGGGGCTTCTCAAAAAAGGAGTCCCGTTTTGAATCAGTTAGGACGGTCTTTGATCGGGAAAGGCTTAAATTAACCACATCAAGAAAAAGATTTTTCGGAGGAAAAAATGAAGAAATGGGTACTGATGGTTATGGCCGCTGCCTTTACGCTTTCTGTATCAGCTTGTTCTACTGTAAAAGGTGTTGGCCAGGACGTTTCAGCCGTCGGCGACGACATTGATACCGCAGCAACTGCTGTGCAAAAGAAACTTTAATGGGTGCCGCTAGTTAATCATTGCAATAGAGGTAGATATGAAAAAGTTTTCACTGCTTGCTATTTTGGCTGCTTTTTTGATCGGACTTGCCGGATGCAATACGGTTAAAGGAGTGGGCAAGGACGTAGCTGCGTTAGGTAATGGCGTAGACCACGCTGCGACTACCGTTTCAAATAAGATGTAATTGAAATCTCCGCAAGTGTTGAATGCACTTGCTTAAAAAATCTCGTCCGCGTTGCCTTCACGGGACGAGATTTTTTTAAGCCCTTTCTAAGAATTTACAGGCTGGTCAGCCAAAACTCTCAAAAAGTCAGGAAAAGGTAAGGGGGCTAACGGCCCTTAGAGACCTTATTTATGGCAGCGGGTCTCATTTTTGATTTCCATCTCGGAAATAAAAAATTCACCGCGGTGATCAATATCACCTTCTACTTTGACGCAGGCGCCTACGTCAAATTTGTGGCCGCCGTGGCTCTCAACCTTTGTACGAGCGTCAGCTTTGAAAGTCTTGCCTCCGATAACCCAAGTCGGATTTTGTGCTGAGGGCATCTTTTCAATTTTTCCGTAAAAAGCATCATCGTCCCCGGCAGCGAAAGCGGACAAAGAGAAACTCAGAGCGGCTAAAGCAAGAAGAAATTTTTTCATTTGGTTTTCAAAAAAATCGGACAAAGAAAAAGCAGCTCGAAGGCTGCTCGACTCAATTAAAAATTAACGGCAGCGATTGTCGCGTTTCTGTTCGATTTCAGAAACGAAGAAGTTACCCTCACGGTCAATGTCGCCTTCAACCTTAACGCAGGAACCGACGCCGATCTTCTGATCGCGGCGATGATCGATCTTAGTGCGTTGGTCAGCCTTAAATGTCTTACCGCCGATAACCCAATCACCGTTTCCGGTTGCCGGCATCTGTTCAACTTTGCCATAGAAGCCGTCGTAGTCGCGGGCAGAAGCTGTGCCCATGATCAAACCGGCAGCGGCAAGGGGAAGTAAAACTTTAACTAATTTCATATAAAACTCCTATTTCTTAAATTTTCCTGGTGACGGAGATTTTACGGGGTTACTACTAATTCACCTAGTAAAAATTGTGCGAATTGAGCGGGGAGAAACGGAATGAAACAACTGAAATACTTTGTTTACTAAAACTAAGGGAATCAGAAAGTTAAGGAGCCAAAAACTTCGGTTGGGACATAAAAAATCGGGCCGAAGCGGCCCGATCTGAGAGTTACTTAGTTGTTAAGCAAGCTGTTTCTTAACATCTTCAAGCCTGTGCTGAACTTTGTCGAAGGTTTCGATCATAGTGGCCGACGGCTTGTTCGGGTCAAGCAGGCTGACTACGATGATGGCAATGAAGGAGAGCACGAAACCAGGGATGATTTCGTACATGCCCCACCATGCACCCTGGTGCCAGACGAGAACTGTCAGAGCCCCGACGATAATGCCGACCAATGCACCGTTGCGAGTGACGCCTTTCCACAGAAGAGAAAGGATGATGATCGGGCCGAAGGAAGCGCCGAAGCCGCCCCAGGCATAGCTGACCAAAGAAAGAACAAGGTTGTTCGGATCCGTAGCAATCAAGATCGCGACAGCACTGACGGCAACCACGGTCAGGCGGCCGATCCAGACGAGCTCTCTCTGAGCAGCATGCGGACGAATGAACACGCGATAGAAGTCTTCTGTCAGTACGGAGGAGCAAACCAGAAGCTGGCAGGAAAGGGTACTCATCACGGCTGCCAGAATGGCGGAGAGAAGAATGCCGCCGATCCAGGGATTAAACAGTGTCGTAGAAAGAATCATGAATACGCGCTCATGGTTTTCTGCAACGGCCTTGCCGAGATCCGGATGGGCAGAGAAGAAAGCAGATCCGAAGAAGCCTGCAGCAACGGCGCCGGAGAGAGAGAAGATGAGCCAAATCATGCTGATCTTGCAGGCGCGCGGCATAACGGAAGCGTTCTTGGCTGCCATGAAGCGAACCAGAATATGCGGCTGACCGAAGTAGCCTAAACCCCAGGCAAGCAGAGAAATCACGCCGATGAAGGTTTGGCCCTGAAGCATATTGAGGTGCGTCGGGTCAACGGATCTGACCTGTTCAACCGTTGCTGTAAAGCCGCCTAAGTCGATCATCACGGCAACCGGCGCAATGATGAGCGCTAAGCACATCATGGCCGCCTGGATGGTATCGGTCCAGCTGACAGCCAGGAAGCCGCCGAGGAATACATAAGCCAGAGTGGCAAACGTACCGAAAATTAGAGCAGTGGAATAGGGAAGATCTAAGACGATTTCAAAGAGTCGGGCGCTTGCGACCATGCCGGAGGCAGAGTAAATCGCAAAGAAAAGCAGAATCACGACAGCCGAGATAATGCGCAGCAGGCGGGATTTGTCTTCAAAGCGATGAGAGAAGTAGTCCGGAAGCGTCAGAGCGTTGTGTGCGGTTTCGGTATAGACGCGAAGCGGAGCGGCAACGATGAGCCAGTTGGCCAGCGTGCCGAGTGCCAAACCGATGGCGATCCAGGATTCGCAGATACCGGAGAGGAAAACCGCGCCCGGCAGTCCCATCAGGAGCCATCCGCTCATGTCGGAAGCGCCCACGGACAATGCGGTAACAACAGCGCCTAAACGGCGGCCGCCCAAGATATAGTCGTTGAAATTTTTGGTGTAGCGCCAAGCCACTAAGCCGACAGCCACCATGACGACCAAATAGGCGAAGAAGGTGATTGAGATTGGTGAGAAATTCATTTTTAGACTGAAACAAAATTTACCTTATGTTTCAATCATAACGAAGGAGGCGAGTCTGTACGGAATCCCAAAAACAAATTATCGAAAAGTCAAGGAAAATCCGAGAGCATTAATCCTAACCGCCGATATAAGACATCTCAATTCGTTTGCCGGCCCTGGCTTTGACGGTCTCTTCCGTACGAATTTCGGAGTAGTGTTCGTCTCGAGTGGTCCAAATTCGTCCGATCGCTTGTTCGATTTCTTCATCCGAGGCACCGCCGCGGAGCATCTGACGAATATCGAAGCCTTCCGTCGCAAAAAGACATTTGTAAAGTTTGCCGTCAACAGACAAACGAATACGCGAGCATTCTTTGCAGAAAGGTTCGCTCACAGACGAAATGAATCCGAGCTCACCGCTGCCGTCCTTGTAGCCCCAGCGAGTGGCGACCTCGCCTGTGTAATTCGGATCTAACGGCTCAATCGGATAAACGCGGTTGATCTCTTCGACGATCTGGCGGGAAGGGATAACATCGTCAAGCCTCCAGCCGTTGGAGGTGCCGACATCCATGAACTCAATGTAACGGACAATGATGCCGGTGCCTTTGAAGTGCTCGGCGATTTTGATGAGTTCTTTTTCATTGACTCCGCGTTTAACGACGACATTGATCTTGATCGATGGAATGCCGGCGTCTTTTGCGGCCTGAATTCCGGCAAGCGTCTTCTCAATCGGGAAATTGACGTCGTTGAGATCCTTATAGATCTGGGGATCCATAGCGTCCAGTGAAACAGTCAGGCGTTTAAGTCCGGCGGCAGCTAAGGATTTTGCTTTTGCGGACAAGGCAGCACCGTTCGTCGTCACAGCCACGTCAAGCGGTTTGCCGTTCCAAGTTTTGAGTTTGGAAAGCTCCTCGATCAGAAATTCGATGCCTTTTCTGAGCAGGGGTTCTCCGCCCGTCAGGCGAATTTTTTCGATGCCGTTGGCGGCAAAGATTTTGCCCAGACGAATGATTTCCTCAAAAGAAAGAACTTCGGTGTGGGAAAGAAAGCAGTGATCTTTCTCGAATTTTTCCTTCGGCATGCAGTAACGGCAGCGGAAATTACAGCGGTCAGTAATAGAAATTCTGACATCGCGTAAAGGGCGTCCGCGGGAATCAATCCAGTGCGTATCGTCACGACGGATTTCACCGACCAGCGGGACCGTTTTAGTTGCGGCCTTAATTGGAATAACACGAGAAGACATGCTTACGGTTTCAATTCGACGAAAAAAGTAGACTGATTATAAGGATTCTCGCTTAATCACTGCTGACTTATTTGAGCATCGGCAACTGAATACGGTTTGCGAGTTCTTTCGAAACCTTTTTCTGAGAAGAACGAAATCTCAAATCTCGACCAAAAATATTTGATTCTGAAACCATACTGGCTGCGAAAACAAAAAAGCACTGCAGAACATAAGTTCTGCAGTGCAAGCACAACCGGGGAGAGTGGCTGTGAATCGCCGAAAACTAGCCTCTCATCGCTTTAGCTCGAGCCAATGCTTCTCGAGCAGCGATACGTCCCCATATCACGGCGGCCGTTAATTGAGAACCGTCGAGGTAGTTGTCGTAGAAGATACCGCCGACAGCGTTACCGGCGCCGTAAAGTCCGGGAATCGGCTGACCTTCGGTATTGATGATCTGAGCTTTGGGATTGATCTTCGGACCGCCGAAAGTTGCTGTCATGCCGCCGGCAAACATGAAGCCGTAGAAGGGCGCCTTTTCGATGGTGTAAGGCTTTTCAAGCGTGGTCGGAACAGCAAGTTTGTCGGTCGTGCCGTTATGGACTGCAGCATTGAATTCTTTGACGGTTTTTTCAAGCGTTTCAGCGGGAACGCCCATCTGTTTTGCAAGTTCGGCAATAGTATCTGCCTTGTAGATTTCAGCCTTTGCTTTCTGGTAGCGCTTGATTCGTCTCGCAACAATCGGTTCATCGACAACGCGGGAATCAATAACGATGAAAGCTCGGTTTTCTTTGATCAGCTTCGGCGTGTTCTGGCCCACGTAAACGTAAGTCTGACCTTCGTCGATATAGCGTTTGCCTTGCGGTGTGACGCAGATGCCGAAGTTGACCATGTTGGACGGGTTAGCGCGTGTGGTCGGGTGGATCGGACCGGCGTGGAATTGATCCATATTCACATACTGAGGGAAGAAGGGCTGAGTCAGTGTGTAGTTTTCGCCGGTAATGATTGCCGAGCCTCTTAACGGCATCCAGGCAACATTGCCGCCCATATAGCGAGTGACCAGGTCTTTGTTGTTGTGGAAACCGCCTGTGCAGATCACAACACCGCCTTTGGCTTTGTAGGTGACGGGACCGTTCGGACCGACAGCTTTTACGCCTGTGCAGTTAAGAGATTCGTCGCGAAGAAGTTCTACGGCTTTGGTACGAGTGTGGATAGGAATATTCAGCAGTTTGCATTCGTCGAGCATATTGCGAAGCAGCTGGTTTCCGCCCGGCGTTAATTTACCGCCGACTTCATGGCATCTGCCGAGCATTGGAGCGATCTGAACGTCGATCGGTTTCCATTCCATGTGGATTCTGTCCGTGAGCCATTGAACGACATCAGCACTCTGTTCGGCAAACATTTTGGTGAGAACCGGGTCGCCTCGATACATAGAGACTTTCATCAGATCGTTGTAGAAATCTTCAACTGTATCTTTGATACCGTCACGTTTCTGGACCCAGGTGTTGGTTGCATTGAAGTTGCCGCCGGCATAAATCGTGTTGCCGAAGGGTCCGAACATTTTTTCGAGCACAACCACTTTTGCGCCGAGGTCAGCGGCTTCAATAGCAGTAGTGAGTCCCGCGCAGCCGGATCCGATCACGACAATGTCATATTCCTGAACGTTCTGATCTGAGGATTTGGCCGCTTCTGCGGCTTCGGCGGTTTTCAGTAAACCTGCAGTACCAATAGCAGAGAGGACGGAATTTTTGAAGAATTTGCGGCGATTCATTTTGACTCCTTTGAGTTCGTTTGAAGAGATTGATGCCAGTTTATTTATAACCAATAACCTTCAGTAAAACGCAACACTAAAATCGCTTAAACCAAGTAAAACTACTGAGGAATATTGAATTTATTGAGCATTAAGTGAAAAATTAAAGAGTAGATTTTTGAAATCTCAATCTTAGTGTTGCGAAATATGAGAGATTTGATCCAGGCGCAGGAAATATTCTGTGAAGCGGTTCGGCTGAAAAGCTTCTACCAGGGAGCCCGCTCTTCCCACATGAGCGAGGAGAAAGCCTCCAGATTGATCGACGAACTGGAAGCGAAACTTGGGCGATCTTTATTTGAGAACAGGAAAAAAGGAAAACCGACTTCAGTGGGGTTGAAGTTGTTTCGGCAATGGAGCCCGTCTATTTCTCAGCTCAAACTTCTTTCTTCTGATACTGAGGTTTCTGCGGATACCTTGCACTTCGCCTTTCCGTTTACCACCGGTGCCGTGGTGTTTTCGTCGCTGACTACTTTGTTTGCCGAGCGGTATCCGAAGGTTAAATTTGATATTCAGCTTGCAACCGGTTCAGGTTTGCCCGTTTGGTACAACACCGATTTGCGAGTGGTCCACGATACTTACAGCTACGAAGACGTCAGAGAGTATTTTCTTGCCGATGCCGTAAGAATCGTTTGCGCCACACCTGCATGGATCAAAACACATCCGGTTTCTCGGCCGAAGGATTTGGAGAGATATCAGGTCTTTGGTGCTCGAGATGCCGTGGAGCGTCGGAGTGTTCGATTTACGAAAGGAAGCCGGGAGGAGGTCGTTCTTTTTCATCCGCAGATCGTTTGCAGAAATAATCTGGCTGCCCTTCATTGCTCACTCACCGGAAAGGGAGCAGCTCTTTCCGTTCCCCGATTTTTAGCCCAGTCTTTCCTTAACAGCGGAGAATTGGTGCGGCTTCTTCCGGATTGGAACGTTTCCTCCCTGCCGCTGCGAGCAATTACTCCCAACCAAAAGCTGGTGAACCCGATTATCGAAGAATGGGTCAAGTATGTTCAGGCGTCCTTGGCGTCTCAAAGAGAGAATTTCAAATGTCCGGACAAGTCAAATTAAGCGATTGGAAGATCTTCGAAGTTTTGGCTGAAAAGGGTAGTTTTCGGAAAGCTTCCGAAGTTCTAGATCTTGACTCCGCCAACATCAAACGATCCCTGGACAAACTGGAGTCAGCATTGAATCTGAGGTTCTTTACTCGATCCCCTCGAGGTCTCAGGCTGACTGATGAGGGAATCGCCTACCAATTCAAAATAAAAGAACTGATGGCGCCGCTTGAAGTCGAGTTGGCTGAACCTAAGCCCAAGGTGGTTTCGGTTCAATATGATGCAAGAATAAGTTTTTCGCGCTTGTTATTGCTCCTGAGTCGGTACAGGCAAATCGATTCCGGTTTGATTTTTGATTGTTCCGGCGACGGAAAGAACACGGAGGACTATCTTTCCGTTCAGCTGCAGCCGGGAAAAGGACTTCAAGGATTCAGACGTTCAGCTGTCATTAGTCCAAGACTTTTGAGCGGAAAGGCTAAGCCCATCACCTTCAGGCAGCTATCCGAATTTCCTTACGTTGCTTTGTCACGAGATTTGGATTCCGAACCATTGAACAGACTAAAGCCGACTTTAATCGTCAACGGAGCCGATGAGGCGATTCGCTCTGCCGTACTAGGCTTGGGCTTTTGTTTTGTCTTTTCGGAGAACACAGTTCTTCAATTGGTTACAGCAGGATCATTGCTATTGCTTCCGATTGAGCTTCCGGAAGATGGCTGGAATCTAGAAATTAATTCGTCGTCTAACGAATTAGCTCACTTCTTTACTCATCACCGAAATCTCTTGCTTACTAAGTAAAGCAGTTAAGGGGTGATATGAAAAAAGGTCTGCGCGAACGAAAGCAATAGTAAAATTTTAGAGATCCCATGGAGAAGCAAAATGACCACAAAAACCTTGTACGACAAGATAGTCGATCTTCATACCATTGAAAAACTTTCGGCAGATGGCATTGAGAGGCTCGTTTATATTGATCGCACGGTTGTAAACGAATACACCAGTCCGCAAGCCTTCTCTCTGTTGAGAGAAAACGGCTTAAAGGTCTGGCGCCCGTCAGCGACGTTAGGCACGATTGATCATGTGAATTCCAGCGCACCTGACAGAACGGAATTCCCGGCAGAAGAAAATGCCTGTACACAAGTCAAGTACTTGATAAAGAACGGCTCGGACTTTGATTTTGAAGTTCTCAACAACGGAAATCCCAAGCAAGGTATTGAGCATGTCGTGATGGTAGAACGCGGAAAAGTCCTTCCCGGAATGCTGATCGGCGCCGGAGACAGCCATACCGCTATGTACGGTGCACTTGGTGCTGTTGCCTATGGCATCGGAACGTCCGATATTTATCATTATCTGGCTACTTCTACGCTTCGATACAAGAAGCTCAAGAATATGCGCGTTCGGGTCACCGGTGTCAGAGGCATTTCTGTCACAGCTAAAGATATTGTTCTTTTTATCGTAAAGAAGCTGGGAGCCGGCGGCTGCACAGGCCATTGCGTCGAATTGTGCGGTCCGGTGATCAGAGATCTATCCGTTGAAGAGCGTTTAACGTTATGCAACATGGCCGTTGAATGTGCTGCTAGGTCTTCGATCATCGCGCCGGATCAAAAAGTCTTTGACTATTTAGAAGGCAGAGAATTTGCGCCCTCAGGCGAAATGTGGCCCAAGGCAGTGGAATTTTGGAAAACGCTCAAATCTGACGAAGATGCTGTATTTGATAAGGACGTCGAGATTGACATCACGGGTCTCGAGCCTTCCGTTACCTGGGGTACGAGCCCCGATCAGAACTGCTCGATTTCCGAATCTATTCCTGATCCTGCTTCAATCTCTGATCCGAAGATTCGTGCTGATTACGAAAGAGCGCTGAACTATATGGGTCTTGGAGCTGGACAGAAAATTAAAGGACTTCCGATTACTCATGCCTTCATCGGTTCCTGCACGAATTCCAGAATCGAGGATCTCCGAGCAGCAGCCGAAGTTCTGAAGGGCAAAAAACTTGCTCCTGGCGTTAAAGCCTTTGTTGTTCCGGGAAGCACACAAGTCCGTGTGCAGGCAGAAAAAGAGGGCATTGATAAGATTTTTAAAGATGCCGGATGGGAGTGGCGAAATTCCGGATGTTCGCTTTGTCTGGCAATGAACGGCGATATCTTGGGCGCCGGTGACAGATGCATTTCTGCGACAAACCGTAATTTTGAAGGACGGCAGGGCGTTCAAACCAGAACCCATTTGGCAAGTCCGGCGATGGTTGCTTTGGCGAGTGTTAAAGGTTTTATCGCTGACATCAGAGAGGAGTAACTCATGGAAAAATTTGAAAAACTCACTGCAGTTGCAGCTCCGATGCCCGCTTCTAATATCGACACGGACATCATCATGCCGAAGGCATTCCTGAAGCGTATCGACAAGGAAGGCGTCCTAGAAGGTCTGTTCCATGATGTTCGCCTTTACGAGGACGGAAGAGAACGAGAAGGTTTTGTATTGAATCAGCCTGAATACCGAAGCGCGAAAATTCTTGTGACGGGATCTAACTTCGGATGCGGCTCTTCCAGAGAACATGCCGTTTGGGGATTGGAGAAGCGAGGCATCAAATGTCTGATCGGTTCTTCTTTTGCCGGGATCTTCTTTGATAACTGTGCAAACAACGGCGTTCTCGCCATTGTGCTTCCGAAGGAGACAGTTTCTGCGCTCATTCAGGAAGTTCAAAACTCCGAATCGAAGAACGTTACCGTTGATCTAGAGGCTCAAACCGTGACGACTCCCTCGGGCGCCATTTTGCATTTTGAGATCGAGCCGTCTAGAAAAGAAAAACTTCTCCAAGGCTTAGATCCGGTGGCTTTGACACTTAAGTCGGAAGAGAAAATCAAAAACTTTGAAGAAGACTACTTCAAGAAGTTTCCCTGGCTGGCATAATCAACCAAGATAACATGAAAGGTAAGACTCCGGATGCGGCTTGGTCTGTGTTCTTAACCAGTGCCGCTACGCTGCAGATTCTCTACTTCCTGAGCTGCAGGTTGCCAGAGAAGATTAATTCTAAATTGATTCCGAAACTTACTGAATAAAAGAAGCGGCTCTCTTTAATTGAGAGCCGCAACTCTTTATTCGTCGGGTTTCCAGACAAAGCCCAGAAGTTAAGCATCAAGGCTTTCTGAAGCTTCTTTCCATTTTTGAATTTCTTCGGCGCGGTCTTTGACAAATTTTTCGCCGATTCCTACAGCCATAGAACCCAAGAGGATGTGGTGAGGGGTGTCCGGTCTTTGAATGATGTCGGTGATCAATTTGCAGGCGCGGCCCATATCGCACCATTTCATATCGACCTTAGAAAGGTCGCTGATTTTGACTTTTCTCTTGTTCGCCGTACCGTCGTAGGCTGCAATACGATTCGGATTGATGTCGATCGAACGATCAAAGAAGTCTGTCTTGAAGGGGCCCGGCTCAACCACCATGACCTTAATGCCGAGCGGCTCAACTTCTTTTCTTAGTCCGCAGGACAAACCTTCTAGCGCGCACTTGGCAGCGCCGTAAAAAGCCGAACCGGCAGAGGTATCCAGAGCGGCAATCGAGGAATAGTTAATAATGGCGCCGGAGCCGGCTTTTCTCATGTGAGGAAGAACAGCCTGGATCATTCGAACAGCACCGAAGAAATTCGTGTTGAATTCAGCATAGATCTCTTCTTCGGTGCATTCTTCGACTGCGCCGCGCAGGCAGTAGCCGGCGTTGTTGATGAGAACGTCGATCTCGCCGAACTTTTCAATCGCTTCTTTTACAGCGGAATCGATGGTGTCTTTTTTAGTGACATCCAACCGCAGGCATAAAGCCGTCTGAGGATATTTTTCTGCGAAATGCTGAATCGTTTCAGGTTTTCTCGTTGTCACAACCACTTGTTCGCCTTCGGACAGGAGTGTTTCAGCCAAATTTTTACCAAATCCGGATGAACATCCGGTAATCAGCCATGTTTTCATACTTAATCCTAATTATTTGCGTTCATAGAAAAGCCACAAACCTTCCGGTTCGATCTTCTGTATTTCCTTGAGTTTGAATTCGATCGGAGAAATCGCGTGCTTGAAAAACGATCCGGTCTCAAAAGTTGTCGGCACAGAGCCTGAGCTATCGACGAAAGGAATAACGACCAAGCTCAGTTTGTCGATCAGTTTTTCGTTGGCAAACGTTCCGTTTACCAGTCTGCCGCCCTGCAGGGAAATTCGGTGGATTCCGAAAATCGACTTCAGTTTTTCCATCGGCTCAGTCAAGCGGAACTCAGTACCGCGTGAAATGAGGTAGGCGATACCTTTTTGTTTAAGAAGGTCAAGATATTCTTTTGAAGCTTGAGACGAAGTAATAACAATGATTCTTGCGTCTTCAAGACCCTGTCTTCCCACAGGCTTGCCGGATTTCCAGGGAATCTCACCGAGTGGGTCAATGACGACGACAAAGTAAGGTGCGTCTTCTCCGCAGATGTAATCCGATTCATCTGTGGCGGCAGTTGATCCTTTAAAGGTTTCCTTGTCTTTTCCAACGAAAATTTCCTTTGCTGTGGAAGCACCGTAAGCCGTTGCTTGTGTCCCAAACTTTTGTTTTGTCTTAACGTAAAACTCTAAATATGGTCCGAGTCCTTCTGCGGCAAAGGATTGTCCCGCGATTTTTCCGTCTATAGTACTGGCCATATGACAAATGACTTCTGGTCGATCCATTCTCCCTCCTTTTTTCAACTAACTCATTATGGGGAAAAGAGAATCTTGTTTCTTACCTAAACTTCTCGGTTAGTTGTCTAATGATCTCAGAGTTGAATAGGTTGTTTGATTGATGGACATAACGATTGCCTTTCAAAGGATCAAAGACGGTTAGACTAACGAAGACCTTTCCTAATCGGCTTGTCGGAGGACACGCAAATGAAGCTTAAAACACTTGACCAAGAACTGTCAGTTTGCAAGGTAGTCTCTATCTCCGACATTGATCTGAACGGTAAGTTCTTTTTCATCGGCAAAACTGACGAAGAAATCTCACTTGTATGCCTAACGTCAGACGTTCCAGAAAACACCACGGATCGCGTCGATGGCTGGAGAACATTTCGGATAGAAGGTGTACTGGACTTTTCCTTGATCGGTATCTTGTCCGAAATATCTAAAGTTTTGGCAGACAACAAGATCGGAATATTTGTTGTCTCAACCTATAACACCGACTACATTTTGGTGAAGAAAGAAAACCTTCAGAAGGCGCAGCAGGCTTTGAAGGCTTCTGGCTACGAAGTGGCCTAAAACCGATTATCCGGCTTTCGTAAGAGCCGGAAAAATACCGGTGACAGATGAATACATCGTGGACCGCTGATTTTTGCTTATTTTTCGACAAGCGAAAAAATCTAAAATAATCGAGCAAATACCAAACACTCTTTGACAATTGTCATTCTCTGCTCTCCTGCAAAATTAAGTATGTATTAATACAAATCTCAAGCAGGAGAAATCATGAAGCTTCGTCAAACAATAGTGCTTTCAGCACTGACGGCGCTGACCGCCGTTTCGCTTTCCTCAGCCGTATACGCTGCTCCGACAGTTCCCAACCGTCCTCAAACCACGATGACGGAAATTACAACAAGAGACTTCACGACATTCAAGGTTCCTGAATCCGTCAAACTGTATCACGTCAGCTTCAGCAATCAATACGGTATGGAGGTTGTCGGATATCTTTTCGTACCAAAAGATCTCAAAGGCAAAGCTAAAGCCATTGTGATCGGCCATCCTATGGGTGCTTCGAAAGAACAAGCAGCTTCCAATTACGGCGCGGCCTTGGCAGAACACGGTTTTGTGACCTTAGCGGTTGACCAGCAGTTCTGGGGTGAATCTTCGGGCTATCCTCGTCACGCCATTTCTCCTGATCTGTATGCCGAAGCTTTCAGCGCAGCCGTTGATTTCCTTGGTACTAGGAATTTTGTGAACCGCAATAAAATCGGTATCTTAGGTATTTGCGGTTCCGGCAGCTTTGTGATCTCGGCCGCCAAGATCGATCCACGTATGAAGGCCGTGGCTACGGTCAGCATGTACAACATCGGTGAAATGCGCCGCAGCGGTATCCGCAATTCTGTTTCTTTAGAGCAGCGCAAGAAAGTCATCGCCGATGCAGCCGAACAGCGCTACTCTGATTTCACCGGCGGAGATCAAGTCCTTGTGGGCGGCTCCCCGTTTAAAGTTGATGAAAAATCTCCGGCGACTCGCCAGCATTCCTATGCTTTCTATCGTGATCGCGGCAAATTCATTCCTAAAGGCGAGAAGTGGGAAGAGAATACCCGTTCAGATAAGGCTTCGAACGTAAAGTTTATGAACTTCTACCCGTTCAACGATATCGAAACCATTTCTCCGCGTCCGATGATGTTTGTGATGGGTGAGAAGGCTCATTCGAGACCGTTCACACAAGATGCATATGCAAAAGCAGCGGAACCGAAGAAATTGGTTGAGGTTAAGGGAGCCGGCCACTTCGATTTGTATGACAAACCGGAATACATGCCGATCAATCAGCTCGTTGAGTTTTTCGATAAAAGTTTGAACTAACTGAACAGTTCCTATTGAAGCGAGCCTGATCTCTGTCGAGTTCAGGCTTCTTTTTCGAGGGTGATTCGAAATAAAGTTTCCCATTTTGAGGATAAAAACCTTTGCCTAAAAATTTAAGCTTTTCCTTCCGAAATTAGGGGAGATTCAGGAAGGCCAAAAGAATCGACACTTGGAAAACCCCGAAAAATGATGAAAGGCAGCAAGAAATATTTATCGCAAAACCTTTTATCTGATTTTCTTGCCGTTTTTGGACCGATTCCCGGAGGGTTCTCAGCAGAGGGGTTCGAGAGGTTTTCTCTTGGGTTCGATTGGCTCAAAATACTCAACGACAAATGGTGCACAGATGCAAAGACGTAATTTTTTAAGTAGCATTTTTGCGACCTTGTTCGCCGCAAAAACCGTTGATGCAGAAGAAAGAAAACTTTCTCCTGTAGCATCGGAGGAACATAAAACGAAATTCGATGAAAATACTTTGCTGGACACAATCAAAGATGATCCGGCTTTTTCCGGCTATTCAAATTTGCTCTTTCCAAGAGGCCGCACCGCAGGCCTAAGGCTGAGAGAGGCAAGCAGACTTCTTCCTTATCACAGTTATGTGATGCCGAAAGAATCTGCTGAAGTGCTGAATTACATGAAAGATGAAGTCCTAAAGGGAAAGAAGATCTTCTACCCCTTAAAAACAGCTTCAAACGGCAGACCGGTTGCGGGACTCTTCTTTTTCCGCGGTAAGCCGGATGCGCCTTTCGCGATTATTTGCCCGGGCGGCGGATTTCAATACGTCGGCGCGATTCACGAAGGTTTTCCGATCGCGAAGTTCCTTGCCGGAAAGGGCATCAATGCTTTTGTGATTGTCTATCGTGACGGCAGTGCGCAAGCCGCGTGCGACGATTTGGCTCAAGGCATCGACTTCATCTTTGACCACGCAAAGGAACTCCAAGTTTCAACTAAAAATTATTCTTTGTGGGGCGGCTCCGCCGGCGCCAGAATGGCGGCCTATCTCGGAAGCTACGGCGCGACCGAGCTCGGCGGCAAAACAAAACAGCGTCCGAGCGCCGTCATTATGGAATATACGGGTCACACGGATATCAGCGGTACAGAACCCGCAACTTTTGCTGTTGTCGGAGACCAAGACGGTATCGCAAGCTCCTGGACCATGGAACAAAGGATCAATCGTCTTAAAGCCCAGGGAACGCCGGCCGAATTCAGACTCATTCGCGGCATGCCGCACGGATTCGGCTTAGGAACAGGAACACCTGCCGAGGGCTGGGCACAGGAAGCGCTCGACTTTTGGCTTAAGAATTCAAAATAAGGAAAAGATGAAATGAAGACAAGAAAGTTAAGTGAAGGATTGGAGGTCTCGGATCTCGGTTACGGCGCCATGAGCCTTTCTCATGGGTACGGCGAAGCGACAGATAGAAAGGACGCCGTAAAGATTCTGAGGCAGGCGCTTGACTGCGGCTACACCTATTTTGATACCGCAGAAGTTTACGGCCCCTACATCAATGAAGAAATTGTCGGGGAAGCCTTAAAACCTTTCCGCGATGAAGTGGTTATTTCTACAAAATTCGGCATCTCTTTTTCCGAATACACCCACGGCGACATCATTCCTGACGCTCGACCGGAAAAGATTCGTCAGTCGGTTGAAGGTTCTCTGAAGCGTCTACAGACCGAAACCATCGATCTTTATTTCCAGCATCGCATCGATCCGAAGGTCGAACCCGAAGTCGTTGCCGAAGTGATGGGCGAACTGATTAAAGAAGGCAAGATTCGTCATTGGGGCGTGTCCGTGGCGCCGGAAGAATACATCCGCCGTGCACACAAAGTCACGCCGATCAGTGCGGTTCAGGATCGTTATTCCATGATGGCCAGAGGAATTGAAAAGTTGTTCCCGACATTAGAGGAATTTGGCATCGGCTTTGTTGCTTATTCTCCGCTGGCTAACGGTCTGCTTTCCGGCGCCTATGAAAAAGCGACGAATAATAAGTTCGAAGCTGTGGTCGATTACCGCTCGCGCATGCCGCAGTTCACTCCGGAAGCAATGAAGAAAAACGAAGAGCTTATGGCGTTCCTGCAGAAAACCGCGGAAGAACACAGAGCAACCATGTCTCAGCTGTCTTTAGCTTGGATGCTCGGCAAACATTCTTGGCTCACAGCGATCCCGAGCAGCCGTAGACTCGAAAGAATCGTAGAAAACGCCGGCGGCGCAGTTGTCAAACTCTCTGCAGAAGAAATCAAGGCGATTGATGAAGCCCTCGATAAGCTGCCTAAGTCGGATATTTTCGGTGTCAAGAACAATTAAGGAGGTTTTGAATATGCTTTATAAGACTCTTAAGAACGGCGTCAAAATGCCGATGCTCGGTTTCGGTGTCTTCCAAGTCACCGATCCTGAAGGATGCCGCAAAGCCGTCCTTTGTGCTTTAGAAAACGGCTATCGCTCCATTGATACAGCTCAGGCTTACGGAAATGAAGAAGCCGTCGGCCAAGCCATTAAAGACAGCGGCATTCCGAGAGATGAGCTGTTCATTACCACAAAGCTTTGGATTACCGATGTTTATTATGAAGGTGCAAAGAAAGCCTTTGCCGCTTCCTTAGAAAAACTCGGCCTTGACTACCTTGATCTTTATCTGATCCATCAGCCGTACCACGATTATTACGGCGCATGGAGAGCCATGGAAGAATTTCTGAAAGAAGGGCGCGTTCGTGCGATCGGTGTTTCCAACTTCGATATGGGCAGAATCGCTGACTTAGTGGCTTTCAATGAAGTCAAGCCGGCCGTCGATCAGATCGAATGCAACATCTTTAATCAGCGTCATTCCGACGAGGAATACCTGAACTCCAAGGGCATCGCGATGGAAAGCTGGGCTCCGTTTGCCGAAGGCAAGAACGATCTTTTCCATAATCCGGAGCTTCTCAAGATCGGCGAAAAATACGGCAAGTCTATCGCCCAGGTTGTTCTTCGCTGGCAGCTCCAAAGAGGCATCATCTGCATTCCGAAGAGCGTCAACCCCGATCGTATTCGCCAGAATATCGACGTCTTTGACTTCGAATTGACTGCCGACGATATGGCCGCGATTAACGCTTTGGACCAGAAGAAGACCGCTTTCTTCGATCACAACGATCCCAAGATGGTGGAATGGCTCACGAAACTCCATTAATTCCGAGACAAACCATGAAGAAAACTTTACTCGCAGTTTTGCTTGGCTCCTTCGCTCTGGCTTCCTTCGCTCAGCCGATCACGATCGAGAAGCAAGGAGCATTCTCTGCGGGCGGTACAGTCATCGAAGCAAAGAAGACTTTCGATCCGTACCACCCGGAACCGGACGCCATGCCGCTGCACGGCGATCACGCAAACATCATTTATCAAATTCCAGCCCATGCAAAGCCTGTTTCTTTAATGTTCCTTCACGGCGCCGGGCAGTCCATGAGAACTTGGCAGACCACGCCGGACGGGAGAGAAGGCTTCCAGAGCGTGTTCCTGCGTAAAGGCTACCCGGTTTATTTGATCGATCAGCCTCGCCGCGGTGATGCTGGCAGGGCAACGGTCGATGGAACGATTAAAGCAAGCCCGGATGAACAGTTCTGGTTCGGTCAGTTCCGTATGGGTTTATGGCCGAAGTTCTATGACAACTCTGCCTTTGCAAGCCAAAAAGATCTCAACTCCTTCTGGCGCCAGATGACGCCAAATACAGCACCGTACAATGACAAAGTCATCGCCGATGCTGTGACAGATGCTTTGAAGAAGACGGAAGGCACAGTTCTTGTCACGCATTCCCAGGGTTGCGGACCCGGATGGCTGATCGGAACCGAAGCAGGGAAGAATCTGAAGGGCATCATTGCCTTTGAACCGGGTTCCGGCTTTATTTTCCCGGAAGGCAAAGTGCCTGCACCGATTTCCAACAACAGATTCTTCGGCCCGACAAAAGCAGTCGGCGTTCCCCTTAGTGAGTTCAAAAAGCTGACAAGGTTCCCGATCCTCATCGTATACGGTGACAATATTCCCAAGACCGAAGTTAAGAATCCGTACCAAGATTACTGGAGAGCAGCTTCGACAATGGCTCAGGAATTTGTCAACGCCGTTAATGCCGAAGGCGGTCATGCTAAAGTGTTCCATTTGCCGGACATCGGCATCAAGGGCAATACGCACTTTCCGTTCTCCGATAAGAACAGCGCAGAAGTCGCCAAGGTAGTGGAAAAGTGGCTTAGCGATAACGTTAAGTAATTGAGCTTTAGAAGGTCGGTCAGAGACAAAATCTTTGGCCGATTTTTCTTTGTATTGAATGAAGGTGGAAAGGAAATGAAGGACGACATCCTGGTAAGAGGCGCAAAAGTTCACAATCTCAAGAATATGAATGTGGATATACCGCTCAATGAGCTGGTAGCGATCTCAGGTCTGTCCGGTTCCGGAAAGTCCTCGTTGGCATTAGGCGTGCTCTATGCCGAAGGGTCGCGCCGTTACTTAGAAGCGTTGTCTGCCTACACACGCCGGCGCCTGACGCAAACTCAGGACGCAAAAGTTGATTCCGTAGAGAACATTCCGGCCGCTCTTGCCCTACATCAAAGACCCTCCACACCGGATATTCGAAGCACGTTCGGTACACTGACTGAGCTTTTCAATTCCGTCCGACTGATGTTCTCCCGACTCGGCTCGCACCGCTGTCCGAACGGGCACTATCTTCCTCCGACACCGGCAGTCGCCCTCGGCCAGAAACTCAAATGTCCCGTCTGCGGCGTTGAATTTGATGCGCCGAGTGCCGAAGACTTTTCTTTCAATAGTTCCGGTGCTTGTCCGACGTGCGGAGGCACAGGAATTGCAGTTACGGTCAATCGGGCGAGTCTGGTGCCTGATGAATCGCTGAGTATTGACGACGGTGCGGTTAAACCATGGGGCACACTCATGTGGTCGTTGATGACGGAAGTCTGCAAGGCTATGGGTGTACGAACGAACGTTCCCTTTAAAGATTTAACACCGGAAGAAAAGAAAATCGTCTATGACGGGGGCGCCGTTAAAAAGCATATCGTCTATACCAACAAAGGCAGCGGTCAGGCTGTCCCGCTGGACTTTACGTATTTCAATGCCGTCCGTACGGTTGAGAATGCGCTCTCGAAAGTCAAAGACGAAAAGGGGATGAAACGCATTGAGAAGTTCCTGACCAAAGGACAGTGCCCTGCCTGTCATGGAACACGCTTTAATGAACGAGCACTGTCGACCAAACTCATGGGCAAAAACATCGCAGAAGTCTGCGCGATGACGCTCTCAGAACTGGTTGTCTGGGTGAAGAAGATACCCGAACAAATGCCCTCTGAAATGAAGGATATGGCCCAGAGTATCGTCAACGAGTTCTTGAGGACAGCTGAACGGCTGACGAACCTCGGCCTTTCCTATTTGTCTTTGGACAGAGCCGGCGGCACGCTGTCAAACGGAGAGCTTCAGCGCGTTCAAATTTCTCGTGCGGTAAGAAGCGACACGACAGGTGTTCTTTATGTTCTCGACGAACCTTCAATCGGACTTCATCCATACAATGTGGATGGCCTGATGAAGATTGTTCGGGAGTTGGTTGATCGCAAAAACTCGGTCGTTTTGGTTGACCACGATCCGAGAATTTTGATGGACGCGGATCAATTGATTGAAATCGGTCCCGGCGCCGGTAAAGAAGGCGGACGAATCGTCACGCAGGGAACTCCTTTGGAGGCTGAAAAGAATCCTCATTCTCTAATCGGTCCTTATCTGTCAGGTAAAGAATCTTTGAAAGTGCGCACTCGAGCCACAGAAGAAAATATGTTCGAGAATGGTTCGGTCAAGATTAAGACAAAGCCGTTCTATACCGTCAAAGCCTTGGATGTTTCTATCCCTAAAGGTCGAATGATTGCTGTCACCGGTGTCTCAGGTTCCGGTAAAACTTCCCTTGTTATTGAATGTCTGGTACCTGCGCTTCAGGCAGTTATTCGAGGCTCAAAACTTCCTGAGCATGTTTATTCGCTAGAGGCTAAGGGTATTCAATCCGTCAAAGTCATCGACTCTAAGCCGATCGGAGCAAATGTTCGATCTACGGTTGCGACATATGACGGCGTATTCGACGACTTAAGGAAATTGTTTGCCAGAACACCGGATGCAAAGGCGAAAGGATTAAAAGCCGGAGATTTTTCTTACAACACGGGCAAATTGCGATGTCCCGTTTGCGACGGAACCGGCATTATCTCCATGGACGTTCAGTTTCTTCCGGATGTCGATACCATCTGTCCGAGCTGCGGAGGTTCCCGCTACGGCAAAGAAGCCTATGACATTTTGTGGAAGAGCAAGGAAAAGGATTCCGTGTCGGTCTCCCTTCCGGGTGTACTAAAACTGACGGTGGAAGAGGCCGCTGATCTCCTGCATGAAGAAACAAAAATCGCTAAGCAGCTCAAGATTCTTCAGGATTTGGGCGTGAGTTACCTTACTCTCGGAGAAGCCATGCCTCCATTATCCGGCGGTGAAGCTCAAAGGCTAAAACTCGCTTACGAGATGGAGATGCCTCAGCAGGGTTCCGTATTTGTTTTCGACGAACCGACGATCGGTCTGCATCCTCAGGACGTTAAGAAACTGATATTGATCTTTGATCATCTGATTCAGTTGGGTGCAACGGTGATTGTGATTGAGCACGACTTAGAGCTCATCACCAACTGCGACTACATCATTGATATGGGCCCTTGGGGCGGAACGGAGGGCGGAAGAGTAGTGGTTGAAGGAGCGCCCGAGGCAGTGGCGGCATGTCCCGAAAGCATCACCGGAAGATATCTCAAGAAAGTGCTGTCGGAAGACAAATAGCGTACAGTCAATTCACTAATAAGTCTTTAGCCGTTCAGCAGATTTTTAGAAAATATCCGAAAATATCGCAAAGAATTTTTGAGTGCTTTTTCATGGAAACAGATCTCTTCGGAAATCCGGACTCGCCTGACACAATTAAAAACGCTGCGGCGGAAGCCGCTAAAGCGACCCGTAAGGCTGCGCCTAAAGATCAGGCTTCACCTTTGGCGGAACGTCTTCGTCCTAAAACGATTGACGAAGTTGTGGGTCAAAAGCATCTGCTTGGCCCCGGAAAACCCTTGAGAAGTGCATTTGAAAACGCACATCCGCACTCCATGATTTTGTGGGGGCCTCCCGGTGTCGGCAAAACCACGCTTGCCCGTTTGATGGCTGATGCTTTCGGTCTTCCGTTCATTTCGATTTCTGCCGTTCTCGGCGGCGTGAAAGATATTCGGGATGCGGTGGAAAAGGCTACAGCGAATAGAGAAAAAACAGGCCGTTCAACGGTAGTTTTTGTGGACGAAGTACATCGCTTTTCAAAGAGCCAGCAGGATGCTTTCCTGCCTCATGTAGAGAGCGGACTCTTTACTTTCATCGGAGCAACTACAGAAAATCCAAGCTTCGAAGTGATTTCAGCGCTCTTGTCCCGTTCGACGGTTTATGTGCTTGAGTCTCTCAAAGAAGAAGACTTAGAAGAGCTGCTCCATCGTGCGCTTGAGCGCGAATATCTGGGCCTTAAAGTCAATGAAGAGGCTGAGAAAATCCTCATCGGACTTGCTGACGGCGATGCCAGACGCTTCCTGAACGCTCTGGAAGTTTCCGCCACGATGGCAAAAGATCGAGGCATTAAAGTCATTGATGAGAAGTTCGTTCGAGCAGCATTACCTGCAACGATTCGCCGATTTGATAAGGGCGGTGATAACTTTTATGACCAAATTTCCGCTCTGCATAAATCCGTTCGAGGATCAGATCCCGATGCGGCTCTGTATTGGATGTGCAGAATGCTCGACGGCGGCGTGGATCCCTTGTACATTGCACGGCGCTTAATGCGGATGTCGATCGAAGATATCGGCTTGGCTGATCCTCGCGGAATGGAGATCACGACCAATGCCGTTGATATTTACGAAAGACTCGGCTCCCCGGAAGGTGAGTTAGCCCTAGCCAATGCGGTTGTGTATTTGGCCTGTGCTCCGAAGTCAGTCTCGGTTTACAAGGCATTTAATAAGATGAGGGCGTTTGTGAAGCAGGACGGAACTCGTCCCGTTCCGATGCACATTCGCAACGCTCCGACAAAGCTCATGCAAAAAGTCGGAAACGGCGCCGGTTATCGTTATCCGCCGGATGAACCCGGATCCTTTGCCGCCGGCGTTAAATACTTTCCGGATGATATGGACGAGATTCGGGTTTACAAACCTTCGCCAAGAGGCCTGGAAATCAAGATCGGCGAGAAACTCGCTCAGTTTCATGCGTTGAACGAGGAGGTCAGAAGAAGCGGCGATATGCCAAAAGGCAGAAGTGTCGGAACGAAACAGGCCAGCGAACCTGACCCGAACATTCACACCGAATAAAAATAAGTGAGCCTCGCAAAGCGAGGCTCAAGTCTTAATTAAGCGAACATTTCGCTTGAGAGGTAACGATCTCCGCTGTCCGGAAGCAGAACAACTATATTCTTGCCTTTATTTTCAGGCAGTTTGGCAAGCTGTGTTGCGGCGGCTAAAGCGGCGCCGGCAGAAATGCCGACCAAGAAACCTTCTTCTTTGGGAAGTGCCTTGCCGGCTTCATAAGCTTCTTGAGCGCCGATCTTAATAATCTCATCGATAATTTTTGTATCAAGCGTGTCGGGAATGAAGCCTGCGCCGATGCCTTGCAGCTTATGAGGACCGGAGGGTTCTCCGCTCAGGACCGCGGAAGTATCCGGTTCGACCGCATAAATCTTAATGTTCGGATTTTGAGATTTGAGATACTTGCCAACTCCGGTAATGGTACCGCCTGTGCCCACCCCAGCCACGAAAATATCAACTTTTCCTTCCGTATCCTTCCAAATTTCTGGACCTGTTGTCTTGAAATGCGTTTCCGGGTTGACCGGGTTTACAAACTGTCCGGGAATAAAGCTGTTGGGGTTTTCTTTAGCCAGCTCTTCAGCTTTGGCAATAGCGCCTTTCATGCCTTTCTTGCCGTCTGTTAAGACCAGCTCGGCCCCGTAAGCTTTAAGAAGGTTGCGGCGTTCGACACTCATGGTTTCTGGCATCGTCAGAATGATGCGAAGTCCTCTTGCGGCGGCCGCAGCGGCCAAACCGATACCGGTGTTTCCGCTGGTCGGTTCAATGATGACGGTTTTGCTGTTGAGTTTGCCGGCTTTTTCAGCAGCATCAAGCATGGCAAAACCGACGCGGTCTTTTACGGATCCGGCAGGATTGAAATATTCAATTTTGGCAAGGATGTTTGCACCCAGACCGCGTTTGGCGGCGTAACGGTTCAGTTGGACAAGCGGTGTGTTGCCGATAAGTTCTTTAATGGATTGACGAATAGCCATTTTTGATTCCTTTATAAACAAGTGGATGATAAAAAATGATTTATTAAAAAGCCGGAATAACGGCGCCTTTGAAAGTTTTCAATATAAAGTCGTGAATTTGGGGTTGTTGATAAGACTGAATCAACGGTTTTACCCAAGGTTGATTTTTATCCTGTGCTCGAACCACGATGTGATTAACATAGGGGCCGTTCGGATCTTCGATAAGAATTCCGTCTTTGCTTGGATTCAGGCCTGCGGCTGAAGCGTAATTGCCATTGATGGCAGCAGCGTCCAAGTCAGAAAGGGAATGGGGAAGCTGAGCTGCTTCAAGCTCAATTATGTTGTAATGATGAGGATTGCTGACAATATCGAGGGGACTCGAAAGAAGGTTTTTGCTGTCTTTAAGTTTAATAAGTCCCTGAGAAGCAAGAAGGATTAAAGCGCGACCGCCTTGGGAAGGATCATTTGGGATTCCCAGTGTTGATTTATTAGGAAGGTCGCTTAAGTTAGAATATTTTTTAGAATAAAAAGCCATCGGGAAAGTTATAGTTTCGCCGACTGGTACGAGGTCATAGCCTCTATCTCGGTTCGCCGCGTCTAAAAAAGGCTTGGTCTGAAAAATATTTACATCCAGATCACCTGCAGCCAGAGCGGCATTTGGCTGTACATAATCTTGGAATTCAACTATTTTGATATTGAGACCGTTTTTCTTAGCTATCGGAAGAACTTGTTCAAGAATTTGTGCGTGGAGGCCTGCAGTCACACCGATCTTAAGTGTTTTGGTCTGTTCAGAGGCCAAAACAAAGTTTGGTATTAATACTGCAAGAGAAGTTAATAAAATATTTCTACGAAGCATAAAGACACCTTTTGGATTACATAACCCCTGATGTGGCTCAAACAGAACCATAGGGAATTGAGTGATTGGTATGAAAAAAAACGATAAGCGTGTGCTTAATTAAATCAACACATTCGCTGGCAACAAGGACAACAAGAAACACTTAGCAGTGCTTCTAACTTAAATATTGCTGTCCGTGTGTTCATTTGATAATACCTTTTGGGTGATTAACTATGTTCTCGAGCTTCAAGTGCGAAGAAGCTCTCTGAACATGAGGATATTTTAGGATCGAAAAATAAAAAAAACGAAAAATAGGAATTTATTTTTTGCCCATTTTGGAAGCCGATTGAAGAAATATCCAAATTAGGCTCCCGGTTAACGGTTCAAGTCAGCATTTTCAAACGGAGAAAAAAGGTTCTTAGAATAACTTCTAAGCCGTTACGCATAGTTCATGTGAGGAAGTGTCCTGATAGCGTACAATCAAACAATTCAATCAATCTAGAAGAGAAATTACATGCTTGATTCAAATCTTCTTCGCAAGAATTTGCCCGAAGTTGTCGCTCGCTTGGCAACTCGTAAATTTCAATTTCCTACCGAAAAATACGAAGCTTTAGAAGGCGAACGTAAAGCGATTCAGACTGAAACGGAAGAACTTCAGGCTCGCCGCAACCAAGTTGCTAAGAAAATCGGAGCTGCTAAAAAGGCCGGTCAAGACGCTACGGAACTTCTGAAAGAAGGCGCAGCTATTGCTGAAGGTTTGGCTGCTTTGGAAGGCAAAAATGCTGCTGTTAAAAAAGCTCTGAATGATCTTCTGTTAACGATTCCGAATCTTCCTGATCCTTCCGTTCCTGTCGGTAAAGATGAAACCGAAAACGTTGAAGTTCGCCGCTGGGGGACACCGCGCGAATTCGATTTTGAAATCAAGGATCACGTTGATGTCGGCGGTCCCTTGGGCCTTGACTTTGACGTCGGCGCTAAGCTTGCCGGTACACGCTTCTGCTTCATGAAGGGCCAGGTTGCTCGTCTCCACAGAGCTTTAGCCCAGTTCATGCTCGACACTCATACTCAGGAAAACGGCTATACAGAGTGCTACACACCGTACATTGCCAATCAGGAGACGCTGATCGGTACCGGCCAGCTTCCGAAGTTTGAAGAAGACCTGTTTGCTGCTAAGAAGGGCGGTCAGGAAGGCGAGGGCGAAATCTTTTATCTCATTCCGACTTCCGAAGTAACTCTGACGAACTCCGTTCGCGGCCAGATGCTTAAAGAAAGCGATCTGCCGATCAAGATTACTGCTCAGACTCCTTGCTTCCGTTCAGAAGCCGGCTCTTACGGTAAAGACACACGCGGAATGATCCGTCAACACCAGTTCGAAAAAGTCGAAATGGTTCGTATCGTCAAACCGGAAGAAAGTTACAAGCACCTTGAAGAAATGGTTGTCTGCGCTGAAGGCATCCTGCAGAAACTCGGACTTCCGTATCGTGTTATTACGCTTTGCACCGGCGACATGGGCTTCGGTTCTGCAAAGACTTATGACTTGGAAGTTTGGATTCCGGCTCAGAACACCTATCGCGAAATCAGCTCTGTTTCTAACTGCGAAGCCTTCCAGGCTCGCCGTATGCAGACTCGCTTCAAGAATGCCCAGGGCAAGACTGAATACGTTCATACACTGAACGGCTCAGGCTTGGCCGTGGGCAGAACGCTCGTTGCCGTTTTGGAAAACTACCAGAACGCTGACGGTTCCGTCACGGTTCCTGAAGTTCTCCGTCCGTATATGAACGGCCTGGCAGTTTTGAAACCTGAAAATCAGAAATAATTCATTTCGTTGAATAGTGACGCTGCTTCGGCAGCGTCTTTTTTACCTGAAAGAAAAATGAAAGAAGACCTCCCCACCATCGCCATCCTCGGCACCGGCGGTACGATTGCCGGAAAAGCCGGATCTGCCTCTGCAACGACCGGTTATGTTCCGGGCTCAGCTACTGTTGAAGATCTTTTAGCCTCTGTTCCCGGGTTAGAAGACATCGCCAACCTTACCTCTGTCCAAGTGTCCAATATCGGCTCTGAAGATATGACGGATGAAATTTGGGCGTGCTTGGTTAAAGAAACAGAGAGTCAGCTGAAAGACCCCGAAGTTGCCGGTGTTGTTATTACGCACGGTACAGACACTTTGGAAGAAACGGCTTTCATGCTCAATCAAGTTTTGAAGAGCGAGAAGCCTGTTGTTCTCGTTGGTTCCATGAGACCGGCAACCTCGATTTCTGCCGACGGCCCTATGAATCTTCTGAACGCGGCGAAAGTGGCGACTACTCCGGAGGCTAAAGGCAAAGGTGTTTTGGTTGTCTTGAATGATGAAATTCACGGTGCCAGAGATGTTATAAAGACCAATACAACCAACTGCGATACATTTGCATCTCCGCGTTTAGGAGCACTTGGTTTTATCACCGGCGGAAGAGTTTCCTTCTTTAAAGAAAGCACCCGTCCGCATACGCTCAAAACTCCATTTACCTCTGAGCTTCTATCTGATCACAAACATCTTCCGATTGTCGACATCATTTACGCTCATTCAAACGGCGACGGTCGTTTGATCAAGGCGGCCATTCAATCGGGCGCTAAAGGTATTATTTATGCCGGTATGGGCAACGGTTCCATCCATTGCAAAGATTTGCCTGAACTTGAGAAGGCCTTGGAAGAAGGAATTCCGGTAGTTCGTGCGTCCCGCTGCGGAAGCGGTGAGGTGGTTGATTCTTCACCTGAATGGACAGAAGCCGGCATGATCAACGCCGGAACTTTGAATCCTCAGAAGGCAAGAGTGCTTCTTCAGCTGTGTTTAGCTGCAGGCTACTGCCACGAAAAAACAGCAGAAGTGTTCTTAAAAGCCTAACTCGCAAGTAATAATCAGTGAATGGTTTGTCTTGAATTTCCGTCTCAACCTTGGAATAGCGTCAGACGCCAACGGCTAAAAGACAGTAGACAAGGACAGCGGAAATCATTTCTCGGAAGCTATTACTACACGAGTTTGAAAAAGTAAAAATTGAAGAATGCTTGAGGCTCAGGGAATTTTAACGAATTTCCTGAGTTTTGGTTATTAAAGATTTACTACAGGAAAATCAAAGGCCGAAAGAACTAACATGCTTTTCCAGCGGCCGCAAAAAGAAGAACCGGCGCTTAAAGCGCCGGTCCGAATCACTTGATTAGCTTAAAACAGCTCCGGAAGTGCCGGAAGAAACAAGCTTGGCGTATCTCGCTAAGTAGCCGGTTGTGATCTTCGGCTGACGAGGCTTCCAGTTCTTACGGCGTTCTTTCAAAACTTCATTCGAGACTTCAAGGTCAAGCTTGTGTTCAGGGATGTTGATGGAAATGATGTCGCCTTCTTCAATCAGGCCGATGGGACCGCCCAGTGCTGCTTCAGGAGAAACGTGGCCGATGGCTGCACCGCGGCTGGCTCCGGAGAAGCGGCCGTCGGTAATCAAAGCAACGGTAGAACCTAAGCCGGCGCCCATGATGGCGGAAGTCGGAGAAAGCATTTCGCGCATGCCGGGACCGCCCTTCGGACCCTCGTAGCGAATGACAACGACATCGCCGTCTTTGATCTTTCCGCCCCAAATAGCTGCAATGGCTTCTTCTTCAGAATCGAAGACACGAGCTGGTCCTTTATGGACAAGCATTTCAGGAGCAACAGCAGAACGCTTCACAACGGAACCTTCAGGAGCGAGGTTGCCGAAGAGGGCGGCAATACCGCCGGTTTCGCTGTAAGGTTTGTCGATCGGACGAATGATCTCTTCGTCCTTGTTTTCTGCATCAGCAATGTTTTCGGCAACTGTCTTGCCGGTAACCGTCATCAAGTCGGTCTTGAGAAGTCCTTTCTTGTCGAGCTCTTTCATCACTGCAGGAATGCCGCCGGCTTCATTGAGCTCTTCAATAAAGTGAGGACCGGCAGGAGAAAGATGGCAGAGGTTCGGAGTTTTTTCCGAGATTTCGTTTGCCAAGTGCATGTCGAGCTTGTAGCCGCATTCATGAGCGATAGCAGGCAGATGCAACATGGAGTTCGTAGAGCATCCTAAAGCCATATCGACGGTCATGGCGTTGAGGAAAGCATCGTAAGTCATGATGTCACGAGGACGGATATTCTTTTCAAGAAGTTCCATCACCTTCATGCCGGCCTGTTTTGCAAGACGGATACGAGCACTTTGAACAGCGGGAATCGTGCCGTTGCCCGGAAGTCCCATGCCCAAAACTTCAGTCAGGCAGTTCATAGAGTTTGCGGTAAACATGCCGGAGCAGGAGCCGCAGGACGGGCAGCATTTCTGTTCGATTTCCGTCAGTTTCTTGGCATCAATCTTTCCTGCCTTGTATGCGCCGACCCCTTCGAAGGCGGAGACAAGAGAGAGTTTCTTCTTACCGATGATGCCGGCGCTCATTGCGCCGCCGGAAACAAGAATAGTCGGAATATTCAAACGAGCAGCAGCCATCAAAAGGCCCGGAACGTTCTTGTCGCAGTTCGGAACCATGACCAAAGCGTCAAAAGCATGTGCAATAGCCATCGCTTCGGTACTGTCAGCGATCAGTTCACGGCTGACGAGAGAATATTTCATGCCTTCGTGTCCCATGGCGATACCGTCGCAAACGGCAATAGCGGGGAAGACGATAGGAACACCGCCGGCAAGGGCAACGCCTTGTTTAACGGCGTCAACGATCTTGTCCAGGTTCATATGTCCCGGAACGATGTCGTTCTGGGAACTCACGATACCGATGAGAGGTTTCTTGAGTTCTTCATCGGTTAATCCCAGTGCATAGAGAAGGGAGCGGTGGGGAGCGGCCTGAGGGCCAACTTTTATTTTGTCACTGCGCATTTTTTTAATTACCTATGTAACGATGTGGTTTTTATGAATAATATCGTTTGCTTTACACGATTCTTCGGTATCCGACGATCTTGTTCTTCCAATAGACGCCCGAGAGACTTTCCATTCGAACGTAACCGCCGGAAGAGGGTGCGTGAAGGAAGCGTCCTTTGTCGGCGACTAAGCCCGTGTGAAGTCTTCGGCCGATCCTGAAAACAACAATATCGCCTTGCCGGGCGTTGCGGGCAGCCACCCATTTGCCTGCTTTTGATTGAGCGGCGGTGTGGCGGGGAACGGTAATTCCATGTTTGCCGTAAGCCCAGAAAATGAGACCCGAACAGTCGAAACCGTCCGAGGGAGAAGCTTTCCCGTATTTATATTTAGCTCCGTACTGACTCATTGCGGTTCTGAGGACTTTTGATCCTTCTGAGTTGTCATAGGAGACCGGTTGATAGCTATAACGGTCAGAAGAGAACATCGAGCAGCCGGAAAGCAGGGAGGAAACTGAAGCTAAGAGGATCAGTTTTCTTCGCGTCACGAGCTGTTCAAGCATCTCTTTGGAACTCCTTCGGGTCTTATTTTAGATACGATTCTAAAATTTTAATCGATGCACAATGTGAAAACGGATTGCGGCAGGAGCAATTGTTTTTTTGCGGGTAAATGCTCACAAAGATTTAGCGGTTTTCGAAGGAATTTGAAGAAAACTTCAAGTACAAAAAGAAATTGCCGCGTAAAGCGGCAATCTCTAAACACGATTAAGTGTTCAATGCATTACTTAGCAGGAGCTTCTTCTTTTTTGGCTTCTGCTTTTGCGGCCGGAGCCTGCTCCTGAACCATAACGGTAGAGAGCTGGCAGAGACGCATATGGAAGTCGTCAGCTTTGGCCGGGTCGATAGGCAGACCGCCGTCAGTGAAGACCTTCAGGACTTTGTTGAAGTCTGCGAAGATGTCACCGCGAGCGAAAGTGTGCTCGTGATGGCCGCCAATCATGTCAATCCAAGCAAAAGTAACGGTGAAAACGTTATCTTTGCGTTCGAATCCGAGGAAAGAAACATCGCCGGGATTCATTTTTGCCTTTAACTGCTCAGGGGGGACCGAGGCTTTAACATTGCCGAGAGGTGCCGTCATTTTTACTCCTTTTTGAAATGAAACGTTATCTTATTTCAACTCTTTTGAAAATACAAATTCTTTCAAATACCTAAACGTTTTCCTTCTGTTATTCTTTGCGCTTGTTGATAGTTTTTAACCACGCTTCGGCTTGGTTGGGTGAATATACGCTTTGCGTAATCGGATCCGCTTTGAAAGAATCTTCTTTTGCAATGGTCATGGTCAGCGCTTCCGTAGCGAGCTGAGCCATGGTCACATACCAAAACTGACCGGCAACAGTCGGAGAATAGATGTCTCCCGACTTTTCAAGAAGGCCGGCTTTAATCCATTGATCCATGACGGGTTTTAGCGGCTTTTCAATATCGACGCTGAAGTTGTCACCGATTTCTTTCAAATTGAAGGGGCCGGATTCCACGCTGCTCGCCAAAGTTCTCATCAAGTGCCAGTGTTCCTGAGGTTTCATCATGACAAAGACCGGCTTGAGTCCTTTCTCAACCATTTCCGACCAGTTGGCAAGTTTGCGCTCCTGCATCCAGCTGTAACCGAAAAGTTTTCCACCGGCTCCGCAGCCGAAGGGAAGGCAGTCACTCGGACCTTTTGCTAAACGGTTGTAGAGATTCCTTTCAAGCGGCGTTCTGGCCCAATGAGTATTGGTAAGACGATGCCAATTTGGATGAGAAGAAAAATGCTCAACGCTTTCTGCATACATGTCGGCCGCTTCAGCAAGCGTCGCTGCCGGATCAAAAAGACCGGATTTGATGCGCGTGTTGAGCGGCGATTTCTCAAAGACATTCAGCTGGTAGCAGTCGACTCCGTCAATAGGAAGCTCGGAAGCGATCTTTAAATCGTCTGTCCAGACTTTTCCTTTTTGTCCCGGGAAGCCGAAGAGGAGGTCGATCACTACGGCAAGATTGTCGATGGCGGAGATTTTCTCGAGTCGACGAATAATATATTCAGGGGAATCGAGGCGCTGCATTTCTTTTCGGATATCGGCGTTGAATGTCTGAACTCCTATAGAGAGTCGGTTGACGCCTCCTTCTACGCAGGCGGAGAGCTTCTCATCAGTTAGTCCGTGAAGTCTGCCCTCGAAGGTAATTTCACAGTCTTCGGCGAGCGGAAGATTCGTTCTAACAGCGTCTAGGATCTTTTTAATGTTGTAAGGCTCAAGTGCGGTCGGTGTGCCTCCGCCGAAATACAACGCCTTAATCGGTGCAGAATTCTGAGCAGCTCGTTGATTCCAGAGCTCAAACTCTTTTATAAGCGTATTCGTGTAAGCATCTGCTGCTTCCGAAGCATATGGATTCTGATAAAACATGCAGAAAAGGCACCGGCTTTCACAGAAAGGAATGTGAACGTAAGCAATTCCGTCCGTTTGTCTGGGTTCAAAAGACTTCTTTTCTAGGAAGTTTCTAGCCGAATTCCAAAGCATCGGAATGCCAAACGGTCCTGCATGAACCGTAGCTTTAGCAGGAAAGGCTTTGTGGAGCGCGTCGGTTTCATCCGCAAAGAATGCGGAATAGCTTCTCTTCTTAATAAGGATATTTTTAAGCAGTCGGACACCGGTTTCAAAAGACGGCATGACTAATCTCCGGACGAGGTTGATTCTTTTGAGGCAATTATCTCAAATCACAGAAATGATATCGATAATTATTTACAGAAACTATTGAACGAAAAATTGCAACTGAATCAATACTTATGCATAGATCGCATAGATCTTAATTCTATATAACTTTTGAAGATTTATTATTTCTACATTGAATTTAAAAATAGAGGCGGGGCCCTAAGACTTTCGCCGAAGCAAATGTTGGTGGTTTTATGAAGGAAGTTCCAAAACTTAGTGATTTTCCGGTTGGGAAACCCAATGACGCTTACGCTAAATATTTCATCGGTCAAAGCTGGCTAGCTCCGTTAACAACGGAACAAGTTCCGACTTATAACGTTACTTTTGAACCGAGATGTCGCAACAACTGGCATATCCATCATGCCCAAAAAGGCGGCGGTCAGATGCTGATTTGTGTTTACGGCAGAGGTTGGGTACAACTGGAAGGCGAACCGGCTCATGAATTGAAAGGCGGCGAAGTCTTCAATATTCCGCCTAATGTTAAACATTGGCACGGTGCAGCAAAAGACAGTTGGTTCCAGCACTTATCTCTTGAAGTCCCGGGAGAAGGCACCTCTAATGAATGGTTAGAACCGGTGACCGATGAAGTCTATGACAAACTGCCTTAATTAATTTGGAAGGTCAAAAAGAAAAGAGCGACAAGGATTTGATTCCTCCGCTCTTTTTCTATGCCCCAAAGGATCTTAGAGCCAGCTTTGTAAGATTGGGCAGAACCAAATCCAGAAAGGAGCTGCGAAAGCAAACATCAGCGTACTGACAGCCAAAATAGAAGCGCCGTCCTGAACGTAAACGTTATACCGAGAACCGATGATGATGCCGGAGAAAGCCGGCGGAAGAGCACAGGCCATCGTTAGCATCGAAAGCTTTTCTTCGCTGAGACCGCAGAGGATAGCCGCAATGGCGATGCAGAGCGGAGTAATGAATACACGGAATATAGCGTTCCAAAGAATTTCAGTGTTGACGCTGAATTTCACTGTAGCCAAAGCCAAACCTGCTGCAAAAACGGCAACACCGGAATTGGCGTGGGCAATCAGGTCAAAGGAAGGATAGACCGCGATCGGAAGCTTGATCCCTAATAAGACAATTACGACCGCAAGCGTCGGACACCAAACGACCGGTTGCTTGACGGCATTTAAAATGGCAGAGCCGGTTCCGGAAGAAGAGCCGTTTCCGGATCCCATAGCCCCGGCTAAGCTCATCAAGTACATGCCGATCGGAATAATCACGGCATTTGCAACGATTGCTACGATTGCAACTACCAATCCCGTCTGAGTGGTTGCTCCGTAAATCGGATCAAGGACAGCGAAGCCTAAGAAGCCGATAGTCGGGGAGCCCGCGGTCAGACCGCAGACTGCGGCTTCGGCAGCTGTGTGATGGAAGACCTTTCTGCAAACCCAATAGCAAACGAAGAAGAGGGCGACGATACCGATTAATGAGACGAGCGTCAGCGTGAGATCTTCGAAAAGCATCGCGCGGGTTGCTTTAGTAATAGAGACAAAAAGTGCGGCCGGCAAAGCGAAGTTCAAAACAACTTTGTTGAGTGCCTGGGTTTGACTCGGCGTGAAAGCATTCATCTTCGCACCGGCATAACCTAATGCCATCACAACGAAGATCGGGACAATATCATTAAAAATAATGTTGAAAAACATGCAGCCTCTGCTAAAAATTTCTTCCGAAAAATCCTCCGGTAAGGCCTAGTGAGAAGCTATTCGGACTGGCAAGAGAAATTTTAGATTTGCAGTGGTTCTTCGAATCTCAAACAGTATTAAGTTGGGTAGTAGGTTCAAAAATCAGAATACTTTGCAAGAGCGACAAGGAAACTATTTTTAGTTGTTGTAATTTAGTAACAGTGGCGTTTTAGGTTGAAATAGGTTGAATTTTTCACCCTGCGACAGTTCGTTCGAATATTTTTTCATTAAAAACCAAAATAAGCCTTGATTTGTTGCTGTACGTTTGAAAACAATGTTTATATTTGCGAAAAAATTTCCCGCTAACGCAAATGTAAAAAACGTAAATCGCCTTATTTCTTGTCAGTATTAACACCATATTTGAATACGGATTTCAGGGTAAGCCTGAATATTTACATCGTAAAAATCCTTTCATAATGTGGTCACGCGAAAACCTCGCGGACATGCTTTTTTTTTTTCGGATGAGAAAAACGGCTTATCGCACGGTGGTAAAAGGGCTTTAAGAGAGCCTGGGGCCGCAGATAAGCACATTCAAAAAACGAAATTTGCTTTGTTTGTTACTTTTAAGGATAGTCCTATGGCTTCTTCTAACCTCAACGATAAAAAACCTGAGTTGGCAGATGACAAAGAAAAGAAAGTCACCATCGGAAATTACATTTCCCTGATTATGGCTTGCGTTTTCTTCTCCGGTGTCTGCGCTACAAACCAATGGTGGGGCATTTTCGACTTCACCACAATTAACGGCTCCTTCGGTAAGGTTGTCACAGCTGTTTCTCAGAACGCTGACGGCATTCACACCGCGATGGCCAACTTCCGCGGTAAAGGCGGTTCCGGTGCTATCGACGGCTTCATGTTTGCTTTGACACTGGTCCCGACAGTTATGTTCGCTCTTGCGATGATCACTGTTTTCGACCACTACGGTGCTCTGAAAGCTGCTCGCCAGATGCTTACTCCGATTCTTCGTCCGTTGATCGGCGTTCCCGGCGGTGCTGGTCTCGCTCTGATCGCTTCTCTGCAGTCTACTGACGGCGGCGCGGCTCTGACTCGCCAGCTCAAAGATGACAATGTTTTGACAGCTAAAGAGCTGAATAACTTTGCTACTTTCCAGATGACAGCCGACGCTCTCATCACTAACTTCCTCTCTTCCGGCGCGGTTCTGTTCACGCTGCTTGCTGCTGACGGCAAGCCTGCAGTTCCGGTCAGCATCGGGGCTTGCTTGGGTATTCTGTTCCTCGGCAAGATCCTCGCTGCCAACATCATGCGCGTCATCCAGATGGGCGGAAAGATTAACCTTAAGAAGAGCGCTTAATAAGGAGAATACGAAATGGCTACTACATCTAAAAAAATGATGATCACCGACGTATTCGTCAACGGTGCATTTCAGGGTTGGAACATTGCTACACACTCCACGATTCCTAACGTTTTGATGGCTTTCGTGATCATCAAAATGCTGAACATCTCCGGCGCTTTGGACTTCATCGGTACATGCCTCGGACCGGTTATGGCCATCTTCGGTCTGCCAGGCGAAGCTGCCATGATTCTGCTCGGCGGGTGGATGTCCATGGGCGGCGGTGTCGGTGTGGCAGTTGCCTTGTTCGATAAAGGCGCTGTTGACGGTACGCAGCTCGCTATCGTGATTCCCGCTATTTACCTCATGGGTTCTCAGGTTCAGTACATGGGCCGCTGCCTTGGCGTTATCGGCATCCAGGGTTCCGATATGTTCAAGATCATGGCCGTTCCTCCGATCGTCGCTTTGCTCTCTCTGTGGGTCATGCGCCTGGTCGTTCTGGGATCGTAATCTGACGAACTTTCAAAGGATTTAGTAATCAATGGCTACCGCAATTCTCTTTAAAAATGCAGATCTGTACGCTCCTGAACATAAGGGCATCAAACAGATTCTGACAGTCAATGACAAAATCATTGCTGTGGAGGATGAAATCTCTGCCGACCTTCCCGGTCTGGAAGTGATCGATCTAAACGGCGCAATCGTTACGCCGGGTCTTATCGACCAGCACATTCACGTGACTGGCGGCGGCGGAGAAGGCGGTCCCCTGACACGCGCTCCGGAGCTTAACTTCTCCGAGCTCGTGGAAGGCGGAATCACTTCCTTTGTCGGTGTTTCCGGAACCGATAGCGAAACCCGTCCGATCGAAGCTCTGATGGCTAAGGTTCGCGCCTTAACCAAAGAAGGTGCTACCGGCTGGATGTGGACTTCCAACTATCGTTATCCTCCGACAACGGTTACCGGCGACGTCCGTAAAGACCTCTTGACGATTCCCGAATGCTTGGGTGTGAAGATTGCAATGGGCGACCATCGCTGCTCCTTCCCGACAACTCAGGAAGTTTTAAGAGTTCTTTCCGACTGCCGCGTCGGAGGCATGATCTGCGGACACGATTCTTATCTGCATGTTCACCTCGGTGACCTTCCCATCGCTTTCCCGGCTTTTATGGAATGCGTAAAAATGGGAATGCCGATTAAGCACATTCGTCCGACGCATGTCGGCCGTCACCCTGAAGTTTTTGCTCAGGCAATTGCATTTACCAAAGCCGGCGGATACATCGATATCACAACCAGCGGCGGCAACTATATGGGTTCTGCAGCAGATGCCTTTGTGATGGCTTTGGAAGAAGGTGCGCCGATCGATCGTATTACGTTCTCTTCTGACGGCCACGGCTCGATGCCTCGTTTCGATAAGAACGGCGAAATGATCGGTCTGACGGTTTGCAAAGTCTCCGACAACCTGAAGATGCTTCAGGAACTTGCTGGTAAGATTGGTCTTGAAAAAGCGTTGCTGCCTTTGACACGTACTATTGCCACGGCTCTTTGCTTGGGTAATAAAGGCGTGATCGAAGCCGGTAAAGACGCAGACCTTTTAGTGATGGATAAGGATCTTAAACCGCTCCACCTCTTCATGAAGGGGCGTCAGGTCATGAAAGATTCGGAAGTTATCGTTAAAGGTGCCTTCGAAGAATAAGAACCAACTAGTTTGATCTTACAAGCCTCTCGGGTGACAAAGCCCGGGAGGCTTTTTTTACCTCATTTTGGGAGTAAAAGTTGGAATAAATTTAGAGAGAATGTGGGGGTATTTAATTAATTTATTCGCTTTAATCGAGAAGTTGTTGTTTCTAACAACCATTGTTTGCCATCCCCAAAAAGACAGTTTTTCAATTACCTCAGACAATTGCCACCCTATCATTTTAATTGCAAGACATTTTCTGAATCGTAAGTAAGACGATTCCTATATAGGTTGGGGTTGTGTTATGACAAAAACCAGTACGACTAGAGTTCATAACAGAAAAACTGTTAATTTAAGAAAAAAATTACTTTGCGTGATGGCGGTTTCTGCTGCGTCTCTGCTGTCTTCTTCCGCGCTCGCGAATACCGAGACAATTTCAGTTCCTCAGATCGTCAATGAAACAACTCTCCAAGATGTTGGGAAACACCTAGCATCCTACAATGAATTTTTCCTTACTGAGCTTGGAGCTATTTGGGTTGACGGGGTTCAGCTGGATTTATCTAATGTTAAATTGACAGGCAATCATGTTCGTTTGCAGGTCGGAGGCCCTGACTTCCCTTATCAAAATGCCAAGGCGATCTCCAGCGGAGGGTCGCTGACAGTCGGATCTATCACCGCAACTGGAACAAACATTATCCATGTTATCGGGACGACAAACCGTGACTCTACATTGACTGTCAAAGGGGATATCAATGCATCCAATTTGGATGTGTGGATTAATGGGAAAAATACCAATACCAACACGAAGATATCTGTTGAAGGAAATTTCACTGAGACCGAAGACAGTAAAATAAGTGCTCAGTACAACGGTATCTTAGAGGTTAAAGGCGGTCTGACGGTTAATATTTCCGATAAAGGAAGTTTCTACATTGCAAACAGTAAAAATGTTCCAATCAGTCTAAAAGTTGGTAAAGATTTTACGTTCAGCAATCATATAACGAAAAACAATAACTTCGATCCGAACGGTCTTTTCTTTGATGCAAGTATAGGTACGGCCGCCGCAGAAATCGGTGGGGATTTTATTCTTCAAGGTGCCAATGATGCACCGACGACTTATTTCCAAATTGCCAACAGCAAAGGAGCTGGTGTAAAAGCTGCGAATATTCAGGTGATTGGGTCTGATAACAACACTACTTCGTTGCTGTTCAGTCGATTTTCAATTGTGAATGTAGGTTCCGGAAACGGTGTGATTGAACTGAGACCCGATGGAAATAACTCAAAGGTTCAGCTTTTTATCGGGGAATCGGATTATAAAGCTAAGTCTATATTAGCCTCTGAGCTGAAGATGAATCAGAGTGAAGGTTCCGATGGTATTTTTGTCTTTCTTAACAATAATGTCCAAGATCTGAAACAGAATTTAATGACATGGAACCCCTTTGCTCCCAAC
>NZ_GL883707.1:37603-88895 GCF_000205025.1 Parasutterella excrementihominis YIT 11859 | reverse complement strand
TGTCAGCGCCATTAAGGCTTCAATCGGATTGATCTTTTCAGACTGGAGCCCTGAGAGGGTTCTCGTGCGAATGTTTTCATAGATCGCCAGCTCTTCTTCGGAAAGCTCGACCGGAACGATCAGCTCGGTTTTTTCCGGCAGCTCATCGAGCACCTCTGCCTTCGTACGGCGAAGGATAAACGGGCCGATCAGCTGTTTGAGCAAATGCTGCTTTCCCTTATCCTTCTTCTTTTCTATCGGAAGGATAAAGCGGTCACCGAACTGCTGGTATGAGCCTAAGTAGCCGGGGTTGGCGAACTCAAACAAATTCCAAATTTCCGAGAGATCGTTTTGAATCGGCGTACCGGACAAGAGGATTCGGCCTTGAGCGTTGATCTTCATCACCGAATGAGAAGTCTGTGTGGCTTTATTCTTGATTGCATGCGCTTCGTCTAAAACCGCCAGATTCCATTCAACCCTACTCAGCGCTTCGATCTCGGTATTGAGCACACCGTACGTGCACAAAATGACATCGTAGTCTTTAAGGTTTTTGAGGATCTCTTCTCGGTTGCCGCTGTTAAAGTCGGCAAATCTCAGACCCGGCGCAAACCGCACCATCTCCGACTTCCAGTTGTAGAGCACGGCGGTCGGGACCACGAGTAAGGACGGCCCTAAAATTTTCCTTCCAAGCAGAACGGCAATCGCCTGCACTGTTTTGCCTAAGCCCATATCATCGGCCAATATGCCCCCGGCGCCCCAAGTACAAAGCCGCATAAGCCACTCAAAGCCTTCTCTTTGGTATTGACGAAGCTGCGCCTCAAGACCTGAAGGAATAAAGAACTCAATCTCCTGGGCTTTCAGGATTCGTTCCTGCAGGTTCTCGTAGCTCTTGTCGCCCGTGACTTCGGAACCGTTTTCTTTGAGAGTTTCCAACGCGGTACCGCTGAATTTGGAAATCAGCAGTTCATCCTTCTTCTTAGAAGAAACATCTTCGAGAATCTCTAACTGTTTCAGCAGCTTATTTGTGATCAGAACGTATTCCGAGCCTTCCAAATGAATAAAGTTACCGACACGATCTTTGAGCTTATCTAGGATTTGGTTGATCTTGAGCTGGGTTTTGCCGTCAATGGAAACGGTGCCGTCCAAAGAGAACCAGCAGTCAACACTGTTCACCTTGAGCCTCAGATCCGGAAAGCTGATCGGAGCGCGCCTAAGCGTCAGCTTGGCGCCTTCCGGCCACTCGATATCTGCAATCTTGGAGGCTTCGCGAAGTATTTCCATGAATTCCAGGCACTTCAGCGTGTTCAGGGTCCAGAAACGACCTCCGCCCTGCCAAGCCGAGAAGTCTTCTAGTTTCTCGTTCATGAGCTCCCAGTTGGCTTTTTCTGCCTTGAGGTCACGCAAAATTCTCATCGGTTTGCGTTTAACTAAAGCTGCCAAGGTGTCCAGTCCTTCGCCCGGGGCTACGGTCAATTCACAGCCTTCCGCCGGACGCACAAAAGCTCTGACGTTAAATTCGGTCGCCGAGGAATCCGGAATAATCTGAAAAGTAATTTTGCTTGAAGCTTTGAGCGCCTCGAGAGCGGAAGAGGATTTCAGCAGTTCTGAAGAAACCGGAATTTCGCCGCTTATGTTCTCCAGAATCTCTGCGAGCTTGCCCTTAGCCTCACCTGGGAGTTTTCGGATATTGTTCAGCAGTTCTAGAACTTTGTGTTCTTTGTCGGTTATCTTGTAGATAGTCAGGATACTTCCGTCTAATTCAAAAGCGTAGTGCGGATCCGTTCGTAAATTTGTTGCGAAGTCAATATTCGTCGTTGTTTCATAACTTCCGCCACTGTCCTTTTTGACTTCGATACGAAGACGATCTCGATGAATTTCAAAAGGAACTTCCGGTTCAAGCATCAGAAAAGTCCTGCCTGTGTCGGCAAGTTCATAAAGAACCTCGACACCTCTGAGTCGAGCGACTCGAGAGTTGACTCGGACAACCTTAGCGGCAGCGATTTGGTCGGCTTCATCCATTTCCGGAAGCATCTCAGCAAAAGAAGACATGGAGACCGCGGTACCTTTCGACCAGGTAATACCGTCTTTGGACTTCTGTCTGTATGGCTGAATATCGAACGTATCAATATCAACCAAATAAACAATGCGAGCACGACTAATTTTGGACGTCGGTTTTTTAAGGATCTTGCTGTAATTTAAAAGCTTGTCCAATCCGAACTGCCATTCCGAAAGCGTGGCGTAATGCGACAGCAGCGGAGGACATTTGAGTTCTGCCGTCAATTTCGTGACTTCGGGATCGTTTGGGTTGAGCGCATCAAGAGCTTGCTGAAGTATGTACTTCAAAGGCGGATTGTTCTCCTTTTTGCGCTTTGCCAAATGAGACTCGAGAATAGATCTGTAGTCCGCATAAGAGAATATCTTGCATAGCACAGCCAACACAAAAATCGCAAGGCTCGAATCATTCTCTTTTAATCTAGAAGCCATTGCTTCGTGATCGAAGGGTGTTATCTTTTCGGGATTATCGACAAAGGTAAACACAAGCGCGGCCATATCTGAGGCAATATCTTTTGAAAACTCCTCAGTTTTCTTTAAAAGGGAGGATATTTTTCTAGTTGTTGATGCCGAGCCTCTGTCCAAAAATAAAATCGCTGTCAGAAAGACATTTCGAATAGGTTTGAAGAAAAGAGGATTCTTGTAGTAAACAAAATAGTCCCGGTGATACTTAACATCTTCTTTTAAAGCAGATAGTATGCCCTTTTGACCCTCTTTGAAACCTCCCTGGGAAACCTGAAAAATTCCTTTTAATAAATCTTTAGTCCAGTATTCATCAGACAATTGGGCAAAATTAAAAGCACAGAATCCCGTCCTGTATAAATCATATTCACTTGCAAACCACGTAATCACGTCTTCGCGAATAGTGTCTCCGAGAGAGAGAAAGAGTTCTTTAGTGCCATCTAAATTAAAGTCTTCGGACTTATCGGCGGCCGCATCCATGAAAAGGTTCCAAGCTAACACTTTGTTTTCTTTGGATAGTCTTGTGAACAGCGGATGCCACTCTTTCCTGCAGGACATGGCTAGGATCAGGCCTTTCACGGTATTTGTGAACAAGGAACTCGGATGGTGAGCATCCCCTTTACAACGGTTGAGAACCTCGTTCAAATCAGCGTTGCCTCTAAGCTTAAAAGAAGAAAGCTGCAAAAGAAAATCAATGTAAAGGTCTTGAACCTCATCTCCTCTTTTGAACACCCTTCCAAGCGTCCTCTTAGCTTCTTTGATGAATGAAGGCGTATAGACCTGAGCGTAGTCAAGAATCACTTCGGGTTTGATTGCGTATTTGCCTTTGTAGTAACTAGGAAAAGCAATTGCAACATTTTTATCCTGCAAAAGCTTAAGAAACCCATGAACGGACTGGCTGTTAACCGCCTGCTGAATCACTTCTTCAGCATCGTATTCATGAAAATATCCCGGAATAATGGAAAAAATCAGAGCGTACTTACCGAGTCGAGGATACTTGCTGAGCGGGTCTTGAACTAACATTTTGATCTCAGATAAGAAAGGTTTTTCAACTATACGGCAGATGCAGCCGACCTTGGCTTTTCAGCCATAAAAAACTCCTCGAACCGTTAAGCACGAGGAGCTCCAAAAGCCTTAGCGTCTTACAACTTCTTTACGAAAGTCACCGATTGAGGACCGAGCCATTCGTAGTGACGTTTGATACCGTCCGCGCAGGCAGTGCAGCCTCCGCATTTGGTTCCGTCCATATCGACTTTGGCCATCAGCCCTTTGTCAATCCAGCGGCGCGCCATCGGCTCGATGACCGAGGGCTCGACCCGGAAATGCATTGCGATTTCCAGTTCGGAGACAATGCGCCGCGCCTGAACGTATTCTTTTAATTCAGTTAATGTCACTGAGCTGCTTCCTTGCCTTTAATACGAAGGCCGATAATGATCGAAAGAATCACCGCCAGGCACACGCCGATGCAGATCGAAGAATAAACCGGATGCTGGCTGAAGCGTCCGATCTGATAAACGATCGTCGCGGTTCCGTACCCCATAGCAATCGTCCATAGGGCCGCAAACGTTGTCCAACCGGCACCGACTTCGCGGTACATGGCACCGATCGAAGCGCAGCAAGGAATGTACAGCAAGACCATCAGAAGATAAGAGAATGCCCCCAAGTCTCCGTCAAAGAGGTGCTTCATCGCACGGAATGTACCGGTACCGACTTCCTGCTCAGCCGCCTGCTCGTCAACGTCAGTGAGATCTTTCTCAACACTGACGCCGAGAGGATCCACAAAGAAGTCTCCGAGCTCGGAGAGGTTTTCTCCGACGGATTTCACAGCCTTGAGAGCTTCGGCAGACAGACTGAAAGGTTCTTCCTCTTCTTCAGGTTTAGCCTCCCCGCTCTTTTCCTGATCCGCGGCGCTCATGCGATCGCCCATACCGGAATAAAGGCTGTCCAGAGTTCCTACTACGGCTTCCTTAGCAAGAATACCGGTGAAGACGCCAACGGCAGCAGGCCAGTTCTCATTGCTAATACCCATCGGCTGGAAGGCCGGAACAATGGTCTTGCCGATCTGAGACAGAACGGACTTATCGGTGTCTTCGTTGCCGAAGCTGCCGTCTGTACCCAAAGAGTTCAGGAAAGCCAAGACGGCAACGATGATGACGATCAGCTGACCGGCCTTGATGATAAAGCTCTTTAGGCGATCCCAAGTACGCAGCCCCAAATTCTTAAGAGTGGGCAGATGGTACGGAGGAATCTCCATCACAAAAGCTCCGGCTTCATCTTTAAGCGCGGTTCTTTTCAGAATGAAACCCGTAAGAATCGCCACCAAAATACCGATCAAATAAAGCGAGAACACGAGGTTCTGTCCGCCAAGCGGCCAGAAGGTGGTAGCAAACAGTACGTAAACCGGAAGTCTTGCACCGCAGCTCATGAACGGAGCCATCATCACGGTCGTAATACGATCAGATTTCTTCTCCATCGTACGGGCAGCCATAATTGCCGGAACACCGCATCCGAACCCGACAATCAGCGGAACGAAAGATTTCCCGGGGAGACCGAGAAAACGCATCATGCGGTCCATCACAAAAGCGGCACGCGCCATGTAGCCCGAGTCCTCAAGGAAGGACAGCGACAGGAATAAGCAGGCAATGACAGGGATAAAGGTCGAGACCGTCTGGATACCGCCCCCGATACCGTCGGCTAGAATAGTTTTGAGCCATTCAGGACTCCCAATGCTAGTCAGCAGGTTGCCAAAGCCCTGGACGAAGATGGCCCCGAAAAGAATATCGAAGAAATCGATAAAGGCCGATCCGATGTTGATCGAGAAGATGAACATCAAATACATAATGAAGAGGAAGATCGGAATACCGAGCCAGCGGTTCAGAACGATCTTGTCGATCTTGTCTGTGGTGCTCTGGTCGATCTCGCCTTTGCGGATCATAGAGGCGGCCGTCGCCTGAGAAACAAAGCTGTAGCGAACATCTGCCATCGCGATATCGAGGTCGCCGTTGTACTTCTGATTGATCTCGGCAATGATCTTGTCGACTTCGCTCAGGTCCACACCCTTCAGGTACTCACCCATTCCGGCGTCGCCTTCTAGGAGTTGCTCGGCCGTCCACTCAGCGCGTTCAACTTTTTGGGCCGAAAGAAGCTTAGCAATTTTTGCTCTTGCCTCTTCCACATCGTCCGCAAAAACGATCGGGTTCTTCGGAATACGGAGGTCATCAAGCTGGGCATCGATCGCCGCGCACAGCTCCTTTAGGCCCTGTTCTTTAGAAGCGACAATGCCGATCACCGGGCAGCCTAATGCTTCGCTCAGCTTATGCGGGTCAATTTCTATCTGGTGAGCAGCCGCCATATCCAGCATGTTGAGCACCACAATCATCGGAACCTGCATTTCCAGCAGCTGAGTCGTCAAGTAAAGATTACGCTCGAGATTGCTGGCATCAACAATATTGACAATCAGTTCGGCTTCATCCTGGAGGATATAGTCGCGGGCAACGCGTTCGTCCTCACTGGAAGCTGAACTCGGCTGCAGGGAGTAAATACCCGGAAGGTCAACGATTGTAATTTCTCTGTCTTTATAAGTGAACTCGCCGACAATGCGCTCGACGGTCACACCGGGCCAGTTACCGACCGTTTGATGGGAGCCGGTCAGGCCGTTAAAAAGAGTCGTTTTGCCGCAGTTCGGATTACCAACAACTGCAATGATATTTTTTCTCATAGCTTGATTCACTAGATCGGTTCAACGTCGAGAATCTCAATCTCGCCCTTTCGTACGCTGATCGAAGATCCTCTTAACTTGATTTCCACGGGGTCGCCAAGGGGAGCAACACGTTCAACCACAAAAGGCGTTCCGGGAAGCGCGCCGAGCGCCAGCAGCCTTTTACGGTATTCAATCAAACCGTGTCTAAAGGCTTTGATTACGCCCTTTTCTCCGGGCTTCATATCTCTAAGCAGCATTTATTCATCTACCTCTTTGTTCCAAAGAACTTTGAGCTCCTTTGCAACGGGACGTCCTATGGCGACGTGCACGTTGCTGATCGCAACGACTACAGGGCCGGAAATAGTGACGCTGGAAACAGTCAGCGGAAGGTCTAAATAAATACCGACATCCGTCAGTTTGCGAATATCTTCCTGACTCAAACTGCCCCAGCTCACAAGATCAACGACTGCACCGACCGGTGCGTCAAGCAGACTGATCTCGAGGTCTTTATTTTTTTCCATGAATGCTCCTGTCGTTTTTTTGAATAAGGTTAAATAATAATAGTAACGATTCTCATTATTTGAGATTTATGTGATTTTTTTTATAAAAATAGCCCATAAAAGGCATTTCCCTAGGTGTATTCCCTCGGCAATATCTACTTTTTTAATTCGTCAACAGGCTACTCATCTGAAATCACACAGCTGTAGGTAAGAAAGAGCCTAACGAAATGTTTGTTCCGATAATTCAGGGGAAGGGCAATACATCAAAAAAATCAACCACAATAACCAAAATCAGAAATTTATTCTGCTGTGTGACTAAAAAAACATTTTTCTGACAAGTCCCGGGATTTTCGTCATTTTTCTCAAGCGGCAAGAGAGTCTGACACTATCAGGAAAAGAAACGGTTTTGAATAAACAATGGAGTTTTGACTTATGCCTTAATACCGTAAAACTGTGATTTTTCTTACCATTTTTCGACTCAAATTAATCAGAACAAGAAATTGTGATGTAAATAAATATTTCTATAAATGTAAATAACCATCCGTATTAATACGATATTTCTGTATTTTTTTTGCCTTTCAAAAGCCTTTTTTAATTAAATTCACACTTAGCACGCTCAGGATAATTTTTCGGAAGAGAAGTCCGAACTTAGACAAAACCCTATGAATTGACCGAATTATCGGGTTTTCCTTTTTTATTATCTCCCTGGAACAATTCCTGAAATATTTTTATAAATACAATCTCCCCTTTCTTTAATAAATCTTATAACACTGTAACAAATAGTAATATTTACATTATTTTTCCGTAGCTTGCAAAAATTTTAAGCGTGCTCATTAATCTCGAAATCTGATTGACACCTCCTGAGCTGGAGGCCTAGAGTTAGCGCCATCGGCTCGATTGCCGAATCCACCCCAGGACTTGTGCAAGATTTGCACTCGTATGCTAAAGGACACAATTTATGCGCACATCTCGTCGTATATTTTTAAAATCTGCTGTCGGTTTGACCGGCGCGGCTACCGCATTCCATGCATCTGCGGCTTCCCGCTTCCTTCCCGGTCAAGTCGGTAAATGGAAACTGGCAGATACCAAAGAATACTTAAACATCTGCTGCTACTGCTCCGGCGGCTGCGGAACCATCTGCTCCGTCCGCAACGGCCAACTCATTAATATTGAAGGCGACCCTGACAACCCCGTGAACCTGGGCGGCCTTTGCCCGAAAGGCGCCGGCCTGACAGGTCTGAGAAAGATCGTTGATAAAGACCGCCGCTTAGTGATGCATCCGCATCGTCTCACACAGCCTTTGGTTCGTCGCCCGGGATCCAGCGAATGGGAGCCCATCTCCTGGTCTCAGGCCATTGACGAGATGGCGCGCAAAATTAAGAAGACTCGTGATGAAAGCTACACCAAAGAAGAAAACGGTGTTACCGTCAACCGTTGCGAGGGTATTGCAAGCTACGGCGCTGCTCAGCTGAACTGCGAAGAAGCTTGGCTTGTTCAGAAGTTTGCCCGTTCTCTTGGCGTCGTTCAGATCGACAACCAGACTCGTGTCTGCCACTCTTCTACCGTTTCCGGTTTAGCCCCGTCCTTCGGACGCGGCTCCATGACCAGCCACTGGTGCGATTTCCAAAACGCCGATGTCATCATGACCATCGGTTCCAACAACGTTGAAAACCATCCGCTGTCTTCCCGCTGGTGCCACCGCGCCGTTGACCGCGGCGCCAAGTGGATCGTTGTTGACCCGCGCTTTACTCGTACCGCCTCTCAGGCCGATATGTACGCCCCGATTCGTCCAGGTACCGATATCGCTTTCTTCGGCGGCATGATTCACTACATTCTTGAGAAGAAGCTCTATCAGAAAGAGTACGTGATGAACTACACGAACGCTACCTTCCTGATTGATCCTTCCTATAAATTTGATGTTGCAGACGGTCTCTTCTCCGGTTGGGATGAAAAAGAAAAGGCTTACAGCAATAAGACTTGGATGTATCAGACTGAAAAGGTTATTCCTTGGAGCACAGAACCCGGTGCACCCGGCGCTTGGGCTGACAATCCCGGAGTACCTAAGTTCAACCATCCTGCCCTCAAGGTTCCTAAGAAGGATGCCTCACTTCAGGATCCGAACTGTGTTCTGAATCTTCTTGCCAAGCATTATGACCGGTACACACTGCAGAAAGTCAGTGAGGTAACCGGTATTAAGCCTGAACTGCTTGAAGAAGTCTATAAGACCTATGCGGCTTCCGGCGCCCCCGAAAAGAGCGGCACAATTCTCTACGCCCTCGGCCAGACACAGCACTCTTACGGCAGCCAAAACTGCCGCGCCATGTGCATCATTCAGCTTCTGTTAGGCAACGTTGGTGTTGCCGGCGGCGGTATTAACGCCCTGCGCGGCGAGCCGAACGTTCAAGGCTCTACCGACGTTGGTGCCACTATGGACTATGCTCCGGGTTATCTGGCTTGGCCGATCCAGCAGAACCATCCGACACTGGATGCATACCTTTCTAAAGAAACCTATGCCGACGGCTACTACATGAACAAGCCGAAGTTCATGGTTTCTATGCTGAAAGAATGGTATGGTGACAACGCCACAGCAGAAAATAATTACTGCTATGATCTTCTGCCTAAACGTTCCCTCAAGCACAATGACTCCACGATTCCGACCTTCCACTATATGGCCGAAAATCAGATCAAGGGTTACTTGGTTTGGGGTATGAACCCGGCTCATTCCGAACCGAATACTAAGTATTGCCGCGAAGTCCTAGGCAAACTTGATTGGATGATCGTTGCCGACTGGTTCGCAACTGAAACCGCTACCTTCTGGAAAGCCCCCGGCATGAAGCCTGAAGAAATTCAAACAACGGTTTACATGCTGCCGGCTGCTTTGATTTACGAAAAAGAAGGCTCTATTGCCAACTCCGGCCGCTGGCTCCAATGGCGTCAGAAAGCCGTGGAACCTGCAGGACAGGCTAAGAGCGACTTCGAGATCATGTCTCGCCTCTTCCACCGTATCGCGCAGCTTTATCGTCAGGAAGGCGGCGTCAATCCCGATCAGATTACCAAAGTTAACTGGGATTACCGTAACCCGCAAGGTCAGCTGGATATCAAGGCTGTTGCCCACGCTATTAATGGCTACAGCACTAAGACCGGAAAACTGCTGAAAGGCTATGGTGAACTCACAGCCGACGGCGACACCGCCTGTGGTATGTGGATTTACGGCGGCTACTTCAATAATGAAAACGAGAAATGGGATGCCATGGCTCAGCCATGCACTCGCCGTTCTCTAGCCGACCCATCAGGCCTTGGCCTCTACAGCGAGTTCTCGTTCTCTTGGCCTGCCAACCGTCGAATTCTTTACAACCGCGCTTCTGCTGACATGAACGGCAAACCTTGGAATCCCAAGAAGATGCTTGTTGAATGGGACGGTTCCCGCTGGATCAACAATGACGTCGGCGACTTTGTTGAAACCCGCGTCGAAGACGGTAAGGTTGTTCCGGTTCCTCCGAACAACAAGGCCTTCTTCATGACTTGGGAACAGGACGCTCGTTTGTTCAGCTACCCGATGAAAGACGGTCCTCTGCCCGAACACTATGAACCGTACGAATCCCCGACGAAGAATGTAATGAACGGTCGTCAGGACAGCCCGATGGTTCAGTTCACGAAGTGGAAAGAATCCGTCAAGCGCGGCAACAGCGAAGAGTTCCCGATCGTTGCAACGTCTTACTCCGTCTGCGAACACTGGCAGTCCGGTACACAGACCCGCAACATTCCGTGGCTCGTCGAAATCATGCCGAGACCTTTCGTTGAAATTTCCGAAGAACTGGCTAAAGAAAAAGGCATTAAGAACGGCGATGAAATCCGCGTCTGGAACAATCGCGGCTCCATTAAGGCCTTTGCGATGGTTACCGTCCGCTACCAGCCGCTTGAAATTAACGGCAAGAAGACACATACCATCGGTTTGATTCACCACTGGAGCTGGGCTTCTGCCTATGCTACCGGCGACACCATGAATGACCTTTCTCCGAACGTAGGTGATCCGAACTCCTACATTCCTGAATACAAGGCCTTCCTGGTCAACGTTGAAAAAGCCAAATAATTCGGAGGATCTGTAATGTCTATCTACACAAGAAAAGAAATGGCGATGCTTTACGATGCCTCCAAGTGCACAGGTTGCAAAGGATGCCAAGTCGCCTGCAAACAATGGAACGTTCTGTATTCCGATCTCGGAATGAACGCTTTCCCGTTCTCCGGAAGCTATCAGAACCCGCAAGATCTTAACGGCAGCAACCGTTTGGTCATGACCTTCAAAGAGAAGAAGTCAGACAATCAGCTGCGTCCCGTCGAATGGGCTTTCGGACGCCGTTCCTGCTTCCACTGCACCAACGCCGGCTGCGTTACGGTCTGCCCGACGGGTTGTCTGAAGTACGAAGAAAACGGTGTTGTCTCCGTTTCTCCCGAAAAGTGCATCGGCTGCCGCTACTGCGAAATGGCCTGCCCGTTCGACGTTCCCCGTTACTACGGCGATGAGCCGAAGATCGACAAGTGCACAATGTGCTGGGATCGTTTGGAAAACGGCATGCTTCCAGCCTGCGTCAAGACTTGCCAGCCGGGGGCTTTGCACTTCGGTCCACGTGACGAGATGATCAAACTCGGCAAAGAACGCGTCGAATTCCTGAAGTCCCGCGGCTACGATAAAGCCGAGCTTTATGGCGAAAACGAATGCGGCGGCCTGCATATTCTCCAGGTCTGCAAGTTCGGTGCCGAAGCTCAAGGCCTCGTCAAGGGTGCACAGCCTAGCCCGCTCGCCACACTGAGCAAACTGGCTCAGCCGGGTGCCGGTTTGGCTGCCGCCGCTACCGTTGCCGGCCTGGCCGTGTCCTTCGTTGCCGCTTTGGGCTACCGTCGTCGTAAGATGACGATTGAAGAGGCCAAGGAACATTGGACTCCTGCTCAGCGTAAACGCGGTGAAGAATATCTCCGCGAAGCCAAGAAAGAAGCTGCTGAGCAAGAACGCAGAGAAAATGCAGAGTAAAGAGGACCACCATGATTACTAAATACATCCAGCGCCATTCTGTTTTGGCACGAATCACGCACGGTGTTGTAGCGATTTCCTGCATCCTGCTTGCGATCACAGGACTGTTCGTTATGATCACCGCCTGGAACAATGGAGTTGGCAGCGAGTTCACCATCGCTATGCGCTGGACGCACAGACTGCTCGCCATTCCGTTTATTCTGATTCCGCTTTTGGCGATCATCATTTCTCCGAAGGGCTTTGTTCACCTCTTTAAAAACAACATCTTCGGCAAATGGGATGCAGACGACCGTACTTTCGCCATGCGCTTTATTCCTTATCTTTTCGCTCCCGGCAAGGTTCACATGCCTCCGCAGCGTGAAGTTAAGTCCCTGCAGCGTGTTGCCGACGGCACCCTGCTCTTCGCAGGCGTCTTCGCAGCGATCTCGGGTATGATCCTGTGGCTTAATACCGGCCTTCTGCCGGGCGGAGAATGGGCTTACCACTTCTCTCAGTCCACACTTCTCACAGCTAAGATCGTCCACGACATCTCCTTCATCGTGATCATCGTCTTCGGTCTCGGCCACATCTACCTCGGTGCCGGTATCTTCGAACCGTACCATGGCACGCTGAACCTGATGTTCGGCAACGGCAAGATCAAAGAAGCTGATGCCGCCTATCACTGGGGCTACTGGGCTAACAATGAACTGGCCATCGGTAAGAATGTCGTAGAAGTTAAAGACGGCGAAAAGAAACGCGGTGATACCGCCTCCGAAGGTTGGGAGAAATAATCAACTACAAATTAGCGCCCGGTTTCGGGCGCTGAATACAGAGCTTGGATCCTCGGTCAGAAATGGCCGAGGATTTTTTCCAGTGTGCTCGGCATGAGTGTGATCTAACGAGTGAAAGTCCCGAGGGGGGCCGGCAGTGGCAACCCCATAGCTAAAGACAAGGTGCACGCCGTGAGGCGTGGGCTGAAAGAAGTCGGAGGCAAACTCTTGAGCTGACGAATAGAAATCGCATCAGGCTCAGCATGGTGGATAAGTCTGCTGAACAAGACGAAGTCCGATAACTGCATGGAACCATGGGAGTAAATGCGGCAGCTGCATGAGAGGAAAGATCACGCCCTTACCCGAGGAGGCCTCACAGACGCAGCCAGAGATGAAAGCGGAGTAAAGCTTGTCGTGAGGAGTCAGCAGAAGCCATAGTACTAGGCAAGATGGTGCCTAGGAAGGGCTGAAATCAATAACAGGAGACATCCAACGTAGCCAAGGATCAGAAGAACTGTAGAAATTTTCGACAAAGAAATGCCGAAGGAGAACTGAGGGCGAAACCCAAAAGGGAAACTGACGGAAACAGTGGATCTAAGGACGAGAAGGAATAAATTGTCACCACACGCAAACGACAACGAATGATCACTCTAGAAACCATTCTTGAGAGAAGCAATCTCAACAAAGCCTGGCGACAAGTCAGGAGAAACGGAGGAAGTGCAGGAGTAGACGGAATGACCGTTGAAGAGCTTCCCGTTTATCTGCAAAGAACGCTTCTGAAATGGTGCGAATCATAAAGGAAGGGAAGTACAAACCTCAACCCGTACGTCGTGTCATGATTCCAAAGGAGGAAAAAGGCAAATTCAGACCGTTGGGTATCCCGACAGCAGTAGATCGATTTGTTCAACAGGCAATCGCCCAAAAGCTGAGCGAAGAATATGAACCTATTTTAGCGAACATAGCCATGGATTCAGACCAAATAGAAGCTGTCAGACAGCCATCGATGAGGCACTTAAAAATGCCAATGAGGGCTATGAATGGGTAGTTGATCTTGACTTATCGAAATTTTTTGATACAGTAAAGTACTCAAAACTACTGCGGTTACTCTCTGACAGAATAGAGGACGGAAGAGTGATCTCACTCCTCCATAAAATCCTGAGATCTCCAATTGCTGAAAACGGCACTGTAAAACCTTCCGAGATCGAGACGTCGCAAGGCGCCCCGGTGAGCTCGACTCTTGCGAACATTTTGCTTAACGAGCTAGATCACGAACTCGAGAAAAGAGGTCATCGATTCGTCCGCTACGCCGACGCTATGATGATCTTCTGTAAAAGCAAAAGAGCCGCAGAGCGAACGCTTGAAAATCTCAGACCTTACATTGAAGGAAAACTATTTCTGAAAATAAATGAACAGAAGACAAAGGTCAGCCACATCGCTGACTTCGAACTTAAGTTCTTAGGGTTCGGATTCTGGCGTTCCAAAGAAGGCTTCAGATCCAGACCACACCAGAAGTCAATGGCCAAGTGCAAATTGAAGCTTAAAGAGCTGACCCCCAGAAGTAGGGGACAAAGTCTCAATGACTTCCGTAAGAAGCTTAGAGAGTTTATTTGCGGTTGGGTTAATTACTTCAAAAAGGCATCTATGAAGAAATTCGTCAGAAACACTGACGGGTGGCTTAGGAGGCGAATACGGCAAACCTATTGAAAACAATGGAAAAAAGTCAGTACGAAGCATGCGGCATTGGTCAAACTTGGTATCAAATCGATAATTGCATGGGAGTAGGCAAATACACGTAAGTCGTATTGGCACACGGCAGAAAGCTGGATACTCACAACCTCACTGACAAACGCCCGACTCAAATCCTTTGGATGGACTTGTCTCGAGGATGTCTATGCATCCTCGTAGTAGAGTATTGATAACCGCCCACTGCGGATCCGCATGGTGGGTGGTGTGGGAGGGGCAGGTTGAAATATGCCTCCCCTATCCGATTGAAAAAATCCAAAATCTTCAATTCTCAAAAGAAGAGTACGCGGCGCCTTTATCTCATGAGCCTCTTGCAGCACGAAAGTTAGCTGTTTGGTCGTTCGTGAGCCACCCAATCGCGATGAAAGAAGTCCGGGAAGATTTTCTCAGAAAAAGCAGTCAAAAGGCTGCATGGGAACAACGATATGGGGAAGCAGAAATAGCGGCCATATGGTTTGAAGAGAACGAATAGGAGAATTTCTTAAGTTTTCCTCCCCGAGGAAAAATTTAGTAGAACCCCTGGCTGAACATTTAACAGGAAATTTGCCCTGATACCTTGGAAGTTGCCATGATGACGTGTAGCTTAGAACGAAGTCTCTTCTAAAGTGTATTGCCTAATTATCTTAGTAATAAAAAATCTTCGCACCTTGATTGATAGAACTTAATAAATTAGACTACTTCCCGTAAACTTTTTACATATGTTTAAACCTATCATGAAACCCAAGAAGATTTTAAATTTTAGAAATATTACCCCCCCCCCAATTCCTCTGCTTTTGAGCCTCGTAACTCATACCCGAAATTCGGCTCTCTAGCACTTGCTGTTTTATGCGCGTTGACTTCTGTTAACGCCATATCTGCGGAAACTCAGCCGGCAATCATTACAACCGAGGCTTCTTATACCGAACCCGTACTGATCACAAGCACGACTGCGGGAAAATATAACAACGCCACGGATAGTTACCTCACCAGTATTATGGTAACAGGGACGAACGGAAAACTGACCGGTCAAAACACCTTAACCGTTAACTTATCAAATCCAGAACCACCCTCTGCCGATACTTATGATCTAATTTTGCTTGGCGTTGACGAGGGCGCAAATTTAGAGTGGAATGGAGATGTCTCCCTTTCTTCCATATCGAGCAAAGCCTACGAAGGCACATGCGCTCTAGGGGTATGGGCTTCCAGTGCCATCATTAAGGGAAATGTTGACATCAAGATGGTCGATTCTGCCGACTTTTCCGGCCAAGACAAACATCAATATGTAACCGGCATTGATCTGACAAACCCAAACGGTCAAACTTCCAACCTTTCCATTTCAGATGGCACATTAGGCATTAATGTCTCAACCACAGGAAAAGAAGGCAGTTATACGGAGAATAGTAATATTGAAACCAAAGGCCGCACAGCAGTTGGTATTAGGATGGGGGACCCGGGTTCAGCATTTAACATTGACTCTTCCTCTACTTCAATTACTGCTGACGCCGTTCGTGGAGACGTCACCGGGATAAACGCTATCAATCAGGCAAAGCTGGTCGGCAAAGGAAGCCTGACTATTACAACTTCTGGTGGAAGGAGCGCAACCGGCATTGAAATTCGCGATGGAGCTTCCGTTGAATGGACGGGAGACTTAACATCCGTATCCAACTTAAAAGCCGTAAACACTGAAGGTGCTGATAACGGAGCAGGAAACATAGGCATCTTTGACCCCGAGCAAGCACAGTTCGTTCCCAGCTCTATTACCATCTCCGGCAATATCGACTTAACGGCTAAAACAATCAGCAGTTCCGACGAAAATGAGGCTTTGGCTTATAACGTCCTCCTTGACTCTAAAGTGAACAAAGATCCGTCAAAAGTCCTAGAAGACAAGATAATCCTGGGCGGCGCTGACAAAACGGTAAAACTCTCTGCATCTATTCTGTCTTCTAAAGAAAAGGACGAAGCGAATTCTCTTTGCATTGAAAACGGAAATGTCGAGATTTTAGGTAAGTCTGTGCTTATTTCGGCTATTGCCGAAGGAGAAGGGACTGCCTATGGCGTTTACATGAATGGGGGTCAAGTGGATTTAGGCTCCTCCGGAGGTTCAGTCGACATCTCAGCAAAAGCTGATTCAGGGAACGCCAATGCTTTGCAAATCGAAGCAGGCACATTAAATCTTAACGGCGATACCACCATCTCTTCCGGCTCTATCAACAGTGTTGGATCCGGAAAAATAGTTGTTAACGGAAATCTTAATCTCAGTTCTCTAGACATCATTAACGGAAACGTTCTGACGATTAAAGGTTCAGTTACAACTACGTCAGGCAGTGTTTTCACTAACGCGGCGAGTGGCACAGCAACCACATTCGGGGAAATTCTCTATAAGGACAAACTTGATTTCCAAGACAAATCGAAACTGATCCTTACAGACGCCGAATATACTTTGGCCTACTTAAAAAATATTCAGGATTCTCTGAAAGAAGCTCCGATTGTTCAAATGACCGGCAAAATCGCGGGGAATTCCGATTTGACCATCGATGATTTGCCGACGATCGCCGGAACCATTTTGTCTAAAGCCGAATTAAAGCTCGAAGGAAATACTACGTTAACCGGAAGTGTCCTGACCAAAACTGAAGCCGGTGTCGGTTCCGTTAACCTTGGAGAGGGAAATCAGCTCACAATCGCCGCCGGCACCGATAAAAACTTCTCAATTGTCGGCGGAAACGGAGAGCTCGTCTCAGGAAAAGGTCCTGTCGCCCTCATAGTGGGAAATAGTACGACCTCAGGTTCTTTGACAATCGGAGGAGATGGCACTGAAGGCGGCACGCTCAACGGTACTTTAGAAATTAATCAAACTTCTCAGGTGCAAGTCAAAGGGAATGCAGGCGTGGCTGCTGAATTTGCCGTCGGCTCCCAGGTATCTGTCAATGATGCATCTGAACTCGTTATCACTGACGGTGCAAAACTAATTTCCGACATAGTGAAAGTTGCAAAAGACGCTACTGTCAGAGTCGGAACTAACGTCGCTCAAGGCGTTGGAATTTTCGTTGCGAAGAACCTGAACCTCTTGGGTAAGCTTGTACTAGACCCCTCCTGGACCAACGGCTCACCAGCACAGGGCGCTTACGAAAATGCCGATATCACTCAGGGCGGACAAATCACCGTAGGTCAGAATTCAACATTGATTTTAGGATCTGACGATCCGGACTTAGCCAAGACTGCAATCAACCACACCGGCATGTCGTTAGCCCAGGGAAAAATCGAGGCTGCTCTTTATCTTGCTAAACCCATTTCGTTGGGATCCGGTTCCATCATCGTAGACGGCTCTTTGACTCAGGCCGCCACTAACGCTGCACCTGGCTCCTTAGTTGTCGCCAAGAATGCACTTTTAGCTGTAGAGGTGACGGATGAAACTGCGACCGGCAAAGCTGTTGCGATTAACGACGGAACAGTAAATTTCGCCGACGGCAGTTACTTGCTGTTGACCGGACTTGAAAATCTGACAACGACCGAAGACCTTCAGGTTAAGCTTGCCAACACCGTCACCGGCACTTTGCTTGACGACCATATCTACGGCAGCAGCGGCCTTTGGTACAACTACATGCTGAAAGACGGAATCGTCACAGCCGATTACGATCCGACTGGGGCCATGACTCAGTTAGGTCTGATCGCTCCTAATACTACGCGCGAAGGCCTCCTTGCCAACAACCCCTACATGGAATCCGTTCGTCAGCTCCTTAATTCCGGAAATCTCGCCGGAGCTGCTGAAGAAATGAACCGTATCGCCATGGTGGGGGCGGCCTCCGGAACACAAATCGCAGCGTTGAACGCCTCGAACATGATTTTCGATACGATTGACGAACACGGTTCTTCCTTGGCGGCCTACTCTCACGATAAGAAGGGATTGGATCTTTGGATCGACTTAAACAGCTCCTTCAGCAAAGCCTCCAAGTATGAAGTCGCTTCTTCCAGGTTCGGCTACAAGAGCGATATGGGCGGCGTAGCGGTTGGTGCCGATTACAGCTTCGGAAATGGGCTTGCTGCAGGTATGGCATTTAGCTTCGGTAAAGGATCGATTAGAGGCCAGAACTCCGGAGCTGGTGTTAAAAACAAGATTGAATATTATGGAATTAATTTCTATGGTGTCCAGTCCAACCAATACGCCAATTTAATTGGAACAGTTGGTTATCTTCATACCAAGAATAAGATCTCCTCTACCTTCGGTGGTTCTGCCAAACCCAATGGAAATTCTTTCGTAGCTGCTTTAAAAGCTGAAAAACCTCTGGCTGTCGCAAACCAATTTACGATCACACCGCATGTAGGTCTGAGATACACTTATTCCATATCGACAGTTTCAAGTCAAATGGCTTCAAATACACCAACAGGAAGGTTAACCTTGTTCAGTTGCCTGTCGGCGTCGCATTTAACGCCGAAGTTAAGGCGCCGTGCGGGGCAACTGTCAAACCGTTTGTTGATGTTTCAGTTGTTCCTGCTCTTGGCCACAGAAAAGTCAAAAACTCTTTCGGCTTGGCTGACGGCACCGCAACCGACAAACTTGAAACTCGTATCGCCAACAATGCACTTTTCCAAGGAAAAGTTGGTGTTGAGAGTGCCTATAAGAACCATAGCTTTAGCCTTAATTATGGGCTAGGCGCAGGTAACAAGGGCCGTGTCGATCAAGCTCTTCAGGCTAGATATAGATATAGCTTCTAATCACTGGTGATATAGAGGAGCCCCTAAATTTACCGAGGCTCCTCCCAGCGTGAAGTTCTTGACATTCTTCAAAATCAGTTTGGGGTAATACTCTTCTGGAGCCGTAGTTCCAACTACGACTCCTCCCCCTCCTCTGAGCCGAGTTTCTTCATAGTATTTGAAGAAACCGATTGCAAATTATTTTTTTTCAAGCTCAGTGCCAGATTTTCCTGGCTATTTATCAGAATTATTAGTAAAAGTCCTCACGAGGATTTATCACATTTGTGCCAAACTTCTCCTTATGCGCAAATGGGTCTTTCTATGCTTACTCTTCCTCCCGTTCCTCAGTTTAGCTGCAGAACGAGAAATTCGTATCGGATTAATTGACACATTCGATCAGGACTTTTATCTCGAGACTTTTGTCCCGACGATTGAGCACATTCAAAAAACGCTCAAGGACTACAAGATCACTGTTATCGAGCTGCAGCAGCACAACCTCCTTGCTAACGTTGTTAAGGAAAGGCCGGACTTCCTTGTCTCTTCTGCCGGCAACTTTGTCACACTGATCTCTAAACTAGGAGCTCAGCAGATCGCGACAGTCAGCCGTAACCACGCTTATAGCCCTAAAGAGGCTGTCTCCTCGGTCTTTATCGTTCGAAATGACCGAAAAGATCTTCAAAAAATTACTGACTTGAAGGGCCGAGTGCTTTCAGCTACCGAGCCTCATGACTTTGACGGCATGCTTGTTGGAATGGGAGAGATCGCGGCAAGAGGCTTTGACCCGGATACTTTTTTCTCTAAAACGCTCTTCTCTCATTATCAATATCCAGACGTGGCGACATATGTCAAGGTCGGAGCTGCCGATGTAGGAATTCTGGGAACCTGTCAATACGAAAAGCTTCTTACAACCGGACAAATCCAGCCCGGTGAGTTTAGAGTTTTAGAGGCTAAGAATAATACGGAAGCATGTATTCGTTCCACGGAACGCTATCCTGATACGGTTTTTTATGCTCTTGATACAGCTCCCATCGATGAGGTAAAAGCGGTATCCCTTTCTCTGCTTTCGATGCCGAAGGGTGAATTTGACTTCGAATGGGTTCCGGCCAGTGGCTTCTTGAAGGTCTACGACCTAATGAAATCGCTAAAACTCGGCCCTTATGAGCATTTGCGAGAAACAACTGTTAAGGACTTCATCCTTTCTCATCAGAAAGAACTTCTCTTAGCTGCATTGCTTCTTTGCGCGATATTGGTCCATGTAGTTCGAGTCAATTGGCTCGTAAATCGCCGTACGGAAGAGTTAAAGTTTGCTTTAGCCGTCCAGCGAGCGACAGAACGAAAGGCTCGGGAAAACCGCCAAAAACTAGACCTTCTCGAAAAAAGCCGCGTGATCTCCCAAATGAGCTCGATTTTTGCCCACGAAGTCAAACAACCGATCACAAACCTGATTTACTACGCCAGCGCGCTTTCCCTGCTTCTGCAGCAGCTTGGGGTAAAAGACGACAGAGTGGAATACGCCTTAAAACAGATGAACAGCCAGGCTAAAAGAACGAGTGACATTGTGGAACACGTTCGTTCATATGCTAAACACAAGGCCAATCGATCGGAAGTTTTTAATTTAGTGGAAGTCATTCGACGCGCGATCAACAGTATTAACAAAGAGGAAATAGAAGGCGTCCAAACCACGGCAAACTTACCGCAAGAAGCAATTGCCGTCGGCGACTCTTTTGAAATCGAACTTGCTGTTCTGAATGTTCTAAAAAATGCACTAAAAGCTGCAAAAAACAGCCTGAATCCTCAAACCTCTGTTTCTGTGACTGCTCAAAAGCACATGTGGAAAATAACGATAACGGATAATGGTCCCAAGATTTCGGAAGAAATTTTTTCCGCATTGGGACGGCCGACTTCAACAAGTAAAAAAGACGGCCTCGGTGTCGGCCTTTCCATCGTACTAAGTATTATCGAAAATAACGGCGGTCATCTGACGTTCCGACGGATCGAACCAAACGGAATCGCTGTGGACTTGTTCGTAAAGAAAAAGGAAGAATAAGAAATGTCTAATCAAATGCTCAGTCCTGTCGTTCGAATCGTTGATGATGACGCCTCAGTTTGTGAATCCCAATCGTTTTTTCTTCAGTTGGCAGGATTTAGAACTCGATCTTTCTCAAGCGCCGAAGACTTTTTAAGGGATGATGATGCAGAGGCCCCCGGCTGTATCATTCTTGACGTTCGCATGGGCGGAATGACGGGTATAGAACTTCAGCAGGAATTAAATCGACGCGGCTCTGATCTTCCGATTATCTTTTTATCAGCCCATGGTGATATCGAAATGGCGATGAGCTGCGTTGAAGCCGGCGCTTTTAATTTTTTGGTTAAACCGCCTGAACCGGAAAAACTCCAGTCTCTCGTCACTAAGGCAGTTGAAAAGAACCGCATGGAGCGCCGTCAAAAAGCTCATGCCTTAAACCTCAAGAGACTCTTTGACACCTTGACCACTGCTGAAAAGAACATCTCTTATCAGCTGGCTAAAGGCTTAAGCAATCCTCAAATCGCCAAACTCTTAGGAATTTCGGAACGTACCGTTCAAACCCACAGAGCCAGGGTCTACGGCAAGCTCGATATAGAGAATCCAGTAGAACTTAATGATTTCTTGCACGAGATGGAAGAAGCATGATCAGAAGACGTGAAATCCTTGCCCTTCCTTTGCTGGGAGTAGTCCCGAGAGCCATTGCTCAGAATTTTCACTGCGGAATTCTGGTCGTCGGCGCAGGCGGTGCCGGATTGGCGGCGGCGTTAGAGGCTTCAGCCTATTCGGATTCCGTTGTCTTAATCGAAAAAGAATCTTTTATAGGCGGAGATACACTTTACTCAGGCGGATTTTTCAACGCCCCCAACACGGAGTTCCAAAATCGTAAAGGCATCAAAGACAGCGAAGAATTTTATCTGCAGCAAATTACACGGTCCGCTAACGGCCGAGGCAATCCAAAAGTCCAGACGAAGTTGGCAAAGGAAGCTGCTAACACTTTAAATTGGCTGAGAAAAAACGGCGTCACTTTCGGAGATGAAATTTATCAAATTTACGGCTCCGGTTACCGCCGTAGTCATAAGCCTGTCACTGCGCTCGGTTCTTCCTATGTTCAGAATTTAGCAGCAGCTTGTCTTAAAAACGGAGTCTCCATTCGAACTTCCACTCGACTGGAATCTTTTGAAGTCCTCCCAAATCAAAGGGGATTTCGCGTCACCATCTCTTCAAAGGGAGTAAGTTCAGTGATTACCTCACGAGCTTTAATCCTATGTGCCGGAGGTTTTGCAAACAATCCTGAGCTTATTCGTCGATATGTTCCGAATCTAAATTTCAAGTATTCCGATTCACGCGGAACAGGAGAAGTTCTCCAGAGGGCAATTGAAGCCGGCGTTCAGGTAGAAAACATGGATGCAGTTGAATGTATTCCTGAGGGCTCCATTCTCAGTAAATACTCGGCCAGACTGTATGCAATGGCACCCGGAACTGTCTTTATTAATGAGGATGGTGAACGCTTTGTCGATGAAGCCGCAACACGCAAAACCATCTCCGAAGCTTTGATCAAGCAAGGTGCAAAACGCTGTTGGACAATCGTTGATATCCGGAGCGTTAAAAGACTGGACAAAAGCCAGCAGAAAAATCTCTATCGAGCTTACTTCGCCGGTCAGGTTTGGAAGAACGATACGTTAGAAGCGTTATGCAAAGACATTAACGTTCCTTTCGAGAAGGTCAAGGTTTCTTTTGAACAAGTCGATCCGAGACATCGCCCGAGCGTTGCACCTTTTTGGGCGGTTCGCATGTATCCGTGGATTCATTACACCTTAGGTGGAATCTCTATCAACGAGCAGGCAGAATGTCTAAATAAATTCGGAATTCCTATCCCCGGCCTATATGCCGCAGGACAAATTACCGGCAGTGTTCATGGTGAAAACAGACTTGGCGGAAACGGCCTTACTGATGCGTTTACATTTGGACGCATCGCCGGCAAAAACGCAGCAAGATGGATTAAGGAGAACTGAGAAGAAATCGCTTTTTCTCCCAAACCTCCCTTCTCTCAGCAACAAGGCTTCCGAAATTTAGAAATTGTCAAGAGACAATTAGCCGACGCTTTCTGTTTATCGGATATTTAACCTTGGCACTGAAACGAATCTTCGCTTCATTTCCAAGGAGAAATAATTTTATGCAAACATCTCGTCGTTCTATCCTCAAAGGCAGCATCCTCGCCTCCTTAGCCGGCACAATGGGTGCTACTGCTATGGGCGCTTCTGCTGCAGAAAAACAGGCTGCCCTTCCGAAGAAGGAATATGACCTAGTCATCTGCGGTTTAGGTATCGGTGGTATCGTCACCGCCATCCGCGCAGCTCAGGACGGCTTGAAACCGGTTATTCTCGAAAAGATGAGTTCTGCTTCGGGTAACACCATTTACTCTGCAGGCTTCATGCTTGGCGTCAACACCAAGATGCAGCAGGAAAAGAAGCTTGAAACCGGCGACACCGTAGATAAATTCTACGAAGACATGATGAAGGTTTCTCAAGGCCGAGGGGATCCCAAACTCACACGCCTTGTTGCTGAAAAAGCAGACGAGACACTGAACTGGCTGCATGACTACGTCGGCGTTAAATATGCCGTCGGCATGAAGCTTGTTTGGCCGATGCTCCAGCGTGCTCACCTCACCATCGGAGAAAAGAAGCCCGGCGGTACACAGCTGATGCTCTATTTACTGGCCAAAGCCAAAGAACTTAATGTTCCTATCGTCTACAACGCCAAAGCGGTCGAACTGCTCGACAACCCTCAAAACGGTAAAGTTATCGGAGTTAAAGTTAAGAGCAAAGAGGGGTTCGAAGAATACTTCGGCAAATACGGCGTCGTCATGGCTACCGGCGGTTTCTCCGCCAACAAGATGATGCTGACAATGATGGCAGGCGTTCCTGCCGCCAACATGCCGGTTCGCGGTTCCCACTCTGTTACCGGCGAAAGCATTCTTTTAACCGGCCCATATTTCCCGAAAGTTGTTAACGTTGACCAATACCACTGCGGACCGATCCACGGACCTACAGGCGCTAACCCGCTGAACATCGTTAACACCGGTATTGCCGTTTCTAAGGAAACAAAGCGCTACACCGATGAAGGCAAGACCTATGTCCAGATGTCTCGTGACACAGCCGCATTGACTCGTGACAACTGGGGCTACATGATTGTTGACGAAGATACGCACAATCTTCCGATGCTGAAGAATGACTGGTTCTCTTATTCTTCTCATAAGGCGCCTGTCTATAAGGCCGATACGATCGAAGGTTTAGCTAAGGAAGCCGGACTGAATCCTGTTGAGCTGAAGAAAGTTGTCGACGAATACAATGCCGCTCTGAAAGCCGGCAAGCTCGGCGAACTGACACCTCCCAACACTCACAAGAATCCGCGTCCGATCCTTAAGGCTCCCTTCTATGCCGTTCCGTTCCAGGGCGGTATGACAGCTACCTTCGGCGGTCCGCTCATCAATACGAACGGTCAGGTTCTTGACACGGAAGGACGTCCGGTTCCGGGTCTCTTCGCAGTCGGCAACGCAGCAGGCGGTTTGTTCTATGACAACTACGTCGGCGGCGCTCAGCTGACATCTGCTTCCGTTATCGGCCGTCAGATCGCCGACTACGTCAAGACATTGGCGAAGTAACACGATTTTTAAGCCGACCTTTTAGGTCGGCACCTCAAACCACTGTAAACCGTCTTCTAATCTCTCAGAAGACGGTTTCATTTTCCATCAAAGAGAAAGGCAGTACCTCAACCATCCAAAATCAATAAGTTACTTAAAAGTTAAATTCTCAATGCTTGAGGAAAAGAAGAAAAGAGCCGAGTTTTTAGGCTCAGCTCTCAAAATCTCAATAAACGGCAGTCAAATTTCCCTGACGACCTCTGAAATTAGTCTTGTTTTTTCTGTGCCGCTTTCTTCTGGTCTCCGGCCAACACAAAAGTAATTTCATCAGGTTTGATGTATTTACGCAGTGCAGCATTGACATCAGCCGTCGTCAGCTTGGAGATGGCTTCCGCCTGTTTCTTACTGAATACCCATGTACGTTGATTTTCCATCTTGTCGTTCCAGGAGCGGGCAACCACATCGTCCTGAGAACGAGCGACCTGCATTGCCTGCAGCAGACCTTTCTTGGCTTCCTCTACCTCTTGATCTGTAAAGCCGTCTTTAATCGCTTTAGCAATCACGTCGCGGGCACTGGCTTCTGCCTGAAGCATGTTCTGAGGAGCCACAATCGCACGGAAAACAAAGCTACCGTTATCGCCCTTCGCAGGAATACGAACGTGAGAACCGGCGCCGTATGAAAGGCCTTCTTTCTGGCGAAGTCTTTCAATCAAACGGTTGGAAAGACCTGTGCCGCCGCCCAGAATCCAGTTGGCAACGGTAAGTGCCGGAGCATCCGGAGCTGTGTCGTTGATCGGGAACACAGAACGAGCAACGATAATTGCGTTTTCCTTGTCAGGAGTATCAATAACGACGCGAGTGGCTTTAACGGGACGATATTCCGTTACGACCGGAGCGTAATGAGCCTTAGAAACGTACTTGGCGTAATCATCACGAATGATCTTTTCCACTGTCTTCGGATCGAAATCGCCGACAATCGAAATCTCACCGCGAGACGTACCACCGAATTCTTTATAGAAAGCTCTGACTTGGTCAACTGTAAGCTTATTCAGCTGTTCCAGCGACTCATCTAAAGAGTATTCGTAGCGAGGATCGCCCTTCGGATAAGTATTGAAGTGCTGCGTAATAGCGTTCTGAGCGAGCGCATCAGGTTTATCACGCATGCTTTCGATCATGACCTGCATCTGCTTCTTAAACTGATCAAATTCATCCTGCGGCATGATCGAGTTGTGCATGGCATCAAACACAAGCTCAAGAGCGGCCGGAAGATTCTTTCTCGTAGTCGTGAAGTTCGTAATGGAACCGGCCATCTTCAGCTCGGTCATACGATCTTCAATTTCAGAGCGAGTCATCGTCTTTGTTCCGCGAGTCAGCATCGCAGCAGCAACAGGCTGAAGATTAGCCTTACCAAAAAGATTCTTCTCGTCGCCGGACTTGAACTTCATGCAAACGGTCACGGTTTCACCGCGTGTCTGTTTGGGCAGCAAAGCAATATTCAAATCGCCGATATCAATACGCTGTGTCCTCTTGTCGAGGTTATCGAACGAAGAGTCGAAAGCCTCAATCTTTTGAGCAGTTCCCTGCGGCTTGTAATTAGCCAGCAGTTCATCCGCGCTCGGAGCTTTTGTGATCTCTGCGCGCTGAGGATTGTCATCGGGAATGAAGAGTCCGACAACTCGGTTGTCACGCACGAAATATTTGTCTGCTGCACTGTCAGCCTGCTGAGCAGTGACGTCTTTAGTCTTATCGCGGCCGTAGAAGAAAAGTCTCCAGTCGCCCAGCGCAATGTACTCTGATAAGCCGACACCAAATCCTTCCGGATCGGCAAAGGCGCGTTCGTACATGGTTTCCATCTGAGCCTTGGTTCTGTTTAACTCTTTAGAAGTCATCGGCTTCTGCTTTAAAGAGCCTTCAATCGTTTCGATAAGCTTATCTTTAACTTTCTCAAGCGATTCGCCTTTCTTAACGGAGGCACCGAAGATCACAAAGCCGGGCTCCTTAGCGCCGACGGCGTAACCGAAAACATTTGCTGCTAGTCCGGTTTTTACTAAGGCTTCGTACAGACGGCCGTTAGGAGAATCGGCCAACACTTCAGTTGCAACTTCCACGCCTAAAGCATCCGGATGTAAAGCGCTCGGGATGCGGTAGCCGACAGCAACCATCTGAGTTTCGCCTTTGCGGCGGATCTCAAACACGCGTTCACCGTCCGCTGTCGGTTCCACTGTCCATTCAGCTGGAAGCGCTTCTTTCGGGTTCTGGATTAAAGAGAAATCTTTAACGATCCATTCCAGCGTTTTCTGGACATCGAACTTACCGCTGACTGTTAAGACAGCGTTGTCCGGGCGGTAATACCGGTGATAAAAAGCCTGAAGGTTTTCGATACGAACATGTTCGATATCGCTTCTGTTGCCGATGGTGCTCTTGCCGTAGTTGTGCCAGTCGTACATCATGGACTGCATACGCTTCATCAACACGCTGGAAGGACGATTCTCGCCCATCTCGTATTCGTTGCGCACAACGCTCATTTCGCTGTCTAAGTCTTTTTTAGCGATAAAGGAGTTGCGCATAGCGTCAGCACTCCAAGCTAAAGCGAACTTGAGGTTGTCTTCTGTAGCAGTAAAGGAGACAAAGTAATTAGTACGGTCGAGCCAAGTGGAACCGTTCATGCGGAAACCGCGGTTCGTGAATTCTTTGGTCGGATTCGGGAAGTTTTTGCTTCCTTTAAAAATCAGATGCTCGAGCAAATGAGCCATGCCGGTTTCGCCGTAGTTTTCCTGACGAGAACCGACCTGATAAGTCATGTTAACGGTCGCCGTATCTTTAGAGGCATCCGGGAAAAGAACTACGCGTAATCCGTTGGTAAGACGATATTCTGTCACGCCTTCAATACTCGGCCCTTGGGTCACACCGGCCGGAAGTGCAGTACCGGCTTGAGAGACGCTGACCGGTGCTTTTGTTTCTTCTGCTTGTGTATTCATCATAGTAAAGGCTGAAGCGACGCAAGCCGCGACAGCAAGTTTTTTCGCAATTTTCATAGATACGAATATTCTGTTTTAACGAATTGTTTGCTAAGGATAATCCGCTTGTCTTAAGACAACGTTCAATCGGCCCCCGGATAGCGACAAAACGATGCCTAATTTGTAAGAGTTTTTGAACGAAAATGAGAAATATTCTTCTTATCAGTACAAAAGAAACAGTCGGGGAGTCTTAGAAAGTAATTTAGGCCGAAAACCCCTACGGATCTTCGGCCTAATCATTTAAGGAAAGGAAACGTTGTTACTTCTCGCTGTTCTTGTACTGCTGGTCCGTGACCGGTTCCATCCATGTCACGTTCTTGCCTTGAGGATCGTACCCGGTAACCGTCATTTGAACCATTCTCTTGTCGGGAGCTGCGCCATGGAAATGTTTGATGCCTTTCGGACATACAACCACATCGCCTTTTTTCAGGACGCTCACTGGTTTTCCATAGACGCCCGAACGGCCTTCTCCTTCAACAATGATCAGAACCTGTCCGATCGGGTGTGTGTGCCAGAAAGATCTGGCGCCTGGTTCAAAAATTACATATGCACTGGATACCGGCATCCCGGGAACAGATTCAGACAGAGGGACGATCTTGACTTCACCGGTAAATATCTTGTCGCTTCCTTTAATGCTCTGGATGGCATCGCCCCGTTTTACCAGCTGATCACCGGCAGGATTTTGTTCGTCTACTGCAACAGCAGATTCCATAACCAACAGAGAGGAAAGAAGAGCAGAAATGAGTTTCAACACGATGGTCACCTATATTCAATCTATTGATAGGAAGCTTCTGAGAAAACTTGCTTTGATAGCTCAATAGTAGAAAACAGGATTATTCATGTCTAATATAAATTTAATATAACTTTTTATTAAATTTATGCATATATACACTCGACTTCAAGCCCAAAGTCTAGTCTGATTGTAAGAACATCAGAATCCACAAGAAAAGTTGGTTTGTAGAAATCGAAAATTCTCGCTCCGGCTAAGTTTGCATTTTCGGATTGAAAGATCCTCCATCGACACTTTCTTCCGTCAAAGGTTCCTCCCCCACATTTGCGATTCTTTTCTTTCTAATTTCAAAAAATTCAAGAGGTTGTTAGAGCTTTCCCGAGTGTGATTTTGAATTACCCGCACTCGCAAAATTGAGTAGAATGAGGCGGTTAACTCAGGCGAAGAAAACGGTTAAGAGCAGTTATCTAAGCAGTCTTCCTCGCATTTTTTGGATAAATTAAATTTAATTATGAAAAAACTTCTTCTCGCAACAGCCCTGGCAGCCCTTGCCGCTCCCGTCTTCGCTCAGACTGCCTTCACCGTTAACGGTCAGACAGTTTCCGTGGCAGATCAGCAAGAACTCATGAAAGTTCTTGCTGACCGCGGAGTCAAAGACCAGAAACAGCAGCTCGAAGCTGCCCGCAGCATCCTCGCTCAGGAAAAACTCATTGAAGAAGCGGCTAAAAAAGCCAATATCGCCCAGGATCCTGCCGTCAAAGCGCTGATTGCAGAACGTCAGACAGAAATTTACTCCGCTGAATTAGTTCGCAAAAATGCTGCTGCCCACCCGCTGACCGATGCGGACCTCAAGAAAACTTACGAAGAAGTTAAAAAACAGTACGATCCGAACGAAATCAAAGTTCGTCACATCCTTGTTAAAACAGAACAAGAAGCCAAAGACATCATCAAGTCTTTGAACGCCGGCGGTGACTTTGCAACGATCGCCAAAGAAAAATCTTTGGATCAGGGTACAGCAGCTCAGGGCGGAGAAATCCCGTTCACCAACATCCGCAGAATCGCTATCCCCGGATTTGCAGAAACTGCAATGGCTCTGAACAAAGGTGCTCTTCTTCCCGTTCCTTTCCACAGCGCACTCGGCTACCACGTTATCCAGCTTCAGGACAAGCGTGAAGTTCCTCTGCCCTCTTTCGATGCTCTGAAACCTCAGATTCAGAATCTTGCTGCACAGCGTCAGGCTCAGCAGTACATGGCTGATCTGATGAAGAACGCTAAGATCGCTGAAGCCGCTCCGGCTAAGAAAAAATCCTCTAAGTAATTTCCATTGATACTTAGGAAAGGTCGCTTCGGCGGCCTTTTTTGCCAATTGAAAATGAAAATCTCTAAAGTCGGCTAATAGCGGGGAGAGTAAATAAGATTATCCCTGTAAATTAGGGATGAAACCAGCTGTTCTTAAGAGTCGCGTAATGATATACCTCTATTTAACAAAAAACGGATTTTTAAGTAGAATTCATTGAATTTGAAAGTTTCATTACCTGAAACGATTTTGTTGTTGGAAAAAAGAGTGTGAAGTTCCTTTACGACCTTTTGCCGGTGATTTTGTTCTTCGGCACATTTAAAGTTGCTCAGACAAATCCGGACTCTGCGGCTGCGCTTTGCAACCAATGGCTGGGAAGCGGCTTTCAAGCCGACCAGGCCCCGGTTATTTGTGCCACGGCTGCTGCGATAATCGTGTCGCTTCTTCAGATCGGCGTGAAATTTGTACGCCGTGAGAAGATTGATCCGATGCTGTGGATTTCTGTTGCCGTCATCTTAGTCTTCGGCTCTCTGACAATCTGGCTTCACGATGAAATGTTCATCAAATGGAAACCCACGATCCTTTACTGGATCTTTGGCGGAATCCTTTTGGGCGGTTCTTTCATGCATAAGAACTTCCTTAAGTCGCTTCTCGGTAATAAAGTTTCTCTTCCGGAACCTGCATGGAATATTCTCCTTCGCGGTTGGATCGGTTTTTTTGCCGTTACCGGTGTTCTTAATCTTATAGTTGCCTACACATGCTCCACCGACGTGTGGGTGAATTTCAAACTGTTCGGGCTGATGGGACTGACGCTCCTCTTTACCCTAGGCGTCGGCTTTTATATTTCCCGATTTATCCCTGAATCTGATTCGGAAGGAAAATAAAGATGAGTCACACTCCCACATTAGAAAGAATCAGCCAAGCGCTTGAGCCGATTTTCCCAATCGAGCTTCGCTTTACTGATTACACAAGACCTGAAGCCGGCAGAGCTCCTGCTGCAGGCTCCCTCTACCACCTCTTTGTCATTTCCAGACGTTTTGAAGGTCTGCCGAAAATTGACCGACACCGAATCGTTTACGAATACTTGAAACCTTTTATCGGTCACGGTATTCACAACATCAATATGACATTGCTGGCGCCGAGCGAATCTCGCCACTAATATTTTTATTTGAGGCTGCAGGTGCTTAAGTCCTTTGTGCTCGCCGCTGCGCTTGCCGGCGTCCTTCCTGCAGCCGTTGCTCAAACTGCCTTTACGGTTAACGGACAATTTGTTTCCGTAGAAGAACAAAAGCAGTTAATGGACTTCCTGAGAGCCAACGGCGTAACCAATGAAAAGCAGCTTAAAAACGCAGCCCGAAGCATTCTTCTCGAACAAAAAATCATCGAACAAGCTGCCAGAAATGAAGGTCTTCTAGAAGATCCTCGAGTTCGTGTTTTGATTTCGGAAAAACAGGCTCAGCTTTACGGATCGATTCTGAGCCGCAGATATGCTTCTGAGCATCCGATCACGGAAGAACAGGTTCGGAATCGTTACGACTCACTTCTCTCTAGCTACGATCCACACGAAATCAAATTTCGACATATCTTGGTAAAGACACCGGAAGAAGCTAGAGAAATTATTCAATCTCTCAAGGTAGGTTCCGATTTTGGTTCTCTCGCTAAAGAGAGATCTTTGGACCAAAGTACCTCTCAAAACGGCGGACAGATTCCTTTTACGAATATTCGTAATGTCTTGGTTCCGGGCCTCGCCGAAGCCATCCTCGCTCTTCAGCCGGGCGACCTTCTGCCGGTTCCTTTCAAAAGCAAGCTCGGATATCACGTGGTGCTTCTCGAAGAAAAACGTGAGGTCCCCTTTCCTTCTTATGAAGAAGTTAAGCCAAAAGTGCTTTCAGAACTTGAAAGACTTCAGACAACAGAGTTCTTGAACGACCTTCAGAAAGATGCAAAAATTCTCAAAGTTTCGGACAGCTCTGTCGACTAGACTGCACTGCAATTTTCCTTCTAATCATCTTCTAAAAGTAACATCCGCTTTCTTTTGGATCCTCCGCAACCTCTAATCGTACCTAGCCACTTCGTTCAGGCTGATAAAATGGCGTTTTTTAATCATTGGAACACGTCATGGGTTTCTTAACCGGTAAAAAATTCCTGATCACTGGAATCTCTTCTAATCGCTCTATTGCTTATGGAATTGCAAAGGCTTGTGCCAGAGAAGGCGCTGAACTAGCTCTTTCCTATAACAACGAACGCTTTAAAGAACGCGTGCAGGGCTTTGCCGATGAATTCGGCGCCGGACAAGTCATTAAGTTAGATGCATCTTTCGATGAATCAATTGATTTAGCAGCCCTTGAACTCGCCAATCGCTGGACCGACGGTTTTGACGGCTTTGTCCACTCGATCGGCTGGGCGCCCCGCGAATCCATCAGCGGCAGCTTCCTCGAAGGCGCTTCCCGCGAAGGCTTCCTCTCCGCAATGAACGTCTCCGTTTACTCCTACATTGCGATGGCTAAGAGAATGGTCCCGTTAATGGCCGGCCACAAAGCTTCTTTGCTGACATTGTCTTACCTCGGCGGAGAAAAGGTCGTTCCCAATTACAACACGATGGGACTTTGCAAAGCAGCGCTTGAATCTGCTACCCGCTATATTGCTGCTGACGTCGGCCCGCAAGGCATTCGCGCCAACACACTCTCCTGCGGCCCGATTAAGACTCTTGCCGCAAGCGGCATTAAAGGCTTTAGCTCAATGTTGGCTCAGTGCAAAGCCGTTTCTCCGAGTCGTTCTTTGGTTTCAATTGATGAAGTCGGCAACACCGCAGCCTTCCTTCTTTCCGACAATTCTCTTGGAATCACTGCGGAAACCATCTATATCGACGGCGGCTTTAATGCTCTTGCCTGCTGCGTCGATCAGACAGCATCTGAAAACGCCTAATCATTAGCGCTCTAGTTCTCAATGGGCGGCCTTCACGGCCGCTTATTTATATTTCGGAACACCGAGGTCTTTTTCTTTGAGTTTCTTCATTCGCTCGGCATCTTCAATCGCCCATTCTTTAAAGAGCCCTCTCATCCATTTATGCGCCGGATCTCGGTGCTTGCTGTCCGACCAAATCAGAACATTCCATTTTTCGGTCTCTTCAAAATCAATTGGCAAGGGAAGCGCCGTTAACTTATAGGCCTTCATTGCCAGCTCTGCAGCACGCCAGCCGCAAACCGAAATCAAATTCGTCTTCTCAATAGCGCCCCATGCAGAATAGAAACGCGACGTAGAAAACCTCGTGTGTTCCATAAACCTTTCGTATTGGAATAAGCCTTGCTCAGGGCCGACCCAGGATGCGGACCGACCTGTCCGAATAGATACACGGTCATAAACTTGAAGGTATCGAGTTAACAAAGGACCTTTGAGTTGCGTAAGTGGATGCCCCTTCCTGACAAGCAACACACGATCCAGCGGGTAAAGCTTCATTCGGTGGAGATCCGGCGCCAGATCAACGTCCGTGATTACCGCAAAATCCGCTTTGCCTTCACTTACAGCGGCGATCTCATTGTCGTGCTTGCTCAGGTCTAATCGTACTTTCGGCGCTCTTTCAATCATTTTCGGCAGTACACCGGAAATCACGACAGAGATTTCGGTCATCACTGAGCTCAAGACAAAAGTCCTTGTGGATTGACTCGGATCAAACTGCATATCCATCATCGCTTCAGAAGCTTCCAAAATCTGATGAATCTGCGGCTTGATCTGCAGGTAGTAGTTTGTCGGCACCCAGATTCCTTCCATTTGTCTAAAAATTTCCTGCGGAAAGTACGAACGTATCCGAGAAAAGTTCCTGCTTGAGGAAGACGGAGACAAATTTAACAACAACCCCGCGCGAAGCAAAACGCCCGTCTTTTCTAGCTCCGCAAGAAACCTCGTATCGTCAATAGAAAGTTTGGTAATGTCCGCCACAGTGATAACCCTTTGTCAACAATGCAAAGATAGGAGTGCAACTTGCGCAAAGTATATCGCCATAAGGCACGCTTAAGATACTCCTAGAAACACCAAGCGGTACACCACTTAATAACCACAAAACAAGGAGAATTACGATGCTTCGTAGAAGTCTGCTTACATCTGCTATCGCAGCCTCTTTACTCACCACTTTCTCGCTTCCTGCATTCGCAACGCAGGTTTATGAGACCGACCTCGTTATCATCGGGGGCGGCCTGTCCGGTTTGGCAGCAGCTCAGAGCGCAGTTGACCAAGGCGCTAAACCGATCGTCCTCGAAAAAGAAGCTGCCCTGGGCGGCGGCGGAAACTTCCCTGAAGGAAGTCTTGGCGTCGGCACCCGTTATCAGAAGGAACACAACATCAACACCACCGTTGACCAGGTTCTTACTGCCGCTCTGCAGTACCATCACTATCGCGCTGACCCGCACGTCCTTCGTGTTCTGATTGAAGAATCCGGAAAGACCATAGACTGGGTTATGGACAAAGGCGTCAAATGCTGCGGCATCCGCACCATGTATCCGAAAGATGAATCCCTGATGACATGGCACTTGTTCAAAGGCGGTGCTGCCGGCATCATCCAGCGCTTCGCTAAGGAAGTTCGCGCCAAAGGCGGCACAATCCTCACCGAAACCCCGGCCAAGAAACTGATCGTTGAAAACGGTAAAGTGGTAGGTGTTGAAGCTGTCGACGGCGAAGGCGAAAAAGTCATCGTCAAGGCCAAGAAAGTCATTATCGCTACCGGCGGTTTCGAATCCAATAAAGAAATGCTCGCCAAGTACGTGAACGACTCCTCTGCTCTAGGTATGTTTGAACCGGTTTGGTACCGCGGTCCTGTAACCGACGGTAAGAACGGTGACGGCCGTACGGGTGACGGCATCCAAATGGCTCAGTTAGTCGGTGCAGGCGTTAAAGGTATGCATACCATTGCAGGTAACGCTCCGTACCTCGCCGACCTGCCCCCGATCAACCAGTTCATGGGCGCTGATGAACTCAAGCAAGGCCGCTGCGCTTTGGCTCAGCCCTGGCTCTGGGTTGATCAGCACGGCAAACGCTTCTTCAACGAATCCCGTGGTGCTGTTTTCGTTGATGTCTACAATGCCATGACAAGTGCCGGCGGCGTAATGTACAACATCATCGACCAGCAGAAATATGATCAGTTGGTTAACAAGGGCGCTTTGCTTCCGTTCAACGCCATCGTTCTTGCCGGCGTTCCTCTGAAGGCTCTTCCGAAGACTTTCGAAATCGGTCAGCAGAGAGGTTGGGCTTTCAAGGCTGACACAATCGACGACCTAGCTGCACAGATCGGCGTACCTGCTTCCAACCTGAAAGAAACAATGAACAAGGTGAACGAATACGCTAAAGCTGGTAAAGATCCGGAATTCGGCCGTCTGCCTGAACACCTTGCAACTTTCAATATGGAAAAAGGTCCGTACTATGCTCTGAAAGGCATCCGCGCATTCTTCCTAACTTTGGGCGGCGTCACTGTCAATCCGAAGTTCCAGGCTCTGAATCCGCAGGGCGACGTGATCGACAACCTCTATGTCGTCGGTCAGGATATCGGCGGTTTGTATGACTCTTCTTACGACCTCCGCTGCGAAGGCTCTGCCTCTTCGTTCGCTATGACCAGCGGCCGCTTAGCTGCTGACAACGCTCTTGCCGATGTCAAAGCCGGTAAGTAACTTCTAGAGAAGCCCGGACCGTAGGGTCCGGGTCTAAAAACGGAAGAAAAAAATGAAATTTAACCGCCTCATTACCACCGCAGCAATTCTGTTAGCCGGCGCCTTCTGTACTGCTCAGGCTGCTCCCACCATGGCAAAGCACATGCAAAAAGGCGTGACTTGCGAACAGTGTCACAACTCTTCCGCTCCGGTTGCCGCTGCCAAGTCCAAGGCTTGTATGAAATGCCATAACTACCAGGACTTAGCCGCTGCTTCTGCCGCAAAGAAAGTAGCTTTAAACCCGCATGATTCTCATGCCGGACAGCTTCGCTGCACACTTTGCCATAAAGAACACGAACAAAGCGTTCTCTACTGCCGTCAGTGCCACAAGAACGCAGAAGACAAACGCTTTGATATGGCTGTACCTTAATCATTCCTAAAAATTGTCAAACTATTTTTGAACTCCCGCCTCTCCTCGGGAGTTTTTGCGGCCAAGCTAATGGCCGCTTTATTTTTTCAAAGCGACCATAGCTTAATTTCATTAGTTATCCAGGAATCCGATGGTTCTTCTGGAAGAAGACATCTGGCCTTCCTTCAGTTGAGTTTCAACTTTCAGCATGTCGACAATCTTTTCTCCGGAAACAGCTTTGGTAAAACGAAGTCTTCTGTCGATAGCCGCAAAATCTCCCGGGGAAAGATTTCTGATCTTCCGCAGATTGTTCACTTCGTTTCCGACAGAGAATTTCCACTTCTGAGCCAGTCTTCTGTACATTTCTTCTGCCTGATCATCAGTCATGTATTCGAGTTTGGCCTTCAAGTCGAATCTTCTCAGACAAGCGTTATCCATCAGATCCAAAAGGTTCGTTGTTGCCACAAGGTAGCCTTCATAAGACTCCATCTGAGTCAAAAATTCGTTGACTTGCGTAACTTCCCAGGAATGATTCGCGGTTCTTCGATCTTGAAGGAAAGAATCAATTTCATCAAAGAGTAGAACGGCATTTTCTCTTTTTGCTTCTTCAAAGGCAGCGGCGATATTGTGTTCTGTACCGCCGACATAGCAGTTCAGAAGATCCGACGCTTTTTTCATGATGAGAGGGCGTTCAAGCTTCTTTGCGAGCCAATGACAAAATTCTGTCTTGCCCGTGCCCGGGGGACCGTAAAGACATAACCTTCCGGCGCCCGCTTCTTTGAGGCCTTTCGATAAAGCTTCCAGATCTGTATCGGAGTTGCTTAAAGCAGGGTCGAACTTTCCGATTTTCTTCGTCGCGGCAGCCAGTTTTCCAAAACCTTGTGCTTTGAGAATATCTTCGAGAAGAGCCATCAAAGAGTCTTCCGGAAACTTAACTTTATTACCTTGGAGGTTGTCCACGATCTCTCCGACTTGAGCGACAAGTGCCGGAGAAAGATTTTCCGTATTCACCAGACGACTAATGTTTTCTTCAGACAAAGATTTGGCCAATGCTCCTTGTGCGAGCTTCTCCATTTGAGCTCGAGGCGGATAACCAACCTTTAGGACAAAATGAAATCTTCTGATAATGGCAGCATCCATAGAACGCAGAGAGTTCGTTGTCCACACGGTCAGCTTTTTAGTGTTTTCGAGTGCGGTATTGATGCGCGCTTTGTTTGTACGATCAGTCGTTCCTTGGACCAGATCGCTGTTGAAAACGTCATCCGCTTCATCAATCAGAATTGCCGTGACGGCGTCGTTCCGACTTAACTTGCAGGCTCGTTCCCAGCAAGCCAAAACCTTTTCCTCTCTTCCGAGTTTTAATGTGTAAGCTTTTTTACCGGCTTGTTCAATCAAAAGTTTTCCTAATTCCGTCTTTCCAGAACCAGGAGGACCATACAAAAGAACATTGACGCCTCTGGGGCCTTCATCTTTAATCCCCTTTAAAAACGGAACGACTAAAGAGTCAATCACAGGTAGATACTTGACGTCTTCGAGCGTGAGACGAGACTTGTTGCAAGGAGTGAGGATTGAACTTACAAGCTGCTTCTTTTCGATTTTCCCGAAGAAGAGATCAAAGAAGGAAATACCGGATTTGGATTCAAAGTAGTCCTCGAAATCAATATTAGAAGACTCTCTGTCTACGCCGAAGATTGCCATTCGGATAAGTTTGCCATCCGGCCCGAGCATTTCTTGGACCTTTTCCAAAGGCAGGCCCAACGTTTTTGCGATGACCTCCAGCACGAGGAAAAAGCCGCGGTCGGAATAACTGAAAGAGTTCAGGGCTCTTCTCAAGTTTCGATAGGCAAGAGTGAAGAAGATGAAGGCGGTGACTAGACCTTCATCTTCGGAAAGGTCATAGGCTTCTTTGATGAGTTCAAGATTAGCCGCAAAACCTTTCGGGTAGAAACCGTGCAAATCAATCTCTTTCTTAATGTTGCGATAAACCTTCTTCATGGAAACTGGAGGATTGTCGATGCGCTTTCTAAGCTCTGTTTTCACAGATTTGTATCGACTAAAAACACTGTCTCCTGCATCGTCAAGTAATTCAGTGTCGCCTTCTTCTTTTCCTTTAAGTTCGTAAAGTTCCGAAACGTCGTTTTCGATTTCCTGCTGCCACGCCTTGACCACTCGGATATTTGCCATCTCCTGCACATCATCGAGTTCCAACGATTTATAGCCGGAGAGTTCGATCAAAATCTTGGATGTCCAATATTCAACACACAAGGTACCCTGCTGTTCTGAATCCGGAATAGAACGAAGACGGTTATCACTAAACATTTTTTCAAAGACACTTGTTCTTCTGCGAGGCATTTTTGTTCTCCTTCTATGTTGTTATTTTTGCATTTGAAGCGAAAGAAATTGACGCAGTAAAACCGATTAAAATAAAAATCAATACGCGCCTTGCGACAGAAATTTGACCTTGGAGAGCCTAAGGATGGGAAGAAAACACGATAAAAAAGAAGAAGCATCGATCATTTTGGAGATTCTCAATCGAATACCGCTGAGCAAACGGTTTGTCTCGGTGGACGACATTCTTAATTCTTTGGCATCCGCAAACATTGATGTCAGCAGGCGGTCACTGCAGCGTTACTTGAAGCAAATGTATGACTGCGGTAAATACGGTTTGGTGCGCGACGACCGAGGAAATGCCTACGGTTACCGAAGAGAACGCACGGATTCCATCACCGACAATATTCACTTAAAACCGAATGAATGTCTGCTTCTGAGAATTGCGCAGGAGCACATGAAGTATCAGATTCCGGGAACCGTCCTCAAATCGTTGGGATTCTTATTTGATGCGGCTTCCGAAATGCTCAAGGAAAAAGGTTCGAACGCCAAAGAAAATCAATGGCTCAACAAAGTCTGCGTCATTTCATCCTCAATTCCGCAAATGCCTTCCAAGGTACTTCCGAGAATCTTTGATGCGGTCTCCGAAGCGTTGTATTCGGAAAAGAAACTCAGAATCGAATACACCAACATGAACGGCAAAACCACGAGCGCCGTTATCTCTCCTCTTGCCCTGGTTCAGCAAGATGTCCGACTCTACTTAATTTGTCAGTTCGATCATTTCGACAACGTCGTCCATCTGGCGCTTCATCGTTTCAAAAAGGCTGAAGTCACCTCTTTTGATGCGCACCGCCCGGAAGAGTTTGATCTCCAGTCTTACATTCACGACCGTCACTTTAATTACAGCAATGGAGAATGGGTCCACTGGATATTGGAGTTCAAGAGCGATGTCACGGCAAAGAACTTAGAGGAAACGCCTTTCAACACTTCTCAGAAATTGCTTAAAAAAGAAGACGGAACCTGGCGTCTGGAAGTTGACATCCAGGATTCCAGGATGCTGGACGGCTGGGTGACCATGTGGAAGAACGATGCTCAGATCACGCTCAGTCAAAAGGAATATTTAGAAAGAGAAACCGGTGATTACGATGAATAACAATAACCAGAGGATCTTCTCCGGTCGCTTGGTTTCTTCAATAGTTATTAAGGATTTCGGACGTCGGTAATGGAGTCATCGACTTCGCTCAGACGTTCTAAAAGCGTTCTGTTAATCTCAAGAAGTTTCTTGTAAGCTGCACGTGTCTTAAATAAATCAATAATGTTCTCTATACGGCGCTGAGCGATGTACGGAGAAATCGGACGCTGAATATAGTCAGCCACGCCCAGCGAATAAGCACGATGCACAACGTCATGCTCTAAGGATGCCGTAATCAGAAAGACAGGAATGCTCTCCACTAATCCTTCTTTGATCGCCTCCTCCAAAAAGGTTAAACCGTCCATCTCAGGCATGACATAGTCAAGAAGGATGGCACAGATGTCTTCTTTTTTCTTGCGGAGAATGTCCAGCGCCTCAGGACCGCTTTCGGCAAATTCGATCTCATGTCTTTGAGAGAACATGATAGACAGGACGTCTCGATTCAGCTCGACGTCATCCACAATCAAAATTGTATTTTTAGCCTGACCCATTTTTTTCTCTCTTTCCCGACTGATAAAACAGCGCTCGGCCGGATGCGTCCAAGACAAATACCGTTGTTTGAATCCATACCGAAAATATCTATGACCTACGCATCTTTTTTGCGCAAGGAAGAGGGATTTTCGGACAAGTTATACAGCTAATCAAATCTTGACCGTCTGCAATCAAACACAGTTGTTGATATTAACATCTTAGTGTTATATGCCAACGAATATGAAGCCTTGTTTTTACTGAGATTCGTCAGACTTTAGAAAAGAGAAAATTTTGAGCAAAAATAAAGGAGGCCCCGCAAGAGACCCCCTGAGTTCATTCTTCTTTCGAAGAAAGACTGTTCAGCAGAAATTACTGAGCTTTGGCAAGAGCAGCGTTAACACCGGCAAGGATACCCTTGGAGGAGTTTGTTGCTCCGGCGATAGTTTCAACACCCTTAGTGCCGTTCTTCTTAATGATTTCAGGGATCATGTTGTCGATCGGAGCCTGAATGATCATGTCGGTTTCAGTGTGTTTGAGGACCTTAATATCGGCAATCTTGCCGCCTTTGATAACGACGGAAACATCGATCTTACCGTGGTTGCCATCGCCCTGACCTTCGTATGTGCCGTCTTTGTAGGCAGCAGAAGCGGCGGTCATCAAGCAGAAGCTGGCGAGCAAGAGTACGAGTTTTTTCATCGGATTTAACTCCATTAAAAATAAAATAATTTTTAAGTAGACCGTCAAGAAAACTTGACGAACGTATTTATTCTATGGAAAAAGAAAGGCACTAAACGAAAAACAACGCTCATTTTGACGTTAACTTGCATTATTAGTGTTACTACGTATTAATTGAAATTCGGCCCTGTTACGTTTGATAACAGGGCCTAAAAAGCTGCCTTTTTACCAAGCCCCCATCCACGTAACTAACAGCGCATTGATCAGGTCGATGAGGAATGCTCCCACCAAACTAATGATGAGCCACGCCCTCGGGCTCGAACCGTATTTCTCGGCAATAGCCTGCATATTGGCTAAGCCGTTTGCCGTCGAACCCATGGAGAAACCGATGCCGCCGGCGCAAAGCATCACAGCGTCGTAGGTTTTTCCGAAGATAAAGAACATCGCCCAGGCAAACACCACCATGAGGATGGTTTGGCCGGCAAGAATGATCATGAGCGGAAGCGCAAGATTAAGAAGTTCATGCAGCTTTAATCCATTAATGGCCATCGTCACGAACAGCACCAAGCTGATTTCGGCGATAGCGTTCATTCCCTTGCCTTCGACCGTGTATTTGCCGGAGAAATCTCCGACGTTTCTGACGATTGCTGCCACGATCATGGATCCAATATATGCCGGAAGCGTGATGTACTGCCCCATGTACTGAGATAAAACGGCACCGAGACCCATACAGATGGCAACGATCGTTCCAGCCTTCAGCAGCTGCGGCGTATAAGTCGGATCTTTCTCTCCTTCAACAACTGTCGTTTCCAGATCTTCCGGAATATGCAGTTCCGGCTCCGGCGTATCAACTTCTTTCGGAGTAATGACTTTGTACTTACGAATGAGCCACTCGGCAAACGGTGCACCGATGAGCAAAGCCACTACCATGCCGAAAGTGGCTGCCGTAATGGCCACTGCCGTTCCGCCCTGTACGCCGTAAGTCTGTTCAAAATACGGACCGAAAGCCGCAGACGTTCCTAGACCGCCCATCATTGAAACCGAACCGGCCAGCAGACCGTAATGGAAATCCAATCCCATCATTTCTGCCAGGCCCATACCCAAGAAGTTCTGCAGAACGCAAAGAATGGTAATGACAAATAAGAACGAGACTAAAAGCTTTCCGCCTTCCGTAACGATTTTCAGACTGGCCGACAGGCCGATTGTCGTAAAGAAAGCCAGCATTAAAAGCGTCTGCAATGAGGTGTCAAAGTTGACTTTCATGAAATGGAAATATTCCAGGCAGGAAAGTACCAGTGCAACCAACATACCCCCCACGACCGGACTCGGCACGGAGTACTTTTCTAAAAACGGAACTTTTTTGCGCAGCCAAGCTCCGAAATAATAGGTCACCGCTGCAATCGCTACTGCCTGGATTGCCGACACGTTGACAATCAACATCCCGTCTGAAGAGTTCATTGTTCATGTTTCCTTATTTTCAACTAGAAACAATTATCTTCATTCATGGCCCGTGTTTTGCTTGTCTTTGGATAAGGTTTCCCGTCTTGAGAACCTAAGAGGAGAAATTTTCCGGATATAGCCTCTTTTCTCTCTTATCAGACAGCAAAAAGAGGCGATTTCCGAGCTTCCCTTCCTCTGAAATGTCCATAAGAAATGAGCCTTGTCTCATCTGCGGATGAATCCAAGGCTCTGATTCTGTCCAATTACGGATATTGATCGATTAAGCGGAAATTTTTTCTTTAGAACTCTCAACCGTTTTCCTTTTAGGCTGCGGTGCAACCTGCTCGATGATGTACTTCCAGGTCGCTTCTTTCGTCTCTTTATCTAAGGAGTCAAATCCCATCTTGTGCGTAAAGAAGAACCCTTCAAAGGCCATGATGGCAGTGAGCAGCTGAGGCGTCTTAATCGGAGAATCCTGAACCATCTTAAAAACCTTGGCGTACCAGTCATGGAAAGGTTTCAGCGCGTCGGGCTCGTGCAGAAGAAGCGCTAACAGCGCAACGCCCAGAACCGCAAAACCTCCATCATCTTTATCGAAGTCTTCATACCAAGAAGCATATCCGAGGATCAAAGGTTCCTCGGCATCTTGGTACTTGCTCATGTGAAAATTCATGCGCTCGTTTAAATGGTCGACGTACTCTTCTACCAATGCACAAAACAACGCCTTACGGTTCTTAAAGTGATAAAGAAAGGCACCTTTGCTCGTGCCGGATTCTTTAACGATCTTATCGATTGAGAGACGTCCTACCCCTTCCCGCACAATAAACGCACGAGTCGCATCCATAATTTTTGCGCGTGTCTTTAACGCGCGCTCGCTCATTACTCTGGGTCTGTAGGTTGTCTCCGTCATTTTTTCTTGAGAATAAATCTCACCTTCTTTTATTCGACCTAATTTTAGCTTCCGCGAATAGGAAATAGCCTCCCGTATCATCGGCCAATCAGTGTAAAACCTGAGTCCGCAAGCTCTCTTACGCAACTTTCTCTTTTGTATTCCGAAGCATTCAGCCAATCAAAAAAAACGACCGGATATTCTGCCGCTTTGGCGAATGATCCGGTCGTTCAAATTAACTCAGCTCAATTGTCTTCTAATGATTAGGGCTGATAGTTCTTCAGGAGTTCGTCTCCGTTCTGGAGGTCGATCGTGTAGATACGGTCCTGATCAACGAACGGGCTGTTGACTCGATAAGCCTTGTAAAGTTTTTCTGTCGCAGGACTCATCTTGAAGTTCTTGTTCTGCATCTTTCTCAAGTCAGCTGCCTGAGTGTTGTGAAGCAGTTCCATGGAAAGAACCAGGAACGTGTTGTCTGTAGCGCGTTTCAGTCTCTGAGCGGCCCGCGGCAGATTCGAAGCAGAGTCTTCGATGTTGCCTTCAACCGGGAAGCTGTCCAGAGATACCGGGTTGGCTAAGTCGATGTTTTCAGCGTAGATAGAAACCAAAGTGTCTTCTGTTGCACCGAAGGCATGACCTAAATTGTCTTTAGCAGCCAGATAACGAGACAAGTCGGTAAAGGCCGGTTCATCCAAACGCATCGTTCTCTGAACGGCATTGTGTCCGACATGACCTAAAGCAACGGTTGCGCGCTGGACGGCGAGTGCGACAGGCAGAACTTCAAAGTTAGCCGTCGGGATAATGGCGCCTTCGGCTTTCGGTGTCTTAATGAAATACTGAGCGACCTGGTCGTACTGAGTATCAGCCTTGTCGGCATTAACCATCACGCCGGGGTTATCATCAGAAGAGTTGATCTGAACATCGATCACTTTGTTCAGGTCATTAAGTGCATTCTGTGCTTCAGACAATGTGTAAACCGTTGTGCGGAAGCTCAGAGGATCCTGCAGTCTTCTGCTCGGATCTTTCTTCCAGAGATAAGAACCGGCGAGCACTTCACGCAATTCTTTAGCCTTTTCCTGCAGTCCGGGGAACGGATGGAAAGCTGTTGTCTGAGAAAGGAACGGGGCAACGTTGCCGTTCAAACCTTCCAGGCTGATGCCGTAGACAATCGGAGAAACTTTCAGAATCTGACCCATGGCCTTAGCTGCATCCATCGTAAGCGCCATAGCTACGGAGCTGTTGGACAAAATGCCTAAAGCATCTTTGCCTTCCGGAATCAGAGGTTTGATGTTTTTAGCTTTCAAAGCTTCAGCAGCGGGAACTTCTTTTCCGTCCACTAAAACTTTCCATTCGCCGATCATGGCGGAACCGACGTGTGAAGCTAAAGTAATGTCAGCATCCCCTAAGCTGCCCTTTGTCGGGATTACCGGTGTGACACCTTTATTCAAGAATTCGGCATAAAGTTCTGCAACTCTCGGCTGGACGCCGGAACCGCCGTTCAGCAGTGTGTTCAAACGAATGGCCATGGCCAAACGAACCAGTTTCGGATCAAGAATCGGACCGGCCGCAACGCTGTGACTTCTCAAGGTGCTGTAGTTGAAACGGCGGCTGGCTGCTTTAACTTCGTCACTTAATTCACCGTTGGCAGAAAGGACTTTATGGTCTTTGTTGAGACCGACACCGACGGTGAGACCGTAAATTTCTCGACCGTTTTTAGCGGCATCCAAAACCAGGTCGTAAGACTTCTGCACGCGGTTCATTGCTTCAGGGGCAATACTGACAGGAGCGCCCTCGGCGATGGCCCAAGCATCTTGCTGAGTCAGATTTTTTCCGTTGAGTTCGACGGCATTCGCGTTCATAGTTGCAAAGATAGCAATCACACACGCACTTAACTTTAATGTTTTCATTTTGAATTTCCAAGGGTAGAAAATTGGGGGCGCAAAGCCCCCGGTCCTCCCGTGCTTGGCGGGAGGATCAAAATATGAGATTTTTAATAGAGCTGAGAATTAGCGGGCTTTTGCTTCAGCAGCGGCACCGTCGCCAGCGATACGGCCGAAGACCATGATGTCTGTATAAGCATTGCCGCCGAGACGGTTGGTACCGTGGGTCGTACCTGTGACTTCACCGGCTGCAAAGAGGCCCGGAATCGGCTTGCCGTTTTTATCCAAAACTTCAGCCTTGGTATTGATCTTCAAACCGCCCATCGTGTGGTGTGTAGAAGGAACGGCTTTGATGATGTAATACTTGCCGGTAGACAGATCTTTCAGACCGCCGCGGTTATGGAAGTCTAAGTCTTTGCCGCCGTCTTTAGCCATCTGGCTGACGCGGTCAACCGTGGCCTTGAGGTTGGCGTAAGGAATGTGGAAGTAGTCTGCTGCACCCTTCAGTGTGTCGGACGTGTGCATAATGCCCTGCTTCGTGAAGGTCTTATATTCCGTGTCGTGAATCTTCACGGTGTTCGAAATCTTACCGATGTTGTCGTTCCACAGAACATAGCAGTAAGCACCGGGCTGCTTCAGGATAGCGTTGGAGATGACGTCGCGGCGTTCGAGTTCTTCAACGAAACGCTTGCCTTCCTGGTTAACCAAAATGGCGCCGTCAAAACGTGCGTCTGCAATCAGTTCGATCACGCCGGAGATCGGGTCGCAGATCGGATAGGTCTGGATGTAGCCCATGTTGACGAGCTGACCGCCGGCCTTCTCTGCCATGTACAGAGCTTCACCGGTGGTTCCGGGGGCGTCGGTTGTCTTAAAGCGTTCGTCAATAGCAGGGTTGTACTTCTTAACCATCTGAGCATTGGCGCCGAAACCGCCGGTAGCTAAAACAACACCGCCTTTAGCGTTGAAGGTGTACTCCTTACCGCCGGAAATAGCTTTCACGGCAACGACGCGGCCGTCTTTGTCTTTGACCAATTCTTCGGCCTTCATGTTAGTAATAACCGGAATGCCCATCTTGTCGGCAAGAGCGGAGAACTTGGTAATGACTTCTGTACCGGTATGGCCTTCCGGAATCAGGGCTCTTTTTCTGGAGTGACCGCCGAATTGGAAGACGTTGTCTTTTTCAAAATTGACACCGACCGTGTCTCTCAGCCACTCAGCTGTCGGAAGAGCGTTCGTTGTCATAACGCCGACGATTTCAGGGTCGCCCTGGAAGTCGCCGCCCTTAAGCGTATCGGCAGCCATTCTGGCAGGAGTGTCGTCCTTAATATTGAGTTTGTTCTGAACCCAAGAATTCGGAACGTTCATTTCAGCGCCGGAAATCAGAGAGTTTCCGCCGACGGTCGGCATTTTTTCAATAAGAACAACGTTAGCGCCTTTGCTCTTAGCTTCAACTGCGGCAGCAAAACCCGCACCGCCTGCACCGATAACCACTACGTCGTAATTCTGAACGGCAGGCATGGCTGCGTCAGCTTTCTTATCTTTCTTGACCTTGTCGGAGAGTTTGACACCGGCTTTCTTTGCTGCATCACTGACGGCGTTTAAGAAACCTTTAGAGGAGAAAGTCGCGCCGGCAATACCGTCGACCTTAACGGAGTTGTTGGCGATAACGGCATCTTTGAGATCTGTGAAGACCTTGGCGGCCAAGACCTTGTTTTCGTGGTCTTCCAGAACTTTGATGTCCTGGATTTTGCCGTTGTCAAAAGTCACGGCAAGTTTAATATCGCCGTGTTTACCGATGCCGGTACCCTCTGTCTGAACAGGAGCGGCAGAAACAGAAGTAAGAGCAGCCGCAGAAAGTAATGCAGTAAAAAGAATCGATGTTTTGAACATAGTGTTTACCGAAGAGAAATGTTCGTTAATCAAAACAGTCTAACTAGACTGTTGAGAGAATTATAGGATCAAACAGTCTGTTTAGACTGTTTGATTAATGCAACAATCCTAAGTATTTTCCCTTATATTTTTAGAACGAACCCATTAATGATGGGACGGTTCCGGGGCAAAAAGCCATGAAATAACGAAACCGAACATGGATATAGCCGCACCGATCAAGAGTACACTGCTGACGCCCAAACCCTCAAAAGCCATTGGGAAACCGAGGGTTACAACAAAAACACCGACCCTGGAGACACTTCCGAGAATGCCGAGTGCTGTGGACCGAATGGATGTAGGAAACAATTCAGCCGGATAAACATAATCCAATACGCTCTGGACGCCATAGCTCAATGCGTAGATCGAGAGCAACAGACAAACAACGAAATTTGTTAGGACTTGGCCCGGAGACAAGAGAGCCAAGGACACAGCCATAATTCCGAAAGTCCACAAGATGACGGGCCGGCGTGCAAAATGCGGAACAATTTTTATGGCGGCAAGGCTGCCGATAAGGAAGAATGAGTCAGTCAGGACCAGTTGTCCGACGTCAGTGTCAAAGTTCGAAGTTCCTAATGCTCCGATAAGAACCGGGCCAAACATCAAAAGAACCGTTACCGGAATCGCTTGGCAAATCCAAAAAACAGAAAGGTATGCAAGATTTTTTAGGTTTATTGGCTTAAACAAGGCTGCCTGATGAGCCGCCTTTACTTCATGTTTTGCTTCTTCAGCTTCAATACCTAAACGAAGACGGCTCTCTTCCGCTTGCTTGATTCGGCCCTTGCTTTTTAACCACTGAACGGACTCCGGAGCATTAAAACGAGCAACTCCTAAGATCAGTCCGATAACGCAGGGAATCGCAGCAAAAAACTCCCAGGGCAGACCGGCTTTAACCGTCATATAGGCACAAACAGCCGCGGCTATCGCACCGATAAACCAAGCTGTCATTAAGAGAACCAACCGTTTCGCACGAAGAGATTTGGGAGAGTTCTCAGACAGCATGGCTTGAGCGATCGGAGAATCCCCTCCAATCGCTAAACCAAACAAAAATCTTGAAATAAACCAGCTTAAGGGACTGAAATTAACGAATTGGGCAATCGATAAAGCTGCAACGAACCAGGGAACAGTTCGGAAAAGAACCGCCCTTCCGTAAACGTCGGCGATTTTGCCAAATCCCATGGAGCCGATAAAGCTTCCCAATACATAGGCTGTTGCTACAAGTCCGAGTTCAAGTGCAGAAAACTGAAAGACGCTTTGGGCAAGAAGGAAAATGAAGCCTTGAGACGTCAGGACAAAACCGTCCATGAAGGCGGCTCCTGTCGCAGAAACGCAAAGACGACTTCCGCTGAAATTCTCTTTATTCTCAATAACCTGCATTTTTTCTTAACGATGGAAATTTATCAGGAAGGGTTGAGCCGCAACGAGATTGTGCCCTGCTTTACTGGTCATTCAACTATATTTCTCCACTTTAACCCACCATCAGTAGTTCGTCACTAGTGGTTGCTCCGTAAACGCGACGCGGCAGCGTGAAGTATTTTTACCTATTGCCTAATACTTGGAATTTAGGAAGCAATAAAAAATTTGTAGACCAGCGAAACCATCAAAATAATTAGAACGATGTAGAGAATGTTTCGGACGAATTTACCGCCGATCTTAATCGCGTAATAAGCCCCTACTCGATTTCCCAGCATGCTGGCAATGGCGCACGGGATGGCGATTTCATAACAAACGGCAGCACCGGAAGCAAAAGTCATAAACGCAGCAAAGTTGGCTGCGATATTAAAAGCCTTGGCAGTGCCGGACGACTGAACCATTCCGATCTTTAAAAACACATGCAGCGCAATCAAAAAGAACGTTCCGGCGCCCGGACCAAAAAATCCTTCATAAAAACCGATTAATACACCGATGAGAACAACGCGAAGCCAGAAGTGATCTTTAGGCAGTTCCCCTTCCGTAAGTTTGAAACCGCCGGTGAGAACTGTAAACAGAATCCCGAGCGGCAGCATGATCACAATGACCTTGCCCATGGTTGCGCCGTCAATCTGAAGCGCACAAAACGCGCCGAAAGAAGCACCCGCCATGGCGGAGAGCACGCCGACAGGAACGATCTTCTTCAAAATTAGGTTGCTTCGCCAAAAAGTCCAAAGCGCCACAACGGAGCCGATACTTGTCGCTAGCTTTCCTGTTCCGAGCGCCATGTGCGGCGGCATCCCAATCAGCAGAAGCGAGGGAGCCGTCACAAATCCGGCGCCGCCTGCAATTGAGTCAATAAATCCTGCAACGAAGAACGCAACGATACAAAATATCAACACGCCAAATGTTATTTCCATGGGATCAGCCGTATTGTTATTTTTTATTGATGAGAGAATGAGTTTAACCGAGTTAAGACGGATTAATCCGTTTTACGACTTGCCTTTCTAGGCAGAAAACATGGGTAATTCAAAGTTGCGTAATAGACTTCAGTTTTCCTCAGTTTGAGTGATTTGTCCGTTTTGGACTTCCTTTTTAGTTTAATTTGCTCAAATAAACGAAGAGATTTAGATTACAAATGACAAATGAGCTTGATCCGAAAACCCCTGTTTTAAAGGGCGTTGTAACGGAAGTATTGGATAACGGAAACGCAGGGAAAATCAACTGCGGACACGGCAACATCTACACCTTTGTATCCGACCAGCTGAAAACGGGCTACCTACCCGTATTAAAAGACGTTGTTGAGTTTAATTTGATTGAGGATCAGCCTTTTGCTATTCGACTGTTTCATCGCTCCCAAGCCCTCCACGATTCCAGTAGCAGCAGTGCCAGCCTTGATCTTCGCATGAAATGTCCGCACTGCGGAAAACCAATCCTGCCTAAAGCTGAATTCAAAGAAGGCCGCCTCATCGCTACGCACTGTCCCGAATGCAATGCCGAACTGGACAAGATTGAACGTCCGCCAAAGACGACGTTCTTCACATGGCTCATTGCCATTTTGGCCGCGCTGATTGTCGGCATTGTGGTTTACGGAATTTTTGAGCCTAACTTCTAAACCAAAGCGGCTGAACCTTTCGACTCAACCGCTTTCAACTAAAACTAATCGGGATCCTCCTTGGTGATCGGCAGTTTGGTCACCAATATCTGGTCGATTCGATTCATTTCCATGTCGATCACTTCGAAGCGATAGCCTGAGTATTCCACCTTATCCGTTAACTTCGGAATCTTGCGAAGCATATACATCATGAAGCCGGCAATGGTTTCATAGGTCTCTTCTTCCGGCATCTTCTCTATTTCAAAGGTCCGCTCCACATCCTCAATCGGAGTTGAACCGTCCAACAGCCACGTACCGTCATCACGCTGAACAATGTATGAGTTCTCCTCTGTTTGAACGAGGCTACCCATCACTGTACTCATGACGTCGCCTAACGTAATGATGCCGACCGTTAAAGCATATTCATTGACAACCGCGGCAAAGTCCCTGCCCTGCTTCTTAAACGTATCGAGTGCTTCAGATAAAGAAAGAGAATCCGGAATCATCGGAATAGTTTTAACCAGACCCTTTTCCTTCAAAGAAAATTTGTCATTTTCCAGGGCTTTGCAAAGCAAGTTCTTGGAGTCAACGTAACCTAACACTCGGTCAATTGTCGAATCGCAAACCAGATATTTACTATGCGGATTGCTTTCGATTAATGGGCGAATCTTCTCAAAGGTATCGCTGATTTTGAAATAAGTAACCGAATCTCGAGGAGTCATGGCGCTCGTAACTAAACGATCTTCGAGAGACATCACGTTTTCGATCGCTTCCTGCTCACTGCTGTCCAAAAGGCCGGCTTCTGTTCCGGCACCGACAGTAGCAAGAATATCCTCGCTGGTAATCGTGGTTTCATTCTTTGTCGGCAATCCCATGAGTTTAAGGATGCCGTTGCTCATCTCTGTTAACAGCCAAACGAACGGTTTGAAGAGCCAAATTAAAAACATCATCGAACCGATGAGCATCAAGGCCAAAGAAACAGGCTTATTTAAACCGATACGTTTGGGAATCAAGTCTGCAAACAGCACGAAAACCATCGTAATCGTAAAGAAAGAGCAGAAGAACCCTAAGGAAGAAGCCAGTTCAGGAGAACAGAAATAAAGGAACAGCTCCTCAAAGAACGGAGAAAAAAGCGTCTCACCGATAATACCACCCAAGATGGCAATGGCATTTAGGCCAATTTGAATCACTGAGAAGAACGGACCTGGTTTAACTTGAAGATCCAGCACTTTTTGTGCTCGTTTATCCCCCGCATCTAATGCTTGATGCAATTTAACTTTAGGAGATGCGGCTAGCGAAATCTCTGCCATAGAGAAATAACCGCTGAAAAGAATGAGAACAACAATGGCGATAATTCTAGTTGTTAGGTCCATTTCCATGGCTCGAACCCTCGAGGAAACAATACAATCTTTCCAATATATACAAAGGACGCTGTCAAGGGGTTGAATTTGATTTATTTTGAGATTTTACAACGAAGCGATCCAACCAAAACCAAAGTAGAATTACTTAGTTTGCTAATTGAATGTACACAAGGAAACCTTACCTTTTGAAAAGTTCAATTGAATCGCTTCAAATTAAAAAGGAAAAAATCTAAGACCTTACCCTCTCTTCAGAACAGGAAAAGCTAGGTAATTTCTAAGCTTCTGACAATCATTTTCCTCGAGCGGAGAACTCTCCAGCATTACCTTCATGCAGGGTAAGTCCGAACCATCCCCGCTTGCGCGGGGAACTCCTGAATAAACAGTTGAACGTATATACATTACGCGGTTCATCCCCGCTTACGCGGGGAACTCAGACGTGCAATCTCAGGTGCGTCCATGTTTGCCGGTTCATCCCCGCTTACGCGGGGAACTCGA
>NZ_GL883707.1:0-37593 GCF_000205025.1 Parasutterella excrementihominis YIT 11859 | reverse complement strand
GTTCATCCCCGCTTACGCGGGGAACTCGAATGATCATTTTCGCCCACTCAGGAATTTCGAGGTTCATCCCCGCTTACGCGGGGAACTCCGGATTTTTCTGCCGCGCTCGTTTATCGCTGTCGGTTCATCCCCGCTTACGCGGGGAACTCCCGGCGCCAATTCGTCAAACGTCTAAACATCTCGGTTCATCCCCGCTTACGCGGGGAACTCTAACCACAAGGATGCGTCCCGAGAGATAAAACCGGTTCATCCCCGCTTACGCGGGGAACTCGAATGTAAACCTTTTTACGGCCTCGACTTCGGCGGTTCATCCCCGCTTACGCGGGGAACTCGAAGATTTCACGGTTACTAAGTCAGGGTGTCGCGGTTCATCCCCGCTTACGCGGGGAACTCTACTTCTCGACATTATGTTTAATGCAATCTTCCGGTTCATCCCCGCTTACGCGGGGAACTCACTGAGATGATGAGGTTAATCATCGGCTCGGTCGGTTCATCCCCGCTTACGCGGGGAACTCATTTGCCCGGACTAAAACAAAAGGATAAGGATCGGTTCATCCCCGCTTACGCGGGGAACTCTTACCGCACGGGTCGAAATCTAGCGTAATGATCGGTTCATCCCCGCTTACGCGGGGAACTCACTTAAAATGGTTACAACATTACACTAATCGGCTTACCGCTAAGCTTTTAAAGAACATTTCTAAACAAGAACAAAGCTACTAAAGATACTATCAGTTTTCTCTGAAATACCGAAGCCTGCGTAGAGAGGAGAAAATGTGTTAACGGGGCATTAAGTAGAAAAATGGCGGAAGGAGAGGGATTTGAACCCTCGATACGGTATAACCGTATACCGGATTTCGAGTCCGGCGCATTCGACCACTCTGCCATCCTTCCGTTGGAAGGAGGGATTCTATCAGAATTATTTAAAGTTGGGATGCTCACAAATTTTCTGAGACCTATTTGCGTCACACCAACCAATCCCATAGCTGCCAAGAAATTCTTTCTTCGAAATCTGCTAGATTTTTCCACTAAAAAATTAATTGATGCCCTCCTCTGCTCTTATCTTTTTTATATTTTCTCGAGGCGACAAACCAAAATAGTCTTTGTACTCACGAGTGAAAAATTTCGGATCCTCGAATCCAACCTCATATGAAGCCTGGGTGACCGAAAGATTTTTAAGCAGCATCAAGCGGTGAGCCTCTTGAAGCCTCAGCTCCTTCTGAAATCTCAGCGGACTGACAGTCATAACTTCTTTAAATTTCCGATGGAAGGTGGATCGGCCCATAAATACCTTTTTAGCCAAATCATCAATTGCAAGCGGCTCTTTGAAATTAATTTTTATCCAGTCAACAGCCCGGGCGATTTGATATTCAGAAGTTCTAAGACTGTTGAAACGAATAACAGAATAACCCAAAGGCCCGGTCAGAACACGATAAAAAATCTCCCGTTTAAGAATCGGACCTAAAATCCTACCCTCTTCTGGGTTATTCATAGTATTGCAAAGACGAACAAGTGCACCCTGCATCTCCACGCTCATCGGAACGCAGGAAGCAGCTTTCGCTGGTTCGGCGCTTTGTGGCTTTAAGCCCATTTCATAAGCAATTGAAGTTATGACTTCTGCCTCCAAATCGATAGACAAGGCCAAATACGGCTCCTCCGAAGTTACACCTACAATTCCGCTAGTCACCGGGGCCGTAAGAACCGTCAAAAAATAATCTAGAGGACTGAAGATTTTCTCCGCTGAACCGAATTTGATGAGTTTCGTACCAGACAGGATAAAAATCATCATAGGTTGATAAATATGCGGTTTAGGAACCTTGTTACGTTCAGAGCGATGAACCCAAACGCCCGGGACAGAAGTTTCATAGTTACCTTCTTTCGAGTAGATGTCCAAAAGTTTTTGAACCAACGCCTCTCGAGTTTCTTCCATTTCATCGCTCCAATCAGACTCACGAATTTGATGCGTTTATTTTTCCAGCGGAATAGTCACTGGGGAAACAGAACGTTTGGGGGCAAGATGAGGGTCGTCGTTCTTGTCCAGACCCTTCTCTGCCAGCCATTCCTCAGTAATTTTAAGAATTTCCTTGTTGTTCAGGTCAGAAAACAACGCATGGGTATTCCCCTTGATGCCGATCTCCGGTAAGTGGATAAGTTTGGCGTCGCCGCCGTATTTATTAATTAGGTTCACGAATTGTCGTGCATTAAACAAGGCCCAGCGCCAAACTTCTTCGTTAAATACCTTGCTCGATTTTGTTGAAATATTATCTCCAAAGATTATAAAAATCGGCATTTTTGTGAGCTTCAGAAATTCTTGTTTTGAAACCCTGACGGGGTTGAGTCTCTGCTGAACAAGAGGAATTTCCGAATTCATTTCTTTAACTTTTTCGCCTTCCGGGTAAACCACTTGTCCAGGTTCATAGGCAACAACCGCTTTAACCAAGTCCGGGGATTTCATCGCGCCATACCAACCAATTTGGCCCGCGTAACTATGGGTCCCGACGACAGCAGGACCTGTACGCTTCAAAAGGTCTCTCATAGCCTCGCCAAGTTTCCATCCGTATGCCTCTGTCGGAGGGAGCGCACCGGTATCGGGTGTCTGCATCCTCATGAATTGGTTAATGGTTTCACCATCCAGCAGCATCTGCATGTTGGGGTTTGCCGTCGCGGGTTTTGGTGGAACCCAGCGCCCTAATCTAAAAGCGTTCCAAACACCGGCTTCACTCGTTACGGTCGGAATTTCACTTTTTGCTTCTGTTGCTTCAGTTCTTCCAGCTCTGCCTCGGCGAGGTTGGTCAACGATATATGTCGCCCATCCGTCTCTCGGCAAAAGTGTCTGGAAGCCTTCTCTGCCGTCAGGCGTAGTCTCGAAACTGCGGCCCGATTGGCCAATGCCATGCCAAAGGATAATGGGATAATTTTTTGCATTAACGGGAATTACATACTGTGCATATCCATGGTCGCCATGGAAAGTTAAACCATTGGGCTTGTGAGAAACAGTCCCGCCAAAGGCCAAGCCTCCCAACTGATTTAACACAAGAGGTTTAGTTTGAGTCTGAGGTTCGTCAAGAGCAAAAGCCGAGCCTTGCAGAAGGAAACAAGCTGAAATGACAGCCGATAACAAAGCGCGTTTGGTTTTCATTTATCTCTCCTTTAAGAACACTTTCTGTGTGGAAAAATTCTAAAAAACCTTGAACTTTTTCATTTCTCTCATTTTCTATAAAAGGTGGATTTTTCTCTCTGTTTGAGTCAAATCTGAGAAATCAAAACCTCTGAGTAAAAGATATGAAGCCTTTTATTCCTGACGAATTAGAATGGTGATAAAGGTTGCCGCGGATGGGGCAAGGAATGAAAGTCATAGATTTAAGTCACGCTATAAACGAGCGCATGCCGGTTTTTCCAGGATCAGAAAAACCGCAGTTAACAACCGTAGCTACCTATGAAAAGGACGGCTATCACGAAACGCTCATTCGTATGTACTCGCATGTAGGAACACATATTGATCCTCCGGCTCATGTCTACGAAAAAGGTCTCACTCTTGACGCATTGCCTCTGACGCAGTTCATCGGTCAGGCGCTTGTCATCGACTGTAGACATCGGAAATCCGAAAAACCTATAACAATGAAAGAGGTCAATGAGGCCAGAGAAGACGCTGAGACTGCGGACTTCCTTTTATTTAATACCGGCTGGGATAAGTTTTGGGGATCCGAAGAATATTTTGGTGACTACCCCTGCATCGATGATGATGTTCTTGATTTTATTCTGCTAGGTAACTACAAAGGTATCGGCTTCGACGTCATGGGTATTGACCCGATATCAGACCTTAGCCTGCATCGCCACAAAAAGCTCTTCAAAAACAAATACATTATCAATATTGAGAACTTAGCCAATTTGGATCAATGCGGCAGTGGCCTATTCAATTTTTCTTGCTTTCCTCTCAAACTCGAAAACGCTGACGGCGCACCGACAAGGGCTGTCGCCTGGTGGGAGTAACAATCTGCTCTTCTAAAAAACGACTAGCTCTTCGCAAGCTGTTCGCCGACCATTCTGCCGAGGGCCAGCGCTCCGGCCAAGGAGCATCCTCCGATATATGAGGTTCCGTGCAAACCGCCGACAACTTCTCCGGCAGCAAATAACTTGCTTATAGGTTCGCCGTATTCATTAAGCACCTGCATTTGCCGGTTAACCTTCAGTCCTCCGATAGTAATCCCGACGACCGGCGTGCATTTGAACAGATAAAAAGGTCCTGATAAAAACTGCCCTTTCATGAACTTCCGTCCGAATTCCCCATCATTTCCTGAAGCAACTGAACGGTTGTAAGCATCGATCGTATTTTTCAGCGCGTCGAAACTGCACCCCATTTCCGAGGCGCATTCTTCAAGAGAGTTAACCCTGTTAATAAAGTGGCCGCCTTCTTCTTTTTCCTGATTGAATTTCGTTCGGTCCCAGCCGATGACTTGTATCGGATCGTTTTTCATAAAGTCCGAAAGCTGAGCTTCGGTCGCTAATTGATAGACGGTTCTTTCATGATGAGAAGTCAGGAATTGGGCAACCTTCGTAGAATTTTGGTCGTCATTAATAAACCGTTTACCGGCTTTATTCAAAGTAATCGAACCGTATAGGTTCATGACATGCCCGCGGAAAATCAATCCTCTCCTCGTCTCTTCGTCCAGCGGAAAGCCGTATGCGTAAGCGCCCATATAATCCAACAGGTGTGTCGCAGCGCCTATGCGAGTTGCCATATCCAGCCCTTCTCCTCTGCTCGAGGGAGAGGCAAATGTCGGCAGTCCCGCAAACTTCGGAATATCTCTGTCCACACGATTGACATCGCCGGCAAACCCACCTGTACATAAGATCACGCCTTTTTGTGCAAGAAGATTGCCGTAGCTTCTGCCTCTTTTATATTGGACGCCGAGAACTTCATTGCCTTTTTCCGTGATCAGTTCGATAGCCTTAGTGTTGAACCAAATCTCAACTCCTAAACGTATGGCTTCCGAGAAAAGCACTTCAACGTATCTTGCTCCGGTTGCCAAATCGCAGCCGTGCATTCTTTTCACACGGAAGGCAATGTTCGTCGACGGCGTCAGCTCCACACCCTTTTCCGTCAGCCAATCTAAAGCCGGTGCCGCGTTTTTTACGTAATTAGCTACCAGCGCCTTATCGTTCTCGTAGTTTCCTTGTCTGAGAATTTCCTCCGTAAACTCTTCCTTTCCGTCAATGTCCTGAATACCGTGCTTCAGCTGCGCCAGTGTGCCGGACGCGTTCACGCTGCCGGCAGAATAAGAAGTAGAGCTAAAGAAAGGCGACGGATTTTTTTCGATCAAAACCACTCTTCCGGCGCCGTTTTCCTTTGCTGCCACGGCTGCAAACAGTCCGGCCGCACCCGCACCGATAATGACGATTTCGGCCGTTTCGGTCTTTTCAATAGGCTTAGCGTTCACTAAAGACGACAAGACGAACGGCAGAGGACTGAGCAATAAAGTTCTTCTTTTCATTTTCAATCCTGGGAAAGTTCTGCGCCGCAAATAATGGAAGAAAGTTCAACGACAGAATGGACGTTTAACTGAGAATAAATGAACTGGCAATGCGCTTCGACGGTTTTCAGATTGATATTTAGCCGTTCGGCAACCTCTCTCTTCAGCAACCCTTTAGAAATCAACTTTGCGATTTCTTGCCGTCGCGGAGAAAGCTTGAGGAACAGCTTCTTAGCCTCTTCCGGTTCCATGCCGGCTTTCCTCGTAACTCTGTCCTTCTTAAGAATGTCGGATAAAAGCTGGCAAAGTTTCTGACTGTCGACCGGTTTTTCTAGGAAGTCGAGACTCCCCTTCTTCATAGCCTCCACCGTAGATGGAATATCGCCGTGCGCCGAAAGAAAAACCACGGGCACGCGGTATTCGCGCTCTCTCATAATCGTGAGAAGCGTTAACCCGTCCATTTCCGGCATCTGAAGATCCAAAATAGCGCACCCGGGAACAGAGGGTTCATCGTTCACCAAAAAGTCTCTTCCGCTCGGATAGTCTCGAACTTCGTAGCCGGCGGCTTCTAGAAGAAAACGCAGTGCTCTTCTCTGATCTTCATCGTCATCCACGAGACGAATGATTTCTTTTTCAATTTTTCTGTTCATGGGTATCTAAGGGAAAAGTAATCTTTACAAGAAGGCCGCGGTCTTTGGAAGGAACAAAGTCGATCCTCCCTTTGGCGTTAGAGACAATCTCGGACACAATCACAAGGCCCATTCCTGTCCCGTTCTTCTTAGTGGTTTCAAAGCCTCTTTTAATTTTTATCAATGCTTCTTCCGAAAGTTTGGGACCGTTGTCTTTGACGGTTAAAATCACCTCAGAAGTTTCTTTATTGATACTAACGTTCACCTCAATTCTGGCGTTTGCTGTCTTAACTAACGCTTCGTTGGCATTTCTCAAGAGGTTCAGCACCAGCAGCTCCAACTCAAACGGATCGATCTTTATCCAGGCAGCTTCCGAAGGTTTAAATTCCACGACGGAAGGGCACTGACTGCTAAGCAGAAAAACATCTATCGCTTTTCTAACGCTCTGATTTAACTCGGTCGCCACCGGCCGGCTTCCGAATTTTGCAAAATCCCGAACCTTTTTAATAATCTCGTCGGCACCCTGGGTCTTTTTGTGAATTTGATAAACGATATCCGAAATCTGACCTTGCTCCATGGGGCCCTTCTCTAGTCTCATTAACAGCCCCTGCGAATAGCAGCTGATCGTGTTAAGCGGTTGTCTCAACTCATGTGAGATAAGGCTGGAAATATGAGACACGATGCCCATACGGTGATAAATCTCATTGTCTCTTCTGACAAGCTCGAATTCTTTCTTGTACTTTGAAAGTCTCAAGAGACTTTGAGACAGCTGTCTGGTTCGTATCTTGATCAGACGATTCGCAATGCAGCTGTACAAAATCACGCCCGTAAGGAATGCACCGAAAAGAATGATGAATGGGAAATACTCTTCGAAGAATCTTCTCAGCGTCCACTCGCGCAAGTAGGAATACTGCTCTACTTTAAGATTTTTCAGCAGCTTATCCACACCATCGAACTGAGTTGACACAGACCACCACGCTCCGTCACTGCTTTTAGGCTGAGTGAGAAGTGTTGCCGCAATGTCTGTCGCCTGCTTCATGGAGATATTCGGCGTGATCAGCACGGACCAATTAGGATAAAGAGTCGTTGAAACCGTACACGGCAGCTCGGACGAGCGTAAGGGGTTGAGAACCTTTATTTCACGGTACAAAGAAGGGTATTCAACGACATGCTGTTCTAAGAAACAGGCCGGAAGGAGTGCCGCGTCAGCTTTTCCCTGAACGACTTCCTTTACGAGCTCAGAACTTTTTCCAGTATTGTCTAAGAGGAAGGTTTTAAATTTTTCGCTATCGAGCTTCAGCGTTTCGAACTCTCCGAGTATGTAATAAAGAACATCGCAATGCCTGTTCTTTTCCATCGCTACTTTGGGTTCTTTGAGATTTATCCGCTGGTTCAGAGATGAAATTTCACTATCTCTTTTAACGATTAAGGCTGCTCCGTCTGCACGATTCGGATTTGGATTCCAATCGCTGTGAACCGTTGCCAGATCTCTGACACCGTAAGGAAGAAGCGCTCGGTAAAGAACGCTGTTGCAGAAAACAAGTTCAACACGCCCTTCTTTTAACTTGGTTTTTATCGTTTCAGGGCTGTCTGTTGAAATCTCGACTTTTGTTTTGCACCTAAAGTTTTCTCTAAAGCGCCCTCTAGGTTCTCAATAATGCTTTCATGAAAAAGATGCTCGTCAGACTGCATGACGGATACCCGAAAAACCGGTGAGGAATCCTTAGCTGCACAGACACAGGTAGCTGCGAGCACTATGAATACTGCTAACAAAAACTTTTTCGGACGCATAAAAACAAACGAAACACCTTACCCTCAAAATTTTAGATAAGGTGTTTCGGACTTCCTAGCGGGAAAAACTACTTACTTGCTGCGGCTTTCTTGCCTGCAACCATACCGAGGGTCAAGCTGGAACCGACGGAGTTTCCGCCGATGTAAGAGCCGCCGTGGATACCGCCGATGGCTTCACCGGCCGCATACAGATGTTTGATCGGCTGGTCATAAACATCAAGTACCTGCAGGTCTTTATTAACCTTCAAACCGCCCAGGGAGATGCCGGCAATCGGCTGTCCGATAAAGCCGTAGAAAGGTCCTTTCTCGAAAGTACCCTTCATATATTTGCGGCCGAAGTCTTCGTCTTTGCCGTTCTTCACAAACTGGTTGTAGCGTTTGACGGTTGCTTCCAATTGATCAGCGGGGAGACCCATCTTCTTGGCGAGTTCAGCAATCGTATCGGCCTTAACTACAAATACCTTCTGTTCTTCAAGTTCTTTCTTGAATGTGTTCTGATCCCAACCGATCACTTGAATCGGGTCATTCTTCATGAAGTCAAGAAGCTGTGCTTCGGTAGCGACCTGAAACACCTTCTTGAAACCTAAGCGCGACATTGCCTGAGAAATTGATGTGGCTCCAAGGTCGTCGTTGACGAAACGTTTGCCGTCCGGGCCGACCGTGATCGGGCCGTAAAGGTTCATGACGTGACCGCGGAAAATCCAGCCTTTGCGATTGTTCTTGTCTTTGGACATCGGAACACCGTAGCCGTAAACAGCTGCGAAGTTCATATGCGTGCTGGCTGCGCCGATCTTCTCGGCCATCTTCAGGCCCTGACCTTCACTGTTGGCAGAAGCAAATGTCAAAGCACCGCGGAAATCGAGAATGAATTTATCGATCATGTTGACGTCGCCGCAGAAGCCGCCGGTGGCAATCACGACGCCTTTCGTAGCTCTGACATAAAGAGGCTTGCCCTTGGATTCGGCTTTAACGCCCAAAACTTCATTTGCTTCAGTGTTGGTAATCAGTTCAACAACCTTAGTATTGAGTTTGATGTCGACGCCGATCTTCTTAGCATTTTGGAAAAGTACGTCAACATACTGTGCACCGGTATGTTTGTCGCATCCGTGCATACGTTTGAGACGGAAAGCGGAGTTGGGCTGAGGTGTGAAAACAACGCCATGGTCGGTTAACCAGTCAAGTGCCATCGCAGAATTTTCTGCGAAGAGCTTAACGAGCTGAGGATCTGCAAGCCCTTTGCCGGTCTTTTCGACTTCTTTTGCAAATTCAGCAGCATTACTACGATCTTCAACGCCGGCGGCAAACTGAGCTTTTGTACCTGTGGCGTTTACACTGCCGGCGGACAGAGAGGTGGAGTTCAGAAACGGGCTGGCAGCCTTTTCTAAAAGGACGACGGATTTGGCACCGCTTTCTTTAGCCGAAACGGCAGCAAAAAGTCCGGCAGCGCCGGCGCCGATGACAAGAACCTCACACGTCTGATCCCATTTCTTCGGACTAACAACATTGGCAAGAGCTGAAGAAATCGGAGCAGCAGCTACGGTTGCGGCGCCCATGGACTTGAAGAACATTCTTCTATTCATATTCATTTGATTCTCCTTGATGTTTGACTCATTCACTGTGCTTTTTCCGAAAGCAAGGTCATAGTACTTTTGAGTGCACCTTAGGGTGCTTGACTAAAATCAAAGAACTATCAAATATTTTTTTGCACCAAATTTCTAGCAAGAGATGCTGGCGACCTTAAAGGCGCCGGCACTGACCCTACGGAAGCAATCTTCCGCTCGCTTCAACCCAGCGGAAAAACAGCACCTCTTCCTTCAAAGAGTAGTTTTCTGCCGAATCAACATAAACACCGTTGATGCCGTCGGCAGTGAGGTCAAACGCCAATACAAAACTTCCGATCGACGTCTTCCAAACTAAGACGCTGACTCTGTCACGAATCAAGGCCTTATTGTTTCTTCTTAGTATCTTGGCGTAGGCGCAGTCTCCTGAAACCTGCGTAAAGATTTTTTCCGGTTTACCTTTAAAAACCGCATTCTCCGCTAGCCGATAATTGCAGTCTTTCAGAAAAAACCGCGCAAATTTCTCTGGCCGTCTTTCAACTAATGCTCCTTGAATGACTGAGTACACTTGTGCGACCAAGTTTTGTTTGCCGACAAAGTCTCCTCTTCCAAAAGTCGCTGTTAGGAAACACTGACAAGAGATTTCATCCCCGGCATCTAATCCTCGGCTAATCCCTTTCAAGTCGGCCAAGGTCAAAAGGCCGTACTTTGTCTCGACTACCAGCTCTCGCCGAGATTCGATTGAAAAGCTTCTTTCTCTCACGGTCGGAACTGACCGAACTTTTTGGATCCGACCATTGAGGGTCTCCTCCGAAAGCCATGGACTAGTGATTGATGGTTTCGAACCAAGACCAAGGAGAATGCCGGAAGGTTTGAAAGTCGCCTCATTGCCGACCGTTGTGTTGAAAGCAACATCAGCTTGAATAGAAAAAAAACTCAGACTGCTCCTTGTGTAATTACCTCCGATTTTTGATCTGATGAAGACGCTGTCTTGAGGAGCTTCCGCCGACGGCCTAGATACCAATCCGTGCCAACTTTCTGAAGATTGTAGAAAAGGAATAACTTGATTCAATCCTGTCGAAGCCTTGTCTGCCGGAATAGAAAAAACAAGATTTCCAACCTTCCTCTCTATATAACTCGATGAGAAGGCCTCTACTTCATTCCGTGAATTTTCGAGAAAGGAAAGAAAAGCGCGTTCCGAGTGAATCTTGACGCCGTATAGGTTAAGTAATTTGTTCATATTTCGCCTTTTAAAGAACGCAACAACACTCCGAAATGTCGAACAGACGACATTTCGCGTCATTGACTTAAGCGAAATATGGGAATTACGGCATATGGGCGAAGAATCTAAATAAAGGAATTTTTAATTTTATCTTAAGAAATTCTCTTCTTCAAGATCACGAATTTTAGTGATGAAAAAAGGCTGCATACCTCAAGACTGCAGCCCTTCTCTAAATATTTTTGTTTTTGACTAATTCTCTAATCCCGCACGACGAAACCTCGGAAAAAACGCACGAAATTTATCGTTTGGTATGGAGAGAATAAAGAGGTTTGAAATGATGAGCGCGGCTCCTATGCACTCTATGTAGTTAAACGAAGTTCCTAGAAGCAGAACGCATAAGACCACAGCAGACAAAGGTTCAAAGGAAGCAAGAATCGAAGTTAATGCCGGCGGAATGAATTCGGTGCTCCTCAAATAACACCAAAATGCTCCTACAGTCCCGAATACGACGACAAAAACCGCTGCCACGATTGCCATGGGCGTCCAGTGTCCGCTGATCTCCCAGGGCGGCGTCATGAAGCAAGTCAAAATGCCGCCGACAAACATTCCAAAGCTAACAACTTTGGTCACGCCGATCTTCTGAATCGCCCTTCTCGGCTGAATTGTCGCAAAAGCTCCGACTCCGGCAGAAACCAGTCCCCAAAAAATACCCATTGCTGAAAAACTAAGAGAGGTGAAATTGCCTTTCGTGATCAGAAGCGTCACACCCACAAATGCAAAAATAACCGCCAGGATTTCCTTAGGAACAATCTTCTGCCGTTTCACAAGAATATTCCAAAGAATGATGAAGATCGGACCGAAGCCGACCATGATGGCCGCCGTTCCTGCATTACAGGCATGAATTGCCAAAAAGAATGTGTATTGGATGACAAACAGACAAAGTCCGTAGAAACACACATCTCGGCAAACGGATAAATCTCGGAGAGATCCGAAAAAATTCTTTTCCGTCAGCATTCCGAGAACGAGCATCAGAATGCCGGCGCCGGCAATTCTTACTGTCGTAAGTTCTTCTGCATTGAAACCGCAGGCAGTAATCATGTACTGACCGCTGACAGCCATCGTGCCCCAGAAGCAGGCCGCCGCTACCGCCAATACAATTCCCGTCAGAGTTTTTGAACGAGGCATTTTTTGTCTCATCGTGGTTTGAGATGAAAAAATGCTAACCAGAGAAAAAGTCCTCAAATATCTAAGTTCTAAAAAATGAAACTTAGCAGATCAAACTTTAGGTAGAAGTACCATTTGCTCCGGGAGATGAAGTCTGCGATACCAAGATTTCCAATCATTCGGTTCTTGATGAAGTGCCAAATAGCGAATGATTCCCATGGCCTCTCGAATAATCGGATCTTTAGAAGAAGACTTTCTGCAGCAAATGTGAAGCGCCCAAGGTTTCCGATGCCACCCGGGCAGGACGGGCTGTACCGTTCCGTCCAGAAGCTCTTCGGCAATAAAGTTTGGATTCATGTCGATCGCGATGCCTTTCCCTTCTATTAGAAGTTTTTTACATGCATCTGAATCTCCGTAAAGAACTTTGTGGTCACGCCCTATTTCATAATTGCTGTACTCACATTGCAAGACTTGGCTGAAAGATTCATTTCCCGTGTCCCGCATGATAATTGGGTGATTGATGAGGTCGCTCACTTTTCTGATTTCAGCATGACTTTTAAGATATTTTGCAGATGCAACAAGAAAAGAGACGTTGTAACCCATTGGAATGGCAACAAGACCCCGTTCCTCGGGTTTATAACCAAACCAAGCAATATCTGCTTTTCCTTCCAAAAGCGCCTGTTGTCCGACGTCTGCACAAAATTCAAGCTGCAGACCGGGGTGTTTTATAGGTAAGTTTTGCAGAGCCTCAAAAAAGACCGAACGATCCATATTAACCGGAAGGCTGATCCTCAAAGATCGCCGACTAAGCTCAAAGTTTCCGTTTCGTAGCGCTTCTGCCCTCTCCCGAAGGATTCCCCATTGGCTGATCAATCCTTGAGCATCCAGAACAAGCGCCTGACCTTCTTTAGTCAGAGCGGCAGGTTTCTTTGTTCGGTCCAAAAGTAGGAAACCTAGTTCATCTTCCAGAGAGGAGATAAGACGAGAGGCTTTCGGCAAAGGGAACGACAAGGCTTCTGCGGCAAGAGCCAGGGAGCCAAGCCTCGATGTTTCGATGAACAACTGCCAAGCACGAATCCGATCTAATTCCATATCACAAAAACAAATATCTAAACAACGAAATTTCCTCTTAGGAAGAAAGCCGGAATAGCCGAAGCCGATCTTTGTGTGAACGACCGCCTTCAAAAATAGTTCTAGAGAATTTTACCTTTCTGTTTGCTTATCAAGTCGAATGACAATTCTTGAGTTCCCATCCTCCAAAGCGATAAGCGTCGGCAAAATCTGGGTTATCACTGTTTTTTTTAAACATAAAAAACTGAATATAGTCACCTCAAGCCTTAACGCTCCTATTTCAAAAACCCTGCTTCGCCCGAAAGTATTAATGAAGAAATAGTCCCAAAGCGCAGTAATAAAAGGCAGATCGTTTCTGGCGCGTAGATTAACGAATTCCGCGGAATTCCCCGTGCGTAAGCGCGGGGATGGATAGCGAACGGCCGAATGTTAATTCGGCCGTTGATTTTTGATATATCTCTCAATAATAGCGGTTGTTGCTCCGTCTCCGACTGAGATTACACAATAACTTTTTGTCCAAAAACGTTTGCCTCAAAGCATCCTTCGAATCTGATTGAAGAATTCTTGACGAATTTTCAAAGATGATATGGTTTTTAGTTTGCGCACCAAATCGTTGGAGGGTAAGAAATCAATAGATGAACGTGATCTTCCTCCCCGGAACATTCCAAAAGATTGACTCGATCACGCCGGCACACTTCCGAAAAAACCTCTTTGAGCCTTTCCAGGACCGTTGATGAAATAACTTTTCGTCTGTAAGCTACTACGAAGATCAAGTGAGCTTTGAGATTGAAAACACAATGAGAACCGGTAGATAACTGCATATGATTCAAAAAGTCGAGCGCCACGTTATTCGTAAAAACAATGCTAACTGGCAAGCCTGCCATAAGCTTTGTTCATTGTCGCGCAAGCTCGGCAACTGTGCAGTCTATTTGCTTCGTCATCGGTTCTTTGAAAAAGCCCCTGTACTGACACGTAAAGAACTTGATACCGAACTCAGACATCAATACGGCAGTGACTATCGAGCTATGCCGTCGGCTGCCTCTGCACAGAGACAGGGTCAAGTCATTGCCAAACAGTTCAAAAGCTTTGCCAAGGCGGCAGTTGAATACTCGAAGCACTCTGAGAAGTTTCAAGGGAAGCCTCGCTTACCTGGCTATAGGAAAAAATATCGTACGTTCTATGTCGGCCGCAACGGCTATCAAATCCGCGATGGCCAACTGACGATCACGGGAGGAAAAGATATCGGTTTTTCTCCCATTCGCGTAGTTTGCTGCGAACGTCAAGAGCTCAACGCCAAAGCACAGGAGGCAGTGGCCGGAGATCTGAGAATTATTCCGATGGGAAATACATTCATTGTGGAGCTGACCTACAGAGTCGGTAGGGAGGAGTCTAATAATCCAAAAAGCGTTTCTTTGAATCCGAATGAAGCTTTGTGCTGCGATTTAGGCATTGATAATTTTGCAGCTTTCGTTTCGACCAAACCCGGAGTAAGGCCGTTTTTGGTCAAAGGCAAAATACTTAAGAGCATCAATCAGCGGTACAACAAACAAGTCGCCGAACTGAAAAGCAAAAAACACTATGAGCACATCCGAATAAAAGGAGTCAAACGTTATTGGCAGCTCCAAGACTTGATGCACAAGGCCAGTCGCCTGGCTGTCAACTTCTGTCTTGCGCATGATTTGGGCCGTATTGTCATCGGAACAAACAAAAATTGGAAACAGAGAGTCAGCCTCGGCAGGCGAAACAATCAGAATTTCGTAATGCTGCCGCATGCCAAGTTTATTGAGATGGTCCGGTATAAGGCTGAAGAATATGGCATCCAAGTGACAGTGCGAGAGGAGAGTTACACCTCTAGAGCCAGTGCAATGGACTTCGATGAAATTCCTGACTTCGATCCAAAAGGAAGAAACCCAACGACTTCCTTTTCGGGGAGGAGGCTCAAACGCGGTCTCTATCAGTCATCAAAAAGACATTTGATCAATGCCGATATCAATGGTGCGGCCAATATCGGCCGAAAAGAACTCGGGGATGAGTGGCTCAAAAAGCTGCTCGAACTCGATGGGGGCGTCTTTGTGGACACGCCCGCAGTTGTACGAAACCTGCATGCAAGTGTAGGTGTTCGTCAATCGCTAAAAATGGGAGCACGCTCCCATGAAACCGTGCACGTAAGTGCGCGGTAGTTCATACTATGCAGTTATTCGACAATAAGAGGACGACGATGACCAAAGGTTTTTACAGCATTATGTTGGCGCAGTTTCTTTCTTCCTTAGCCGACAACGCCCTTCTCATCGCCGCGATCGCTCTGCTGACGACTCTGAATGAGCCGGCATGGATGACACCGCTGCTGAAGCTGTTCTTCGTTGTGAGTTACGTCATCTTCGCCGCTTGGGTCGGCATCTTCGCCGATTCAATGCCGAAAGGCCGCGTAATGTTTATCACCAACGCGGTAAAAACCGTCGGCTGCATCATCATGCTGTTCGGCACCCATCCGCTTCTTGCTTACGCCATCGTCGGTCTAGGCGCGGCAGCTTACTCGCCTGCAAAATACGGCATTCTCACGGAACTGCTTCCGCCCGAAAAACTTGTGAAAGCCAACGGCTGGATTGAGGGCCTGACCGTTGCGTCTATTATTTTGGGGACCGGCTTAGGCGGCTTGCTCATTTCTCCGATGGTCGACCATTTCGTTCAAGGCCATCATGTCTTCGGCGTCCATAATGCTGCTCAGGCCGCGATCGCCGTCATGATTTTTGTTTACGCCGCTGCGGCTGCCGTGAACCTGTTAATTCCGGATACCGGCGCCCGCTATCCGAAACAAGACTTCCGTCCGATCCACACACTCGTTAATTTCGGGAAATCCTGCTCTCTGCTCTGGCACGACAAACTCGGTCAAATTTCCCTGTCCGTGACAACGCTGTTCTGGGGCGCCGGCGCCACACTTCAGTTCCTTGTTCTTGCTTGGGCAAATTCCAACCTCGGCCTCGATTTATCTAAAGCAGCTATTCTCCAGGGCGTGGTTGCCATCGGTATCGCCATCGGTGCCGTTTTAGCGGCCGCCTATGTCAGTTTAAGAAGAAGCGTAGATGTCCTTCCGATCGGCGTTTTGATGGGCTTTTCTGTAGCTGTCATGTCCTTCTATAAAGCTTCCTGGATTCCCGGCGGCTTTGACATCTTCGGTTTCCACATCTCCTTTGCCATTGCGATTGCCTGCTTACTTTTAGTCAGCGTGGGCATGATGGCTGGTTTCTTCGTTGTTCCGATGAACGCGTTATTGCAGCACCGCGGCCATGTCCTCATGAGCGCCGGACGCTCCATTGCCGTCCAGAACTTCAACGAAAACTCTTCCATTCTCGTGATGCTCGGTCTCTACTCCCTGCTTATTAAGTCAGGCCTCGGAACCGTCACGATCATGGTGCTCTTCGGATGTTTTGTGGGATGCTCAATGCTGGCGGTGATTTTCAAACACCACCACAATCAATCCAAGGAAGACTCGCTTCATTTGATCGGTGAAGACAAGCGTCATTGAGGATACGTTCTGACTTCTCAATAATCGCGGTCTGCGTCATAATTGATGAATTGATTTCAAAACAGACACGACAATGAAGTCTTTAACCGTAACACCTTTTATCCGAGACTCTTTTGAGAATTATCAAAAGAGCGCCTGCGGCATCACTCTGGATATCGGGCGGCAAAGAATTAATCAGAAGGAGCTCCTTTCTCTTATTGACTTTGTCAAAGAGAAAAAAATGATCGAATCCTTTAACGAAATGCGTAAAGGAAAGATCGTTAACGCCAGCGAACATCGCTCTGCCCTTCATACCTCTCTGCGCGACCCTTCTCCGGATGCCCCTCATGCCGCAGAAGTTCACCAGACACTGGAAGCTTTCTGCAAGTTTGCTGAAGATGTCCGCAACTGGAAATGGCGCGGCTGTTCAGGCGACCGAATTACCGATGTCATCAATATCGGTATCGGCGGCTCCGACATGGGCCCGAAGTGTGTTTACAACGCCCTTCGTCCCAACAAACCGGAAATCAAACTTCACTTTCTAGCTTCTGCCGACGGCGTGATTTTTGACCGAATCACTTCCGTCCTGGATCCTTTTTCTACCCTGATTGTCATCTCTTCCAAGAGCTTTAAGACTCAGGAAACAAGAGCCAATACGCAGGAGATTTTGGATTGGCTGAAGAAAGCCGGTATCCCTGAAAAAGACTTCAAACATCACGTGGTTGTGGTCTCCGCAAAACCGGACGCAGCAGAACAGTTTGGTCTCCCGAAAGAAAACTTCTTCCCCATCTGGGACTGGGTCGGCGGCCGTTTCTCCGTATGGGGCGCGATCGGTTTGCCCGTCGCAATTGCGTTAGGCGCAGACACATTCAAGCGCTTCCTGGCCGGCGCTCATGCGATGGACCAGCACGCCTCGACCGCTCCGCTGCAGAACAACCTGCCGGCGCTCATGGCAATGTTCGCCTATTGGAACTCTGAAAAACTCGACGTTTCTTCTTACTGCTTCCTACCCTATGACGAACGTCTTCGTGTCATGGTGGATTGGCTCCAGCAGCTGGAAATGGAGAGCTTAGGTAAGAGTACTGCTGCCGACGGAACACCGGTGATCGGCAAAACCTCTTTAGCCGTTTGGGGCGGACACGGAAATGAATCTCAGCATTCTTTCTATCAATTCCTTCGTGAAGGAACAGCAAAGAACTCTATCGACGTCTTTTGGTGCGAGAAACCGGGCCACGCTCACAAGGAACTGCATCGCGTCTTAATGGCTAACGCCAAAGCTCAGACGGAAGCGCTTGTAACCAGGGATCCGAAGAGCAAGTATTTCAATGTGGTTTCCACCGTTTCCATTGAAGAGCTCACTCCTGAGACATTAGGTGCTTTAATGGCCATGTATGAGCATAAGACCACAATGCTGGGAACGCTTTTCGGCATTAATGCTTTTGACCAGCCGGGCGTTGAACTTGGCAAGAAACTAGCCAACGAAGCCTACAAAAAGATCAGCTAATCAGATCTGATTGAGACAGGGGCCGAATCTTTGACAGATTCGGCCTTCTGTTTTTACAGTCTGAAACTCACGTTTCTGACAATCACTATAGTGAACGGCGGAAGAAAAACGCCGCAAACGGCAAAGTGATGACAGCGGTAATCAGCATGGGAAGAAGCTGTCCCCAAAGTTCTGATATGGATAAGTTCTCAAGATAAACGCCGTGAACATATTCAAGGGCAAACCTCAAAGGATCGGCATAGGTAAGCACCTGCAGGATTTCCGGCATGTTGTATACCGGTGTGACAAGACCGGACAAAATAACCATTGGAACAATCAGCACAAACGAGAAAATCATCGCCTGCTGCATCGTCTGCGATATGGAAGAAATCGCCAGTCCGGTTCCGACTGTCGATAACGTAAAAATGAAAATCCCGAAATAAAGCGGTAAAAGAGACCCTCGCATGGGTATATCAAACCAAAACACCGCAAAAAGAACGACAATAAAGGTTTGAGCAATACCGATAAAGATCGGAGGCGTCGCTTTCGCCAGAAGGATTTCAAAAGGTCTGTATGGCGAAACAAGCAGCTGATCAAACGTTCCGTACTCTCGTTCCCGAGCCACCGACAGAGCCGATAGCATGAGGACCTGAATAAAACTCAGGGTGCCGATGAGCGCTGTCACAATATTCCATTGCGTTTGAAGATTCGGGTTATACCAAGCCCGCATTTCAACGTTGATACCCTCCGGAACACCGACATAACGATGATTAAAGTCTTGAATGATCATTGAAAGCTCTGCGGCGGCAAGACCGGCTGTTGTTGAGTTTCTCCCGTCCGTAATTATCTGTACGGGACCTTCCTTGCCTTGCGCGAGCTTTGAATCAAAATCTGATTGAATGTGGACAATCGCTAGCGAATCTCGAGGATTAAGCTCATCTTTCATCTGAGAAGCATTCTGCAAGTATCGACGAATATAGAAAGTCGGAGATGCGCCGACTTGAGCCACCAGTTGCTGAGAATATTTGCCGTGGGATTCGTTCAAAACGGCGATCGGTGCATGGTTCAAATCAAATGTTGCGGTGTAACCGAACAAAAAAATCTGAATAATCAAAGGCACGATCAAAATAAACCTAGAAGCCGGATCGATAAAGTACGTGAGAATTTCCTTCACGAAGAGATTGCCGAACCACTTTAGCCATTCTCCAAAGGTCATTTTTTCTCCAATGTCTTCTTAAGTGCTCTTGTCACAAAGAAGAAAAATAAAAAGGCATACCCGGCGAGAATCGACACGTCCTTTAATACCGTTACGGCATCTGTCCCTGAAAGAAAAGAAGCGCGAATGAGCTCCATAAAATAGGTCGGCGGGAGAACATATGAAACCGCTGAAATAGCAGACGGAACGTTTCTCAGGTCAAAAACAAAGCCGCTCAGCATCACACTCGGCAAAAAACTAATAATAATCACGAGCTGAGAGGCCAAAAATTGATTTTTAGTGATACCAGAAATCCAAAGACCGGCGCCTAATGCCGTCAGAAGGTATATGCATGAGGACCCGATAATAACTGTCAGAGATCCTTCAATCGGAACCTCAAAAATGAACCGTGCTGCAAAGAGGCAAAGAAACAAACCGCCTATGCCGACAATAAAATACGGAATCACCTTTGAGAGCAGAATCTCCGCGGGCTTGACCGGCGTCGAAAACAACATTTCCATCGTCCCGCGCTCCCACTCTCGTGCAATCACAAGTGCCGTAAGAAATGCACCGACAATCGTAATCACGATAACCACAAGCCCGGGAACAAAATACCATGTGGAAGAGTTTGCCGCGTTAAACCAGAGCCGAACCACCGGTACGGCACCCTTCTCGGATGAATAACCCAGTTTTCCCAAACTAAGTTGAACGGACTGCTGAATATAGCGTTCGAGTGAGGAAGCACTCACTGTGTCAACGCCGTGCACCACAAGCTGCAGCTTCCCTTTCCCGGCTTGAAATTGACCGGCGAAATTACTGGGAATCACGACGATCCCCTTTACTTCTTTCTTCCTCATGAGGCTTTCCGCCTCTTTAATATTGCCGCATCGAATCGGAGTTAAATAGGGAGAACCTTTAAACCCTTGTTCAATCGCATACGAAACCTGACCGGGCGCTTGGTTGATGACAGCAATCGGAGTGTTGCCTAAGTCCAGAGAAAGGCCGCTGCCAAAAATAAAAATAAGAACTAAAGGAAGCACAAGTCCGACAGCGAATGAGCTTGGATCCCTGATTAATTGGCACCACTCTTTAATAGTCAGTGCGCGTAATCGGCGCAAAAAATCGGAGTTAATCATCTGCTGACCCTGCCTCGCCGTAAGCTTTAACGATCTTAATAAACGCTTCGTTCATGTTGGCTGTCTCCGGGAGCCCGGCTACCGCTTTAACTTCCTTAGGGCTGCCAAGGGCCAGCATATGTCCTCTGTCTTGAATCGCAATGCGCGTGCAGTACTCCGCTTCCTCCATAAAGTGCGTCGTCACAATGATGGCTTTGCCTTCATCCGCAAGCCTATTGATGCTTCGCCAGAACAGACGTCGCGCAAGCGGATCAATGGAACTCGTCGGCTCGTCAAGGAACAAGATATCAGGATTGTGCATCAAAGCAGCAGCCATCGAAAGACGCTTTTTGTAGCCGTCATTTAAACCGCCCGCTTTTTTACTGATAAGTCCGGTTAGGCCGAAGCGCCTGACAACCGCGTCCATGGCCGTCTTTAATTTGTTCCCGAATAATCCGTAGGCACCGCCGTAGAACTTAAGATTAAATCCCACGGAAAAAATGCTGTAAAGAGAAAAAAACTGAGCTACGTAACCGACTGTGCGCCGAGCAGAAGCTCTGGCGGTTCGGAGATCGAAACCTGCAACTTCAACCTTACCCGAAGTTGCTGGAAGAAGACCGCATAAAATACGAAAAGTTGTAGTTTTGCCGGCACCGTTCGGTCCGAGCAATCCGAATATCTCTCCGCGTTTAACACTAAAAGAGGTATCGTCGACGGCAACAAAATTGCCGAATTTCTTAACAAGGTTCTCAACGAGAATGACTGGCTTTCCATCGTCAATTTTTGTGTTTTCTATGCCGGCATTTTCTCCAAAATCCTTCTGAGGTTTATCCGCTGCGATCAAAAGAGACATAAACGCATCTTCCAGCCTCGGCGGTTGAGGACTGAGTTCCGGAATATCGAGTTCCTTGGCTGCCTCTGTAAGATCCGCGTCTTTCTTCAAAAGCAGCCTCACCCCGTCTCCCGAAGGAGTTGAGTCCAAAATCATTGAGGAATGTGACGCCAGATCAAGCATCTGACGAGGCGTACGGCCGTCGGCTCGGGCAAAATAGACTCGATTCTTATAAGGTTCTGTCAGCGCTTCAGGAGTCCCCTGCGCCAAGATCACGCCTTTATTGATGATGTACACATCATGGCACATGGCTGCTTCATCCAGGTAAGCGGTGCTCACGAGCACGCTCATGCCTTTTTGAGCTACCGCTGCCTTAAGAATTTTCCAGAGCTCTTCTCGCGAGACCGGATCAACACCTGCGGTCGGTTCATCCAGAATCAATAATTCGGGGTCATGGATCAGAGCGCAGGCCAGCGCAAGCTTTTGCTTCATACCCCCGGAAAGCTTGCCTGCTAAACGGTTGGCAAACGGAGCTAAATCCGTCATCGATAAAAGCTGACCATATTTGTCTTTTCGTTCACCTTCCGGAACACCCTGAAGATTAGCGAAAAGATCCATATTTTCTTTAATGCTTAAGTCTTGATACAGTCCAAAACGCTGAGGCATGTAAGCGATCCGTTTCTGAATCGCCTCGGCATCTGTTGCGGTATTCATACCGAAGACTTCCAGTTCCCCTGAAGTCGGAATCAGCAACCCGCAGACCAAACGCATAAAAGTCGTTTTGCCGGCGCCGTCCGGTCCAACCAAAGAAACTAAGCCGCCTTTCGGCACGACTAGGTCGATACCGTTAAGTGCGACAGAGTCAAGGGCCCGGTTCTTATTATTAGCAAAAACTTTTTTTAGGGATTTTGCGAAGACGGCCGGAGCATTTTGGTTCTCTGCCATGGGTACTCTTATTCAAAACTGACGGTCGCAGGCATACCCAATCTCAAATGATTCTCCTTGTCGTCAACGAGGATGCGCACCTCATAGACAAGATTGGTTCTCAAGTCAGGCGTCTGAACAGTTTTAGGCGTAAACTCCGCAACGGAAGAAATGAATCCGACATGACCGGGAATTTTTTCGTTCGGATAGGCATCTATCGTGACGTAAGCTTGCTGCCCTGGTTTGATCTTGCCGAGATTGACTTCATTGACATAAGCACGCACCCATTTAGGAGAATTGATAGCCAGGGCCAATACAGGCACTTGAGCACTAGCCATGTCCCCCGGCTGAAGGAGCCTCGAACGAACCGTTGTGTCGAGGGGCGCATACAACGTACTCTGCTTTAACTTCACTTCTAATTGGGCAACTTGCGCTTTTGTCTGCTGCCATTGTGCATAGGCCCTGGCAACATCTTCGGCGCGAGGACCGATCTTTGCAAGTTCCAAGCTCTTTTGGGCAGAGAACAATTCGTTCTTGGCGACCTGCAGCTGGCTGCTTTGGGTGTCGAGGCTTTGTTTGCTCACGCCCTGACCTTTCGTGGACTTAAAGGTACCATCCACACGCTCAAAATCTTTCTGAGCTAGATGCAGACGGGATTGCGCGACTAAAACAGCAGCTTCAGCTTTGGCGATGTCTTCCGGCCGACTGCCGTTTTTTAAGGCCAAATAAGTTTGGTACGCAGCCTGCTCCGCAGCCTTAGCTTGTTCAATTTCGATTTTAAGTGTGTCCGTTTCCTGTTCTGACACTGGCTGACCGGCTTTGACGAAATCTCCTTCTTCGACAAGAATCGACTTGATACGTTCCGGCCACAGAAAAGCTAGATTCACTTGCCGAATATCAACATTACCGTAAAGCTCTAAATTCTTTGGGGCAGACTCGTATCGATAATACATCCAGCCGCCGGTTGCTGCTGCAATAGCGAGAACGGACACAGCGATCACAGCTTTTAATTTCATTTTTTTTCTTTCTATTATCGGTTAACTTGATTGATCTTTAACTCAATCCCATGGCTACTTATGACTAGCCAGCCTTCATTTGCTTTTTAAATAATCCGGCTGACTATGCCTTAGGAGCCTGCATTTTACAGTTCTTTTCCTGCTGTTTTCCCATCCTGTGAACTCGGCGCAGCAGGAATGGTGGCAATCTCCTGCCCCTCCCATAAATGACCGAAAATCTCCCAGAAATCTTCGATTTCCTGCTCGGAAATTTCTTTGTCGCCGTAAACCAGCGTTCTGAATTTCTCTCCGCGCCAAGTTTGCAGCGGGCCGATTTCTTTAAATCCGTTGCGATGGTAAAAACACAAGCGTTTAACGCGTGCGGCTCTGTCCTTGCAGCCGGGATAAATGCCCTCGCAGTCTAAGAAGACGGTCGCACCATCCGCGTTCTTAATGACCGCGGACAAGATGTCACTGCCGATACCCTTACCGCGTTTATCTTCGTCAACGGCAAGGTAAAAGAGGTAGTAATACTTTCCTTTTCTGAGTGTGCAGAAAAAAGCAACCACGTCTTCTTCGTCGCTTAGCGCAAAGATCTCGACACCGTCGGAAACGGAGTTAAAAAAGGGTTCCAGGGAAACGCGCTCAAAGAGCGGAAAAGACTTTATATAGATCCGCTGAACCTTTGCTTTCAGCGGACTGTCCTCTGTGACTTTCTCAATCTTGAGCTCGGTCATTGGTTAGCTTCCTTAATTCTTCTATGCTTTCCATCTTATGCCATAGGCGTTTCATACAGACTTTCGATCGCCCAAGTAGAGGAGGAAGAACTCTGCATTAGGTAGATTCATGATGAGTATGAGGGACCCCTCCGTAAAAGTGCGTGTGCCAATGTTCATGCATTTCCGGCTTGGCAATCGATTCAATTCTGCAGTTTCGAATCGTCGAAAATTTTGTGCAGGTTGAGGACAGCATATCGGGGTCGTGGCTGATGATGATTTTGGCGGCATCAATCTTATTGATCACTTCGATCAACCTTTGTTTACTGTCAACATCGAGTCCGTTCGTGGGTTCATCTAAGAGCAATACCTGCGGTTTCATAGAAAGAACGCATGCAAGCGTGACAAGTTTTTTCTGTCCTCCGGATAATTCGTAGCTCAAAGCGTCTTTGAGCTCGAGAATGCCCAAATTGGATAAAGCTTCTTCGGAGACCTTTCTTGCCTCTTTTTCGCTTAAACCTTGATTGAGCGGACCGAAAGCGACGTCATCTATGACCTGAGGAAAAAACAGCTGATCGTCGGCGTGCTGGAGCACAAAGCCGACTTTAAGCCGCAGCGCTTTGAACTCTTCTTCGTTCGTTACAGCTTTGTCTTCTAAGAAAATATCGGCGGTTTGCGGTTTCAAGAGTCCGGTGACCACTCTAAAGAGCGAAGTTTTACCGGTTCCGTTGGGACTCCACAGAGCTTGACTCTCTCCGGGCTGCAGAGTGATTTCGGCATTCTCAAAAATCTTCTTTCCGTTCGGATAGGTCAGATTTAAATTTTTAATTTCCAGAAGACTCACGACTTATCTCCAGCCCAGATAGGCAAATACCACCGAAGCACAGCAAAATAACATTAAAAGGAACGTATCTTTATATCTCCAAACTTCATGGTTCAGGGTCCGTATATGGCCGTCAAAACCTCTTAATTTCATCGCATCGTCGAGAACACGGCTCCGCCGAACTGCTCGAACGAACAAAAGTGCAATAACCGCTGCCACGGTTTGATAGGTCCGCTTATTTGCTTTCATCTCAAATCCCCGGAGCTTTGCTGCCTCTTTCATTCGACGGTATTCGCTTTCAAAAATATCGATGCCTCTCGCACAGAAAAGCAGGATAACTATGAGGCTCTCCGAAAACTTGAGGGACTTAAGACCTGCTGCCAGCCGAGAGAAAGACAACAAACTGACCAATGCATAGAAAACAAAAAACAAAGCATTAGCTTTAACCGTCACCAAAGCGGAAAGGTAAACACCCTCATAAGAAAAGATCTCGCCGGGTCCGATGGGAGTTCCGGGCGTCGTCCAAGGAGTGACCAGCCAAATAAAAAGAATAAAAAGATTGATTTGAAGCCAGCGCTTAATAAGATGTTTGGCGTCAGTTGGGAAGAGAAAGATGATCAAAAAAGAAAAGAACAGCGCGCAGAGCGCTGCCGTGATATTTGGCAGCACAGAAACGACCACTCCGAAAACTAATGCTGAAGCGATTCTCGAAGCCGCTGAAAAATCCTTTTTTATTGTCATTTATTCTTTTGTCTGCGTGTCGATATCCAGGCAAACAGACCGCCCAATCCTAAGCACCAGCCCAAACCGCCGACGATATCGCGCCATGTGATTTTAGGCTGCTGAGCCTCTGCCAGCTGTTTTCTCAGCGGGGCAATCACTTGCATCTCCGTCTGCTCTCTGGCCGTTTTCAAAGCGGCGTCAAGTTCTTCCTGAGAGTAAATTTTTGGAGATGCTGTGTTTGTCTCGGCCTCTTTATTAAGGATTTCAAGTTTTACAGTGCTCACAGCCGTTTTGCTGTCAGCACCTAAAGAAAAGTCTTCTTTGCTCAGCTTCCACTGGTTCTGGTGCCCTTCCCCGGCATTGACGATCACTGTCAGAGGAGCGGGCTCAAAACCGTCAGGAAGCGCCATGCAGACTTTACCGTCCTGCTCGGTTTTTGCGGTTAAAAAGACCGCCCCTTCCTCTGTTAAGACGCGAACGTCTGCGCCGCGTGCGGGTTTGCCGCCCTGGAAACTTGTCTCGACACAAATCTCGTGCGCCTGACTGTAGGCGAACACATTCAGCCGATGGGCGTTAGCGGCCGTCGAACTGCAGAGAAGAAACACAGAGGCAATAAATAAAGCTGAATTATTTTTCATTAAATATCCCAGGATCAGAATGTTTGAGATATACAACCGCAAAGGCAGTAATGACACCTTCGACGACCATCACGGGCAAATTACTCAGAAAGATCAGCCAAGCCGCGGTCACAAAACCTTCATTTGTGAACGCAAGTGCCAAAGCCGTCAAAATACCTGAGATCAGAACAGCACTGAAACCGCCGCAAAAACCTGCGAACTTTAATCTTTTATCCGCAGACTTGCCGGCTATGGCATAAAAGATCCCGTATGCTGCCAGCGCCCCTAAACCCATTGTCGCGGTATTGACGCCGAGTACGGTAAATCCTCCGAACTGGAACAAGACAGCTTGTAAGAGTAAAGCCACGAAAATCACCGGAAATGCGGCCCAGCCCAAAACAACACCTAAAAGTCCGTTCAAAATCAGATGGGCGCTGGAAAAACCGATTGGCACGTGGATGAGGCTCGCAACAAAAAACGCTGCCCCGAGAAGCCCGGCCAACATGAAATGATTCGCTGGAATTTTCTTTAATCCGTAGGCAACACCTGCGGCAGCTACAACCGCACCGGTAATTAAAACCGGCGCGGAGAGAACACCTTCAGCAATATGCATTATTTGAAAGACGGATTAACGAATTCTGTCCAAAGCACGGCGCCAAGTTCAACATCCTTATCCTGGCCGTCCTTTTTAATCTTATAGTCGGCGTCATTCAGAGCGGCAAAACCCCACCAGCCCTCCCAAGGAACTGCATAAGAGAAGATCCCGTTTTTATCGGTTTTGACCTGTTGAGTAATGAAGATATCATCCGGAGCCTTGACTCGATGATCCACGTTGTAATACTCGACTTCGACCATCGTATCGGGAGCAGGTTTGCCGTTCAAAATCACCTGACCACGGAATACATTTCCGGCATAGTTGCCGAACGGACGCGTGAGAGGAAGAATTTCTGTCTTTGCGCCTGTGGGTGCATCCCAGCCGTCATCCACTCCGAAGACCGGAACCATGACTTTAGAGTAGTGAATAATGAACTTGTCTTCTGCGGGTTCCCAATAAGGCTGAGGTTCGAGGACGAACTTGTAGCATCCCGGCCGGGCAACCCTGTACTGGGTCATCCAAGCATCTTTATCCAAAACTTTTGTCTTTTGCAAAGTGTTCGTCAAATCTGTTTTCTTACCGTCGACGATGACAGAAAAGCTTTTTGGTTTTTCCATCGTCATGCCCGTTTGTTCCATCGGATGGTTGAAGGCGGTTGTAATCGTCAGGGTGGAATCCTTAGGGTCGGAAACGATTTGTTTATTCGGAATCACACTTCCGAAGTGGGCGTTTGCCAAAGAGCAGACAGACAGAAGCGCCAATGCAATGACAGTTTTATTCATGAAAACCTCGGTCAATAAAAATAACGGAACCCGTTACTTTTTAATTCTACGCCGCAAAAAAATTCTTCGGACGTGAATCTTTTTTTGTGAGCCTAATTCGATGAACGAGTTTTTTCTCTGGTAGCGGCCCAACAGATAAACGAGCCGAGCACAACAATAGAAACGCCAACCCAGAATTCATGAGTGAGCTTAGCGCCGATGAGAAGAGAAGCAAAGATACACGACAAAACCGGCGTGAAATACGACATGATGGACATAATTTCAATACGGCCCTTCTGGACCCCGAAGGTCCACATGCCGTAAGCCGAACCCATAATCAATGCTGATCCGACAGCAAACAAAACACCTTTCGTATTCCAGGGGTAAGAGGGCGCAAGATCGAGAAGCCAGATAGCATTAAAGAAAATTGTATCCAACGCAAAAATCAGCGTAGTCGGATTTTGTCCTTTCGCCCAGGCTCTTGTGAAATTCGAGTAAGCGGCCCAAAAGATAGCCGCCCACAACGCAAGAAAATAACTAATCGGATTGCTCTTGATATGACTCCACATTGCTTTGAAGTCAATCAACAAATTTCCCGAGAGAACAACAAATATGCCGTAGATCGCTAGCAGCATACCGATGCCGACCCACCACTTGGCCTTTTGACCGTTAAAAAGAACGGCAAACAAAATCGTCAGCGTCGGCCAAAGATAGTTAATCATGCCGACTTCCATGGTCTGCGTTCCGTCTTTGGCTAAGCCAAGAGAAAATGCAAAGGTCATGGAGGTACCAATGGCACACCCTAAGCCACAGATGTAGTACTTCAGCGGCATCGCTTTTAGATTAGGTATACCGAAAAGAAGAAATACAAAAACCAATGCAATTAGGTAATTGATCGCCAAGCCTTTTCCAACGCCCAGCGTCTCAGAAAGCGTTCTCACGAGAGAGACGCTCAGTCCCCAAAAAATCGGGGAAATACAGCCGATCATCGTGGCCTGGTTTGTCGAAATCTTCATACAACTTCCGCTCAGATAGGACGTCTATCTTAGAGGCTTTTGGGCAAAGAAATGGTTTTGAGCATCCGAAAAGCGCTTGGACAAGTTAGCTTTGGTGTTAACTCCAGCTATGCTTCACGCCGGCACCTTCTAACCGGCTGACACCGGGCTGAGCCGAACGCTTCACAATAATCTTGCTCGGGATCCGCTCCTTAATCTGATCCACGTGAGAAATCAGTCCGACGGTTTTTCCTTGAGCATTTAAACTGCTCAAAGCATTGAGCGCCTTTTCCAAGGAGTCATCATCGAGCGTTCCGAAACCTTCATCCAAGAAGAGCGAGTCGATTCGAACATTGCTGCTTGCCATCTGAGCCAAGCCTAGAGCGAGCGCCAAACTGACGATAAAGGTTTCTCCGCCGGAGAGGTTGTCCGTGGGACGCTCCTCATCGGCCAAATCTAAGTCAATGACTTTGAGCTCCATGTCCTCTTCACCCTTAGTCAAACGGTATCGACTGTGGAGTTTTGTCAGCTCGACATTGGCATTTTTGATCAGTGTCAAAAGCACCAAACTCTGTACGTACCTGCGGTACTTGTCTCCACTGCTCGATCCGACCATCGTGTTGAGACGCTCCCAAACGGCGACTTGATGTTTCAGCTTCTTTAAGTCTTCCTCTATCCCGGCCCGCTTGTGACGTGCCTCTTCGTCTGTTTTCAGCTCTTTCTGCAGTTCGCCTTTTTGTTCCAGGAGTTTTTCTTTCCGAGCTGAAACCTCTCGTTTTTCAGCTTCCAAAACTTCAAGCGATTTGTCCGTCAGTTTCTGAGATTCTTTTTCTACCAACTTCTTGTCAGCTTCACTAAAACGGTCTGCAGCACTGCGGGATTGAGCCTGGTAATCCGTAATTTCTTTGTGAATAGCATTAATCGCCTCAGAATCTAAACGAGCTTTTGCCCAAACTTCTTCGGATTCAAATTTTTCCTTTTTAAGGGCATCCGTCCAATCGGTTTTTGCTGAAAGAAGGTTTCTTTCAGCTTCTGCAGCACGCTGTTCGGCCGTTTTAAGCCTTTGCCCCGCAGCGGCCTGAATGCTTCGAGCCTTAGAAAGGATTTCGTAAGCATGGTCTTTTGCTTCTGCCAACTGCGAAAGCAGAATCTCGTAGGTTTTTCGTTCAACTTCTACCAACTTAGTTCCGAAAAGCTTGTCGCGTTGTAACCGCTTCGACTTCAGTTCAGCCTGTAATTCAGCCGCTTGTTCCGACTTTTCCCGAGTGCTTTTTTCCAAAAGCTCCACGCTCTCAATAAGTCCCGGGAGGGCGCCTTTTTTGATCGCTAAATTATTCTCAATTTCCCGGCAGGATTCCAAAAGTTCTTCGTACTTAGCTGCCTTAGCAATCCAACGTTTGAAGAGTTCGGGGTCATGGGCAAAAAGTTCTTCCTCAGTGATGACGGAGCCGTACTCTTTAGCAGTTTTCCGCCAAAACTGCTCAAGCTCTGTTCTTGCTTTTTCTCTGCCGGTTTGAGCTTGCGTCAGTAGGCTTTTTCCCGACTCAACCTTCGTTTGGGCATTGCTAAAGGCCATCTCGGCTCGATAAAGCTCTTCTTTTGTACCGGCAATTTTTTCTTTTGCAGCGGTAGCGTTAGATTCTGCGTCTCTTGCTTTGACAATACGTTTTTTGATATCGGTAAGAAGGCTTTCCTTCTTAGTTATCAAAACAGCTGCTGCCTTTTCCGTTACGCCTTCGCGTGCCAGACCTGCTATGTCGCATTTCAGCTTCAGCTCTTCTTCGGCCAAATCCAAATTCTTCCGAAGATCTTTCAGATGCTTTTCAGAAAAAAGCATCCGATCTTTAAGAATGTCAATTTTCCTATCGGCCTCTTTTTGATTTTTCTGTAGGTCCGCCAATTCTTCCTTCACACCGACCAGGCGCTCTTTTGCCGTCGCAACCTCTGGCGGAAGGTTTGCGGCAAAGGGATGCTCCAATGAACCGCAAACCGGACAAGGTTCTCCTTCCTTCAACTCAGCTCTAACCTTAGTCAATTCGTTGATTTGAACCAAAGCTTCGAGTTCGTCCAGCCTCGAAGTTAGGGATCGGATTTCCCTTTCATAACACTCTTTCTTGCTACCCCAATCGGTCAGTTCGACGGAATCCTTTTGCATCACATCTTCCTGACGGCCGATTTCTTCTTTTTGTTCACAAGCGGCTTTTAGCGCAGATTTGACCGCATCAAGCAGCGGAATCTGCTCTGAAAAGCTCAGTTGTTCTTGCATAAGTTCATCGAGAGTCTTTCCGTCGAGAATTTCATTCAGACGCTCTTCCGTTTCTTTAAGCAATATTTCGTCCGCCTCAATTCCGGAAGCTATTTTTTCCTTTCGGATTCTGAGCGCCTCTGCCTCTTTTTCCTGTGATTTGACGGTCTCGTTTGCTTTATCAGCTTTGCCTTCGGAATCTGATAATGCAGCTGAAAGAGTTTCGGCGGTGATTTTTCCGGCCCTTAATTCGTCCTTCCGCTGATAAAGGAATGCGCCTTTAATGTCTTCGTTTTTCTCACGATCTCGTTTCTCACGGTCTTCTTCTAACTTCCGTATATCCTCTTGGGCTTTATTGAGACGACTCTCACAACCGGCAGTCTCCTTTTCTAATTTAGTTTTTTCTTCTTGTGCGCGTCTGCTGGATTTCATAAGCGGAGAAATTTCGACGTCCAAGGACTCGGTTTCCGAGAACAGCGCTAATTTCTTCGGCTTTTGAAGGTTCTCATTGTTCAAGGCCTCCTCTGCTGCCTTGAAGTTGAGTTCTTTCTCTTTAAGAGATTTTGTCGCGTTAACTAATTCGTTCTCCGCAGAGGACTTCTCTTTGATCGCGTCTTCACGGAGCGATTGCTTATCTCTTAGCGAGCTAAATATTGGAAGAATTTTTTGAGCGCGTTCTGCAAGTCGGACATCATTCTCTTTCTGAAAGAATTCATTCCGGCTTTCTTTCAAACGTTCAAGCTCGTCCTTTACCCTTAAAAACTGATCCCTAAGCTCGGCAGTCTCACTAACCCAGCGAATTTCTTTTTCAATTTTGTTGATTTGAGTTTCAAGGACTTTCGCCTCTTCGGTTATACCTTTCAACTGCTCTTGCTTTGTCTGAACAACTGCATCGTCAAGAACGGGGCTCAGTTCGACTTCTCTCTGTTTATCTGCAAAAAGCTTCTTTTGTTGTTCTGCAAGAACATAAATTTTTGTAGAAAGCAGTGAATAAACCTGTGTTCCGGTTATCTGTTCGAGCGTTTGGGCTTTCTCATTCGGTTTCGATTTGAGAAAAGCTGCAAAGTCTCCCTGGGAAAGCATGACCGAACGTTTAAATTGATCGAAGCTTAATCCGATGATTTTTTGAACTTCCTGCTTTTTGCTGGTTACCTTACTTCCTTCTGTAATCGGGATCCAGCAGCCGTCCCCGAACTTTTCCATTGTGGAAACAACCTGGCCGTATTTGCCTGTCTTATCAAAATTCTTCTGCTTCTTTTGACTCCAGGTAGCCCGGTAACGGCCGCTTAACGTTTGGAACTCCAAGCTGCTCCGACAGCTGTCGCTGTCCCGATTCATAACTTCGTTGGCATTCTGAGTAATCGAGCCGATCCGAGGTGTATGTCCGTAAAGAGCCAAACAAATCGCATCCAAAATCGTGGTCTTGCCGCTGCCGGTCGGACCGACAATCGCAAAAATGCCTGAGCGGAAATCCGGTGCTTGAAAATCAATCGTCCAGGCGCCTTTCAAGGAATTGATGTTTTCAAATGAGAGTTTGAGTATTTGCATTTTACTTTCCGGAAGCGTTATTGAGCATTCACATCAGCCAACTCAGAAATTTGGAAATACGCATTTCTATACGCATTCCAAAGTTCCTCCTCAGAAACTTCGCCTTCAAACGTCTCATTTTTCAGTTTCTTCTCGAAGACGTTCTCCCAAGTGAGTTCACCGATCTCCATCTCGTCTCCATCATTAGCCAAACAATTGGCTTTCTTGGTTTCGTCGAAAACTCTTAATACTTCAATCTTGGTTCCCGATGTCTGTTCCGAGACTTCACCGGTCAGGTTTATTGCATTGGCTTTTCCGGTATGAATCACTTCCACTAGGATTTTCTCGTCTTGCCCTGCAAGCTCTTTTAGTTTTGTTGAAATTTCCGTTTGGCTTCCTTGAACGCTCACCAATCTATCGAACTTAGGCACCTGAATATCCGCCACCTTAATTTCATCGGGTTCGAAATCAACTAACCGAACGAGTTTCTCAAGATTAGCCTCTTCAAAGGTAAGCGGAATCGGAGCACCGCAGTAATTTCTGGTTTTGTCACCGCCGATGCTGTAAGCGCGGTGGATATGACCAAGGGCCAAGTAATCGATTTCCGACGGAAAGATATTCACAGGCACGGCCCCGGTTGCGCCTATATAAAGCTCGTTAACGTCTTCTCCTTTAGGAGATCCGACCGTAAACAAATGACCGGTAGCAATGAGAGGAACTCTTTTGGCTCCCATCCTATCAATAGCCGCTTTAACAACACTCTTGTAATGATTTTCTACAGCTAATTGAATCTCTTCGGCGCGAGAAAGTGTTGAATCATCCTTCAATCGCAAAATGTCTCTTTCTCTGAGGAAAGGCACTGCACAAACAACGCCTTCCAGATTTCCCGCTTTATCCTTCAGTTCAATAACTTCGTCTTCAGGACTTTCAGCTCCGCCTATGACGTGAACACCAAAGTTCTCCAAGATTCCTTTCGGAGCCTCAAGCAAGGTCGGTGAATCATGGTTTCCGGAGACAATCACAACATGGCGGCATTCACTGCTCGTCAGCTGAGATAAAAAGTCGTAATAGAGTCTGAGACTTTTGTTCGTCGGGACTGCGGTATCAAAAATATCACCGGCAACAATTAACGTATCCACCCGTTCTTGTCGGATCGTACTCAGCAACCACGCTAAGAATTTTTCAAAAACGTCATAACGTTCTTTATCGAATAATCTTTTTCCAAGATGCCAGTCAGAGGTATGAAGAAGTCTCATTGTTGTTTTCCTTTGAGATAAATTGACCGTTCATTGTTATTTTGGATCGTCTTACGACATTTGATGACGTTCTTCTGCCAGTCGTCCTCCTTGTCGGAATACTGCCAGAAACAAAAGACCTGCCAAAGAAGACAGGTCCTGTAGCAGCTGCTGGTATTTTACAAAGCCTGCGCTTTAAGGAACTCAGCTGCTCGCTGCGTTTGAGGATGTGTAAAAAAAGTTTCGCAGTCTGTATATTCCACAATGTGTCCGGCTTCAATCATCAAAATCTTATCTGCTAAAAATTTCGCCTCCTCCAACCGATGCGTAATCATTAAGAAAGTCCGTTTTTTGCCGTCCTTGGCCGCCGGACCTCCTTTTAGCTGCTTTAAAGTTTGGCAGAATTTATTGCTGGTCTCTACATCCAAAGATGCTGTCGGTTCATCTAAAAGCAAAACAGGAGATCCCATCAGCAGTACACGAGCAATTCCTACCCGCTGTTGCTGGCCGCCGGATAAGTCCTGGGCAGGGGTATCCAAGATGTCTTGAGAGATACTTGCTTCTTCCAAGACCGTCTGATAGAGAGCCTCTATTTCATCCGGTTTAAATTCATGACCGTACTTAAGAGAAAGTTTGATGTTTTCTTCCGTTGTTCCATTAAACATCACAGCCTTTTGGAACACATAAGCCAAATTTCGTCTTAACTCATGAACATCGTAATCGTCAACGTCTTTCCCTCGCCAAAGAATCGAACCGCCGGTTTTTCCAGGGTCTAGTCTGTTGATTTGTTTTAAAAGCGTGCTTTTGCCAGCACCGCTCGGGCCAACTATCGCTATGAACGATCCGTTCTCAATATCTAAGGAAATATTGTGGAGTATTTCTTTCCCGTTATAACCTACGCAAAGGTCTTTAATTTGAAGCTCTAGCACAATCCTGCCTCTCCTCACAATTACAAAATTAGGTGCCTAGTCAAAATTTTTTCACGAAATGTCCGATGGAGAAAATAATCCTCTTACTTTTTGAGAACATTCAGAACCTGTGCTGCCGCGTTAGGATGCGATTATTTTTTAACTTTAAAGAAGGCAAAACCCAACTTTAAATTGGGTTTTGCGCACTACACAGTCAAAGGAAATTAGTCTTTCTTCCAGGGATCAAACTGAGGCGTATTTTTACCATTAGGCGGAAGAATAGGAAGAACAATCTTCGGCTGATCTCCTGTCAATGACTTCATCCACGCGACAATATCAGCTAGCTGTTCAGGCGTGTAAGTCTTACCTAACTGAACCTCACCCATTATGCGAACTGCATCCTCAAGGGTTTTCGCCTCTCCGTCATGGAAGTACGGGTAAGTGAGCTCAATATTTCTCAATTGTGGGACTTTAAAGGTCATGCGATCTTGATCTTTCTTCGTAATCTCAATTCGACCTTGAGCAGTGTTAGTTGTTTGATAAGGTTTAACTACACCAAGTTTCTGATAAGAAGAACCTCCAAGCAAAGGTCCATTGTGGCAAATCGTACAGCCGGATGTTTTAAAAAGTTCAAAACCTTTAATCTGCTGTGGAGTCAAAGCCGCTTTATCTCCTTTCAGATAACGGTCAAAAGGAGAGTTGGGTGTAGTTAATGTTTTCTCGAAGGCAGCCAAAGCGTCCGTTATTTCTTTGATTGTAACCTTGTCGGTTCCGAAGGCTTTTTTAAAATAAGGCTTGTATCCTGGAATGGAGTCAATGACCTGGACAGCTAATTCATGCGTCGAGGCCATCTCTTTAGGATTGGCAATCGGCCCTCCTGCCTGCTCCTCTAAGTTTGCGGCTCTTCCGTCCCAGAACTGAGCGATTTGTTTCTCCGCATTGAGAACCGTGGGCGAATTAATTGGGCCTTGCTGCCAACCGTGTCCGACAGAGGTCTTCAAATTATCAACACCTCCAGTAGATAAATTATGGCAGCTGTTGCAGGAAATAAAACCAGATTTGGACAACCTTGGGTCAAACCAAAGCATTTTTCCTAGCTCAACTTTCGCCTGATCTTGAGGAGCGATCGTTGGCTCTGGCACCGGTTCAAACATAGCAGCTTGAGAAACTGCACTAAGCGAGAGAAGCATTGCAGCAACTGAAATTTGGATTCTCATATCATTCCTTGTGAGATTTAAAAGCAGGAAATTAGTTTCTTCTTTTTTCGAACCTTATTCCTTGTTTGTACGTTTGAGGATTATTTTTTGTCCAGTAGAAGAGCAAGTAACCCATCTTCTTCTGCGATCATATCTCAAATTTGAAATTAATTTTTACTTTCTTCCGGCCCAAAATTCTTAGACTCAGTAGAAATGTGAAAAAAAACCGCCATTCGAGAAGAAGGCGGTTAAAGATGATCCATTTCTAGCTGAAACAAGAGAAGACTCCGTTTTCGCTATGGCAACATTATGAGTTTTTATGTATATTTCGTAAAGTGCAATTATTGAGCCTCGAGTTGCAAAAATGGAAATGAAATCGAGAGCAGTTAAACTTTTTTGTGCCATTGCCGAAAGTGGTTCTCTGCTCGCAGCTTCAAACAAATTAAACCTCTCTTCTTCGGCCGCCAGCCGAATGCTCTCTCAGCTGGAGGATCGTCTTGGCGTCAAGTTATTTGAGAGAGGGAACAAGCAGTTGGTTTTATCGGAGGAAGGTAATAATTTTTACCGGGTGGCCCATGAAGCGATGAAAGCCTGGAAAGTGCTGGAAGATTATTCTGCTCATCAGAAAGCAAAAAGACGACTGCTGCGAACCGCTGTTATGGCAAGACACTGCAGCGACGTCACTCTTCCCGCCATCACTAAAGTCCTCAAACGTCATGAAAAAGTTTTAAAGGTGACGATAGATATCCACGATAGTCGGGATATGTATTACTCAAAATATTCTCATCCCTTCGACATTGGTTTCGGGACGCTTCTATCGGACCATGATGATTTAGAAAAACGAATCATGGCTCGGCTGCCGATGCGCCTCGTCGTTTCCAAACAGAATCCCTTATCTGAGAAGGACAAAGTCGCACCTGCGGATTACAAAGACGAAGATTTCATTCTGCTTTCTCATGACATGCTAGAAAGAAAACTGACGGACACGTTGACGCCGGATCTTACAGAGGATCAAGTTGTGGGAGAAATTTCCTCGACGCAGGTTGCGCTTCGAATGGTCAAAAGAAACGCCGGCGTTCACATTACGGACCTTTTAGCTGCTATCAGTGTGAGTGATGACTGCAAGGCAATTCCGATTGACGTCCCTTTGACCATACCATTTTCGGTTTTCTGGCCTAAGTCGGAAAAAGAACTGAGCGACGAAGCCAAGGAGTGTATAACCGAAATCGCAGAAAGCATTAAAAAAGTCGGCATTCCGCTGACAAGTTTCGGTAAATCGTTTCTCTCTAAAAGCCCGTCAAATCAAGCAATCAGTTGACCACAATTGCGCTCAATATCGTAAAAATGTATTTCTCCTCCATGTAGAATGGATAGGCTTAATCTAAGTGATGGGAATGAAAAATGAAGAAATTAGCCGTTTTGGGATGCGGAGCGCAGAGCCAGATCTTCTGCCTGAACGCTCCGAAGCATTTAGGCAACGATTATTTCGTTACTTCTGTGTGCGCCAAAAACCACGAACACGCCGTTGAATTAGCCAATCGGGTCGGCGGACGTGCCGCATATACAGTCGATGACATGCTTGAATTGGCACCGGATATCGTTGTTGAATTTGCCGGTATTGAAGCCGTTGAAACGTATGCAGAAGAAATTCTCGAAGCAGGGGCCGATCTGATCATTTCTTCTGTTGGTGCCTTAGATGACGAGAAATTTAGAGATCACTTAGTTCGCGTTGCCCGCCAATACGAAAGAAAGATCTACATCACCAGCGGCGCAATCGGCGGTATGGACCTAATGGAAACTTATGCTGTCGTAGGCAATCCCAAGGTACAGATCGAAAGTATTAAACCGCCCGAAAGCTACATCGGCACACCTTACATGGAAGGCAAGACAGTCTCCGAGACTGAAGAACAGTTGATTTTCGACGGCAACGTTCATGACGCTATCCGCGGCTTCCCGAGAAACGTTAACGTTTCCGTCGCCACCGCATTGGCAACCGACGCAAAAGATGCAAAAGTCCGCTTGATCAGCAAGCCCGGCATTACAGAAGTCAGCCACAGAATTACATTGTCCAATGACATTATGCACTCCGAGCTTTTCTTTGTTTCTCAGCCTGATCCGGAAAACAAAAAGAACAGCAAATCCGCCGCTTACAGCGTCATAGCTTTATTGAAGAATTTGGCTTCTCCGCTAACATTCTTCTAAGAAGCAATCCGCTTTACGAACCTCGGTCTGAAAACCGAGGTTTTATTTTTGCGGGCTGCGGATAAACAAAAACCTCTTGAACGGTTAGGTCCAAGAGGTT
>NZ_GL883706.1 GCF_000205025.1 Parasutterella excrementihominis YIT 11859 | reverse complement strand
CTCATGAACAAGGAGAATTCTTAGTTATTTTTGAAGCTGAATTATTTAGCTTCTGCTGCGTTCTTACCCGCGATGCGGCCAAACACCATTAAGTCGGCCACGGCATTTCCGCCTAGACGGTTAGCTCCGTGAATACCGCCGGTAACTTCGCCGGCTGCATAAAGTCCGGGAATGCGCTGTCCGTTGGCATTAACGGCGTGGGCGCCGGTATCAATATGGATGCCGCCCATTGTGTGGTGAATGGTCGGAACCTTTCTGGCGACGTACCACGGACCTTCGGTCATCGGACGGTCGTCTGTATGGTTGGCCTTGAATCCGAATTGATCGGTTTCGACTTCGTGGCGAGCGACCTTGTTGTAGCTTTCAATGGCTGCCTTTAAGCGATTGGGATCAACATTGATAATCTTGGCAAGTTCATCCAGGTTGGCGGCTTTCTTTACTCTGCCCTGAGCAAGCATATCGCGCATGGTTCTTCCGCTCAGAAGGTCAATGGCGTTTTCATCCGGATAACGAAGTTTGTTCTGGACTAGCCAGTAGGTGGAACCGGGCTGAGCGAAAACAGCTTTAGAAAGCACGTCACGGGCAGCGCCTTCGTTCACAAATCTGTCGCCGTTGGTATTGATGAACAAGCGGTTTCTGCCGGAGGTCTTGATGTCAAGCATCAAGCCGGTTCCGGGAGAGCCGTTCGGATGAACCTGAATGTCGGAAAGACCGATCAATTCGGCTCCGGCTTTCTGTGCCAGCTGGAGACCTTGGCCTTGAGCAGCTACGCCGATATTGGAGCAGCCGATTTCTTTGCCGAGATCAGCTTCTTTCCATACGCCGGTATTCACTTTCTGGCGGAATTCAACATTGGATCCGAAACCGCCTGTCGTGATAACGACCCCGTTCTTAGCCATCAGCGTGAGTGGTTTGCCGTGGTTGTCAGCCTTGACTCCGACAACTCTGCCGTCCTTCATGATCAGTTCGGTTGCCGGAGATTCCAAATACACACGAAGTTTGTCTTTACCGTATTTTTGCAGTTGTTTTTCTAACACTTGAACGTAGGTGTTGCCGCCGGCCGGATTAGGATAATGACTTCTTTGGAACAGGGCGCCGGTTGCTGCGCCGACTTTCGGGTTGAACTTCAGACCCATGCTTTCGAGCCAAAGAAGTGCTGAAGGCGCGTTGTCGGCTAAGACTTTGACGAGTTTAGGATCGCTGACATTGTGGCCGCCTTTCATCGTTTGTTCGAAATGTTTCTGAGGATTATCTTCAATGCCAAGCGCCTTCTGATATTTGGTACCGGAAGCATTCAGGGCACCGCCGCAGACGTTCGTGGAACCGCCCAAGAAACCGAGTTTTTCAACAATGATGACGCTTGCACCGTTCTGCAGAGCAGAAACTGCACTGGCAAGTCCCGCTCCGCCGCCACCGACAATAACAACGTCGGCATTGTCTTTGATAGGAGATTTATCTGCGGCAGGGAGCGGTTTATTGAATTCGTCGCCTTGTGCGCCGGCTTGTTTCAGACACTGTTTCACAGCGCCGAGAAGAGAGAAACTGGTAATAGTGGCGCCGCTGATTTTGTCGAGTTTGGTTGTTTGATGATCTTTGATTTCGGCAGAAAGTTGTTTAATCGCAACTTTACCGACACCCGGGCTCTCTAAATCTTTGACGGAGATGTCACTGATTTTTCCGTTTTTGATGTCAACAGTAACCGTTAACGGAGCATTGTGTCCGGTGACGGTAGTCGTGTAGGAACCGTCTTTGACGGCAGCGAAGCAATTGCCGGCTAAGGCAAGCGCAATAGAGGCTGTGAGTAATAATTTGGTATGCATTTTGCAATCTCCTTGTGGAAACAAGGTTATTTTTATTTTTTGATTGCTTAAGCAATTTGAGAATTATCAAATTCTCTTCAAAAAAATATCTTTTAGCCTGTCTGAATCGATGAAACGGATTTTTCACAGAGTTATTTTGCGGCTTCTATACAGAGCCGCGATTGGGGCTAAGTCTGAAGTGCTGTGAACATCTAATTTTTTGTAAGAATTCAGTCGATGCGTATGCACTGTTCTGGTACTTATATTCAGACGCTCGGAAATTTCTTGATTCAAGAGGCCTTGAGAGGCCAGTATCGTGACGCTCCGTTCGCGGTCGGTGAGCAGCTGGAATTTCTTGTACCAATATTCCAAACTTGCGCCGTAATCTCGCTTCTCCTTGAGTATCGAAGCCACGCTGGAAATTGCCTGAATGAGACGCTCGGCTTTGACGGGTTTTTGAAGGAAATCGTAAGCGCCGAATTTCATCGCTTGTACCGCGACGTCTACATCTCCGTGACCGGTTAAGAAAATGATCGGAACTTCCCAGCCGCGCTCTTTCATTTTTTCCTGAAGTTCTAAACCTGAAAGGCCGGGCATACGAATGTCGAGAAGAAGGCATCCTTCTACGCTCGGTGCATCGGATTTCAAATAATCTTCAGCACTGAGGTAGCTGACGACCTTCCAGCCTTCCGGCTCCAATAAAAATTTCAGGCTTTCAGCCAGATCTTCGTCGTCATCAACAATTCTGATCAGCATTTTCTTTTTCCTGAGAAACGAACAAAGGAATCTTAACCTCTGTGAAGACTTCACCGTCTTTGTAGGTAATACTTAGATTACCGCGCATTTTTTCTGCAATCGTGCGGCAAATCAGCAATCCGATTCCTAAGCCTTGATTCTTGGTGGAATGCAGAGGCTGAAGGTGCTTTTCCAATTCTTCGGATGAACAGACGGAAGAGGCGTTAAAAATACGAATAAACATGGAGTTATTTTCACATATCTGCCGAATTTCTATCCGATTTGTCTCTGCCGCTTGTGCTGCTTGGATAGCGTTTTTAATGATATTTTCCAAGAGAACTTCAAACTCAAGGACGTGTCCTAATACAACTGAAGGTTCTGTTTCACTGAGAACAATCCGACAATTCGGGTAACGCATGCGGATATCGCTGACGCAGGTTTTCAGAAGCTTATCAGCCTCAATTTTTGTGAATTCCGGTTCGTCACGTTTCGCATAGGCCCGGACTCTTGAGACAATGTCCGAAATTTTTGATGTTTGTTTTGCTATGAGCGAAAGCGGACGGTTCAGCCAACTGCCATCGATACCCTCGACTTCCAGTTTGCGTTTAATGCCGCGGCAGTAATTATCGATCGTCGCCAGAGGTCCGTTGATCTCATGGGCGATCAGGCTCGACATCGCGCCGATGATTTCGGTCTTTTGAAGCTGATCAATGCGCAGTTCGCTTTCTCGTATTTTGCGTCTGAGTTCAGCTTCTTTCTCATAGGCGAGCCGCAAGGATTGGGTTCTTCGCTTCACTAAGACATTGGTTCTCCAAGAGTGAACGCATAGCATCAAGATGCAGAAGAGGGCGAACAGAAGCGGGAAACGGTAGTGATAGATGAAACTTTGGACCGTTTGAATCCTCAAATAGGCATAAGGGCCTGCCTTAAGAGATTTATAAAGTTCGTCGATCGTGTTGAAATCAGGTACGGTTGCCCAGCCAAAACCGGTCGAATCAGGAATATTCAGCAAACATTTGGTGATTTCGCGCGTTTCGGTCCAGGGCGCTGAGGGGGTTGCGACAAGTGTCCAGTTTGGATACAAGTCTGTCGAATGTTTGCAGCGAAGTCGATTGTCTTTCTTTTCTTCAAGCACTCTGAAGCGCTTGAAGATGTCCGGCTGTGTTTTCTCAAGGTCTTCCAGAAGACAGGCACGTATAAGTACAACGTCGCCTTCGTGGTTCTCCAGCTTCTGAAGGAGATTTGTCATCGGCGGTCCGTAGGTTTTGTAAGCGGCAAAGAAAGATTCCGGATCAAAACCTTGTTTAGAGATTTCACCCATCGGCGCAAAATAAGAAGAGAAGCCTTTTGACCAAGAGGCGAGAGCCGATTTGCCTTTGAGTTCGGAGATCGTTTTGATGGGACTGTCATTTCTAACGACGAATACCGAGCCCGTAGCATATCGGGGATTGGGCGCTGTTTCAGTAAAAAGCGTTGCAACACTTCTTAAGCCGAAAGACTGAAATCTGCGATAAAAACCGGAAGTGCCGATGAAGTAATCCAACTTCTTTTGAATGAGCTGTTCTTCCAGCTCGGACGGATTGTAGTATTGAACGTCTAAACGGTATCCGGGAAGATTCTCTAATGCTTCAAGTGTTTGGGCGATAGCTGATTTGTCTGTAGCACTTAACGAACTGTCTAATACGCCGATCGTAACAACCCGTTTTTCCTCCGAAAAACTTTCTCCGCCGAATACAACGCACGAGCAAAAACAGCAAATGGCTAAGCAGCGGAAACCAAGCTGCAATTTTTGCTGTAATACGTTTGTTAGATTTCGGACCTTCAACATACTCAAACCATAGGGAAAGGGGGTAGTCAAATTTATTTTACGAGTTTGATGGATTGACGGCTTCTCTTTTTAGCTTTTGGATACCGATAATTAAGGAAACCTCTAACTTTAATCCTCATATATCCCGGCATTTAGAAGTCCTTATGAGATCGAGTCGGAGGCGACGGAGGTTCTTACCTATTTGCTAAAATGACCTCTTTATTTTGAGGTTCATTTGATGACCGAAAAAGGTCGTTCGGAATATCGGGTTGATCAGCAGCCCGCGTTTGTTCTCCACACTTATCCATGGAGAGAGACGAGTCTTATCGTGGAGTTTTTTACCCGCGATTACGGACGTATTCCTTTGGTTGCACGGGGCGCAAAACGACCGATGTCTCAATACCGCGGACTGCTTAATCCTTTCTGTCCCCTGGCGGTTTCCTACTCTGGCAAAGGCGAAGTAAAAAATCTCACGCGCTGCGAGTGGTACGGGACGATTCCGATGAACGAAAAAGTCCTCATGTCGGCCTTTTACATCAATGAACTCTTAGTCCGCTTGCTCCCAAGAGGAGAGCCGGAGCCCTCATTATTCACGATCTATTACGACACGCTCAAAAAACTGGCTCTCGAAAAAGATTACCTTGTCCCGCTCCGTTACTTTGAACGCGATTTTTTAAAGGTGTTGGGCTATGCGCTTCCTTCCGGTCCGTTTCCTGCTAAACACTATCGATTTGTTCGAGGTGACTTTGTGGCCAATGATAACACAGCATTTGAGGGCAGCGGTATATCAGGAACAACGCTGGAATCCTTGAGCACGAACACGCTTCAGAGCGGAACGCAGGAATGGGAAGCCCGAATGTTGATGCGTGACCTTATCCGCTATTATCTCGAGGACGCGCCGCTCAATACGCGCCGCATCCTTAACGAATTGAATAAGTTATAGAAAAATGAAAAATCCGACCCCGGGAAAAAATCCGTTTGAACTCGAGTCCTACCGCGACAGAATGCCCCTGCATGTCCGTGAGCTTTATGACGACATGACGCGCAATTACGCCAAACTGCAGGGCCGTGCCGGCTTAGGAAGGTTTTGGAGATTCTGGGCCTTTGCCGTCTGTTATCTTGCTTTGCTGATGGTGATCTCGGACACGACAACAGACACGATTCTGGTGTTTGTGGGCTTGGTTCTCTGCGGCTGGCTCTACATTGCTGTGCCTTCTTTTACGATTTCGGTTCGTCGCTTGCATGATGACGGAAAACCGGTGTTTTGGGCCGTTCTGCCTCAGGTTGCGATTTTTTATCTACTTGCTGAATTCACGCTCGGCTTACCGCCGAACTGGATTGTTTGGGGAATTCTCGGCGCGATTACTGCCGTGGCTTTTGGATTTATGAGTCTGCCCGGCATTCCGCTGGACGACGCCTACGGTGAAGAGCCAAAAGAGGATTAAAGATGATCAGCGGAATCGGCTGCGATATTGTTGATATTGCCCGCATCAAAAAGGCATGCCTGAGGCAGCCGAAGTTTTGCGAGACGGTGCTCTCAGAATCTGAGCAGCCTGTTTATGCCGTTCGCTGCGAGGCTTCTGAAGAAAGGGGATATCGCTATCTCGCAAGCCGCTGGGCAGCAAAAGAAGCATTCTCAAAAGCGCTTGGTACAGGATTTCGCGGAGCCGTGAATTTTTCGGATATCAGCATCTTAAATAACGAGCTCGGCGCACCCTATGTCCAACTTTCGGGTAAGTTGGCCGTACAAATTAAGAATCAGAGATTAAAGTGTCATGTCTCTATAAGTGACACGGATTCGTCAGCAATGGCGATGGTTGTGATTGAAAAGGAATAAATCATGGAAAAAGTCGATCGTCCTCTCGGACCAGTCGTAGTTGATATCGCCGGAACCAGTCTGACGGATGAAGAAGTCAAAATTCTTCAGAATCCGATGGTCGGTATGGTCATCTTGTTTACGCGCAACTATGAGAACCGCGAGCAGCTCCATAACCTGACGCATGACATCCATTCTTTGAGAAATCCTTCGCTGCTGATCGGCGTGGACCATGAAGGCGGAAGAATTCAGCGTTTCCGAGAAGAGTTCACCAAGATCCCGTCCGCTCGTTCCTTGGGCCAGCTTTACGATACGGATCCGCAAAGAGCTCACAATCTGACAGCTGCCTGCGGTTTAGTGATGGCTTCTGAACTGAGAGCCTGCGGCGTCGACTTTACCTTCGCGCCCTGCCTGGATTTGGACTATGGTCAGAGCGCCGTCATCGGCAATCGTGCTTTTCATCGCAATCCTCGTGTTGTGAGCATTCTTGCTACGGCAATGGTTAGCGGCATGGCTCAGGCCGGTATGGCCTGCTGCGGCAAGCACTTTCCCGGACACGGCTATGCAACAGCAGACTCCCACGTCGAACTTCCGGTTGACGACAGACCTTTGACCGATATCAGAACCAACGATGAAGTTCCCTATGCCTCGATGGGAACACTGCTGACTTCCGTGATGCCTGCCCATGTGACGTATCCTCAGGTTTCTCCGGCGCCGGCAGGCTTCTCAAAGAAGTGGCTTCAGGAAGAGCTGAGAGGGCGATTGGGTTACAACGGCTTGATCTTCAGTGACGACCTTTCGATGAAAGGTGCTTCTGAGGTTGGCGAAATCACGGCTCGAAGCGATGCTGCTCTAGCCGCTGGCTGTGACATGATTCTGATCTGCAACGATCCGGAAAGCGCAAAAACTGTTTTAGAAAATCAGCGCTGGATTCGCACCAAGGCATTTGATGAAAGGGTTGCACGCATCCAGCCTAGAGGAAAATTCCCGAGCTGGGACGGTCTTAAGCTTTCGCAAAATTATTTAGCTTGCGTCAAGCAGATCGAAGCGTTTAACGCAGAGATTGCTGAAAAAGCCGATAAAACGGCAACACTGTAAAAAGAAAAAGAGGAAACGGAAATCAAAAATTCGTTTCCTTTTTAGTTATCTGTTGAAAGAAAAGCGATCGCTTTCTCAGGCGGAAGAATATTGCTCCCGAGCGGCCTTAAGTGCCTGGCGCATCTCAGGACTAACTTGTCTTTGGAGATGAGCAGGGCCGGGGAATAACTTAAGGTGAGGTCGATGAACTTCTGATCCAAAGGATCTTTGCATCTTGCTTTTGCTTCCGTCGTGATCGGCAAAACCTCAGCGACGTGCAGAAATTCCTCTTTGACCGCCTCAAGTTGCTCCGGCGTTACTTTAAATTGAGGCCTTTTTAAAACATCTTCGAGTTCAGACAGGGCGCCTTCGCAGGTTGCGGTTCTGAATTTTCTTTCTTTTGCAGCCTCCCAGAGGACAGAGGTTTTGGGATCTTTGAAAACAAAGAAATCCAGCAGAAGGTTGGTATCGAAGATGACAGTGTTCATAAAAGAAGAAGGCCGCAAATGCGGCCCAAATACGATTAAAGCAAATTAAGCCTTAGCGATGATCTCATCAACAATAGCGCGTTCTTCTTCAAGGGCGCGAATGTTTGCAGCGATGTGATCTTTCTGGAACTGATTCAGTTCGAGGTCTTTAACGATTTCGTAGTCGCCGTTTTTGCAGATGACGGGCATACCGAAGGTGAGACCTTCAGGGATGCCGTAAGAACCGTCGGAAGGAACAGCCATCGTGGCCCATTCACCGTTGCTGCCGAGAACCCAGTCATGGATGTGATCGATGGCGGCGTTAGCAGCGCTGGCAGCGGAAGAATGGCCGCGAGCCTGAATAATGGCGCTCCCGCGTTTGGCAACAGTCGGGATCAGTTCGTTGACGTACCAGTCTTCAGTAATCAGATCCAAAGCAGGTTTGCCGGCGACGGTGGCATTGGTCAAATCCGGGAACATTGTGCCGCCGTGGTTGCCCCAAACTGCTAGTTTGGAGATCTGAGCGACAGTAGAGTTGGCCTTCTGAGCAACCTGAGTCAGAGTGCGGTTTTCGTCCAGACGCATCATGGCAGTGAAGTTGCGGGGATTCAGATCCGGAGAGCAGCGACGAGCGATGTAGGCGTTGGTGTTGCAGGGGTTGCCGACAACCAGAACTTTGATGTTGCGGTCGGCGACTTCGTTCATTGCCTTACCCTGTTCAACGAAGATTTGCGCATTGGCGGCCAAAAGGTCGGCTCTTTGCATGTCGGCCGTACGGGGACGGGAACCGACTAAGAGGGCAATTTCGGCATCCTTGAAGCAAACATAAGGATCCGACGTAGCGGTGATGCTGTTCAAGAGCGGGAAGGCGCAGTCATCGAGTTCCATCTGAACGCCGCGGGAGTTCTTGAGAGACTGTTCATTATTTCTTTCCAGCATCATCAGATCGATGGGCTGGTCGGTACCAAGCATGTCACCGGCGCCGATACGGAAGAGGAGAGAGTAGCCGATTTGACCGGCAGCTCCGGTAACGACGACTTTGACGGGTTTCTTCATTTAGCAAATCTCCTTAAGTGATTTTTCCTGAGTTCAATTCCTCAATTTTAATACGGAGACTGTTGCTGTATGCGTTTGAATCATGGTTATTTACTCCACGCTGAGAAATAATTTTCAGGGAAACAGAGAAAATTTACCCATCTGATATTTATGCGGTTCGATAACGGAGTCCAACTTATAAATTAGTTTGGGAAGAATTCGAGCATGACGTTGATCCAGAAAGGAAGCGTTAAAAGCGAAAAAATCACTTGTGCGCTTGTTAAGTCAGCGACTGCTGCAGAGTCTCCTCCCATGGAAGCGGTCATGACGTAGCAGGACTGAGCGGTCGGGAGAGCGGCAAAAAGCAGAAGAACACAGCTTTCCAAAGGAAGCAGTTGGAAAATGATCGCAAAAGCAAGAGCAATGGTCGGGACGACCATGAGTCGCTGCAGGCTTCCGACAATCATCAGCTGCAGGTAGCGTTTGAGGTCGTTGATTTTTAGACCAGCACCGATACAGATGAGACCGAGTGCCAGGGAAGATTGTCCCAAAGGTTTAAGTACGTCTACAAGAAGCTTAGGAAGCTCGATGCTGAACGAGTTGCAAACGAGTCCTAAGAGTGTTGCCAAGATCAGAGGATTAGACAAAACAGCAACGAGGAAATTTTTTCTTTTGCCGTTGTTTTCTGAGCCGCTCAGTCTTGAGGCATGAACCAGCCCGACAGTTGCGATGACGTTGCTGATAGGTACCCAACAGGCGATTAAGAGGGAAAGGTAGGCGATACCTTTATCGCCGAAAAGCGTTGAGCAAATGGCAAAGCCGATGTAAGTATTGAATCGGAATCCGCAATGAAATATCGACCATTTTGTCCACGGGCTCTCTTTAATTAAAAAGTTCGCCAGCCACGCTGTAATCACCGCAACGCTCATGGCTGATATCGATATCAGCAAAAAGTAACTGCACTGTCCGATTTGGAGGTTTGCCTTTGCAACCGAAAGAAAGATCAGAGGAGGAAACAGGACATAAAAGACCAGCTTTTCCGTAACGATCCAAAAATCTTTTTTGGCAAAAGAAGGGCGCCTAGTGAGCAGGTAGCCGAGCAAAATCAGGCAGAACTGCGGAAGAATGACAAAGACGGCAAACATGACAGATTCTATGAGTACCAGGTACTTTGTACTTTAACGCCTCAGGAGAAAATGTCCAATCTTTACTAACTCTCACATTGAGAGAGCGTTAGTTTTCGCGGCGCAGACACTCCAGAAAGAATTTGTCGTATTCATCAACGTTCACCGGCTCCTTTGACGAAAGAAGCGGCCCTTTGCTCTCGCTGAAGAATTCGTTTATGAACTTATCGACGGCGACAAAATGGTCACCTGTAGTCCTTTCCTTTTCTTCTGCCTTAATTTTGAGGAGCTCCTGGAATTCAGAATAGAAGGGTGTCCCTGGGACAAGAAGTCCTTCATAAACTTCTTTGAAAAGTACCGGAGGAATAGTTTTCTTTTGTTTGATCCATTCGCATGCCAATACTGAGCGGAGGACATGAAGATATTTTTTAGGTTTTACGCTTTCGCCTGTTAAATAAGCTTTGAAGTTGTTCTTGGCCAGTCCGAAATATCCTCGATAAAGGGTATTGAAGTCGGATTGTTCGTTAAAAAGCTTTATGAGATTTTCTCTCAGCCAAGGGTTGTCTTTATAAACAATAGGAGAACGAACCCATTCAATGAGCGGAGCGTTTCCTTTCATCAAGAGTTTGAGCGCTTTCTGGAGATCCCAGCCGACAAAATCTTTGATTTCGTCAATAGGACCTTCGATTACATCCCGCTCAGGGAAAAGTTTTAGATAGGCTTCAACTGGGCGGATATAGAGGTAACGAACGTCGTAATCAGAATCCGGCGAAGGGAACCCCCAAGCTCTGGAGCCGGATTCGCAGGCGTAGAGGATTTTGACGTTGTGCTGTGCTTCAATCTGGTTCAAGGTTTTCAGGATTTCTTTTTGCATACGTTAATTCTCCTATCTCAGCCACTTGTCGATTCGCGGTCCGAAAGTATCGATATCTCGCTGAGGGAGAGAGAATCTTTTTGCTTCGGTGCGCCATGAAGCCACGGCTGTCTTTACATTGCCGATAATGCTTTTTGCAGTGTGTTCCGCAAGCATAAAGTCAGAAGCAGCATCTAACAAAAGCTCTAAATTGGCTTCATTCGTGAAACGATTAATCAACAGACTTTGCTGTTCGGATGTTGTTGGATTGATGTCGTAGGCAGGAGAAAGCTCCCAGCCTTTCTCAGTAAGCAGAAAGCCGTGATTGCGGAAATGGTCGTCCGAGTTGCCGATGAGGATGTAAAAGGCCACGCGGCGATAAAGTTCTTCAAGATTCCGTTCAATGTTGCTGCCGTGCTGAATAATGAAATCAACGATGTCGAGGTAGCCGTAGCCGGATGAAGCATTATCACCATCGTTCAACCCGAGCAGTGTCAGAGCAGAGGCAAAATGTATTCGCTTTCCGTCATTGGTTCTATCAAACCGCCTCGACAAAAGTAAGTGGAAACTGCCAGCAGAAACGGTTCTTGTCGCCGCAGCATTAATTCCGGCTTTTTTTGCTAAATAGTGGGAAAAATGCTCCCACTGAGCGACATCATGGTTATCTTTCCGAGATGGGAATTTGGCAACGGTTAACTTTCCGTCCTCATCTAGAACGGAAGCTTTTGGACGAGCACCACCTAGAGAAGTGCCAGGATGGATTAATTGATCGATCCACCTTTCATTTGGCAAAATGTTCTTTGCTTCGCTGGCCTCTATTTCGTGCGCTGCCAACATCAATTCATTAATTTTTGTGAAAGGAGGTACTCGAAAATCCGTTTCGCAATTAATGAAGTCGCCGCCAGGGGCTTCGGCAAACCTGAAGCTTCCCATGCGAGATGCGTCGTCTATGCCTTTCAGCAGATCAAAAGATGTCAGCCGCCGAACTGCTCTCTTTTCTTCTGCTGCCTTTAGTTGTTCTCTTCGGAGCAAAAGAGTTCTTCCCCAGCGATCAGGCAAAGCATCAGAAAAACACGAAAAAATGTCTTTTTGAGGCTGGGTGTATTGGATACCCGGAAAGTTTTGTAGGTCTTCGCTCAAAAAGACGTTCGGATGGGCAGATAGCCACTCCTTTGAGTAACTGAAACCGTAAGTCGCGTTGCCCCGAATCGATTCAAAGGACAACTCTCCGATGAGTTCAGGTCGCTCGAGCCAGTCGAAGTCTCCATAAACATAAAGCTTGTTCATGACTTATCCTTTCTTAGAAGCCCGTTTGCGGTGTTTGAGGCTGAGGTCCTGCAGTGTACGTCCGAGGACATCCTCCTTGGCTAACAGCAAAATATCGTCATCGAGTTGCAGCGCATAGAGGACACGGAGGTAAATCCCGATTGAGACAGTGGGAGATCCTTTTTCAATTCGATTGATTGTCAACGGAGAACAAGTGGCACGCTCAGCTACTTGAGCAATTGAAAGGTCGCGCCTTAACCGAGCAAGTTTTATTTGTTCTCCGACGATTGCCATTTTTTGTTCTAACTTTCGCGGGAGCTTGGTTCCCATGGTGTTTTTAGGCATGTCTAATCAATCTAATAATATACATAAGTTTAATTAATCTTTATTTTAAGATAGATTAATGTTGAATTCCAGTTTGTATCTCGGCAATCAGTCTCTTTCAAACAAAATAGGAGCATTCTCTCTACCAAACCAGAGAAGCAGAAAAAGCCGGCACGGTGAACACCGAGCCGGCCTTCAAGGAAGAAGATTCTGTTTAGAAGCTGTGGCTGATACCTAAACAAGCGGTCCAGGAGTTGAAGTCTCCGTCATTCTTAAGATATTTGTTGGCTTTGCCGTATCCTGCATAAGCATAGAGCTGCGTTCTCATGCTCAGAGGATATTCGTAGACGGTTCCGATAGAATAGATGTTGTACTTCTGGTTGTTTTCATTAACTTTGCCGTGGGCATAGTTTCCTTGAAGTTTCCATTCGCCCCCGAAAACCTTGTATCCGATAGCTGCAGTTACAGCATGCTGTGTCACACCGGAAGCGCTCAAACCTGTCGGGGCAGCTTTCCAAGCCGGCATCATCTGACTGTCTTTGGCATATTGATATCCGGCCCAGAATGTCCAGTCACCGAAGCCCTGCTGACCGCCTAAAGTTACAAGGTAAGTCTTGTCGGCTTTCAGGTCTTTGTTGTCATACATTTCGACCATGACACTAAAGACGGTTTCGTTTTTATTGAAATCCAAACCGATGCCATAGTAGTGATCGTTATGACTCCACTTCTGATCGTCTCCGCCGATACCATTGGAATACATTGCAGTAACGGTTGTGTTTGCAAATTCCGGGCTCTTGTAGATAACCATGTTATCCATTCTGTCGGAAGTCACAAAGACGCCGGCTACGTTGCCGTCTGTATAGTATGAAGTCCAAAGAGCTGAGCCGTGAAGGATGGTATATGTTCCGCAGTCTGAAGAAAGACCGCCGGCTCGGCCGAAGGCGACTTCGCCCCATTTGCCTTTAGCTTGAAGCAGGGACTCACGGCTGAAGGCTTTACCTTCGAAAGCGGCATCACCTGACTCGGCGTAAAAGCCTTGTTCCAGGATAAATCCGACGGAGTTGCCGTTGCCGAGGTCTTCGGTTCCTTTAATACCGAAACGGCTTCCGGCGTAGATGCCGTCGTCAATTCTTACTTTAGCGGCTTCGTGTTTGTGTTTTGTAACGGCTACGGCCTGGTCGATAACACCGTAGAGCGTAACATTGGATTCTGCATATGCGTTGATGGACGCGGCTGCGATAATCGCAGAGACAAGAATTCTCTTCATCATTTTGGAATGACTCTAAAAAGGGGGTTTGGCTCAAAAGAAAGATCAGCGAATGCTAGGAAAAACTTCAGCCGGAAGGGGATAAATATTTCGCAGATTTTCTTGGATGGTTGGTCGGAAGTCCGAAATTTTCGGACCTCCGAATGCTGCTAATTAGTTATTGGCAGGAATCTGATAGGACTTGAGGAACTTCAGACCGTTGTTGATGTCCGGTGTAAAGATTCTGTCTTTTGTGACGAACGGAACAACCTTTCTGTAACCGTCCAAGAGTTTTGTTGTGCCTTGACCCATCTGTTTGCCGTCTTGTTTTCTCATATCCATAGCCTGTGTGGTGTGGAGCACTTCATAGGCGTAGATTTCATAACCGACGTCGGCCATCTTAGAAAGACGATCGGCAGTGGCGTTAAGGTTGGAGAAGGTTTCTTCAATACCGATGGAAGTCGGTACACCGTACCCGATGACGCTGTTCGTCAGAGCCATACCGTCGGCATAAAGGCCGGACATGGACTGAGCGATGTTGGCAAATCCGTCGCCGCCCTTGTTTTCTTTAGCAACAAGGTATGTCGGCAGACCTGTTCTGTGGTCATCAACTAACTGAGTTGTTCTCCAGGCAGAGATGTGCATGACTTGACCGAGGGCCTTTGTCAGGCTTTCCATCTGAAGGGCAAGCTGAGTGTTGTCGAAGTTGGAGCAGGAGTTGACATAAACGGTCGGCTTGCCGGCTCTCATTTCGTCCAAGACTTCGGCATTGCTGTACCAGCGGTCGTTTTTGGCTTCGGTATTGACAATCGGGTTGTCGGTGGTGTGGTTGATGGCCGTATTCAGAAGACCTTTAGTCTGGTTGAGTTCTTCCATCGCGGCAGCCAGGATATAACCGGCAGATCTGAAGCTCAGAGGATCCTGGAGGTAACGCTTGGCGTCTTTCTTCCAGAGGTAAGAACCCTTCAGGTTAGCAAGGACAGCTTCAGCGGCTTCGTGTCCCTGAGGCCAGCCTTTGGTTTCAACCGTGTGCCAGAGGTACGGAGATACGTTGCCGTTTAAGGCTTCCAAACTGGAAGCGATCACAACAGGACTCAAAGCGAGATAGTGTTCTGCTTTCTTAACGGCAGCGATGGACTGAGCTTCAGCAACGTTGCTGTTAGACAGAATGGAGATGCCGTCCATGCCGAAGGGATGATAGGGCTGAAGTTTAAGTTCTTTGCGAACCTGAGCGGCAGGAACGCGTTTGCCTTGGTAGCTCACATCCCATTCGCCCATGAGAGCCAAGCCGATGTGGGTTGCCATGCTCAAGTCGTTTGCGCCTTCAGATCCGCGAGAAGGAATCAACGGGCAAACGTCATTGTTGATGTATTCCTGGAAAGCTTTTGCAGCGGCCTCGCTCATACCGGTGTAACCGGCAGCCATCTGGTTCAGACGGATGACCATAGCCATCTTGGAGATTCTGTCATCGAAGTAGGGTTCCAGACCGGCGGCCTGAATACGCATCTGGCGTTCGTTGAACTTAATAGAAGCGCTGCGGTTCGGCTCGGCTTCAACAGAGGCGCCGGCAACCTTTTGATCTTTCAAAGCACCGTAGTTAACGGTCAGACCATAAATGTCGCGGCCGTCGGTAGCAGCATCGATCGGAGCTTTGTAAGAAGCCTTAATTCTTGCCCAGCCTTCGGGTGTGACGGCAACTTTTTCGCCGGGAGCGGAAATGGCCCAAAGTTCGTCCACGGTCAGTGTACGGCCGTCAAGATTATGCGTGGCGGCAAAAGACAAGGGCGCGATGGCAAGAAGGATGGAGATGACGAGTGGTTTTTTCATAAGAGTTCTCCTTGGTGATCTAAGCTTGGTTATCTGAAATTAGTCCACTGAGTTTGATGACAGTTACTGCATAAGTCTTGACTGGCTTTGTGTTCGGAGTGGCAAACGACACAATCAACCGTATTTCCGTAGTGAGCGGACTGATGCGGATACTTATCCTGCGGGTTGGCCTTGGTCTTAATTTGTGCCATAGGTCCGTGGCAGCTTTCGCACTTTTGAGTGGAAGGCTTGGTAAATTCAGTCGTGTTGTCGTGACAAGTCGAGCACTGCATTTGAGCTGCCATGCTGTGTTTCATCGGCATTCCGGCAAGAGTCGGGGCGTCGGCAGCGAAAGCAGAACAAGAAAGCAGGGCGGCAAAGAGCGGAATAAAGAATTTTTTCATGTTAGTTCCCCTGTGCTTTGAGGTAAGCGGCAGCGTTTCGGCCGGCTTCCAATCCGAATACCATGCAGTCAACGGAAGAGCATCCTCCGAGACGGTCCATACCGTGGACGCCTCCGGTCACTTCACCGGCGGCATAAAGTCCGGGAATCGGCGCAAGCGTTGCCGTTGAAAGAACTTCCGATCTCGGATTGACGGCGATGCCGCCCATGCAATAGTGAAGCTTCGGTGTCAGACGCATGGCATAGAACGGAGCTTTAAGCGGCTGTTTGACGTCGAGAGGTTTGGCAAACGGATCTTTCAAAGTGCCGGCAACAATCTTGTTGTACTCATCGACCTGCTGCTGGAGTGCTTTAAGCGGAATGTCATAGGCTTTAGCAAGATCAGCCAGTGTTTCGTAACGGAAGACCGTTTTGTCCCGATAAGCCGCTTTGAAACCTTCTGCGTGTTCAGTGGTCTTTTCTCCGCAGAAAACGATCGGATAGTTGATCTTTTCGGGTGTGCTTTCGCTTAAGACCTTGAGTTCGGCATCAGCGCGAGTACGTCGGTCGGCAAGTTCATTCATGAAGCGGCGGCCGGTCTTCGGATTGACAGCCATGCCTTCCGCAAAAGCGTAATCAGCGAAGAAGCTTCCGGGGCCGGCCCCCTTTTCGTCAGGAGATGCCCAAGGTCCTAATTGATACATATCGAGCATAGAGGGCAGGCAGCCGGACTTCAATAATGCCTTGAGCATTTCGGCGGTGGCGCCGGGCTGTGAAGTGCACTCTAAAAGGGAGTAAACCGGCATAGTGGTTTTAATGAAATCTTTGTCCTGGCCCCAGCCGCCTGTGGCGACTACGATTCCGCCGCGGGAACCGATTCTCTGTCCTTTCTTAGAGGTACCGTCTTTCCAGTTGTAATCACAGTTGACCAGTACCCCTGTAACTTTGCTGTCCTGCATCAGAAGGTCAATGACTTGAGAGCGATTACGGAACTGAACGCCGTTCTTCTTGAGCCAATTATGGATAGGAACAACGATTCCGCCGCCGGAAGCTGCTGTAGGAACCATGGTGCGTGGGGCACTGTGACCGCCCAAACGGATAACTTTATCCATGAGCTGAACACCGCATTCGTCAAGCATCGGGCAGATATTGACGGCGTTTTCAGCAAACTTTCTAGCAAGGTCCGGATGGTTGAATCCGCGGCCGGCTTTGGTCATGTCGGCGACCATAAGTTCGACAGAATCTTTGATGCCTTGTTTCTGTTGTTTAGGATTCAGGGGTACGGACATAAGACCGCCGCAGAGACAAGAGTTGCCGCCGAAGGCTTCCATCTTATCGAGGATCAGAATGTCTTTGACGCCGTCTTTCAAAGCAGCGTAAGCGGCGGAGAGTCCGGCAAAACCGCTGCCGACGATAACTAAGTCGTGGACTTCATTGAAGGACTGAGCTGCTGAGGTGGGAGCTGCAAACGCCGATCCGGAGGCCAGACCGGTCACAGCTAGTGTTCTCAAGAAATTTCGACGACTGAATGAGGATAAGGGTTTCATTTGTTTTCCATGTGATCAACGTCTTAACAATTAGAAATACTATACCGACTAGACGGTTTAAATAATTAGGAGAAGTACTAATAAATGTTGTATGTTAAGAATTTAAAATATCTATTTTAAATATAAATAAAACAATAAGTTAATTATTTTTATCTGAATATAAGAGAGGCTTGATCACGTAAAGATGACTGTATTTTTCATACAAAAAGATCAAGAAGAATAGAACTATTTCTTAAAGTAAGCTTAAACAATTTTTTGACTGTCTTGTTTTACTGTACCTAACAGTTAAGTAAAACTATAATAAGATTAGAGTTACGGCGCCTCTTCTTTCAATGGTCCGAAACTAAATATTTTTGCAAGGCAGATTTTGCAATGGAAACCAAAAAACAGACGAGAAAAACAAGCAGTAAGACAAAAGAATTGATCTTAGAGGTAGCTCGCGAAATAGCGGCACAGAAGGGCGTCGGCCAGCTGACGCTGGAAGCCGTTGCAGAAAAGGCAGGGATTAGCAAAGGCGGTTTGCTCTACCATTTCCCCGGGAAGAAGGAATTAATTATTGCCTTGATGGATAGCTATGTCGCGCATTTGTCTCAGGAACTATACCCGGAAGTCGAAAAGTTTAAGGGCCATCCTCAAGCTCTGGTCTTGGGTTTTATTAATTGGTATAAGAAATTTAACGGCATCGCAGCGACCAATCGTACTTGGGGTGCGGCCGTTTTTGCTGTCCAATCTTTTGATCCTCAGTTGATGGAACCGCTTCACAATTGGTACCGTCAACTGTTTGAAAAAATCCGCGGCAGCGGTCCTGATTCCTTGGATACAGCTACAGCCATTCTGGCCATAGAAGGTTTGTTCATGCTTTCGCTCTACAACCTCGACCACTTAACAACCGAAGAGAAGTCGCGGATTATTCAGCATATCGAGGATCGTCTGCTGATGCGTGAATTGAGTCCTAAGAGCCTTTCTGAGTAGTTTTGGGATTTTGCACCTATTAACCGTTAGGCAGGTTATCAATGTGCGCTGAGATTCCTTGAAAATGCAAAATCCTTTTCACTCTGAAACACGGTAGTGAGACAATGGCAAGATCAGCCGGCTAATTGTCGGTCAGCTTACAGTTAAAGTCACCTGACGATCTAGAAATAATTACTAAAGTCCTCGCAATCGCAAGGTAACTCTATTAGATTTCGGAAAAATTCTATACCTCAGTATAGAATTTTTCTATAGTGTACTATGGAATTTTTCCATAGTTCAGTATAGAATTTTTCCATACAACTGTATGGAATTATTCCGTGAGCTTTGCTCCAAGCCTGTCAGATTGCCTAAAGATCACAAAGTGTTTTCAAAGTGAGGAGATGTTTGTATGTATTTAGAAAGAACAATCCAAAAAGAAATTCCCAATCTTTGTAAAAACTTTAAGGTAATTATGCTCTCCGGTATGAGACAGGTGGGCAAGAGCACACTGTTTTCTCATTTAAAAGAAAGCGAAAGAAAACACATCAACTTAGATGATTTTGATTTCTTGGATCTTGCCGAAAATGCCCCATCTGCATTTTTTAGGCAGAATCCATTGCCTGTATTCATTGATGAAATCCAGAGGTCTCCTAAACTTTTTCAACAAATTAAGGCAGAGGTCGATAAAAATGAAAAATATGGACAAGTATGGATTACGGGCTCTCAAAGGTTCTCCTTGATGCAAGGGGTAGGAGAGTCATTGGCCGGCAGAATATTTGAAGTTCACTTAATGCCATTTAGTCTTTATGAAAGGCAAAATCTTGGATTGGAACAAGAGCCTTATCTTCCGAGATTAGATCCGGAAACGAAGTTGGCAACAAAAAACACAGAGGAAACCTGGAAAGTAATTTGGCAAGGCGCTTGGCCAAGATTAATTGATAAGAACCCTAAGGAGAGAGAGCAGTTTTTTGAGGCTTTTATTTCAACTTTTTTGGAGCGCGATATCCGCACACTGAGTAATGTTGAACGTTTGACTTCTTTTAGGAAATTTCTTGTAGCCCTAGCATCTCGTACAGGTCAAGAGCTTCGTATTAATAAACTAAGTGAAATCGCAGGAATAACCGATGTAACGACAAAGAGGTGGCTTTCTATAGCTGAGGCAGCGGGGATTATTTATTTTCTGCCGGGATTTTATTCAAATTTAACAAAGACATTAACCAAGTCGCCCAAGTTGTACATGACGGATACTGGGTTGGCAGCGTATTTATGCGGCATTTCTTCGCCGGATGAACTGGCAAGTGATACGAATGCAGGCGCTTTTTTTGAAACATTTGTTGTGACTGAAATTCTTAAAAGTTATCGTCATAACGCGATAGAGCCTAAACTTTTTTATTACAGAGACTCAAAAAAACAGTCCGAGATCGACCTGCTTATTCACAGAGATGGGAAGTACTACCCTGTCGAAATTAAGATGTCTAGCCATCCTGATATCCACATGATTAAAAACTTTTCTGAGCTAGAGAAACTCGGTTTGAAAATAGGGACTGGCTCAGTTATTTGTATGACCGAAAATATCAAATATTTATCAGATTCTGTAGTGGCACATTCTCTATGGGACCTCTAAGGTCCTTCCTTTCGTTTTAATACAGATAAATCCGGTCGGCTACCGTTTTGTCTGTAACCTATCGATCGCAGACGTCGATTTTTTCAGAATGAAAAAGCAGTTCAAAGTCTTCGGACTCAGGACTGAAACGATAAAGATTGCCTTCCGATAAATCGTAGTAAAGTGCATGAAGCTTGAGCTGTCCATTCTTAACACGCTCTGCGATCCAAGGATATGAGAGCAGGTTATCAAGGGAAATCAGCACGGCGCCTTCTTCACAGTGGCGGCTCCGAGTCTTTTCATCTTCATCACCGGTCATGGCCTGAAGGCGCTCCAAAGCCGGAGAAGCAATACCAACCCAATCCTGAATATAAGTTTCTCCGGCAATCGATTCCGGAGCCATGAGTCCGTGAATGCCGCCGCAATGAGAGTGCCCCATGACGACAATGTGTTCGACGTTGAGATGTTTGACTCCGTATTCAATGGCGCTCATCACAGAACAAGGATTTGAGGCTTGTGTGACTGCCGGAACGAGCGCGGCCACGTTTCTGATCACAAACAAATCACCCGGCTTGCAGTGTAGAAGAATTGCAGGATCTACCCTCGAATCACAGCAGGCGACAACCAGTGTCTTAGGGTTCTGGGCCTTTTCCAGTGATTCGAAATACTGTCTTTCCTTTAAGAAGTAAGTCTGCTTGAAGTTGTGGAAGCCTTCTATAAGTTTGTGAAAATTATCCATTTTGTTCTGAGTTTTGATGTTTGAGTTCACAGAACTATACAACGGCGACAGGCCCAGCCATTCGAGGCTTCGCCCCGATTTAGACTCAAGAATCAATGACCGGCGAGAATGTACAGGAGCCAGTAATCTACGGAGTAAAGTCCTGAGCCGACGATAAATATGGCAATGAGGCCGAACAAGTAAGGCAGAGCAGGAGAGGTCAGATCTTTGCCGATAGTGACTTTCGTTGCAATCGTGAAGCTAACGATTGCCGGAATGACTGCCAGTCTCGTGAGGAAACCGGCCATGAGAAACAGCGGAACGAAAGTTTCAATGACGGCTGCTGAGTAATACCCGACCTTCGGAGAAAAGAATAAGACTTTCGGAAAATTCGCTGCGTTTTCCGGATGGAAAAGTTTCTGCACTCCATAAGGGAGCATCGCCAAGGCAATTGCCCATCTGAACAGAAGAGAAGCCATGCTGGCGGAAGTTGGGTCACAAGTCCAATGCAATATGGTGGATAACATTTTCATTCCTTTAGTTTATGGAGGAAATTTTAGAAAAGAAGTACATAGGCAATGGGTTAGAGTTGCTTAAATGAGGTAGTGAAGGAGAGTGGTTAGAAGAAATTCCGGTGTTTTTGAAGTAAAGACTGCGTTGGAAACCCGAAAAATCAAGACTTCAACAGAGCTGTTTACCGCTCACAAAATTGTTCCTGAGTGACGGCTTCAAATCTATAATCAATTTGTTTCGGCGGATGGTTTTTGCTGAAACACGCTCAACAGGAAACCTGTGAAGCAGCCGCAAAATACTCCGATAAATTGCGGCCCCCTGAGCGGCAAGAAATTTGTCCAAGGTGAAAAAGTGATTAAAGACTTAATAGAGAATTCATATCTATTCGGTGGGAATGCTCCTTACGTAGAAGAGTTATACGAGCAGTACCTCGAAGACCCAAATTCCGTAGATGAAAAATGGCGTCAGTACTTTGACCGTCTGCAGCAGGCCCCGGCTTCCGACGGCCGTGTCGAAACCATTGACGTTCCTCATGCACCCATCGTTGAGGCTTTCGCACAGAGAGCATCCGAACCGCGTTCGGCTGTTTGTCCGGTAAGTGAACGAGATCTTGATCTGGCAAAAAAACAGGTTGCGGTTCAGTCCATCATCGGTGCGTACCGATTCTTAGGAAGCCGCTGGGCCAACCTTGACCCACTGCACAGAAGAGAACGTCCGAAGATTCCCGAGCTTGAACCTTCCTTCTACGGACTGTCCGAAACGGATATGGACAGCACCTTCTCGGCAGCTAATACGTATTTCGGCGCCGATAAGATGACGCTTCGGGATTTAATCGCCGCCTTGAAACAAACTTATTGCAGCGATATCGGTATCGAATTCATGTACATCAGCGATCCGGTGATCAAACGCTGGTGGCAGCAAAAACTGGAACCTTGCCGCTCAACCCCGAGCATGGACGCCAAGTCCAAGAAACGCATTCTTGAAGAACTGACGGCCGCAGAAGGTTTGGAACGTTATCTCCATACCAAGTATGTCGGCCAGAAACGCTTCTCGCTCGAAGGCGGAGAAAGCTTTATTGTCGCCATGGATGAAATCGTGGAAACAGGCGCAGCACAAGGCCTGGAGGAAATGGTTATCGGTATGGCTCACCGCGGTCGTCTCAATGTGCTCGTCAATACGCTTGGCAAAGCGCCGAGTGAACTGTTTGCAGAGTTTGAAGGTCACTACAAGAGTAAAGACCTGCCGGCGGGCGACGTGAAATATCACAACGGTTTCTCAAGCGATGTCGTTACCGCTTCCGGACCGATCCATCTGGCTTTAGCCTTTAATCCTTCTCACTTGGAAATTGTCGACCCGGTCGCAGTCGGAAGCGTTCGCGCCCGACAGGATCGCCGCCATGATCCTAAAGGTCGCCGCGTGATGGGCGTTCTTGTTCACGGCGACGCTGCCTTTGCAGGTCAGGGCGTCGTCATGGAGACGCTGAACCTTGCCGATACCCGCGGCTACGGTACCGGCGGCACGATGCACATCGTGATCAACAATCAGATCGGTTTCACGACTTCGGATCCTCGTGATAAAGGCTCGATGACATATTGCACGGATCCGGCAAAACTCATTGAAGCCCCGGTTCTGCACGTGAACGGTGACGATCCGGAAGCCGTCGTATTTGCGACGCGTCTGGCCATGGAGTTCCGCAAGAGCTTCAGCCGCGACGTCGTGGTTGACATTGTCTGCTTCCGCCGTTTAGGCCATAACGAACAGGACACGCCGGGACTGACTCAGCCGCTGATGTATAAGAAGATCAATGTCCATCCGGGTACTCGTCAGGTTTATGCCGACAAGCTGGCACTGCAGGGTGTCGTTAGCCCGGAAGAAGCCAAAGAAATGGTTGCCGCATATCGACGCAGTCTGGAAAGCGGTATCCCGCCGAGACAGACGGCTTTGATCGAAGGCAAGAACCCTTATGCCGTTGATTGGTCCCGTTACAACGGCAGCTGGACAGACGATGTGAAGACGTCTGTTCCTTTGGACGAATTGAAGCGTTTGACGGATGTCATTACGACCGTTCCGGAGAACTTCAAGCTCCACCCGCTCCTTCAAAAGGTCATCGCAGATCGTCGTCTGATGATGCAGGAAGAAATCCGTGTGGATTGGGGCTTAGCCGAACATCTGGCTTTTGCCACGCTGCTCACGGGCGGATACTCCGTTCGTATTTCCGGCGAAGACTCCGGCCGCGGAACCTTCAGCCATCGTCATGCCGTCTGGCACGATCAGAACCGTGACCGGTGGGATTCGGGTATTTGGATTCCTTTGGAGCATCTAGGTGAGCATCAGGCTCAGTTCACAGTGATTGACTCCGTTCTTTCTGAGGAGTCAGTTCTCGCATTTGAATACGGCTATGCCAGCTCTTCTCCGAAGTGCCTGACGATTTGGGAAGCTCAGTTCGGCGACTTTGCCAACGGCGCTCAGGTCGTGATCGACCAGTTCATCAGCTCCGGTGAGGCCAAGTGGGGCCGCAAGAGCGGCTTGACGATGCTCTTGCCTCACGGCTACGAAGGGCAGGGCCCCGAGCATTCATCTGCCCGAGTCGAACGTTATCTGCAGCTTGCAGCAGATACCAATATGCTGATTTGTCAGCCGACAACCGCAGCTCAGATCTTCCATTTGCTGCGCCGTCAGATGGTTGGCAATATCCGCAAACCTTTAATCGTCTTCTCTCCAAAGAGTCTGCTGCGCAACAAGATGGCAAGTTCCGATTTGGAAGAACTCTCCGAAGGCAAATTCGAAACCGTCATCGGTGAAATTGAAGAGCTCGATGCCGATAAGGTCAGAAGAATTCTGGTCTGCACCGGCAAAGTTTATTACGACCTCGTGAAATACCGCAAAGAGCATGAAATCGATGATGTCGTCATCGTTCGTCTTGAACAGCTTTATCCCTTCCCGCACAAGAGTTTCCGAGAAGAGACTTCTGGTTACTCCTTCGCTTCCGAGGTGGTTTGGGTCCAGGACGAACCTCAGAATCAGGGCGCCTGGTTCTATGTGCAGCACCATTTGCTTGAAGAAATGCCTTCCGGCGCAAGATTGAGTTATGCAGGACGTCCTGCTTCATCTTCGCCTGCCGTCGGCTATGCCAGCAAGCACGCCGAGCAGCTTAAAGAATTGGTGGAAAACGCTTTCGGACGCCTTAAAGGCTTTATTCAGACGAAATAGTTCAAGCGTTGCTTTGTAAAGAATTCGGAGAAAAAAGAAATGTCTATTGTTGAAGTCAAAGTACCCGAGCTGTCCGAGTCTGTTTCGGAAGCCAGTCTGATTGAATGGAAAAAGAAAGTCGGTGAACCGGTTAAGGCCGATGAAATTCTTATTGAAATTGAAACCGATAAGATCGTTCTGGAAATTCCGGCGCCGGCAGACGGAGTGCTGGCAAGCATTGAGCAGCCTGATGGTGCGGCAGTCCTCAGCGACCAATTGATCGCCACAATCGATACTGAAGGAATGGTTGGTGCACAGCCGGAAGCCCCTAAAGCAGCCGTTGCTGAAGAAGTCATTATTTCGACGCCTGCGGCAGCCCCTGCGCCGACTCCCTCACCCGCTGCGCCGACGGCAGCTGCTTCTACGCCAGGCGCCTTTATGATGCCTGCCGCAGAAAAACTCATGGCAAACAGCGGATTGTCTGCAACTCAGGTTGCAGGAACAGGCGTCGGCGGACGTATCACGAAACCCGATGTCATCGCTGCCTTAAAGAGCGCTCAGCCTGTGGCTCCATCTGCTGTTGCCGCAGCTCCGGCTCAACCGGCCGCTCCTAAATCCGCGCCTGCTAAACAAGCAACTCCCGTCGCATCTCTTGACGGCAGACCCGAGCAGAGAGTTCCGATGTCTCGCCTTCGTGCCAGAGTGGCCGAACGCCTCGTAGAGTCCCAGTCCAACTGCGCCATTCTGACTACTTTCAATGAGGTGAACCTGGCGCCGGTAATGGCTTTGAGAGCGAAATACAAAGAAAGCTTCGAGAAGAAGTATGGCGTCAAACTCGGCTTTATGAGCTTCTTCGTTAAAGCTGCTGTTCACGCTTTGAAGCAGTACCCGATCATCAACGCCTCGGTTGACGGCTACGACATCATTTATCACGGATATATGGATATCGGCATTGCAGTGGGTTCTCCCCGCGGTCTTGTTGTACCGGTCTTAAGAGATGCCGATCAAATGACGTTTGCCGAGATCGAACTCAAGATTGCAGACTTTGCTAAGCGTGCCAAGGACGGTAAGTTAACGCTCGAAGAGCTGACCGGCGGCACGTTTACCATTTCCAACGGGGGCGTATTCGGGTCTCTCTTCTCCACACCGATTATTAATCCGCCTCAGTCCGCCATTCTCGGCATCCACGCGACCAAACCGCGTCCTGTAGCAGAAAACGGCGAAGTCGTGATTCGTCCGATGAACTACTTTGCGATGAGTTATGACCATCGCATTATTGACGGACGCGAAGCCGTGCTGGCACTTGTGGCGATGAAAGAAGCCCTTGAAGATCCGGCCCGTTTACTCTTAGATCTCTAAGGAGCAGGTTATGAAAGATGATATTCAGACCTTTGACGTCGTCGTCATAGGCGCCGGCCCCGGCGGATATGTTTCTGCGATTAGAGCAGCTCAGTTGGGCTTAACCGTATGCTGCATTGATGATTGGGTCACGGACGGTAAACCTGCACCCGGAGGTACTTGCACCAATGTCGGGTGCATTCCCTCGAAGGCTCTTCTTGCGAGCAGCTGTCTCTTTGAAGAAATCAGAGACAAAGCTTCCGAGCACGGGATTCATGTTGAAGAACCCACGATTGATGTTCCGACGATGATTGCCCGCAAGGCCAAGATCGTTCGTCAGACTAATGACGGAATTCTTTATCTCTTCAGAAAGAACAAAATCACGTTCCTTAACGGTCGCGGATTCTTTGTGACTTCTGATGAAGACGGTTATCTGATCGGTGTGGAAGGCAGGGACGAGACACGTGTTTTTGCGAAGAACGTTGTTCTTGCTACCGGCAGCAAACCGAGACAATTCCCCGGAGTTCCTTTTGACGAGGAACGTATTTTGTCCAATGAAGGCGCACTGAAACTAAAGAGTGTTCCTTCTACCTTGGGGATCATCGGTGCCGGCGTGATTGGTTTGGAACTTGGCAGCGTCTGGAAGCGGCTCGGTGCCGATGTCCGAATTCTTGAAGCCATGCCGTCACTTCTGCCTTTTGCGGACTCCGCGATCAGCAGAGAGGCGCTGAAGGCCTTTAAGCAGCAGGGTATCGATATGGAGTTCGGTGTTCACATCGACAGCATTCAAAATGACGGTGACCGTGTCATTGTTCAATACAAGGACAAGGACGGAAAAAACAGCGAGATGTGGGTTGATCGTTTGATCATTTCTATCGGCCGCGTTCCGTTTATAGCCGCTTTAGATGCACCTGTTGTCGGCCTCAAACTCGATGAAAGAGGCTTCGTGGAAGTCGATGCAGAAAACCGTACGAATCTTCCTCGAGTATGGGCGATCGGTGACCTTGTCAAAGGTCCGATGCTGGCTCATAAGGCCGAAGAAGAGGGTGTGGCGGTTGCAGAACGCATTGCAGGACGCAAAGCTGTAACGCATATTGAACGCGTGCCTTCCGTGGTTTACACCGAACCGGAAATTGCTTGGGTAGGCAAAACCGAAGATGAACTGAAGAATGCTGGTAAGCCTTACAAAGTCGGTGTCTTCCCGTTCATGGCCAACGGCCGCGCCAGAGCTGTCGGAGAAACCCAAGGCTTTGTGAAGATGCTGGCAGACGCCGAGACCGACCTGGTTTTGGGACTGCATATCATCGGACCTCAGGCCGGCGAGCTGATTGCGCAAGGCTGTGATGCCTTGTCCTTCGGCGCGACCGCAGAAGACCTGGCACTGATCTGCGATCCTCATCCTACTTTCAGCGAGGCCATCAAAGAGGCGGCCTTAGCGGTAAATAAAGAAGGCATTAACTTTTAGCTAGAATAATGAGACCTGGGACCAAGAAATCTCAGGTCTTATTTTTGCTTAGGCCGCACACCATTCAGGAGCTTTTCGGATGCGAATCCCGCTTATTCTTTTTACTCTCGGCTTGCTCAGCTTCAATGCTTGGGCAGTGGAGCCGCCGTCGACTGTTCCTTTCGCCAAGAGGTACGATCCCGCCTCCATTACAACAGCTTCACGAGCAAGAGAAGTCATCGCGGCCTACGACAACGAAAAGAGAGTCTGGGAGAACTGGTACAAAGAAGAAACAGCTCAGTGTTATCGCAACTTTTTTGTGACTTATTGCTTGGATAAGGCTAAGTCGGAACGCACAGAACACATCAATGAGGCTCGCCGCGTTTGGCTCGTAGCTAGAGACTTCCTGAGGAAGGAACGTTCCGAACAGGCGGTGAAAGACCGCAAAGCTGCTGAGGCCAAGCAAGCCGCCAAAAATGCCAAGATGGATGCTCAGCCCGCTCGCGTTGCTAAAGCTCCTCCCAAGACGCGAGACGTCACGCCTCGCAAGCCGGGCGAAGGCCATGCCGCAGATCGCGTTCTGACACCTGAAGAAGAAAAAGCGAATGCCGAAGCTTATGCCATGAAGCAGCAGGAGCGTGAACAGCGCATTGCCGAGCAGGAAAGTAAAGTTCCTGAAGCTCCTTCTATGACGCCTGAAGAACGGATTCAAGCTAGAGCCGAGCGCCGCGCCGCAGCCGAGAAGAAACGCGCTGAAAATATCAAGAAGCGCGCAGAAAAAGCTGCGGAGTATGAACGTCAGGTCAAGCTTCGTGAAGAGCAAGAGAAGAAGAACAGCGTCACAGGTGACTTGATTCCTCGGCTGTAACAATCCAAAAAAGATCGGAACTCCTTGATCTGATAGGATTGTGTTCCTAAACAAGGAACCTAAATGCCATCAGAATTCGTAAAAGAAGTTGCCGACGTTTTTGCCAAGGACGGACCTCTCTCTAAAGTTACCGCGAATTACACGCCGAGACCCTCGCAAATTGAATTTGCGACCTCGGTGGCGGAAGCATTGGAAAAAGGAAAAACGCTTGTAGCTGAGGCGGGTACAGGCACCGGCAAGACGTTTGCTTATCTTGTTCCTGCGCTCCTGAAAGATCAGAAAGTCCTGATTTCTACTGCAGGAAAGACGCTGCAGGATCAGCTTTTTACGAAGGACATTCCGGCGCTTTTAAAAGCCCTAGGCATGGGCTGCCGTGTTGCACTCCTCAAAGGACGTTCCAACTACATCTGCAAGCAGCGTTTAGAACATGCGCTTCAGGAAGATTCCTACGTTGCTAAGTCTCGAGAAGAAGTCGTTCATCTTCATCGCATTAAGAAGTTTGCCGGACAGTCCGTGACCGGCGAGCGCGGCGACATTACCGATGTTCCCGAAAACTCCGGTATTTGGCCGGAAGTGACAAGTACCGGTGAAAACTGTCTCGGCCCCAATTGCGATCATTACAACGACTGCTTTGTGATGCAGGCCAGAGAGAAGGCAAAAGAAGCTCAGCTTTTGGTGATTAACCATCATCTGTTCCTGGCCGATATTTCGCTTAAAGACAATCAAATCACGGACTTTCTGCCGGAATTTGACCTGGTGGTGCTTGATGAGGCTCACCAGCTGACCAACATCGCGACGAACTTCTTTTCTCAGACGCTGAATCTTTACGATGTCAGGAATTTAGCTGCGGACGCGGTTTCTCAAGGTTACGGTGTCAATAAACAGATTGATTGGAACGGCATCTACAAAACCATTTCAAACGCCTGCGATGATTTAATCAGCACGACGCACAACATCCTGAACACCAAAGATAAACAGCTTGCGGTTGCCAAATTCAAGGATAAGCATCTTTTGGTTGAACCTTTCAAAAAGCTTTTGAATGCGGTGGAGAAACTGAACAACGCGGTTCATGTGCACAAAGAGGCATCTCCTGAGATGACGAAGCTCGATGAACGTTGCACAGAGGCCCTTGACCTTATTGAATATTGGCGCGATGTATTCAACGGCAAAGCGGTTTCTCGTTCCATGAAGGGTCCGCTCTTAGATTGGTTTACGGTGAAACCGAAGAATATCTTCTTCAACACCACACCGCTTTCTTATGCCGAAATGCTTAAGAGCGCTCGGGAAGTGCAGGGCAAGCCGTGGGTTTTGACATCCGCAACATTGGCTGCCAACGGGGACTTTAAACATTTTATTGACCAAGTCGGTTTGGAAGACGCAGAAACCAAATCTTGGGAGAGCCCCTTTGACTTTAAAGCTCAGGGGATGCTGTACATCACCGAAGATCTGCCGACACCGAGCGCCTCTAACTTCTCCGATGAAGTTGCCAAGCGCATTTGGCCGTTCATCAAAAAAAACAAGGGCAGAGCTTTTGTGCTGTGTACAACGCTTAGGGCAATGGAAGTGATTTCCGAAGCGCTGCGTTACTTTGCTGAGACAGAAGGTGTCTCAATGAACATCCTGGTTCAGAACGAACAGTCCAAGCAAGAATTGCTGCGTCGATTCAGAAGTGAAGAAAATTCCGTGCTTGTCGGTTCCATGAGCTTCTGGGAAGGCGTGGACATTAAGGGCGACGCGCTGTCCTTGGTTGTAATTGATAAGATTCCTTTCCCGCCTCCCGATGATCCGGTGTTTGGGGGACGCTCAAAAGAACTTGAGGCGGAAGGCAAGAATTCTTTTAACGAAATATCCATTCCGGAAGCGATCATGCTCTTGAAGCAGGGGGCCGGTCGATTGATTCGTGATGAGAAAGATGAAGGTCTGTTGATTCTCTGCGACAACCGTCTGTTATCCAAGGGATACGGAACAAAGATTTGGAAGAGTCTGCCTGACTTTGCTAGAACTAAGGTTTTTGATACCGCAATGAATTTCCTGGAAAGGTGCCAGGAGCCGAGAGGTTAAAGGCAGCTCGGTAAAAGTAGATTTCAAACGGGGACATATCGTAAGAATGTCTCCGTTTAAACCGCAGTTACCAAAAGGAAATCGGGCTGTAAAGGTTCTTCAGACAAGCTGCCGCGCTCAGCGCGGCTGTGGTGCTGGACTTCGGATTTGCCGGATCAGGTTTGCCGGAAAATTCCATCACAGCATCGGCCAGAGCAGAGCGATAGATAATCTTATGTGTATTGCTATGGACCTCGGGATCGGAAACAATCTTAACTTTGGTGTGAGGATTTTCCGATGCCAGCGCAGTAATGACGCCGACGTTGATGTTCTTCGGAAAACCTTTGATTGCTTCCTGAACTCCGCCTTCGAAAACCACCATCTTCTTGGTTAAGTCCAGAGTTTTGCCTTCTAAGGCGGGCGCTCCGAGCAAAGATTTAGGTGATTTGGTTGTCTCAATAACAACTTCTGATGCACCGCGCTGCAAAGCGCAGGTTTGAAGAAAATCTAATCCTCCGATGGCGCCGTTGACGATACAGATTCGGCCGTTGTTTTTAGCTGCGGTGCAAATCGCCTCTTGCTTGAAAGCATCGTCAGTAAATGCGCCGCTGGAGAGACAAATCAATGTTCTCCCGGACTTTAGAATCGGCAGAGTATATTCCTTAAGTGCCGCGCCTCCGGCGAGCTCGACGACCACCGGAGCTGCATTTTTCAGAAAATCTTCAAAGCTGAATACAGCAGAACAGTTGTATTTCGAGGCAAAGACTTGGGCCTTTTCTTGATTTCGAGCTAAGACAGAATGGAGTTTGAACTCCGGCAAAAAGTCATGAAGGACATTCGCAAATACGTTGGCCAAAGAGCCGGCGCCGATAACCGATACAAGAGACATAGTTCTGCAGTAGAGAATGAATTGAAAAACAGATACTACAACGCTTGCATCTGAGGTGAAATAGGCAAGTTTTCGGATATGTGAAATTACAGGCTTTGAACTCAGCTTGCAGAGTCAGGCGTGCAGTTCTTCCACTTCTGAGCCATGATCTGTGTTTTGTCCAAAGCCGGAATCGGCTGAAAACCACAAATTAGACGAGCAAGATAATCAACAGACTCTTTTCCTTTGAAGTCAATCGCTTCCGTACGGGAAATCTTTTCAGGAGAATCAATGATCAGATTTTTGTACTCAAGAGTGGCCATTCGTTCTTTATTAGCGTTTTTGCATTGTGCGACGGGAATGCGGACACGATAAGGCGTTTGTTCCATGGTTGTTCCGCCGATCTCCAGCATTTCCATCTGAAGGTAATCGCGTTTGTTGTCACGGACGCGAACACGGCTGCCTTCTTTAATCCATTGATTACGGGCAAAAGGACGCCAATCGCCGGGATATTTAACTTGAGTGGCAAAAAATGGGAGACCGAGTTTATCGATAGATTCCTCGGCAAGATACTGCAAATCGCTGCACGTCATCTGCTCAGGATTCTGAGGAATAGTGCGGCAGCCGGCCAAGAGCAGCAACGCCGCCCCTGTCACGGCAAAAAACTTCTTATTGCGCATTAAAACAGTTTATTTGACTGCTGCGCCGTCTTTCGGAGCAGCTGTAGCTTTTGCGGCTTCAAATTCTTGAGCACGCAGGTAGGTATCATAGGAACCACGGTTCTTATTGGCATCAAGAATGCGCTGAATATCGGCAGCCTTGTCGTCCATGCCGAGCTTGTTATAGCTGTCTCGCATGATGATCAAAGCTTCTTCGGCCTGCGGAGAAGTCTGGAAGTTCAGAAGAACGTTTTCAGCGCGATTGATGGCGGCAATGTAGGCGTCGCGAACGTAATAATACTTGGCGGTATTGATTTCGTACTTGGCCTGAGCCTCGACCAGCTCATGCATACGTTCGCGGGCATCGCGGGCGTAGCGGCTGTTCGGGAAACGAAGCACCAGTTCTTTGAAAATATCGAAAGCATCGCGCGCAGCCTGAGCGTCGCGCTTAGAAAGGTCCTGACGGGTCAGATAGCTCATCCAGCCTTCATCTTCGTCCAGGGTGGCAATGCCCTTAATGTAGAGGGCGTACGGGGACAACGGATGCTCAGGATATTGCCTTAAGAAACGATCGCAGACTGCGATGGCCTGCTGCGGTTCTCCTTCTTTAAAGTAAGAGTAAGCAGTCTCAACTTGGGCCTGCTGAGAATAGCGACCGTAAGGATAACGGGCCTCTAACTTCTGATAGTAGTCACGGGCCGTTTCGTAGTTGCCTTCATTCAGATTGTCTCGGGCCTCGACATACAGTTTGTCAGCCGTCCAGCCTTCCGTCGGGTCTTCAACCCCTTTAAACATACTGCACGATGTAGTCGCTAAAATAACAGAACCCAGACAGGCGGCCGTTAATGTCCGCTTGATTATTGTTTTCAGGGCAAAAGACATAGAACTTAAGGTCAAAATGAATATTGAATTAGATGATTATAGTCAGACTGAGGCTTTTGAAGAAACCGAATTACAGGAATCTTCAAAAATTGAAACTTTTGAAGTTACCCTCGATCTTGACGGAGAGCGCCTCGATAAAGTCTTGGCTTCTTCTTTAAAAGACATTTCCCGCTCTCGTCTGAAGACCCTGATTGAAGACGGATTGGTCAAAGTCAACGGCAAAACTGTTGATAAACCCAAAGAAAAAATGAGTTTCGGCGATGAGGTTTCCGTTGAAATTAAGCCTCGCCTTGAAGATATGGATTTCATTGCTACGCCGATGGACATCGACGTGGTTTACGAAGATGACGACATCTTGGTCATCAATAAACCCGCAAGATTGGTTGTACATCCGGCCGCCGGGCACTGGGACGACACGCTTTTGAATGGTCTTTTGGCTTACAACCCGATTTTTAGAACACTGCCTCGCGCCGGTATTGTCCATCGTCTCGACCGCGACACCACGGGTTTGATGGTGGTGGCGAAAAACGAAAAAGCCATGCTCGATTTGGTTCAGCAGCTTCAGGCCCGCACTGTAAAACGCGAGTATTGGGCGCTCACCAGAGGCAAAGCGCCTGCAGATAAAGTCATTGAAGCAGCGATTGAGCGTGATCCCAGAAATCCGCTGCGCTTTACGATCGGTAAAGGCGGAAGAGCCAAACCGGCGACCACGCATATTCGCTGCATTGATCAGAAAGAAGTCAAAGGCAAACCTTTCTCTTGGGTTGCCTGCCGATTAAAAACCGGCCGTACTCATCAAATTAGAGTGCACATGGAATCTATCGGCCTGCCGCTGATCGGAGATCCGCTCTACCGCAATAAGCTTCCAAAACCCAAAGAAGATGGTTCCGTTCTGAATTCTTTTGATCGTCAGGCACTTCATGCCAGCCGTTTAGGTTTGATACACCCGGTGACCAAAGAAACGATGGAATGGTTTGCCGAGCCGCCTCAGGATTTCAGAGATTTGATGGATGAGCTGGGCTTTGGTCCGTGGGATCGACCTTCCGAAGTCTTCGGAGATCCGGTTGTGATGATCAATAACGATGAGTTGTCAGAGAATCAGAAAGCCGTCGGTAAAATCAGTTCGTGGGACGACTTTGATTTCGGTGATGACGATGAAGACGCTGATTCCAACTGGAAAATAGAACGTACAAAGGAATAGGGGCGTAATCTATGCAGAGTAAACCGGAATTGGAAGTGATCGTTCCTGAATGGAACGCTCCGGAAAACATTAGAGCTTTCTTCACGCTGCGCTCGGGCGGCATGTCCGCTGGCGCTTATGGAGACAAAGACGGTTTTTGCGGCCTCAATCTCGGAAATCATGTCGGAGACAATAAGTATTCGGTTCGCGGCAATCGCAGGATCGTAACCGATATGTTAGGCGCCGAACCCAAGTGGCTCAGCCAAGTTCATTCTTCTCGAGTCGTCAGGGCAGAAGACAACAACACTGAAGAACAAGCAGACGCCGAATTTACGACTGCCGCCGGTATTCCTTGCGTCGTGATGACCGCTGACTGTGTGCCGGTATTGCTTTGCGACAAAAAAGGAACCATTGTTGCAGCCGCTCACGCCGGATGGAAAGGCTTAGCCGATGGAGTCCTGCAAACCACCGTCGCAGCCATGAGAAAAGAAATCGGCGATGAAGAAGAAATCATCGCTTGGATCGGACCGCACATCCGCAAAGATCATTTCGAAGTGAGAGTCGACGTCGCTGACTACTACCGGGCATCTGCTGTTAAAGCCGCGGCCGACGATGCATTGGAATCGATCGGGGAGGGTGGCTGGCACTTGGATTTGGCCCGCTTCGCCAAGGAAGCTTTAAAGCAGGCCGGTGTGACTGAAGTCACCGACTGTGAACGCGATACATACTCCGATCCTGAGCATTTTTACAGCTATAGAAGAGATAAGGTAACAGGGCGCCATGGTGCATTCATCTGCAAGCGATAGTTCGAGAAGAAATTCCAGCGAAATCAGCTGGTATTACATTCAGCCCGGCTTCAAATTAATTGACGCCAAGAAGTGTGCTTGGGCTTTCGCTTTCTTCGTTTTTATTTTGTTCGTGATCAGCCGCTTCTCCCACAGCCTGATCTTTGATTCTCCGTGGGCGCTTTTGATCGTGCCCGGCGTCGCTGCGTTTGTGATCTGGCTCATGCTGGTCATGCAGCCGCATCGCCAGGTTTATTACCGGCTGGATCAGGACGGAGTTTTTTGTGAGTACCGTTCTTCTGCTTCAGCCCTCACAAGTTTTTTGGATTTGATTCTGAGCCTGCTGGGTTCAATCATCAAACTCAAGAACACGTTCTACATCAATAAGCATTCATCCCGCTCGCGTATGTTTGAGTGGGGAGATGTCGTGGCCGTGCACGAAGCGCCTTATTGGAAAAAGATTACTCTGCAAGCCGGTCTGCACGGGGAGTTAAATCTTTGGACCAATGCAGAAAACTACGGCAATGTACTCACGCTGGTACGCGAATATGTTGCAAAAGAAAGGAAAAATTATGATTAAGAAGATTTTAGGAATAGCTGTTCTATTTGGACTGATGATGACTGCTGCTCAAGCTAAAACTTTCTTGGTTGACGTTCGTACTCCGTCAGAAATTGCGACGACGGGTAAGGTTGAAGGCGCCTTGGTTGCTAACTATTCCGCGCCGGACTTTGTGGATCAATTTAAGGCCTTAGGTGCCAAGCCTGACGATGATATTGAGCTTTACTGCCGTTCCGGGCGCCGTGCGGAAATGGCAAGTCAGATCCTCAGCAAGCTCGGATATAAAAATATCCGTAATCTCGGAGGCTATGAAGCCGCTGCCGAAACTCTTAAACGACCACTTGTGAAGTAAGTAAATGACCAAACGTCCTCCCCGCGTGGGTTTTGTTTCTCTGGGCTGTCCTAAAGCGCTTGTCGACAGTGAACGCATCGTTACCGAACTCAGAGCCGAAGGGTACCTCATTAGCTCGACCTACAAAGACTCTGATCTTGTGATCGTGAACACTTGCGGCTTCATCGATGCCGCAGTTCAAGAGTCTCTGGAAGCGATTTCCGAAGCGTTGAGCGAAAACGGCAAGGTTATTGTGACCGGCTGCTTGGGCGGTAAAAATACCGAGGAAGGCAACTTCGTCGCCCTGCGTTTCCCGAAATTGCTCGGCGTGACAGGTCCTGAGCAGACCGAAGAGGTCCTCCGTCTGGTGCATGACAACCTTCCGAGACCGCATGAGCCTTTCGGTGACTTGGTGCCTGCAGGCGGCGTTCTTCTGACCCCGAAACACTATGCCTATCTCAAGATTGCCGAGGGCTGCAACCATCACTGCACGTTCTGCATTATTCCTTCGCTGAGAGGTCCGCTGGTATCCCGTCCGATCGGTTCCGTCGTTCGTGAGGCATCTAATCTCGTCAAGAGCGGTGTGAAAGAACTGCTCGTCATTGCGCAGGACACGGCGGCATATGGTCAGGATGTGAAGTACAAACTGGACTTCATCGGCGGACGGGCCGTGAAGACCAACATTAAGGTCTTATTCGAAGAGCTCGGCAAACTCGGCGTTTGGGTACGTCCGCATTACATGTACCCGTATGCCTCCGTTGATGAAATCGTTCCGCTGATGGCTGAAGGCAAGATCCTGCCGTACCTCGACGTTCCTTTCCAGCACGCTCATCCGAGAATTCTGAAGGCCATGAAACGCCCGGGAAGCGAATACAACATGGAACGCATCAATGCCTGGCGTGCGATTTGTCCGGACATCACGATTCGTTCAACGTTCATCACCGGCTTCCCGGGAGAAACTGAAGAAGAATTCCAGTACCTCTTGGACTTCCTGAAAGAAGCTCGTCTCAACCGCGTCGGCTGCTTTGCTTATTCTCCCGTAGAAGGCGCGGCTGCGAATGATCTGCCCGGAGCTCTTCCGGAAAGCGTTCGCGTAGAAAGAAGAGAGCGCTTCATGGAAGTTCAAAGCGAAATCTCCAAAGAACTTCTGCGCGAGAAAGTAGGCAAGACGATCAAAGTCTTAGTGGATGAAGCGCCCGATGAAGACGGTATTGCGACGGCCAGATCTACTGCCGACGCTCCGGATATTGACGGCTTAGTCTTTATTGAAAACAATCCGAATGTGAAGCCTGGAGACTTTGTGGACGTCAAAGTCACGGATTCTTCCGACTATGACCTCTTCGCCGAAGTTGTAAAAGAACCTTAGTCTTCCGGGGCAAGACATTTGGCGCAGCGTTACAGAAATTGACGTCCTCCTCGTCATGAATGGCGAGGATTCCATACCACCTCTGCAGCGGCCGTAGCCTAGTGCTGCAGTGGGTCTCTTCGGGTTCCTGCTGACAGCGGCCTTACTGCACCACTCATACCACAGGCTAACCGGGCCTGCCCGGCCCTTAATATATTTATCGCTCCGACCTCATCTGCGTTGGAGCGGTAACCGCAGCCAATGCATGCAAAGGTCGCCTGCGATTTTCTATTCTCTGCCGAGACGAGTCCGCATCGCGGACAAGTTCGGCTCGTGTTTTTGGGATTTACTTTTATCAGCTTTCCTCCTCCCCGCTCTAA
>NZ_GL883705.1 GCF_000205025.1 Parasutterella excrementihominis YIT 11859 | reverse complement strand
AGGTGGTATGGAATCCTTGTCATTTATGACGAAGAGGATGTCAAGTAACGACTATAGAAGTGATAAGAAAAAAGCCTCCGAATCTTGGAGGCCCTGCGTTATCTCGTCAAAGTCTTTCGGTACCGATACATATGCAAAAGCGTGAACACGGTGTACGCGATTCCCGCATATGTATGGAGTTTCCAGTTTTTCAGCAAGATTGATGCAAGGGTGGCTCCGCCAAAGAGCATCATGCTGCCGTTCTCCACCCTGCGAAGCTCCTTGCTTCTCAGAATTTTCTCGGGCGCGCACCGACTGCTGACAGGGAGCCCTTCCAGGTTGTGCTGCAAGATCTTTTCAAGCTGCTGCTCGTCAAAAAGCTCCGGCACAAATCGAATGAGCAAAGAACCCGTTGTTTCGTTGATATCTGCCGTTTCGATTCCTGCGACATTTCTAACTTCGTCGAAAATTTTTACCGCAGTCTCATTGCTTTTTAGCTGAGGAATCCGCAACCGCATCCGACTTTTTGTGCGGCTAACGATGTATTGATCTAAGAAAGTCATTGCGCAAACTCCAGGAGGAAAGGTGCATAGTCGGATGTGTCGCCTGGAAGCTTGGCGCGCTGAGCGTTCCAGGCCACGCCGAGCGTTGTCGCATTATGCAGAACGGCTCCGGTCGCCGGCATAATCAATCCGGCCAGCCCTCCGACTAAATACGCTGTATTCAGTCCGATCGTAGTTCTGAAATTCGTTTTGATTCTTGCGTAGGTTCTTCTTCCGAGCTCCAGCGCCAGCGGCAAATGCGTTAAATCAGAACCTAATAGAACAACGGAGGCGACTTCCTTTGCAAGATCGGCGCCGTCGGACAACGAGACGCCGACCGAAGCAGCAGACAGCGCAGGCGTGTCGTTGATGCCGTCACCGATCATCAAAACGCGCCTGCCCTCTTTTTCTAAACGCGACACAATGGCGGACTTTCCGTCGGGAAGCACTTGAGAGTAGAACTCGGTAATTCCGAGACGAGCCGCCACATTGGCCGCGGTTTTTTCTCCGTCACCGGTGATCATCACAATGTGCGGAATGCCCATTTGGCGAAGGCGAGCTATGACATACTTCGATTCGTCTCTTAAAGGATCTTCAATGCCGATCAAGCCTATGAGCTTCTGGCCCATCGCCAGATAGAGAACAGAATGACCTTTGGACGCAATGGCTTCAATTTGGTTTTGCGCAAAAGCACATGACACGCCTTCATCTTCTTCTACGAAATGACGGGAACCGATCACCAAATGCTGACCGCGTAATTTCGAGGCAATACCGTGGCCGACAATATATTCAACCTCTGCATGCTCTTCTTCATGCGCCAAATTCTTTTGCTCTGCGGCTTTGACCACAGCGCGGGCAACCGGATGCGGGAAATGTTCTTCCAAACAAGCAGAAATCTTCAGAACCTCGTCTTCCGTCCAATCAGGATCCAACGAAACGACCTTTGCAACCTTTGGCGAGGAAACAGTTAACGTGCCGGTCTTATCAAAAACGACGGTATCAACTTTGGCTAACGCCTCCAAATATTTACCGCCTTTAATAAGGATCTTGTGGTTAGCAGCTTCCTTCATCGCACTTAAAAATGCGATCGGTGTCGCAAGCTTTAAAGCGCAAGAATAGTCAACCATTAAAACAGCGGCTACTTTTGCCAAGTTCCGGGTAGCCAAGCCCACAACACCTGCTAATAAAAAGCTGTACGGGACGATTCGGTCGGCAAGACGAACGGCCTGACCCTCGATACTCGCCTTTGCTTTTTCGCTGCTTTCAATGAAGCTGACGATCTTATTCAGTCGGGTTTCCGATCCGATTCCTGTCGGACGAATCAGAAGTTTGCCTTCTTCCAGCGTTGTTCCTGCAAAAACCGTACTGGCGCAATAACGGTGTACGGGAAGCGGCTCGCCGGTCATTGAAACCTGGTTGACCATTCCTTCGCCGCCGATGACCTCTCCGTCGACGGGAATTGCAGAACCGGCTCTAACGATGACTGTGTCTTTTTCCGTTAAGGAGCCAAACGGAACTTCAAGCTCAATGCCGTCCTTCTCAATCCAAACAGTGTCTACATTAACTGCCAGAGATTCCGTCAAATTGGCCATGGTCTTTCTGCGGGTCCACTCTTCCAGGCGTTCCCCGAGACCGAGCAGAAGTGCGGTCGTGCTCGCCGTTTTGAAGTCCCGCATGATGAGCGCCAGAAGGATAGAACTCATGTCCAGAACCTCGACACTCAGCTTTCCCTTAAACAAACTACTGAAACCGTCATAGAAAATATCTTTGACGCTATTGATGAAAAGCCCCAGACGCAGCGGGAACGGAATCAAATTTCTGGCGACTAAGCGCACGGCCGGCCAGAAAGCAACCTCAGAAACCAGACTGCCGCCTTTCGGTATAGTTTTAGGCATTGAGTTAAGCGTTTCGATTTCTTCCCCGAGCAAGGATCGTGTTTTTTCAAAAGCGCTCTCCGCCTTGTACACGATCAGCACACTTCCGGTTCGGGCGTTCACTTCCACGCCTTCTATGCCGGGAATCAATTCGATTTTGTCCGCCAACTGCTCAGCGGCCTCAAATCCAAATTTGAAATCAGAGCGAAAACGCGCACGATGCCGCGTTTTCGATACCACTCGAAAATCCATACCTACCTCGACAGCTAAATTTCTGAAACTAATGTCAGAAAGTCCGACTTATTCTTTTTTCGAATCTTCAGGGACAACAGTCGGAGCGGGCGTCACAGCCGGTTTCTGTTCTTCGGCTTTACGATCTTCGTATTTTTCTTTGGCTTCGGCAGCTAAATCTTCACATGTTTCTTTGAGCGTTTCAGCCTGCTCAATGATTGCATCCTTAATGTCGTATCCGTACGAAAGGACTTTGGCGGCATGAGGACGAAGATTTCCGCGTTTGACGACAGCAGCACCAAAAGCACCGAGTAAGACGCCGCCGAGGACACCAAGCAATACCTTGTTGTTTTCACCCATGATAAGTAACCTTTACTTTTGTTTGAAATGAGAATTATTCTAGTTTACGGAAGATTTTTTTGAACCCTAAGCACGCAAAATGAGCAAAGCAACGGGTCTCACAACCTCCGGCACCTTCAGCAAAAGCAGAGAAAATTTTGTGGTCTTTTTCTCATAGTTACCATCCAAACTATCGCGTCCTTTTTCCTCCTTGATCAGGCGCACACCCTTCCTTAACGTTGATTCTCGGTATACTTTCGAGGTTGTGGTCTTTTTTACATAATTAATTATTTTCGGAGTCCCAATGAGCTACATCTGCACGAGCTGCGGCAAAGAAACACCCACTTCAACCTTTCATAACGCCTGCGAATGCGGCGGCCTGTTTTCCCTTCCTCAGGATCACCTTCCTCTTTGGCAGGAATCCTTAATTGATAAATCGGTTTGGTCTCAATTCCGTTACCACGCTTTTATGAATTTGGACGGTGATGTTTGGCGCCGAGTTTCCATGGGAGAAGGCATGACGCCCATCGTTTCCTATAACGGAAACGTCTTCCTCAAGATGGATTTCATGATGCCGACGCTCTCCTTTAAGGACCGCGGAGCAGCTACCTTGGTAAGCCATATGAAAGCCATCGGCGTTAAAAAATGCGTTCAGGACTCCAGCGGCAACGCCGGCGTGGCTGTTGCCGCCTACTGCGCCAGAAGCGGTATCGCCTGCGAAATTTACGTTCCCGAAGGCACCAGCCCGAATAAGATCGCCATGATTGAAGGCTTCGGAGCCAAAGCGGTTGTCGTCCCCGGAACTAGAGACCATTGCGCCGAAGTCTGCCGCTCTAAGGTCAAAGAAGAAGGGGCTTACTACGCCAACCACGTTTACAACCCTTACTTCTACGAAGGCACAAAAGCCTATATTTATGAAACCTTCGAGCAGCTCAAAAGAATCCCTCGTCATATCTTCATTGAACTCGGCAACGGAACGCTCTTCATTGGCGCCGTCCTCGCTTTAGAGCATCTCATGCGTTCCGGAGTTATCGACGAATTCCCGCAGCTCATCGCCGTTCAAAGCGAAAACTGCGCTCCGTTCTATGAAACCGAAGAACAGGGGTCTTCTTCTTTAGTCGAAGTCACACCGAAACCAACATTGGCAGAAGGCATTGCGATCGGCAAACCGGCTCGCGCCGATGAAGTACTCGACATGATCCGCCGCCACAACGTCAAAGTAATCACCGCTCCGGAAGACAGAATTCTTCCGTGCCGCGAGGAAATGTCAAAACGCGGTTTCTATGTTGAACACACCACAGCCGCCGCGCTTGCCGCCTACTATCGCTACTGCGAAAAATTCGGTCCGACCGAGGACGCCCTCCTCTCTCTTTGCGGCGCAGGCCTTAAGAGCGAACATTAATAAGCAGTTTTGTCGGGAGGAAGTTGCATTTTGTGCACATTGACTACTTCCTTTCGGCATAAGATTGCTAGAATTTGGTCAACTTCTTTTATGGTGAGACCGGTCCATGGATAAATACGACAAAGAGATTCTTTCCGTTCTTTTAGAGAATGGAAAAATCCAACTTTCCGAACTTTCAAAAAAGACCAATCTCAGCGTATCTTCCTGCCAGCGAAGAGTTAAGAATCTTGAGGAATCCGGCGTCATTGAAAGCTATCAAGCCGTTGTCAATCCCAAGCTTGTCGGCATGGGTTTCCAGGCACTGGTATTCATCACCTTGTCGCAAGCTGCCGGTGAAAAAATCACAGAATTTGAAAAAGCCCTGGAAAAAATTTCCTGCATCATCGAAGCGCATCGGATCTTCGGCGAGCAGGACTACGTCCTTCTGGTCGCCACTCCGGATTTGACCGCCTATCAGGAAGCCTACGACACGCAGCTCTCTTCGCTGCCTAATATTAAGAAGGTCGAGACCACGCTTTTGATGAAAGAAATCATCCCTCACCGCATTATTCTTTGACCTGAGTAACCTCTTTCTAACGCGCTAACGGGCTGCCTCTTCGCAGTCCGTTTGTTCATAAAATCTTCCCAAGAACAAATTCACCATCCTCCCAATAGAAAAAATGAGAAAAAGACCACAAATTACGACTTCCGAAGCGATCGAACCGATCTACATCTCAGAAAAGAGGCTTCCTTGTGGAGGGGCGCTGACACTCGGTTCATGGAATAACCGTTTGGTCGTTGCAGATTGGATTGACGGCTGGCACCACTCCACCATCATGAACCGCCTGCAAAAGTACACCAAGGCATCTGTGGTCAAAAGCACATCGAAAGTTATCGAAACGGCTTCCGATTGGCTCGATGCGTATTTCGAAGGCAGCAAAGAAGCTCCGGACTTTGATCTCCTTTTCCTCGGCACGGATTTCCAAAAACGCGTTTGGCAGCTCTTGCTGGAAATTCCATACGGCGAGACGATCACTTACGGGGAGCTCGCTCAAAAAGCCGGAACTCCAAAAGCCGCTCGAGCAATCGGTGTTGCCATCGGAGATAATCCTTTCTCCATCATCGTTCCCTGCCACCGCGTCATCGGCAAAGATAAGTCACTCACCGGTTACGGCGGCGGTTTTGATGTCAAAAAATATCTGCTCGCACACGAACTCGGCACCGATATCGAAAATCTACCTTTTAGCGACTGCTCAAGGCGCACTGTTGGATAGACACAACAAAAACTTCCGAAGTTGCAACGGAACGTAAGTGAACAAGCCGACAGGGCCAACCCCATCCCTATTTTGCGTCAAAGCTCGGTTATCCTTCCACAATTCTCAATATATTGAGCGGTTATAACCCATCGATCGCCCGACGAGTTCTCCGGCAGCACGCAGTTCTCCTTCAGATCGATTTGCGAAAGTTCCCGGAAGGATAGTTATGGAAGATAAAGAAGCGCCGAATTCTGCCTTCACCATGAGCATTAAAGGCATGGCCATGCTCACTGTGTGCTCCGTTTTCTCGCTGAGAAATCTGCCGAGTATGGCTGAATACGGCTGGAACATTATTTTCTTCCTCTCAGCCGCAGCTGCCTGTTTCTTCATTCCCTCTGCTTTAGTATCCGCAGAACTTGCCAGTACTTATCCTCAGCGCGGCGGCGTCTTTATTTGGGTCAAAGAAGCGTTCGGCCCCCAGCTCGGGTTCCTCGCGATCTTTATGGAATGGTTCCAAAACATGCCGTGGTATCCGGCCGCGGTCACCTTTGTTGCCACCTGCATCGCATACATTTTTAATCCCGAGTTAGCCTCAAATCGGTGGTACATCTTCTTTACGGCCATCTTTTTGTTGTGGCTCTCCACCTTTCTAAACTTCCGCGGCATGCGGTTATCGGTTTTCTTATCAAATTCCGGTGTGGTTGTCGGAACCATTATTCCCGGCTTTTTTCTGATTGTCTGTGCGCTCACCTATGTTTGGCTCGGCAAACCGGTTCAAATCAATTTGGACAGCGGAAAAGCGCTTATTCCCGACCTGTCCACTGCAAGACAATGGATGCTGCTTGCCGGCATGATGGTGTCGCTCGCCGGTATGGAAATGAGCTCCGTGCATGTCACCTCGATGAAGAATCCGCGCTCATCTTTCCCGAAATCCATTTACCTGGCAACGGCCATTATTTTGATCCTTTCCGTCTTAGGTGCGCTCTCGATTTCTCTTGTTGTTCCGATCGGCGATCTGTCTAAGTCCGCAGGTGTCTGCCAAAGTTTTGAATTGATGCTAAATGCCCTCGGAGTCGGCTGGCTCACACCGATTCTCGCCTGTCTTTTAGCCTACGGCGCTTTAGCATCTGTCGTGACATGGATGAACGGTCCTTCCCGCGGTTTGCTCGAAGTTGCTAAAGAAGGCTATCTTCCGCAGTATTGGCAATACCGAAACAGTTACGGCATGCAGACAAGAATTTTTATTCTGCAGGCCTCCCTAGCGTCTTTCCTGAGCCTGAGTGTGCTCATCATGCCCAGCGTGTCGGATGCCTTCTGGCTGTTCCTTGCTTTGTGCTCTCAGCTTTACATGATCATGTACCTACTGATGTTTGCCGCGGCAATTCGTCTCAAAATTGAAAACCCCGACAGCCCGGGAGAATACAAAGTTCCGGGCGGAAGGGTAGGAATGATCTTAATGTCGGGCGTGGCCTTCTGTACCTCTTTAATTGCGCTGCTCTGCGGTTTTATTCCGCCGGAAGAAATCATCAATGAAGGCCTTGCGGCATCCCTCGGATACGTTGGGTTCCTCGCGGGAGGCTTGATCATCTTCACTATCATCCCTCTGAAATTCTTCGACAAATTTCAGCATCAGCACCTGACAGGAGTAAAAGATTCTGCTGCCTAATCGCACGAACGCTTCTTGGAAGACTCTGATTTCTACCGAGCCAGATTGTCAAAGGATAGGTCCTATCCTAAAATCTGCGCGTCTCTTCTTGAGACGACGAACGATCGGAGGATTAGGCTCGAATCGAGACCGGCCGGTCGCTACTTGTTGTTCCAAATATGTCATTCCAAGAAGCCATTCAGTACAGAACTGAACTGCACAAACTGGCAGAACTTTCCGGCCAGGAAATCAAAACTGCTCAATACATCCAAAACAAACTCGAAGAAATGGGTTTTAACGTCCGCTCAGGCGTGGGCGGTCATGGCCTAGTTGTTGATATTGACAGCGGCGTTGCTGGTCCCATGGTCATGCTTCGCGCCGACATCGATGCTTTGCCCTATGCAGATCCCAACGATCCTGAAAGAATAGAGGCCATTCACGCCTGCGGCCATGATGCTCATGCGGCAATTCTTCTTGCCGCAGCTCCCGAAATCCGCAAAAACCTTAAAAAGGGAAAAGTTCGTCTGGCGTTTCAGCCGGCTGAAGAAAGCCTCCAGGGCGCGCTCGCCATGATCAAAGACGGCGTCCTAGACGGCGTTGATATCGTTGTTGGTTCTCACATCCGGCCCGTTCAGGACCTTCCGTTCGGAAAATACTGTGCGTCCGTGAATCATGTTGCTTGTGCAACCGTTGAAGTTCGCATTGACGGCAAACAGGCTCATGCCGCAAGACCGCATCTCGGCATCAATCCGATCGAAGCCGCCTCTCAGTACATTGCTTCAGTCGGGCTGATCAAAATCGATCCGAACAAGTCTTGGTCCGTCAAACCGACCCAGATTCATTCTGAAGTCGGTGCAACCAATTCCATTCCGAGCTTTGTGAAGATCGCCTACGACCTCCGTGCTCAGGACAATGCCGCACTCGAAGCGATCATCGGAAGAATGAAACTCGCAGCCGCAGGCTTAGAAGGCAGCTTCGGGGCCAAGGCTTCCTGCGAAGTCACAGAGTATTGCCCGGGTCCTGAATACGATGAAGCACTCGGTGAGCTATTCAAAGAAACCGTTGCAGGGACTTTCGGAAAAGAAACTTTGGGTACTAACTGCGGAGGCGGCGGGGAAGATTTCCACTTCTACAAGAAAGCCAAACCGGAGCTCCGAGTTCTGTATTACGGCATCGGAAGCGGCGCCGCACCGGGACTGCATGACCGAAACATGAACTTTAATGAAGCTATCCTCCCTCAGGCTTCTCAGCTGCTTGTTAACGTCGTCGGCAAAATTCTGGCCTGATTAGCGAGAATCGAATTTACGTTTCCTGCCTCACGCTAAATCTGCGCTTGAGCTCATACTCGAGTGCAGATTTCTATTTTTTGTCTCCAAGAGAATTTTTTCTGCAAAAATAACAGGTTAGCGTGATTAGAACTTCTACTTAGTTGCATACTAAAAACATGGTAATAAAACCTATTTTGAGGATTGACTAGGGGTACTTTCGGTACGCCTCTCTAATAATTTTTGCTATCACTAAAAGAGAGGAGAAATCAATAAACGATTGAATTTTCTATAAATTCATCCGAACGGATTAAGACTATAGCTAATTCACGGTATAAATTAAAACAAACTTAAATTACTAACAAGTGGAAACACTTTAGGGTATACTCCTACCCGTAACGAAATCCAACACCTTTACACCCCACTGAATTTCGTTCGCAAGGAGACAGCAATGCTTTTACACAACTTTATTAGCTTTGCGCTTTCGGATGTAAGCAAAGAAGAAAATCTGTTCATCGCCAATCAGGCTGAGCAGCTCCTTCCCTTCCATTTCTTCTTTCCGCCCTCACTCGACAAATAAGTCTTCTTCATCGCTGACCGGACACTCCTAAATTAAATACTGAAGCGCTCCCTTCGTCAGTCTTCAAATTAATTTGAAAAGACCCCCTGCATAATTGTTTCACCCTGATTATGCGGATTCTATCTTTGCGACCACAGGAGTCAAAATGCTAGATCTCAAAGGACTGTTGTCCAAGGCAAGATTGCCGATGGATATCACCCGACGCGGCTTCTTAGAAGTATCAACCGTCGCTGCCGCCGTGGCTGCGATGAACGCCGCCCGCGCACAAACTGGTGCACAGCCGTACATCATTCTCTCCGCTCCGAAAGGCATCCTGATTGCGGATCCGAGTTTATGTGTCAGCTGCCAGCGCTGCGAATTAGCTTGCACGGAATTCAATGACGGTAAAGCAGATCCGCGCCTTGCTCGAATCAAAATTAATCGCGGAATGTTCTACGGTACGGAAGGCACCTCTCTCACCTCTCCGCACAACGGCGCATACGGCTCTGATCCGGTATGCGTTCAAGACACCTGCCGCCAGTGCGACCACCCGGTTCCCTGCGCCAACGCCTGCCCGAAAGGCGCCATCCGCGTCAATCCGAAGACCGGTGCCCGTTATGTCGATGAAGAAACCTGCATCGGCTGCGGCCTTTGCCAAAAAGCCTGCCCCTGGAACATGATGAGCTTCGACGTTGAAAAGAACGTCGCCAGCAAGTGCTTTCTCTGCAACGGCGATCCGAAATGCGTGAAAGCCTGCCCGACCGAAGCCATCCGCTACGTACCCTGGATGGATCGTTCCAAAGAACCGACCCGCGGCGTTCCTCACGGCTATATGCCTCAGAACAACAACGACCAGTGCGGTATTTGTCACGGCTGATTTTCTCTATAGGTTATCCAAATGTCAGAAGCAAAGAAATACGGTTGGACCGGACAAGGTCTTCGAATCAACCTCACTACCGGTGAAATCACAAAGGTTCCGACACAGAAAGATTGGATCGGCGGAACAGCTTTGGGCTACAAAATCTTTTGGGATGAAGTCCCTCCGAAAACACAGGCTTTCGATGAAGCCAACAAAATCGTTATCGCTCCCGGCCCTCTGACCGGTACGGGCGCCGTCTGCTCCGGCAGAACTTCCGTTACCACCATGTATCCGACCACCTATCCGATCCATGAAATCGGAAGTGCTCACTTGGGCGGAGACCTCGGTGCCAAAATGAAATACGCCGGCTACGACTTCATCGTCATTGAAGGCAAAGCCAAAGAACCGGTATACGTTTACGTCAATAACGACGATGTTCAGATCAGAAAAGCCAATCATATTTGGGGTGAAGGAACACGCCGTGCAGCGGCCTTAATCAATCAGGAAACTTCTCCTACCGCTTCCGTCACAGTCATCGGACCGGCAGGCGAAAATCTTCTTCCGATGTCCGTCATCATCAATGCCAAGAGCCATACCGGCGGCGGCATCGGCGGGGTCTGGGGTTCTAAGAATCTGAAAGGTTTGGCAATCGACGGCGACCAGCCGATCCATATCGCAGCAGACAAAGAAGAATGGGAAAAACTCGTCAACCGCAATAAAGAACTCCTGGGCGCTTTGACTCAGACGGTGGTTTCCCGCTATCCGCATCCGCTCTTTGAATACCATTCTCTGAATTCCCGCTGGTCCGGTATGCCCGGAAAACAATGGGGTGCAGCCAATCCTCCGATCAACGTCCCGCTCGACACAAGGCGTCTATCTAAGATGGCCTTCCGCACCAACGCCGGCGAATTCTTCTTAGGCGACCGCGAATGGGCTCGCCACGTCCGCAACAACGGGTGCTTTGCCTGCCCGATCCGCTGCTATCCGGTCATTAAAGATACCGCAACAGCCGCCAAGTACAACGTTCATCCGATTACCGAACAGACCTGCGGCGGCCTGCTCTTCCCGATCTTCTTCTATCCGAATCTGAAGAATCATCCGGAAAGGAACATCGAAATCGCAATCGTTGGAAGCCAGCTGATGGACGACTTGGGTCTGTGGTGCAACTACGGTCAGCTGCAGCGCGACATGATCGTCATGTATCAGGACGGATATTGGAAAAAACTCCTCTCCAAGGAAGAGTACGACTCCCTGCCCTGGAAGAAGATCGACGATGTGGACGCATCTGCTATGCAGGACTTCCTTCCGAGAATCGCTTATCGCAAAGGCGAATTCGGCAAGTGGCTCGGCGAAACAACGCCTGTCATGCTCGACCACTTCGGTATTCCGGTTAAAACCTGGAGTGACGACCACCGTACGCTTTATTGGTCCAACGGTCACCCGAAGCATCACACCAATGAAGACGACGGACAATTAGGCTGCGTGCTTAACTGCATGTGGAACCGCGACCCGATGGCGCACGCTCATGTGAACTTCACCCGCAGCGGTCTGCCGATCAAAGAAATGAAGCACATCGCCAAAGTCACCTGGGGCGACGAAAGTGCTGTCGACCAAATCGGCGACTACACACCGACCAATACTTATAAGATGAAACGCCTTCAGTGGGTTATCGCCAGAACAGAACTGCACAACATGCTGGGTCTGTGCTCCTGGATGGCTCCGTGGGAATACTGCCCCGACGAAAAAAATCAGTACGTCGGCGACCCCAACATGGAAGCCAAGATCTTCTCCGCTGTCACCGGCGTCAATAAGACCGGCGACGATCTGGATAAAGACGGTATCCGCGCCTGGATGCTGCAGCGCGTCTACACGATGCGCCAGCTGGGTTCCTCCAACATGAGAAAGGACCATGACCTGGTTCCGGGATGGATTTACACCGATCCGAAGGATAGGAAGCCCTTCACGAAAGGTACCGTTCGCATGGATCCGGATGACATTAACAAGAGCTTTGACATCTTCTTTGAGCAGGTTGGCTGCGATAAAGAAACCGGTGTTCCGACAACGGATACTTTGAAGGCCTACCGTCTGGACTTTGTCATCCCTGTTCTGCAGAAAGAAGGTCTCATTAAATAACACGGGTCTTCCATCATGAGTCAACAGGAAAATATCTACGAACTGCCGCTCTTTAAAGCGCACGTACTGCTTTTAGCCGACATCGTGGCCGACTTCAGCGGAAAAACGGAATTGGCCAAAAAAGGGAAAGTAAAAGAGCTTTTTCTTCGTCAGGTCAAAACCGCTCCCGTGCCCGATGCAGCCGAGCTGCAGGCAGCCGCTGAAACCTCTACCGATGCGGTTTTAGAGCGTACATTAAAGCGCAAAGAGCAGCAGGAATTTGAGGTCCAGCTCACGCCGCAGGGTAAGGTTGATCTCTACGAGGCCGAGCATCCGAATCTGCGTCCTAGCCGCAAGGCTTTAAGCCGCAGAGAAATGCTTCGTTCTCTCGTCCGCGGAGATATTCATCCGAGCGACCTGCAGACCGAAGAAGAGCTGGAAGAGGAACTCCCTGAGGATTATTTCGAAACCGTCTGCAAAGCGACCGAAGAAGGCGACTTAGGCGTCTTCTCGATCACCGCACCGGACGGAGCAGAGTACCTCTACTTCAAACCGCTCATGTCGCACTCCTACGCCAGAATTCTGGCGGTCAAAGACAACGCCGAAGCGCTGGTGTGCGATCAAATTAGAGAAAACTCCCGAATTTATCCGCGGCCGGTTCCCTCTCAGATGTTCCTTGAGGCTCCGTTTGATTTTGATGTTCCGACGCTGGAATGTTTGCTTCAATCCATCGGACGGAAAGAAGAAAACAAGGACATCAAGTTCACGCAGACCTCCTCCGGGACGATTTTTCTGTACTCAGACAAATATTTGGACGACGACTTAGCGGAGTTCCTCGCAGAAGAGCAGGAAATGCGTCCGCTTAACCCGTAACCCACAAAGCATTCAAAGGCACAAAATGTCAACTCTCAAAACAACCATTCTCCTGTCCGCACTGGCGTGCTTAGCGATGTCCTCTACCGCCTTTGCACAAGACAACGTTCCCGTTAAAGCTCCGGAAAGCCTCAAGAACGTTCCCTTTAAAATCGAAGGCGTAGAAGGTTTCCTTCATTCACTCAGAATCGACCCAAGAACTGAGATCAAGCTCTCTAAGAAAGAACTACGGTCTCTCGCCGAATCCAACTACAACGACAAGACGGCCCAACATTTCATGAGCGTGCATGCCCGTCACGGCGTGGGCTGCCTCTCTTGCCACGATCAATCCGAAGTTAAAGGTACGGCTTGGATGGCCTACGTCAGCAATCCTCCGATGAAGCAGGACTGCAAGACTTGCCACACGGTCCAGGCCGACGTATTCAAACACACGGATACGCACAGCAACTTAGACTGCATTGCCTGCCATATGCCCAATATGCCGAAACCGGCCGAATACAGCGAAGATCAGGCCAAGGTCGCAGGCACCGCTTTGTACCGTGCCCATATGTATAAGATCAATCCGTCGCCCGACAAGACTTCCTATGTTAAAAAGGAAGTCAAAGTCGACGGCAAGATCGTATCTCAGTACGAACTGGCTAAAGATGAAAAAGGCCGCGACTTTGTTGATCTGATGTGGAGCTGCGCACGCAATGCTCCTGCTGACTGGACGGTGTTTGAAGGCAAAGGCTGCCACAGCCAGTACACCTCTAAACTTGAAGAAGGTCTTGTCTACAAAGATCAGAAGCAGGTTTACGGCGAACTCGTGAAATGGCAGAACCCGATTAAAGAAGGCTACAAAGAAATTCGCGGTGCAACCGAACGCATCAATAAGCTTCTTGAAGTTACACGACTCGATCGCGATCAAAGAACCCAGGTCCTCTCCTATGTGGATTTGGCCACACAGATTGCCGACATGATCGAAAAAGACGGTTCCTGGGGTGCCCACGCTCATAACTATATGACCCAGCGCCTGGCTGCCGCTCAGAATTATGTCCGCAAAGCTCAAGAAATCTTGGACGCAGGAAAGTTCTCCAAGACTGCAGTAGATCCGCTTAAGTAACCGTTCCGAGAGGCCCGGGATCGGGCCTCGGAGAGAAATCATGACAATAGACCGTAGAAAATTCCTAGCCGGCACGGCCCTCGGAGCCGTCACTGCTGTTCTGCTGAATAAGCAGGAAGCAAAGGCCGGTAATGTCAGCGGATATAAGCCTCGGTTTGCGATGATCTTCGACCAGAACAAATGTGTCGGCTGCGGAGCCTGCAAAGAAGCCTGCTCCGAAACCAATCACGTTCCTGCCGGTCAGCTTCGCATGACGCTGGAGCGCCAGTCGCCGCTCGACGGAACGCCTGGCAACCGCAAGTATGTCCGCGTATCCTGCCAGCAGTGTTCCGAGCCGCCCTGCGTGAGAGTCTGTCCGACAGGCGCTGCGCACATAGATCCGGCCACCAACATCGTGACCATGGACAATTCCCGCTGCGTTGGCTGTAAGTACTGCATTGCCGGCTGTCCCTACAATGTTCGTTTCATTAACGAAGAAACGAAGGCCGCAGAGAACTGTGACTTCTGTCTGCACACCAAGCTTGCTATCGGCGAGCAGCCGGCTTGTGTCCAAGCCTGCCGCTACGATGCGCTTGTCTTCGGTGACACGAACGATCCGAATTCTTACATCAGTAAGATGCTGGCCGTTAAGAACTCCGTGCGTGTACGCGCAGTTCTCGGAACCCATCCGAACCTGCATTACATCCCGAAACTGAAAGAAGAGGTTTGATATGCAGACCACAGATATCGTCATTGACTTTACGACCGGTTTATCCGGAAGCGTGGCGTGGCCCTGGCCGATTGCCGTCTACCTATTCTTAGCCGGTATTTCCGGCGGTGCGGTGGCGCTTGCCATCATCATCAATCTCTATAAAGGGACGCACGCCGACAATCCTCAGATGAAAGCTGCCACCATGGTGGGCCTCGTCACCATCCTTTTGGGTATGGTGTGCTTAGTGCTTGACCTGACGGATCCTTTCAACTTCTGGCGCATTCTGATCTTCTACAACCCGACCTCGGTGATGAGTATCGGTGTTGCGGCTTTGCTCTTCTATATCCCGCTGCTCTTTGTTTTGACGCTTTTAGTCTTCAGAGATTTACCGATATTGAAGTTTCTAAAACCGCTCACAGACTTCCTCGCTCATTTCCGAGTTGTGCTGGACTGGGTGGTCATGATTCTAGCCGTCGTGATTTGCGCTTACACCGGCTTCCTGATCTCCGCGCTGATTCGTTTCCCGCTCATCAACACGGCAGTTCTCCCGGCCCTGTTCGTCGCTTCGGGCTTTTCCGCGGGCTGCGCCGCCATTCGTCTCTTTGCGATTTGCTTCGGTGCAGAGCGTGAAGACTCCTCCATGCATATCCTGCATGTAGCCGAGTACCCGATCATCCTGGTCGAAGCGATGTGCATCTTCATGATCGCAGTCTCTTTGATCACCGGCACGGAAGTGGCAAAGATCGCATTCAGCGCCTTTACAACCGGAGTTTGGGCCTGGGTCTTCTGGCTCGGCGCCATCTTCGTCGGCATGATTGTTCCAATTACATTGAGCTTCTTCCGCTCTGCAGCCTGCTTTTACCTCAGCTGCATTTCGGCAATCGCCGGCATGATGTGCCTGCGTCTGTTCATTCTTTACGCGGGACAGCTGAACGGATTGAATTAAACAAAAACAACTGAAACCTTCAATTTCTCCTGGGCGGCTACTGATTACTTGGTGCCGCCTCTTTTTGTCGAAAGCATCTGGAAATCCTTCTCTGACCCTAAAGAATTGCCCCTTTTGGGGGAGGTTTTAATTAGCACAGTTTTTAGGCGGAGATTCCTATAACTATCATTTGGTACGTAGCTAAATCCTTTCCTCTTGGATGGTCTTCTTTCAACTTCCTTGCGTTAAGTTAAGTAAGCGACTACTTATTAGTGTTGATAACATTAAAACAAACTGGAGGCTTTATGGAAACAATTTTGGCGCCGCTCCCACTCGGAACTTCGGACTTCTCTGCATTGCGCAAAAGCGGCCAAATTTATGTTGATAAGACCAGGCTGATCTACACCTTGGCCTCTAAGCGCCAAAAGTTTTTTCTTTCGAGACCCAGACGCTTTGGAAAATCCCTGCTGCTATCTACATTCGAATCCCTCTTCAAATATGGATTAAGGGACTTTTATGGCCTAGAAATAGAATCCTTATGGAAAGACGAAAATACTTATCAAGTCATACGATTGGATTTCTCGAATCTGAAAGGCTTTTCCTCCGCAGAAGAATTTAGTGAACTTCTCGACCAGTACCTCCTTGATACTTTAACTGTCAACCGGCTTGTCAGTCCTATAAAGACAGATACAGAAGGTCTCCGTGCATTTATCGGTTGGTTGGCTGACCAAGCCGACAACTCCGTAGTCCTGCTTCTAGATGAATACGACACTCCGCTCACTACTTGTCCAAATAAACCTGAGCTGTTTGATGAAGTCAGAAAGAAACTCTGGAGGCTCTACGCTGCTTTTAAGCAATGGGATGGAGCAATAAGATTTTTCTTTATGACAGGAATTGCAAAGTTCAGCCAAACCAGCATTTTTTCTGAGCTCAATCACTTTACGGACATTTCTTTAATGTCTGAATTCGGATCCTTGCTTGGATATTCTCATCGAGAAGTACAAAAGTATTTTTCTGGTTATCTCGAGCAAGCATCTTTTCAGCTCGGCATTGAAAAAGAAAAGCTTCTGGAAGAGCTAACCGTAAACTACGATGGATTTTGCTTTGAAAGAACAGCAACTCAGCGCGTTTTTTCTCCTTGGTCTCTGTTGAAATTTTTGAATTTTCCCTCAAACGGCTTTGATAATTATTGGTACGAAAGCGGTGGTCAGCCAGGAGTACTGCTCGAATATCTAAAATCCCACTCCACATTGAGGCCGGAGGATTACGAAAGCGAAAAACAAGTCCAATTAGATGACTTGGCGCTTTCCGCAAAATTCTCTCTTTTGGAGGATAACGTTCTTCTTGCGCAGACTGGATACCTGACGATCAAAGCCGTAAGAGGAACAACCGTAACGCTGGGCTATCCAAATAGAGAAGTTAGCGTTTCCATGGCACGTCTTTATGCTGAGGCGATCTTGGATAAAAATGCGATAAATCGAGCGGGGGAAGGTTATCTTGCCGACTATTTGGAAGACGGAAATCTCAGTGCATTCGTAGAAGAAGTGAACCGGATTGTCCTAGGAATTGACTACCAGGCGTTCCCCCTTTCAAGTGAGGCGAGCTGCCGCGCTGCTGTATTCATCATGGTAAGTAGCTCCAGCACCTTAATAACTGCGAGATGCGAGGCTCACAATGCTCATGGCAGAAGCGATCTCGAAATTCAAACTGACAAAAACTATTGGGTACTGGAATTCAAATATTGTCGAAAAGGCGCTTCTCCCGAAGCTCTCCTTCAAGAAGCCGTTCGTCAAATAAAGGCTCGGCAGTATGGAAGTCAGCTGCCACAGAGCAACTTGATAAGAGCAGCGTTGGTCTTCTCCCAAAAAGGGAGGAAATTCACTCATTGGGCTGAGGTTTGGGACTGATCTAATTTATTCTCAGTAAATTTTTTGCCTATACGATGTCCACTTAATTTCGCCAAGTCCACAAAAGTACAATTACACAAAAAAGGAACTAAACGGCAAGTTTTACAAATTCGGGAGCGCGAACAATATGTTCATATTTTCTCAACAGACAATCCGAGAACTCTACTCGAAAGAGCAATACAAAAACTTTCCTGCATAAGTAAAAAATACACCGCCCTGAAGAAATAACGTAATCCTTCAGGGCTGACCAGCATTAAAAAATTACTTCCAGTTTTCCAAAGCAGCCGCGTTCTTTCCCGCGACTCTTCCGAAAACCATTGCGTCAGCATTTGCGCAGGCGCCTTGGTAAGTCAGGCCCCAAGTAGAACCAAGCTCACCGGCAACATAAAGCCGCGGGATCGGCTCACCGAAAGGATCTAAAACTTCCGCCTTCACGGACTTCTTCGGGCCTCCCATCGTATGGTATGTAACAGGAACCAGTTTCACGGCGTAGAAAGGTCCTTCTTCAATCGGAGCTGACCAGCTCTTGACGTCACGTCCCACAAAGACTGCCTTCATATTCGGATCTGCTGTCAGCGTACGACCGTATTCTGTGTCAATTCCTTTTTCTCTTAAGTCGCTGTTCCAGCGCTTCACTGTTGCAACGAGCACTGCCGGGTCGGCAATGCCAAGTTTCTTTGCCAGCTCTTCAACCGTATCGGCTTTGATGATGACGCCGGAATCAATTTCTTTTTGATTGTCCTTGCTCCATTTATATCCTTCACGGTTGATAGCCCAGCCTGAACCGCCGTTGGAGATAAGCGGACCGGCTTTCAGATAGCTCGAGTCCATGATCATGTAGCATGGAATTCTCGGATAACGATGATTAATGGCGTCGAAATTATTGACAGCCATCCAAGAGCAGTGGTAATCCAATTTCTTCTCATTTACGAAGCGTTTGCCGTCTTGGTCGACCCAAATGAAGGCCGGCTGCCTTGTAACCATGGCAATACCTGCCTTAACTCCTGGTACCTGAATGCCTAAGGGTGCAGAAACCGAATTCATATGCCACAAGTCGCACCCCATGGACTGCGCCATCAAAAGTCCATCGCCGGTATGGGCAGGACTCCCGAGGTAAGCCATCGGATTGCCGTAAATGTAGCGAGCCATCAGTTCTGGATTAGATTGGAAGCCGCCGGTACAAATCACAACGGCTTTGTTGGCTTTTACAAAATAAGGCTTGCCCTTATATATAGCTTCGACACCCAAGACCTCGTTTCCTCTTCTAACCAACCTTCTGGCAGGACAATTAACAAGAACTGGGATATTTCTCGCCTTGACCGCGCGATCAAAGATTCCGAAGAGTCGGTCTCCGCCTTTCGCGCCGGGAACGTTTCTCATTGACATCTTGTTTACACAGTCTGCACCCGGCAGGTTTTGATAACCTGCATGACCGTAAACACTGATCTTTCCTTCCGGAGCCAACGAAGAAACATAGTCGCCCAAATGAAGAGACTCTTCGCAGAAAAGATCCAGAAGGTCCTTGTCCCACTCAGAGCGAGACAATTCATACAACGCTTTTTGGAACTTATAATAGTCTTCCTTGTTTGTCGGAACGACAAACCCACCGGAGGAGACAGATACGTTTCCTCCTCCGGCAGCTGTTTTCTCCAAAATAAGAACTTTTGCGCCGGCATCAGCCGCTGCGATCGCAGCATTGGAACCTGCATTGCCATAACCGAGGACAAGAACATCTGTCTCTTTGTCCCATTGCGGCATGTCCTCTGCGTGCGCTACTTCAATAGCAACGCTCATTCCAATAGGAACCGCCGCAAGCGATAAAGAAGTCTTGATTAATTGCCGTCTGGTAGTCATTTGCTTCTCCTTGATGAGGTGGTTGGGATATAAATCAACCTATCTATATGCCAATTTTTTGGGAGTGTCAATGATTTTGTTTTGCGCGCTACAAATTTATTTTTAGGAAGGTCCCATATGCTATGTTGAAATTATTCTGGTAATAGGATGGTCCGCGAAGCGTCCTCACTATTCACGGGAGTACAACAGAAAGTTGCCTATCAATGATATTGATAATCGTTATCAATATGTGCTATATTTCCTCTTGTCGATTGAGTGATTTCAATCTTCTCCTTGGAAGCATAGAGGCATGAATGTACTCCGTGTCAACAAGAGCAATTGGGGTGAAAAATTTTGGGCGAGAGTCGTTCGGCTCCCGCCCCTTTTCTTATCAATCGAAGAACAGCAGGCCGTGCAGCTGATATTTAATGACATGGAACCCCTTTGCTCCCAAC
>NZ_GL883704.1 GCF_000205025.1 Parasutterella excrementihominis YIT 11859 | reverse complement strand
TCTATAGTTCGTCGAATTGTGATTCTTTTATTTAATAAAAATCTCCAGGAAGCAATTAAAGCTCCGTAAAATTTTGAAGGGTGTACATATGAAGAAATAAGACCTCTTGTTTCAGAAGTCATAAATAAGTGGTCTTTTTCTCATAGTTACTGTACGAATCAATGCTTTTGCAAGTAATTCTTGAAAAAGTATTATTAATTCAAAAATGATTTATACAGTAAACACTGTACAAAAAGACCAGAAAACTCTCTAAAAACCCGTTAAAGTCTTTAAAAACGGCGGGGTTATGCTGTCACAGTGCATTTCACACTCAACATAACAAGCCATTATGTTGAGTAAAGTGACTTTCCATAGCTGAGAGAGTAACTAGGCGATAATCTAAAAGTACTCAAAAATCTTCAGGAGGAACAAATTGAAAAAATTACTACTATTGCCCCTTATGTGTGCGGCTTCTCTGGCTTTCGCGGCACCAAATACTGCAATTAAAGCTCTCGGACAGGATCTGAAATCGTTTAGTCCGGCGTCGATAACTGCCCATCAAGGGGCAGAAAAGAAGGAGACAGTAGTTATTGTGTTGCCTCAGGCTCGCATTACTGACACTATCTATACTGCCGTTATTAAAGGTGCTTGTATGCGCTTGTGGCTGGAGCCGAAGGATAAGTACCTGAATTCCGTCGCCCAGATTGCTGTTTTAAATCAGTGGGCCAAGCAGGGTTACGTTTTCGAGAAACCGAAAGAAACTTGTAAGCAGATGGGAGAGGCCGTCGGAAACAAGTCGAACATCCTGCTGATGGGTAACACTCATATGTATTAGAAATAACCGTTGCGCCTTGCAGCAGTTTCAACTCCCTAGTTGCTCGAGCCTTTGCTGATTGAGGCTAACGTGTCCTGCCCGGTTACCCGGGCAGGCTCTTTCACGCTAGCAAGTCAGCATCAACAGGAGCGCAACTATCAGTTTCAAAAAGAACCGACGGTGTCTCCTCACGAATGCTAAAATGCAGGCAAGAATGTTATGACACGCCATAACGTTCTCCCTTGTCAAAGCCGTTTCGCCCTCGTCACAGGGCTAGACGGCTTTAGCTTTATTCTGCGCCGGAAAAATTCACGGCGCCGACCGGCCCGCCACGGCCAATCCTCGAGATTTAGTCTTCCGGAGAGTTTTGGATTTTAATTTCTTGCCACGCTTTCTTCCGTTTTCGGTTCTTACGAATTTCTTCGGAAACATCCTCGAGGCATTTCTTGTCCCATTGAAGGAATGTCTGCCGGTCCTCTTCTTTTCACATATGAGTCAAAACGAAATTCTTCATTTCTGAGTATTGCCTGCTCTTTGGTATCAATCTTTGAATCTGATTCTTTAGCTGTAGGTTGCTTTTAGACAGCTCCTCGACCCGGATTTCTGATTCTTTTATCGCGGCCTCAGCCTGTGCAATCATGTTTTGTGCCTTGGCTTTTTCCGAGTCAAGTTCGGTATGCTGCTCGGATAGTTCGCGACTGTACTCTCGGAGCTTTATCTCAAATTCTTTCAATGATTTTTCTTCAGCTTTGATCTGTTGGCTTCTTTGCTCTAATTCTGAAGTTTTTCGTTCCTGGTCATACAGCGTCCGTTCCTTCCAGCGTTCCAAAAGTCCGGAAGCCTTCTCTTCAGCGATTTTCTTGATGTCAGGCAGATCAAGACTTGGGTTCATCCAATATCCGATGAGAAGAGCAGGAAGGGCTGCAGAAATGGCAATTGAAAAGAAAGTGGCCTTTGTTACCTCGTTTGCATCAAGGATCATCGAATAGGTCTGGCTCAATGAATATCCTTGTTTGATGTCCATCATGTAATAGAAAACGACGGTAGGAAATAGGATGATGGAGGCGAGTACGCAAAGAAAAACCAGTCCTAAACTTCTCTGCGCCTTCCCCGAGAGGATGGAATAGCCAAAAGCATGCCCAAGGCAGATAAAAAGACAGAGGAGGAATGCTAGGAAGAAGACAAAGTCAAAAAAGTTTAAAAGAAACTCGCCCAGCCACCCGGCAATAGATACAAGAAAGTCCGTCATCGCAAATAAGCGTCCGTAATGTCCGGCCTAAAGTGCCCCATCTCTTGGGAGACTGTTTCTTTAGCCGTTTCGTAGTCATAGTTCTTTGTTAGATTTTTAAGGCGTTCCTGAGCATAGGAGTGACGTAAACCGTGTGCTCCGGTGGACCACCCGAGCGCCCTTTCACTCGCCTTAGCAAACGAGTCGGTAAATTTTTTACCGCCGGCCAGGTCGTACTTCTGAACATAGAACACGCCTCTGTCCCGCACCCGAATAGGCTCTGGAAGCCTTCGTTGTTCGAGTTGTATTGCCAAGTCCTTCGGAACGAAAATTTCACGGGTGAGGCCTCCTTTTCCTGTGACGACATAGCGAACTCCGTCACCCATTCCGTCAAATTTTGAGCTTAGGTTCTTTTCCCTGCCGTCGGCGTAAAAACGTTTGTCGGCGCGTTTATCCGAAGTACGCTCAATGGTTAGAAGTTCATGGGCTCTCAATCCGCAGCGATAAGCCAGCTCTGTGGAGAACGCCATCTTTGGGGTCTGGTGGTTCATGACAAGCTGAACCTGCTCGGCGGTGCAGGGACGCCGCTTGTCCCTGCCCCGGAGATTGAAAGAGGGCGGCGCCCTCTTTCCGAGCACCCTGTTAGGGTGCTAAGGCAGATGACTCCAGGTGAGCTCGTGTGGCGTGGACAATGAAGAGCAACTCTAATCTTTTATTGTCCACTCCGAATAATTACGATTGAAATCATTCAGAAACAGGTTGAGCAACCATCGGAAAGAGATTGAGGAGAGAAAAATGGGAGAGTGGGTTTGGATTCAAAATGTTGTTCGTGAAAACAACAAATTTGTCGCTGAAGTGCAGCTTTCGTATGGTGGCTTGTCGGAAAAAGTTCCTTTGACAAAAAAACTCATCAAAAGAGCCATTAAAAGCATGGTTGTTCGGCTTGATTTATTTGAGGTGATGATTAACAACAAAGTTGATGATTTCGACAACTTTGTTAAGGCTGCTTTTGTGGCCAATGAGAACTTCTCCAAATATGAGTTCCCTCTGTTTCGATCCTGCGTAGAAAAACTCCCTTCCGCTCCGGATACAGAAGATGAAGAGGCTCTGAGTGAGTGGGATAAGCAAGTTGTGGAGGCTAGGCTCAAGTTTGTAGCTAAGGTGGAGTCGGAGCTTCCTCGTAAACCGCTCACGGCAGATCAGATTTACGAGAAAGTTGGAGTTGAGGAGATTGGTAAAGTCTGGGATGAGGTCTCAGAGCGTTGGGGCTGGGACTTAGAAGAGCTTCTTAGTTTTGCCGAAAGCAATTGCGTTGAAGCTAAAGACTTCATAATGAACACGTCCAAGCTGAAAAGAACCGTCATTGGATTGATCATGATCGATGTCATGGACGATATGACCCCGCAACTCGGAGGAAAATGCTTCGGATACCATTTGGATTGTCCGCTGACTCTCGAGGAGATACTGGCGCTGCCGGAGGAGTGATCATGAAACTCGCTATTCGAGTAACTGATCCGGGGAACGATGCTAAGTGGAATTTTTTATTTTCGGTTTTCAATGTTGCCTCTGATGATCAGAGTTTTCTGGAACGTGTGGTCAGTCAAAGACGCCTTAGCGAGATGATTGATGACGCCCTTGCAAAAAGCATTTTTGATAATCATTACTCAGAGCTTTTTGAGTTCTACGACGTTAAGGTATTTCTGCAGACAGATGTTCCGGAGTCAGTTCCGCGGGAATGTAGGCTCTGCGCATACAGTAAGTTTGTGGTTGATTTTATTCAAAAGACGTGCAAAGCCGACGTGGTCAATACAGACCGTGCGAGCAATTTTCTGAGCTTCCTTAGAGGTATCGAAAATGGACGGATGCCAAAACTTTCAATAAGAGACGACATCTATCTGAATCGCGGAATAGGGCGGTTAGCACAGCAAAAAAATCTTTCTTCCGATGAGTATCAAATATTGCTTTTCCGGAACTTTACGACAGGATGTCAGAAAGGGGTCGGAGTCGCGGTTAAATTGATTTTGATTTGTGGAGAAAAACCGGACTGCTCTCTGACTTCGGATGAACTTAGAAGGTTCCGACTGCTGAAAGACGTTGGAGAAGATGGCTTCGCTAGGCATTTTGTCTCGGCATCGGAGCGGGCGACCAACAAAGCAATGACGATTAAACCTATGGCCTTACTTGAGTTGAATCAAAAAGATTTAAGAGAAATGTGGAGGTGTTTATCTGGAGAGTAAAGAATTCTCATAGTGTGTACCTAAGTAGTGAAAATTTGGCCTTCCGATAGGAAGGCCTCTTTTTACGACGAAGGATCGTTTTTATTGCCCATGGCTGTGTTTAATCACGTACCGACCTCAACAGTTTTAAACTGCTACGAAAACACTCTGGAGTAATAGCGACCGCTACTTTCTTGTCGGGCCAGGTAGTTGCGCAGTTTAATTAAGTCCTTATCTTCTAGCTTCTTGCCAGCAAATTCTTCAAGGGTAGAGAAAAAGCGAGCAGCCTTTTGGTTTTCGGAAACGACGGAAGTTATCCTCTCCCGTTCTTGTTGGAGTTTTTCGCGAAGGACTTGAATTTCAGCCTGAAGCTGTACTTTTTCTTCGGCTGCGGTCTGGGTCAGTGATTTCAATTCGGAAATGAAACGGGACTCTTGATCCTTAAGCGTTACGGTAAATCGGAGTTCTTTTTCTCTGCTTGCTTCTTCGAGTTCTTCGTACTTTTTCTGCATCTCTGCGAGAGCATCAACGGAAGCTAGTCGGAGGTCCCGATCGTTTTCTGTTCGCTCTTTGACGAGTCTGGCCATCTTTTGCTCGAAGAACGGGATGATTCCGGCCATGAGCTGACTGGTTTCAAGCGGGTCCAGCGTCAAAGGGCTTTTCTTTTCCGGTGCAGAAATATTCATCCCTTTGAGGATTTCTGAGTACCGATTCATGCTCCCGCCGCCGAAGTGATTACGAATCTCGGCCATAGTCGGGAGTTTTTTATTTTCATGAACGAAGGAAAGAATGAAACGTTCGACGTTTTCCTTGGCAACGAAGGGCGGTTTCGGCATGACAAAGAGCCTCAATTAAAAGATATATAAGATACAATCAATCATATTATATTCTAATTTGGTAAGTTTTCCTTTGTTTTAAAAGAAAAGCTCTCAAGACGACTAGAAGGAGGCGCCACCCGGTTGAACTTTTTTATATATTGCGCAAAAATTGAGCAATATTAAACAAATATTGAACAAGTATTGCGCAACATGAAGTTAAATCTCGACCTTTCTGATTTTCGATACTCTCACGCTGAAGTTGATTTGTTGTCCAAACTTGACCAGTTCAAGGGAGCGTGGACGGCTTTTGGAAACCTCGCTCCGGAAAGATTGATTCATCTCCAGAAAGTCGCCACGATTGAGAGCATTGGGTCTTCTACGCGTATAGAAGGAAATTCTTTAAGCAACGCGGAGATTAAAGAACTCCTAGGGAACATCGGAAAACAATCATTTGCCAGCAGAGATGAGCAGGAGGTCGCCGGCTACGCAAATACGCTTTCCTTGATCTACTCCTCGTGGGAAGATATGCCGCTGTCGGAAAATCTCATCAAGCAGCTGCACGCCTCTCTTTTGCGATTGAGCGATAAAGACGTGCGCCATATGGGGAGCTATAAAACGGTAGAAAACTCGGTAGCGGCAATGAAAGACGGGAAGGTGGTTGGGGTTGTCTTTAAGACCGCGACACCGTTTGAGACCCCGTTTTTAATGCAGCAGTTAGTCGTTTGGTACAACGAAGAGACCGAGAGGCGCGTCTACCACCCGCTTTTACTCATCTCTGTTTTCATTACAGCTTTCCTTGCTATCCATCCTTTCCAAGACGGCAATGGGAGGTTGTCTAGGGTTCTAACGACGCTGCTGTTACTCAGGAGTGGTTTTGCCTATGTGCCTTACTCTTCCATCGAGTCGGTCATAGAAAAGTCTAAAGCTGCTTATTACCTGAATCTCAGGCAAAGCCAAATGACGATGGAGGAAGATCATCCGAATTGGCGCCCCTTCTTTGATTACTTTTTGAGCTGTCTTCAGATTCAAATGAAGGTGCTTGAGTCGAAAGTATCTCAAGAGCACCTCTTGGCCGGAGTCCCAGAACTTTCGCTTTCTATCTTGAAGTTGCTGGAGAACGGGGCACCTGTCGGTATTGCTGAACTGGAGAAGGCCCTGAAAGTACCGCGCTCGACGATTCGCTTTCATTTGAAGCGCCTTTTGGAAGATGAAAGAATCGTTTCTTTCGGAAAAGCGAGCGCAGTCAAATATCAGATCAAAAAGACCTCGGACTTTAATTTTGAATAAATAACACTTTTTCAAAGTTTATACGTATAAACTTTTTATCGGAAAGTCGGGTGCCTTGAACGAAACGGTCGACATCGATCTTCTCAAAAAGTTGGTTTGAACCAACTTAAAAACTGGGCCAGGATGAAGCTTCCTTTTGAAAAAATAAGACAACTGCGCTTGGGGTTAAGTGGAGCGGTTAGAGCTCCCAGTGAAAATAAAACAAGCTCAAAAAAGAACTAAGGCAGGATCGCATTTTGGTGTCTGTTCTAAAGACCTAGACGCCAAAATGCATCAGCACCTCGCTGTTGCTCGGTCGAAAATTGGAAATTTTCGGCTGTCCTGACAGCAGCAGATAAACGCGTTATTGAAATTGTTCTGGCTATCAAAAAATAAAATATAAAAGATACAATCGAATATATTAAATTATTTTTGTTTGAACTTGAAATCCTTGCGGAGAGCGAATATTTGTTAAGATGATCTTGTAATCAAGATTGACATCTCTTGTCCGGATGATTGTGTTGGGTGCGATGATCCTCCTAAATGATGGAGAGGATTGGACTGTCTCGACACTTTATAGGACTGACCCAGCCCGTGTTGTCAGCGCGGGCTGAGTCGTATTTGGTCTAGTTAGCCTTGCCGGAGCGGCTTTTTTCCGTTGCTTTCGATTTCTCTTCTTTTTTCTTTTCCTCTTGTTCGAGTTCTTTGAGTTTTACCTCGTAGAGTTTGAATAACTCGGCAACTATCTCAGGTTCTGTCATGGATGGCTTGAAGCCGTAAGCTTTCATGACGGCTTTATCGTTTGCTGTGTGAGCATTTCTTAAATCTTCTGGCATCGTCAGTTCGTCATAGAGCTGGGCTAAAGACATCGTAGGGTGTTTTGCGCGTGCATCGAGAATCATCTGTGCCGTTTTTTCAATTTGCGACTTATTCTTTTCAGTAACCTTCGGCCAAATGAAATTGTTATAGACGATAGTATTTGAATAACGGTAGTCGCTTTTCAGCCTTCCCGCCACTGTACGCATCCAGGCCATGTGAACTGAGGAAGTTAGTACTCCGAGGGTGTACAAAGAGGCATTACTGATCGTGAAATTTGCATTGTTTGTAATAATGTCTTTACTGACATATCCAACGGGGATATATCTTCGATTTTCAGAAGATACGATAGGAATCAGGAGATAAGTAGTTTTTGGCTGGCGAGGACTTGTGAATCGATAAGGAGTTTTTGAAGATTCGCTTATCGCGGTTTTTGTTGTTTCATTCCTTGCGATTCATCCGTTCCAAGACGGAAACGGACGATTATCGAGGCTTCTCACGACACTGCTTCTTCTTAGAAGCGGCTTTGACTATGTACCGTACTCGTCCCTTGAGTCCGTAATCGAAAAATCCAAGGCTTCCTACTATCTGGCGCTTCGGAAAACCCAACTTTCACTGGAAAAAGAATCTCCGGATTGGCGTCCGTTTTTTGATTATTTTCTGAATAGTCTTTGGACTCAAATGAAAGTGCTTGAGTCGAAGGTTTTTCAAGAGCATCTGTTAGCCGGCGTTCCGGAACTTTCTCTTTCGATTTTGAAGTTATTAAGCAGCGGAGATTCAATGGGTATCAGTGATCTTGAAAAGGCACTGAAGACGCCGCGTTCAACGATCCGATTTCACCTGAGACGCTTGATAGATGAGGGCAGGATCTTTTCGTCCGGCAAAGCGAGGGCGGTTAGGTACCAAATCACGGATGCACCATCTTGGAATTTTGAATAAATAAGACTTTTTCAAAGATAACGAAATAGATCAGATAGGGACACGGCACATCATTCAATACGACAACTCTCACTGCAGCCGAGGAGAAGGTGGCGGTTTGGTATGAAGTTGGACAGAGCGCTTACCAGCTAGGCCCGTAAAGCACCGTTATTTATAACGGTGCTTTACGGGCCCAGTCCGAAGGACTGGCTATGCTAAACTGGCTTTATCTTTTCAGATCTAGGGGCGGGCTGTCCCGAAGTGAAGTCTGTGGAGAGATGTGAGACCTGAAGGAGTATACGGTTGTGTCCACGCACGTGAAACTCCTTTTGGAGAACGTGCAAAAACCAAGCTGTACTCCTTTGGGCAATCCCGCTGAAGCAGAAACCCGCCGAGGCAACTTCGACATTAAGCTACGGCTGTCGGAGAAGCGGTAGGAATCCTCTTCATTTATGGAGGGGAGGAAGTCAACTAGCGAACTCTGTCCAACTCTGAGATCTATGCAACGCAGCTAAATACACGCTTTTACAAACGGTACACTCTGCCCTCCCCGGAAGGAAGATTAACGAGCAAAGAAATTTCTCCTCCTAAGGCCTCGACATATTTTTTTAATGTTCGTAACTTAGTGTCGAGTCCCCTGGATTCGATTCTTTGGACGGAGGGCTGACTGATATGCAGCGCATCGGCTAATTCTGCCTGAGAAACCTCTAATTCTTTACGCAGATTAAACAGAGAGTACTCTGTGATGTACTGATCCCTCTGTTCTTTAATTTTTCTTTGAACTTCAGGGGATTCTTTGCTGATGAGTTCTTTTAAAGTGCTCATGTTAAACCTCGTTTTCTGTCAGATACTCTTCGTATTCCTTTTCGGCCAAAGGAATCATTTGTTTATAAAATTGTTTGTCGCCTGATTTATCTCCCGCACAAAGTACGATGGCTTTTCTCTCCGGATCGAAGCAGAAGAAAGCACGGACTGGATGACGTTTGCATTGCACCCTGAGCTCCTTTAGGTTACTAAGTTTGGAATTCTGCAAGGTATCGACAAACGGCCGTCCCAAGTTAGGGCCATAATCCTCTAGCAAAGAAAGCCCGGCTAAAACTTTGACCCTTATTTCTTCGTCCTGCTCTGATAACCAAAGATCAAACAGAGGGCGGGTTATGACAGACCACACGATAAAATCTCACTAAGAATGGTTGGATTAATTATAGCCTATAAGGTATATTTTTCTAGCGTTGAGCGCAGATCAGGCATGAACTGAGAGACATACCTTAGTTCCAAAACGGATCGTGCCGGAGTTGCAAGTTCTTGGGATTAAACACACTCTGAGTGCACTGACCTCGTACGCGTTATTCTCGATAAACGGGAGCTTCCGCCAGCCGACTAGCACTGGTAGGATGGTTAAGCAGAAATCAGCGTGAGAGCAAATTTGGTTTTGATTGAGTGCGCTATCTTGACGATTTTGAAAAAATAATACCTATTCAAAAATCCTACCAGACTTGTTGAGTTTCTGACGAACTTTGCTCAAAAAGAAAACGAGGCGCCCTTTTGAAAATTAAGGGGCGCTAAAATAGCCGGAGGATTAAAAGGGTAAATTTACTTATAATACATTGTATATATACAAACAAAAACAAATAAACCCATCCTTATCAGAAAGATTGATGATAAGATTTTGACCTTCAACAGCCCGAATTCTCCGCGCGATATCCGATAACCGCGACACTGTTGAAGACGGTTTCGGCGATTTAATTTGCCGCTTCCGTGGGGCCAGTTTCTTTCTTGACTGATTGTTAACCTAGGTCAAGTCTGGAGGACCTTTCGAGAGCCTTACCACCTCTCAATGATTGGTTCGCAGCGAACTGGGCTTTCGCCATAGCATCTTGTGAGGGAATGATGCTTCAGACCCCTACCCCGAGACTGCCGGGATGGGAATGGCGACCAGTGCGGTACCGCACTAGAGTTAGTGTGTTCGAGCACCTAACTAGGTGGCAAGTAATTCATGCAGGAGTCTCTCGAAAGACGAACCAAGACCACAAGTGCATGAGACCTACCCGAAGCAAGTCAAGGTCAATAAAAATAGAAATATTTTTCGGAAGGATCGGAAGAAACCGGTCCTTTTGTTTTTTCCGTTTCTGACAAGTCCGACGGCGGCAGCAAATGCCCGGCTGCGGAATATTAAAAAGAACAGAAGTTGCCAGTCTCGTTGCTAA
>NZ_GL883703.1 GCF_000205025.1 Parasutterella excrementihominis YIT 11859 | reverse complement strand
GGCTAGATCACTGAAAAACGCAAAATATCAGAACAATCTTTGCCAGCGGCTTTGTTAACTTCAGGAGTACTTCTCTAACGGCTCCTATTATACATTTTCTTAGTGAAAATACTAGTATTCATCCTAGGGGAGCACCCCGTTTTGAATAAAATATAACTAATATGAGTTATATTCATATCGAATTTTCTAATGAGAATCTAGCGGCAATGCTTTCTTTGCCGGTGAGGGAAGATGAAATAATTCAGAAATGATTTCGTAATCAACGCTGTTTCCTTCAATGTTGTGGTGAACAAATCACAAAAAATATCCTAGGAATTACACTTAAAAATTTCGTAAGGACAACAAGTTAACAAAAGGTTACACCATTCCCAAGAAAATTTTAAAATTCTAGCATTACCACATAATTATTAACTCAAATCCATAGGTGCAAAATGGTTGGTGTACTTCTCACGCTGGTTGCAATTGGGCTGGTTAGCTACTTCGTTATTAAAAACTACTATCCTCCGATTATCCTCTTGCTTTTGGGCTTGCTGTTGCTGTTCTGTGCATATCTAGAAGGTGTCCCGGCAGTTGCTCCTAAAGCTTCCACAAATTTCTTTGCGTTTGACTTTGCTCAGGCATTTACAAACCTCTTGAAGGGTCGTCTGCCTGGCTTAGGTCTTAACATTATGGCTATTGCCGGTTTTGCTGTTTATATGGACCGCATCGGTGCCAGTAAAGCTTTAGTTAAGCTGTGCGTTAAGCCTCTGAAAGCCATTCGCTCCCCTTATGTCCTGCTAGCTCTGACGTATGTCGTAGGGCAGTTCATCGCATTGTTCGTGAACTCTGCTGTCGGACTCGGCCTTCTGCTGATGGCTTCGATTTATCCGCTGCTGGTTGCACTAGGCGTTTCTCGCACCTCAGCTGCCGCAGTCATTGCGACAACCTGCTGTTTGGACTTGGGTCCGTCCAGCTCCAACGCGATGCGTGCTGCCGACCTTTGCAACATGGACGTCGTGACTTACTTCGTTCAGGGCCAAGGTCCTGTCGCCCTCTGCACGATTGCTTCCGTTGCAATCGGTCATTTCTTTGTCCAGCGTTGGTTCGATAAGAAAGAAGGCGCTTTAGCTAATAAAGAAGATACCAAGGAAAGCGCTTTAGACGTCGACAAGGCTCTTGAAGGTGCCGGTCCCGCGTATTACGCCATTCTACCGATGCTGCCGCTGGGTCTCCTGATCGGTTTTTCTCCTTTAGTCTATAAGGCCATCAAGCTGAATCTCGTTACCGCGATCATCGTTTCTTTAATTATTGCTTTAGTCGTCGATATTGCAACTCGCCGCGATTTTAAACAGTGCTGCAAAGATTCTCAGGCAATTTTTGAGGGTATGGGCAAGGTCTTTACCTCTACCGTCAGCTTGATCGTTTGCGCAGAAATGTTTGCTCTCGGTTTGAACAAGATCGGCGGTATCTCCACGATGATTCAGGCGGCGGCTTCTATCCAGAACGCAGGTTTGTTCATCATGTTGATCGTGATGCTCGTCATCATGATTGTTGCCGCTATCGTTACGGGATCCGGCAACGCCGCCTTCTTTGCTTTCTCTCCGCTTCTTCCTGAGGCAGCTTCTTCTGTCGGTATTCCGACATTAGCTCTGGCCGTTCCGGTTCAGCTGTCTGCCGGTATTGCTCGTACGATGAGCCCGATCGCTGGCGTCATCATTGCGGTCTCCGGTATTACAGGATTAACTCCGATTGCCCTGATCCGCCGCACAATCCCGGTCATGATCATAGCAGTGATCGTTTCCGTAACCAGCAGCTTAATCTTCTTATAAAAGGATCTTTCTATGGCTTATTTAATAAAAGGGGCTCATGTCTACAACCCAGATAATTTGGGTGTTCAGGACGTTTTGGTGGTTAACGACAAGATTGCTGCAGTCGGTAAAGATCTGACGGTTGTTTTACCTGAACTTGAAACGGTTGAGGCTTCCGGCAAAATCTTGACACCGGGCTTCATTGACCAACATATTCACGTTACCGGTGGCGGCGGGGAAGGCGGTCCGCGCAGCCGTACGCCTGAAATCGTTCTCAGTGAACTGATTTCCTGCGGCACCACGAGCTTGGTCGGTGTTTCCGGAACAGATAGCGTTACTCGTTCTTTGCCGAATCTTTTGGCCAAAGTCCAAGCCTTGACGGATGAAGGCGTGACCGCTTGGATGTATACAAGCAATTATTCTTATCCTCCGACAACTCTGACGGGATCGGTTAAAAACGACCTGCTGATGGTTCATGAGGTATTAGGCGTTAAGATCGCATTGGGCGACCATCGCTCCTCCTTCCCGACAACACAGAATGTTCTCGACCTCCTGACACAGATTCGCGTAGGCGGCATGATTGCCGGAAAGATCGGTGTTCTTCATATCCATCTTGGCAATGTTCCGGGCGCATTTGAGATGTTCGAAGAAATCGTTAACCGCGGTTTCCCGATTCGTCACATTCGTCCGACGCACTGTGCTCGCGATAAGTATGTCTTCGGCAAAGCACTTGAGTTTGCGAAGAGAGGCGGCCGTATCGACATTACAACCGGCGGCTCCTGTTGCTTTGAAAGTCCTGCAGATGCAGTTGAAGCAGCATGGGATGCCGGAATTGAACCGTCTATTATGACAATGAGTTCTGACGGTCATGGCTCTGTACCTCGCTTTAATGAAAAAGGCGAAATGGTTGGTCTCGGTATCGGAGGCGTTGCGTGTAACCTCCGTGATCTCAAGAAGCTGATTGCAAGAGGTCATGCGGTTGAAAAAGTTCTTCCTCTTCTGACTCGCAACGTAGCTCGCGGCTTGGAAATGAAAGGTAAGGGCGAAGTTGCCGTCGGAAACAGCGCTGATATGTGCCTTTTCGATGAAAACTGGGAACTGCAGGACGTCTACAGTAAAGGCGTGCTGATGATGAAGGACAATGAGCTCCTGCAGAAAGGAACCTTCGAATACTAATTTTCTGATTATGTGAATTAGACCGCACTTCTGTTCAATCGGATGTGCGGTTTGTTATTCTTGCTCGGTATTTTTAAAGATCCTAAGGATTGAGATGAACGGGAAACAAAAGGAATTTTTAGCCAAGAGCGGCATTAACTTAACTGATGGCTTGATTTATTTCTCCGAGAACGAGAGACTCTATGAAAAGTACCTTTTCCGTTTTTTAGAAGAACCGACATTCCCTGAGCTTTTTAAAGCAATAGAAGAAGACAGAAGAGAAGATGCCAGAAGGGCTGCTCATTCTTTGAAGGGAATTACTGCCACGCTGGGTTTTACCAGCCTGAATACACCCGTAAAAGCTCAGGAGTTCGATTTTAAAAATGGACGATGGGAAGAAGGAAACCAATATACGGATGAGCTAAAGAAAGAATACGCCCGCATCATCAGCGTTCTTCGAGCTGCAAAGGCACTGGAAAATTAAACCTAAAATAGGATGCGTATTCACATAAGAGGGTTTTCACCTAGTGGATTATGCTAATATGCAGATGTGGCAATTGAATGTTGTCACTTCTCCTTGGGATTTGAGGTTGAGTTGAGATTACGTTCTGCCGAGCAAGTCGGCCGTAATTTCAAATTTAGATTGGAGCGCTCGGGATTGATTCTTCGAGCGCCTTTTTTTTGTCTGAGGTGCCTTAAACCAGTCGGCATTTTTCCGCACAAAATAAAACCTCTGCAACGAAATCGAAGCAGAGGTCCTTGGGATTATTTTGGTTTGTTGAGAAAATTGTATTAGTACGTAAAAGCTTTGACTAGAGTAATAACACCTAGAGGAGTGAACTATTTTAGGCAAATAGCAGAAAAATTATTCTTATATAGGGTTTTTATCTAGATGTTTGTGCTAATATCTCTACGTGGCAAATGATTTTGTCACTTCTCCTTGGGATTTGAGGTTGAGAAGGATACATTCTGCCGAGCAATTCGGCTGTATCTTTCTGATTGATTAAGAGCACTTGAAACTATTTCTCAGGTGCTTTTTTTTTGCCTTTCGGTTGCTGAAATTCAAAAAGAAAACGGCCGGAGCCTAGAGGTTCGAGCCGTTTCACACGTAATTCAGAGGTTGGAAATCAATACACTTCTTCGATGTATTTCCGGGTTTCAGGCCCACTTGGCGGAAGAGCCGGTTTTTCAATCTTGGGGACTTCGCCGTTCAAAGAATGAAGGAAGGCAACAATATCATCCACCTGCTTCGCACTTAGATTGGCGTCGAGCTGAATGTCAGCCATTGTCCCGACGGCCTCCGGCAATGTTCTGATCGCTCCATCGTGAAAATACGGAGCTGTTTTTTCAATGTTCAAGAGTATAGGCACTTTGAACATCATTTCATCCCATGGTTTGCCGGTGATGTCCATTTTTCCTTTAGAAGGATTGTTGGTAATGTAAGGCCGAACGGAACCGACTTTTTGGAAAGACGTTCCGCCCAGAAGATTCCCGTTGTGGCACATGATGCAGCCAGATCTTCTAAACAGTCTTAAGCCGTCAATTTGCTGCTGAGTGAGCGCTGTTTTATCTCCTTTGACATAGCGTTCAAATGGAGAATTCGGAGTCGTTAACGTGCTTTCAAAGGCTGCTAAGGCCTCCGCAATTTCGCTAAAAGTCGGGTTCTGACTTCCGAAGGCTTTTTCAAAATAAGGCCTATATCCTGGAATGGACCGAATAACTCCTTCAGCTAACTCAGGCGTCATTGCCATTTCGAGAGGATTGGTAATCGGGCCCGTTGCTTGTTCAGATAGATTCTTAGCTCTTCCGTCCCAAAACTGCGCAATCTGTTTGCCTGCGTTAAAGACAGTCGGAGAGTTCACTGTCCCTTTTCTTCCGGCGTAACCAATAGAAAGAGGCTTCGTATCTGCACCGTTTGTGGAAAGATCGTGACAGCTGTTGCAGGAGATTTTGCCTGATAACGAAAGTCTTGGATCAAACCAAAGCATTTTGCCAAGTTCGATTTTTGCCTCCTGCTGAGGCGTTTGAGGAATATTGACGGAATCAAGGAGCGCGGCGGAGGAAGATAAGGCTGTAAAGGCGAAGAGGGAGCCGACGATTAATTTTGTTCGCATAAATCTCTCCGAAGAGGAATATTAGATTGATGTTAGTCGCGGATGGCTCTTCAAAGGAGGTCTTTCACTCAGATTAAGCGGAAAATTTTTCCCACAGTACTACGTTAATGGTTTGTACTGAGTAAATGTCCTTAAATACTTTGGTAGCTGTTTCCCGGAGCGCAAAAGTAAAATCCAAAGAGACTTGGGGAGAAGTGCCTTTTGAGGAGGAATACAAATGAAGTTAGGAAAGATGTTTGTCTTGACTGGGGCCTTTTTAGTAATGACTAATATCGCAAACGCAAAATTGCCCGGCTACACGGAGGGCGCAGAAATAATGCGGCCGAAAATCGAGAACGGCCAAATAGACTCTATGTCTGGCATTATTTATTCGCAAATCAAGGGGCTGAGAAGCAACAGAGCTCTTCGTATGACGGTGATGATTCCTCGAGACGGCAAAGCAAAACCCGCAATTATTTATTTCCCCGGCGGGGGATTCACTTCCGCAGACCATGAAAAATTCACCGAAATGCGAACAGCTTTAGCTAAGGCTGGATTTGTGGTTGCAGCCGCTGAATACCGAACAGTTCCGACAAAATATCCGGCATTAGTTAATGACGCAAAAGCTGCTGTGCGATTTCTTCGTGAACACGCAAAAGAATATGGTATTGATCCTGCAAAGATCGGCGTTCTCGGTGACTCTGCCGGCAGGTACCTTGCTCAAATGTCGGGGGCTACTAATGGTGAAAAACAGTTTGATAAAGGTGATTTCCTGAACCAGTCTTCTGACGTTCAGGCTGTCGTGTCTCTTTACGGGTTGTCAGACCTTCGCAATATCGGCGAAGGATTCCCAGAAGAAATTCGAGTTGTGCATGATTCGCCCGCTGTGACTGAAGCTTTGTTAGTGAACGGCCCGGCGTTCAATACTTTCCCCGGCGAAAGCATTACGAAAGATCCGAAGAAAATGCTTGATGCCAGCCCTCTCGGACACGTCAGCGGTAATGAACCTCCTTTCCTTCTTCTGCACGGAAGCGCTGATCCATTGGTCAGTCCTGAACAAAGCGCCAGCATGTACCAAGCTTTGAAGGCGAAGAATCAAGATGTGAAATATATCTTGGTAGAAGGTGCAAAACACGGAGATCTCCCCTGGTATCAGCCGAACATCATCAATACTGTTGTGAATTTCTTTAAAGAGAAACTTGGAGATCCGGCTAAACTTGCCGAAAGCAAACAAGTGAAAGGCGGAAGTCTTTAATTCTCACTAGAGCCTAAACAGGTGCGCCGAGCGCACCTGAAAGCATCTTCGGAATTAAGGAACTACGAATTTGAAATTGTGGCACTGAGCACAATAGTTTTCTGACTTCTCATGCTGCAAGTGGCACAAGATGCAGTCACCGTTATGAGGAGCAGCATGAGGATTTGCATCTGGAAGATTCCGCGTCTTTTCCGCTAGTACTGCCTTCTGATGACATTGTGTACATGTTTCTTCTGTGGGGTATTGAGGATTTTTCATGTCAGTACCATGGCAGGTTTGGCACTGAACGCCTTTTGCTTGGTGCATATCTGCTCCCAGCTTACCCGCGCTGAAGGAGGGTAGCGACAAACAAAGACAAGAAAGTAAGAACAGTACTTTTAAAAGATTCTGATTGCTCATTTTTTCTTTGGCTGAGGAATTTTGAAGTTTCAATCAGCGGCAGCAGGCGCCGCTGATTGGAAAAGTACGGCTAGCTCCAGTTTTGTTCTTGAGCAGCTTTTCTTCCTGCAATTCGTCCGTTGGCTAAGCAGTCAAGAACGGCACAAGAGCCGAGTCGCACGGCGCCGTGTACACCCCCGGTTGATTCTCCGGCGGCATAAAGGCCCGGGATGGGTTTGTCGCTGGACACATCAATGACCTGGCCTTTGCTATTGGTTTCCAAGCCGCCCATGCAGTGGTGAACCTTTGGCGAAAGGATTGAGCAATACCACGGTCCTGTTCCGATGGCCTGGGCTCCTTTGTAGATTTTTCTGCCCATTTCGTCCGGAGTACCTTCGGCCTGGTGCTTGTTGTAGTCGGCAATAGTGGCCTGCAAGGCATCCATCGGTACGTTATATTGTTTTGCCAGATCTTCTAATGTCGCGAATTTGTGGACAACTTTTCTTTCGAGCTGCTTGTCCAAAATTCCGGGACGGCTCTTCTGAATCGTCAGATCAACGGCGGTTTGGTCTGCTAATGCGATGCAGGTATGACCTTTATTGTTATTGGTAATAACAGCGTCGGCACGAATCTTTCGGTTGGCTAATTCATTGACAAATCTCTTGCCTGTTGCACAATCGATCCAAATTCCTTGTGTTGCTGCTGCGCCCTGGGCGAAATACAAGGCGACGCCCATGCCTTTTTCTTCAGGAGAATTCCAAGGGCCGCATTGAATCCAGTCGGCCTGAATCAAATTACCGCCGATTCTGGAGGCTTCTCTCCAAAGTTCTGACGTAGCGCCCGGCTGGTTCGTTGTGTCGAATTTGTCTGTCAATTTCGGATCATGTTTCATGCGGTAGTTCACATCCGCTCCGAATCCTCCATGGCAAAGGATTACGGCTTTTTTGGCCTTGATGAACTTAACTTTGCCGGACTGCGCGTTCGGGAATCTGTAGCCTTCTCTTACCTGCAGGCCTTTAACTCTTCCGTCCTCATCACGAATGATTCTTTCTACGTAGACTCTTAGTCTGACGGGTATGCCTAACTTCTTGGCGTATGCAAGTTGTTTATGGACAATTTCGGATCCGGACCCGTTGATGGTATAGACGTGACGGGGAACAGAGTGACCGCCTTCCTGGCCGACTTTGTCGTTGTATTGGACACCGAGTTCTTTTACTGTCCACTCGTACGTTGGTAAAGCTTCTTCGGTCATCGCTTTGATTTTCTCGGGATAGCCGTAACCGAGTCCGGCGGCGATCATGTCGCTTGCCAGAAGTTCAGGAGAATCTTTGATGCCTAATTTAACTTGAGCCGGATTTCCCGGAACTGCGAAAATACCGCCGTTAATGACGGAATTTCCGCCAGGCGCTCTCATCTTTTCCAGCACAATAACATTACCGGCATTTGCGTTTTTAGCTTCTGCGGCCGCAGCAAGGCCGGCAAATCCGGAACCGACGACAATTATGTCAGCCTCTTCATCCCACTTTGCTGGCATTGGGTCCTTGGCTGCTGCATTTGCAGTTACGGTAATTAAGGAAGAGGTAGCCAAAAGAGCGGAAGATGATAAGAACTTTCTTCTATTGAGGGTATTCATGATTTTCTCCTTAGAAAATAATAAGTTATGGATATAATCGTAAATACTTCTTTCTAAGTCCACCATGTTTTCTCTAAACTCTTAATTGTGAAATAGACAATTAAGAAGACGTATGAAAATCTCGGAGCGACTTCTTCCCTGGCAAGTGCTTTTATCGCTGTCCGAAGGAAAAGGCTTTTCTTTAGCAGCGGATAAGTTTGGTCGGGACGAAGCCTTTTATTGCCGCCTAACACATGGGCTTGAAACTGAAATCGGAATCCGGTTAACGGAGCCTCATTCAAGGCCAGTTCGTTTAACTCAGGATGCCATTGAGCTGCTGCCGGAGATTGAATGCTATTTGGAGGCCGCAAAGAAGTTAAAAGAAAAGATTTCTGCTTCGGGAAGTCATAAGTTATCAATAAAGCTCGGGATACCGGTTAATGTTCCTCGTACCAGTTTTGTGGAAATTATCCAAAGTTACTCTCATCAGGATCCAAATCTAAAGGTAGAGATACTTTCTGACGTGGACCATGAGGACGTGATTTCAGGCAAGGTGGATATTGCGTATTTACCGTATCGTCCGCCTGCGGAAGGGCTGTTTATTTGGGATGTCAATAAAGTAGGGAACGTTCCGTTAGCTACTCCCGAATATGTTAGGAGGAGGGGGAATCCGCAAAGTCCTGAGGATTTGAGAACCCACGACATTATTTTGAGAGCGGGCCGGAATTATCCGGCTACAACCCATTTGCAAAAAGACGGTGAATTACGCTCACTTGAGTACAAACAAATTGTTTTCTCCGGCGACGTGCTATCAGGTAAAGAGTGGCTGATGGCAGGGATGGGGGTCGCAATAGATTTATCTCTCGCCTTTTGTTGGAGGGATATAGAACAGGGAAGGTTGTTGCCGGTATTAAATGGCTGGAGTAGAGCTCCGTGGGATTTGACGGTGGCAATAAAAAAGCAAAACCTTTCCAATCAACGCCTTGTAGCTCTTGCAAGGGCTCTTGTCGAACATGAGACGAAAGCTTCTATAAAACGAGCAGAGTTTTATGCCCTGGGCCTGCAAAAGTTAAAAGCCAGGCAATAAATCAACACAGCTGGTTAACTGTTCGATTTTCTGCAGACAGCAGAAAAATCCTTGTTTTGATCATAGACGGAAGATTTAACGTCAAGAATCCCGAGAAGCGAGGAAAAAAGCTGATCATGAGAAGCGTCCGCTTTGGCCTGCTCGCGCAGGCAGACGTCGTTAAGACCGAATTTTTGCTCAAAACCTTTTGACAGCCACAGAAGCATAGGGACTTCTTTTTGCTCTTTAGGCGCGATTAATTCCGGCGCGCCGTGCAGATACATATTGTTTTCGCCAAGGCTTTCCCCATGATCGCTAACATAAAGCAGTCCCGTATCAAAACCGTCCAGACCCTTTAACCAATCAATGACGCCGGCTAAAAAGTGGTCGGTGTAAAGGATTGCGTTGTCGTAGGCATTTACAATCTCTTCCCGAGAACAATTGTTGAGCTTCTCATCCGTGCAGACAGGCTTAAAGACTTCAAAATTTTTAGGATAGCGTTTAGAGTAAGCGGGGCCGTGGTTCCCGAGCTGGTGCATAAAGACTACGGTCGTTTTGCCCGGCTTTAAGATTTCTGAGGTATCAATGCCTGCGAGCAAGGCTTCGTCATAGCATCTCGGTCCTGAGCAAAGCGAAGGGGCTTTGGTTTTAGAAATGGACAAAGATGGGACGCCTTTGCAGACGCCCTTGCATCCGGATTGGTTATCGACCCAAAAAACATTGATGCCTGCTCTCTGAAGAACCGGCAAGAGGCTTTCTTCTTTCAAAATTCTGTCTCTGTCGTAGCGATCTCGACCAACACGGCTGAACATGCAAGGCAAAGAGACATCGGTACTCGTGCCGCAGGAGATCGTTTTGCTGAACGGAATCACATTTCTGGCACGCAGCTGGGGCGTCGTATCACGGCTATAGCCCGCAAGACCCCAATTGGCTAAACGAGCGGTTTCTCCGACAACAACGATAAAGAGTGTTCCCTTGTCATTCTTGTGACTCGCTCCAAGCGCGGGCTTTGGGTCGATGACGATGCGAGGCGCATCGACCTCTGTAGAACCGTCTTTAAATACTGCTTTGTACGTTCCGCTGAAGACGTTTACTGGTGAGATTAAATTTCTAAGGACAGGCTCTGAACGAATCAGCGAAGAGACGCCCTGGAAGTTGAGCATGAGGAAACAAACTCCGATGACCAGCCCAACTAAAGCTTGAAATATGCCGCGTACAAAAGAAGAATGCTTAATCGGGACAAAGAAAGTTAGATAAAGCTGCGGGAGGCATAAAAAGGCGAATTCTAAAAAGAACTTGGCAGTTAGAAGTTCCGCAGCCTCAGCCGTATCGGTAGCGAGCGCGTTGCGCATCATTTCCGAATTAATAATGGTCCCATACTGATAATTGAAGTACATAGCTCCGGCTGCGCAGACCGTAAAGAATAAGCTAAAGACTTTAATTAAGAAGCTGTGGTTTAAGAGCCGAAGAACCGTGAAAAACGCAGAAAAAAGAATAAAAGCGCAAACAGCTAAAAGCCATAGGTCCGAAAAAGAGAACTTGAGCGCTGAGCAAGCCTTAGAGAAAAAGGGAAGATTAAAAATAAAAGTCAGAGAAAAAGCTGTGATCAGGCAGTAAGAAAGCGCAGAAATAGGTTTTTGGCGAATTTTTACCGGAGCTTTAGGAAAGAAAAATAATCGATAGAACAGGGCGCAAATAGCCCAGTCCAAAAACATCGTAGCAAAGGAATGAGAGAGGAAATGTGCGCCTTGCGCCTGACGCCCAACCCCTAAAATCCAGCCTAATGCTAGAGCGAGGATAAGGAAAATCCAAGATCCCGTCACGCGGAGCTGGCGGAAGGCAAAGTAAAGGGAAAACAAACAAAAACCGGAAGAGGCGTGTCCTGCAGGGAAACACTTTCCGGCGCTCCCGCTTCCGCCGTACTGAGGAAGCGACCAAGGACAAGGAGAGGCGGATAAGGGCTTCAGGCCGCTGATGATGAGCGCACAGGCCGAAATAGAAAGCGTGACGTACAGGCAGACTTTTCGATAAGGCTTTAATCGGGCGAACTTCTTCAAATAAGAAAGCAGAAAAAGAATCAGCGAACTCACCGCAACAGCAACTGCGACATACTTGCCGCCTTTATGGAGCACTGCTGAAAAGAAAAAATTTCCCGTCCCTAACCAATTATTTCCGGAAAGATAAAACGGTGCCGCAAAAAATGAGTCGATCGGTGCGTAGCGAAACTCCGAAATTAGGCATAGCAACCACAAAGGAAGCAATACCGTTAGAATGTCATTGAAGCTCCAAACCAGGAAAGAATTGGTCTTCTTTGGCACTTTTAAATTCATCGTCTACAACTCCGCACCGATCGGAAGATAAGTATGGGTCTCTTGCCTGAAATGACGGGTTAAGCGATCGTGAAAACTACGTTAAAAACGAACAGATATGCCGACGATTTTGATTGTGGAAGACAACGAGGACATTAGGCTCAACCTCGTTGAATATTTAGAGTCCAAAAATTACCAGACCGACAACACGGATGACGGCTTGAAAGCTCTGGCTTTAACAATCGTCAATAAATATGACCTCATTGTCCTGGACATCATGATTCCCGGTATGGACGGTTTGCGCCTTTGCCGCGAACTGAGAAGCCGGGGCAACACGACTCCCATTATTATCTTGAGCGCTAAAGACAGCACAGACGACCGCATCATGGGTCTTTCCGAAGGCGCAGATGATTACATAGTGAAGCCTTTTTCCTTGGCTGAGCTTCTGCTGCGGATCCAAGCCGTCCTTCGCCGCAGTTCAACGCCGGAAGAAAAAGTTCTTCAAGTCGGGAATCTCAGGCTCGAACTCGACAGCAAGCGGGTATTTCGCGGAGATACGGAGCTCAAGCTCAATCCGACAGCTTTCCGGATTCTTGCCTTTTTGATGCAGAAAAGTCCCGAAGTTGTTTCTCGTGAAGAAATTGAAGATGAGATCTGGGGCTTCCAGCGAGTGGCCGGGGATAATTTGAGAGCTCATATCTATCAAATTAGAAAAATCGTAGACAAGCCTTTTGAAGAACCGCTGATTGAAACTCGTCACGGGTTCGGCTGGGCGGTACGAGCAAAAGAGGATCGCGGGGAATGAAAAAAGGTCGTTCGCTCAAGCAATCGTTGGGACTTTTGTGCGGCTTAATTGCAGCCGCCTGCGCAGTTCTTTATTCCATTACATTGGTTTATGTTTTAGAGACGGCAGAGAACAAGCTCATGGCATCTGTGATGGATGACATGCTGCAGACGGTTGTGACTGCCGATATTCTTCAGGGAAAGCCGCCGCGATTGGATCAGGTCACGCGTCTCTATATTGAAGGAGATCCATCACGGCAGATACCGGAGCTTTTTAAAAATTATCCTCAGGGCTATACAGAGTTCACGGATGGCGAAGATCTCCACACTTACACCAAAATCATCGATGGGAAGCGTTATGTCCTGACCCGTCATCAAGGCAACTTCGAAATTTGGGAACGGCATCTTTTCCGAATCGGCGTGGTCGGATTTCTTCTTTTAATCGCTATTTGCTCTTTCGTCGGCTGGTATTTGGGCCGTAAGCTGCTGTCTCCATTGGGACAGTTAACCAAGGAAGCCGTGAGAGCCGAGGGGCTGATTCAGAACGGCAAAATTTACACGGAAGAAATTTTCAAGGGTTATTGGCCGGACAATGAAATCGGAGAATTAGAAAGATCTTTTAAGGCGCTTGTTTCGAAACTCAAAGTGCTGGCGATGAAGGAGCGGGCTTTCTCTACTGAAGTCAGCCATGAAGTTCGTACTCCCCTCACAGTGATTGATACGAGCCTCGAACTTCTTAATGAACAGGTTCAAAGCAACGACCGTCAAAAAACTTTAATTCGCCGGGCGCAGAATGCCTCTTCCAGAATTAAAGGGATGGCGGAGGTTTTCTTAAATATCGGACGTGCTAGAACAGGTCAGAACAACGCGCTTTGCTCAATGCCCGAACTCATTGCCGGCCTGAAAGAGTCTTGGAAACAAAAGGCTGAAAACAAGGGATTAAAGCTTTCGGTCGAACTGAAGAATGCGCCTAAGCAGACATTTAATGAGGTGCTCGGGGCAACCATCTTTGACAACCTTGTCTTCAATTCCATTCACTATACGGACAAGGGTTCGGTGACTGTGATTATTGATGAAGATAAGGCCATTATTCGAGATACGGGCATCGGAATTAAAGAAGAGGATAGAGAAAAGGTTTTTGACCGAGGTTTTAGAGCCGGACAGGGCAGTCGCGGCCATTATCAAGGATTTGGGTTGGGACTGGCAATTTCGAAGCGCGCAGCCGAGGCCTTAGGCTGGAGCATTTCCCTCAAATCCGAAGTCGGCAAAGGTACCGACTTCGAGATTCGTTTCAAGTCGGACTCAGTTAACGAGGTTAACGGCGATTAGCAGGAAGGGAAGGACGAAGATCATCGCAACAGTGCTTGCGCCGATGGCCTCAGAGGCAAACTCTTCGTCTCCGCCGTAGGCTTTAGAGAGCACGGCAATCACGGAAGAGACAGGAAGCGCGGAAGCCAAGATGAAACACTTCCGCATGAGCGGATCCATGTCCAAAGGCATCGTGCACAAATACATCGTAATCGGACGAATGACGTAGCAGGAGAGAAGAATCAGCCAGACTTCCCTCGGGAGTTTCCTGAGCTTCTCAAAACCGATTTGCCAGACGGTAATACCGACAAAGACCAATGCCAGCGGTGTCGCTAATTGACCGATTGTATGGGTCGACTGAGAGATGAATTTAGGAACGGGAATCGACAGAAGGACAACGATTAAACCGATAAGGAAACCCATCAGCGGCGGGGAGAGCAGCATCTTGAGTCCGTGAACCGAGAAGATCTTAGGTTCTTCTGTCATGCCTCGGCGCGCACCGTCTAACTGAATGTTAAAGATGCCGACGGTCCAAATGAAGACGCAATTGGCAAAGAAGTAGACGAGCAAATAAGGAATTCCGTTCGAGCCGTACATTGTCTGTACCAGAGGGACGCCGACGAACAAAACGGTCGCGCCGGTAAATGCGGTAATGAACGTTCCTTTCATGTGAGGCCGAACCCAGCCGAGCTTGATGAATAGGACGGAGATCAAAAAGTTCAAGCCGACCGTTAGGAACGGAAGCCCCGCAAACTTCAGTAAGTTATAAAGCTCCCCGTGCGAAAACTTAGAGATAACAGAATAAAAGAGGAAGCACGGAAGAGCGGCGTTGACGAGTTTAGAAACGATACCGCGGTGCGATGGGGCATCAAACCAGCCTTTGCGTGCGAGAAAAACACCAAAGCCGATCACGATCAATAAAACACAGACCGCGGATAGTGAATGAAGTATTGTGGCGGCTAACATTATTTTTCCTTGGGATTTGCTGATAGTTTAGTCCAGCCAGTATTGTTAATCGACGATAGGAAGACTCAAAAACTAAAGCAAAAACCGCCTTAGAGAAGGCGGTCAAAAGCGCATGTGAACATGTTCACACAGGGAAATTACAGGGCTTCTACAAACTTTAAAGCGGTTGTGACAGAGGCGAAGAATGCCTTGATTCCGGCGTTTTGTGTCTTGCTGTCGATGTTTTGTTCTGCGGTCGGCCACCACGCAAGGATTTCATTTTTAACGAACTGCTGCGCCTCATCAATTTTGTCTTCGGCTAAAAGGTGGCCGAGGAAGGCAAGTTCAACTGCAAGATGATCGTCAGGCAGGTTGGAGGTGTTCTGAAGACCTCTACTGAGATAAGTTTTAAAAGCTTCGTGAGTATTCTTTCCGGTTACGGTAATCAGGCCGCCTGCCCAAAAGGAGTGCGTCATACCAATGGTTGTGTCGCCGACACCATAAAAGAGTTTGGCGGCATCGCGATCAAATTCTTCATTAAAAGTAACCTCGTTGAATCGAGGTCCGCCAAAGCCGACTTCATCGGCGATACCGTTAAAAGCTTCTGCAGCCTTGGGATAAACGGAAGTTTTATTCTCATGCGGGTCGAGAATAATTTCGCTTAAGACGGTGATGATTTTTGCTAATGCTTCGGAGCATTCTTCTCGAGAAATTTCTGTGTAATTCATGTGAGTATTCCTTGGGACTGGCACAGAAGGAGCTGGCCAGCGCATCTTTTTTATTCAATGAGACTTTATCAGTTTGAGGGCTTCAGGGCTACTTTTTGGATGTCATCTAGCACCTCTCGTTTTCTCTTATTTGCCTTTCTTTTTCTTGGTATAGAAAACATAATTTCCTTGTACAAGAAGGATGGTTTGTGCTTATGATCTGTTGGAAAGTAGATAAAAACAGCCCGTTGCCGATATACAAACAGCTGGTTAATTTAGTTCGGGATTCGGTGGCTTCGGGACAACTGAGGAAAGGAGAGGTGCTTCCGTCCCAGCGCCAGCTGGCAAAACTTCTTGGTTTGTCCCGCGCAACGATTGTGAAGGCAATGGAAGAAATGACGGATGCCGGACTTGTTGATATCAAGGAAAGGAACCAAGCTGTCGTTTCCGATCTTTCCACAAAGGGCGTCCAATGGAACGTCTACTTCCGACGGTCCGGCCATCGTTACTGCAACATACAAAAAAGCAGTCGTATTGACGGCAAAGAAATTAATCTTTCCCGCCTTCGTCTATCTTCAGAATATTCGGACTGCGACACAAACTTGAAATCGCTCCGGAGGATAGAGCAGATCATCGGGACCTCTTCTGTGTTGAGGCGCGATGACATTCATGGTATTGAACCTCTTCAGACGGCAATGCTTGAATACTTAAACCAAAGAGGGGTTGCTTGTTCTCGAGATGAACTTTTACTCGTTGCTAGCCCCGTACAGGCGATTTCTTTTGTTGCCGAACTACTTTTATGTGAGGGCGTGCACCTCTACTACTCAAGCCCGAGTGATATAAATTACTTTGGTTACCTGGACTCTTATGGTGCTCAGTTACATCCATTGCCCAGTGATCCTGAAGGAGTTGTTGTTGACTCACTATTAGCGGAAGGGAATCCCAAGAATGATAAGGTCTTATTCATATGGTCAAGTTGTAATCCGCCGACGAATGTTTCACTGAGCAAAGGACGCAGGGACAAAATTCTCAGCGTGTGTAAAACGCATAATATTCCTGTGATTGATAACTGCATGCTTGAGTTATATAACTTGGAGAAAGACGGACCCAATTATTTGTTTAGGCAGGGATTCTCTGACGGAGTCGTTCAAATCGGAGCTTTCCCGAGAGGTATGGCTGCGGGAACCTGGCTTTCGTGGATCGTAGCCCCTAAATCTGTAATCTTGAGACTTGAAGATATTAAGGAAAAACGATTCCGAACGATCGACATCCTCTCTCAAAAAATTTTGCTGCACTTGCTTGAAACAGGAGAGCTGCAGAACTACCACGATTCCGTTCGAGAAAAGATTAGGGAAGATACGTTCTCGAATAATTACCTTATTCAAAAGTATTTAGGGGATATTGCGGATTGGAACCGCAGGGCAAGCGGCTGGTGTTTCTGGCTTCGCTTTAAAAAACCGATAAACACCAAAGTATTGTTTGAATCGAGGCAGGGAATTTCATTTAACCCGGGATTCTTTTACGACTCTTCTGATACGCAGCACATTATGTTAAATCCTCCTTCTCTAACTAAAGAACAATTTGAAGAAGGACTGCAAAAACTCCGAGAAGAAATCCTGTATCTCTTCCCGGAGGCTTTCACGGATGATTAGAAGCTGTGTTTGATACCGCTAAAAAGTTCTAACGCGCGAGTAATTTCTTTATGCCCGTGCGCCTTGGCTTCCGATTTTCCCCAGTTGGTTCCGGCGTATAAAACTGTTCGTTTCGAAAGAGGATATTCCTGTCCGATAGAGAAGATCAGCCGTTTGAGTTTGTCTTTATCCTCTGCGCCTTCGTTCTTACCATGGAAGTATTGCACTGCGGCTTTAAAGGTTCCGCTAAAACAAGAGACGTCGGTACCGGTGATAATTGCTATGCCGTTAATCCCTTTTGTATTCGGATGTTTTGCTTCAACAGCTTTAAAAACTAAGAGCGGTTTTTTACCTACAGATAAAGAATTTCTCGCATATTGTGCGGCTAGGTAGGGTTTGAAACCGTCAAATTGCTTATTGAGAGCAAGCCCGTAAGTCTGACCGTCTTGATAGCCTTTACCTTCGACTGTCGGATTCATTCTCCAGCCGGCAAAAGCCAGAACATTCAGACCGTTCTTCATGTAGGTCACGCCGCCGGACAAATAACGAGTGTTGTCGACATTTCTTTCGGCTTCTGTCCCCAATACGTCCAAAGAGTATTGGGCCATTACTTGCCAACCGTCCATCTTGGGAGACTGCCAGGCAAAGGTATTGTCCATTCTCAGATAATCTGACATCGAAGAGCCGGAAGCGGCTATCCCCCAACCCGTCGCAAAAGGTCCCGAGTTTGGTCCCCAAGGATCCCAGGAACCCATGCCGGACATAAAGTTGCCAATACGGCCCATGCCGAACTTTCCGTAAGCGCACTCATAAGTTAAGTTCGCTTCTCGTCCGAAGGCATAGTTTGCACCTTGGCTCTGAGCTCCGTTGTTTGAGTCAAAACCTTGTTCCAGGACGAAGCTGACGGCTCTGCCGTTACCCAGGTCTTCTTTCCCCTTGAATCCGAAGCGGCTCGGTCTCATAAAGCCTGTTTCTTCATAGACTCTGGTCTCACCGTTCACTCTAGCTACCGCAATGCCGGTGTCAATGACGCCATAGACTTCTACTTGTGACGCCCACGCGAGCGAGGGTAAAAATAAAGGCAAAGCTGCCCGCATAAGAAAATTTAATTTTTTCACAATACTCTCCTCAGTTCCGCCGGGGCTTTTTTGCCCCGGCTGCTTATTTACTTTGTTCTCACATCAAAGGAGTGGCAGTTGTTGCAATACATCTTCGGAGGAGCTTTGTGAGCGGTGTGGCAGACGGTGCAGCGGACGGGACCGGAGTGGCTGTCGTGGATTGCAGCTGCACGATTGCGACCGCTCTCGATATAGACTTTAGGTACGCCGTATCCCTGAGCATCCAACTTTGCTCCCCGATAATGCCCCGAACTGTTAGCGTGGCAGCTTAGGCATTGTTTCTCATTGGGAGCGGTTGTCGGAGTATTTATTCCATGGCACTGCTGACAAGTCACACCCAGCTTTTCATGAGCCTTCATGGATTGGAGAGCCTGAGCTTGCGCCAGAGAGGAGAAAGCCAAAGCTAAAGAAAGAAAACAAACTGATAGTGAAATACGCGGCATATTCTTCTCCTGGAATTAATTCTTTGATTCATTAACTAAACGCATGGCATCACGGCCGGCGATTAAACCTCCGGTCATACCGAATCCGCTTGTAAAGCCCGGGTATTTGATGTCGTAACTTGTGTCATACAAACCGCCCATATCCATTCCCACGGCATACAGACCAGGGATGACGTTGCCTTTTTTGTCCATCGCCTGCATTTTTGAGTTCATGCGGATTCCGCCCAGGGTCTGGAAGAAAGCTCTGAGGCCGCGCATTGCATAATAAGGACCGTGATCGGAGAACTTAAACAAGAATTCTTTGGGTCTGCCAAGCATCTTGTCTTCGCCGGCATCCGCGGCAGCGTTGATGTCTTTAACAGTTTCGACAAGATTCTGGATCGGGACGCCTATTTTCTGAGCTAACTCTTCAATTGTGTCGGCTTTGAAGGCATAGCCTGCTTTAATACCTCTTTCCAGGCCTTCGTTCAGAGCGGTCATGGGTTCTCCACGGATGACAATTTGATTGAAGTCAGTGAGAGGTCCGTCTTTAATAAGTTTGTTTTTCATGTTCTCATCGAAAATAGAGAACATCACGCCACCGTTTGCCGTCATGGCGTTATGGTTGTCATTCCAGTAACGGCCGTTACCTTCGTTATAGAAACGCTGACCGAACTTATTTACCCACAGAAACGGCTGACTTAATGCAGCCCTGGACTCTTTGAGCCATTGAGGACCGTTAAACTGGAAGATGACGGGTTCATATTCAAGGTAAGGACTGTTGCCGGCAATGGTATCCATACCTGCCAAATCAGCTCCGATCGCTTTGGCCATATTGATGCCATCGCCTGTACGGCCTTCAATGCCGGGGCCTCGAAGCATGATTCTTGCCATCCCTTCCTTGCCGATGTCCGGAACGTATTTCTTCAGCATTTCCTGATTTCCAGGGAAACCACCGGTCGCCAGAATGACGGCTTTGGCTTTAACAACAACCTTTTCGCCTTTGTAATTTTTGGCTTCTACTCCGATTACTTCACCTTTATCGTTTTGAATGAGTTTCTGAGCTGGGGTTTCGAGAAGAATTGTTCCGCCTTTCTTTTCAATATCTCTGTAGAAAAGTTTGATGAAGCCGGCTCCAAATCCGTCCGGAGCCATATGACGGTCTTTTTTGCCTCTCTTATTTAACTGAAATTTATAACCTTTAGTTTCAATCCAGTCCATAGCCGGACCGCTTTCATTGATAAGCGTTCTCAGAACGACGGCATTGATTCGGTAGTTGTAGAACCGAACGACGTCTTTGTAGACCTGGTCTGCTGTCGGTTCTTTAAGTCCGTTTCTGCGTTTGTAATCCGAATCTGCTGCGAAAGCACCTTCGAAGTAATTTCCAGCACCGCCGAGGCCGGGAAGTTTTTCTAAGACAACAACTTTGCCGCCATGATCCAAAACCGACATTGCCGAACTTAAGCCCGAGATTCCGCCTCCGATAACTACAACGTCTGTTGTAAGTTCATGATCCTGAGCGGAAGAAACTAAACAAAAGCCCGCCAGGGCAGAAATGACTGCTGATTTGACTAATGTTGGACAGCTCATTTTTTCTCCTTGTTCAAGTATGGGATTCAGGAGAAATCTTAGAAATTTCTTAAGAACCGAGAAATGTCCAATGATCCAGTTGGAACATGACCAGAGGTTATAAAATGCAGACCAGAAGGAGGATTTAAGCAGTCCAGAAGAAAAGTTACTGGGTAGACGGTAAGGGCAGGTCTCGTTCAATCCAGGATGTAATGTTAACTTTTTGAGCAGTAAAAAGACGAGTAATGGCTCGTCGAAAACCACCACTCCTAAGGTCAGTTTGTAAAGACGTTATCACTGTTCACCGGCAACGCTATTCATATAGCCTCTTGACTGTAAATAATCTTTGAATTCTTCAAGACGATTTGTTTCGGAATCTTTAGCTTGCGGCAGGAAAATTTTTAATTCCCTCCGAGCCCATGGATCGTTTAATTGGACAGTTTTAAATTTCCATTCCGGAGACTTTTTCTCTAATGTCTTTTGAGAAACGATGGCGTAGCCGACCCCTACAGAAACGAACTCAAAGAGAATGTTTGGGTTGTCTACCTGCACTTTAAGTTTCATTGGCAAACCCAAATCCACAGCTTTTTTACACAGGAAAAGCTGCATGGAACAATTTTGAGATAGGCCGACAGAATCGAAAACCAGTAATTCTTTGAAATCGACGCGAGCTCGATCGGCAAACGGATGGTTTTCGGGAACGATGGCTACTAACCTATCTTCATGGTACGGGAAGCTTCTTAATGACTCAGGGATAACTTCACAAACGGAGATTCCAATGTCTGCTTCGCCCGTGGAAACCGCTCTGACGACGTCAATAGAGGGCCGCTGTTCCAACACGAAGGAAATTTCATTATGGATTGTCATATATTCGGCGAGGTCATAAGGGAGGAAATCAACAGCCGCGCCATAATTAGCGAAGATTTTGATTAGTCCTTCTTCTTTACGTATGAACGGCCGAAGCGAAGAAGCCATGCCCTCAAAGGTCCAGAAAACCTTTTTTGATTGGTCAACAACTAATTTTCCAGCAGAGGTTAATTCAACGCCCTTAGGACTTCTTTTTAGGAGCTTGACTTTCAATGCATTCTCTAATTTTCGAATGCGAACGGATGCGGAGGGAGCGGTAAGGCCGATTTTTTCTGCTCCCCTCGTTAAGTTTTGGCAGTCTGAAATTGCTTGCAGCAACAGCAAGTCATTGAGATCGTAGTGAAACATTTGGGCAAATTGTGTTAGATGAAACCTAACACTATCTTAGCTATTTTTAAATAGAAATTCTCTTCTATAACTCACATAATTTAATAACGAGATTGGCTCGTCCACAAGGAGAATTAAATGTTTAAACCATCAGTAGGGTATGTGTTGATGGCGGGTGTGTTGTCTTTTGCATTTATTAATGCAGCCTCTGCCGAACCTTTCAATGCCGACCTTTCTAGACAATATATGAGCGGAGATAAAGCAGCTTATTTAGCCGGTGTTCATACAAAGAAAGGGCTTGACTGCGCCGCATGCCATACAACGAATGTGATCTCAGATTCAGAGACTGAAATCAATAAACAATGCGCCATTTGCCATGGATCATTAGAGCAAATGGGAACAAAAACCAGCTCTCAGACCCCCAATCCTCATAAAAGCCACATCGGCCAAATGCAATGCACGGCCTGCCACTCCGGTCATGTCCCGAGTGTAGCTTATTGCACAAATTGCCATGACTTCCCGACTTTGAACAAAATGAAGCAGGGTGTAAGCCGATTGAAGGCCAAGTTCACGGACGACTTGTCAAAATATGAAGAATTAAAACCTGTAAAAATAGAAAAAACAGACCTGCTTATTGTTGGTTCTGGCGCGGCTGGTTTCACGGCTTCAATGGCTGCAAGAGAAGCCGGCGTAAAAAATCTCATCATGATTGAGAAGATGGCCGTTCCGGGCGGTAATAGCCAATTGGCAGCCGGCGGTATGAATGCCGCAGGAACAAAATTCCAGAAGCAGGCAGGTATTGAGGACAATCCGCAGTTGATGTTTGACGACACCATGAAGGGCGGAAAGAATGTTTCTAATCCGGATCTCGTAAGAGTGCTTGCCGATAAATCAAACGAGTCTATTGAGTGGCTCGATAAACACGGAGCAACTTTAAGTCATGTTGGTCAGGGTGGTGGATCTTCCGCGGCTCGTATGCATGGACCGGCCGACGGTGCCTTTGTAGGCCCCTATCTTTCTAAGTTCTTCAGAGATGAAGCTGCTAAGTCGAATTTAGACCTCCGCCTCAATACCAAACTTGTCAAACTCATAAAAGGAACGAACGGAGAAATTACCGGAGCTTTGGTTAAAGGCAAACATACTGGCATTTATCAGATTGATGCGAAAGCGGTCATCCTTGCGACTGGTGGTATTGGTGCCAATCCTGAGCTAATTCAGAAGCTTCGCCCGGATATTAGCCCTGAAGTAAAAACCTCTAACCAACCGGGCAGTCAGGGCGACGGTATCATCCTCGGCGAAAATGTCGGCGCTGCAGTTGTAGATGCGAAGGAAATTCAATTGAATCCGACCCTTCTTGTCGGCTCTCCGGTAATCGTTTCCGAGACGGTTCGAGGAGCAGGTGCTGTCTTTGTAAATAAAGAAGGCAAGCGTTTCATTAGCGAACTGACGACAAGGGATAAAACAAGTGCAGCGGTTTCGAAACAGACAGGAGGCGTTGCTTACGAAATCTTTGATCAAAAGGTTAGGGATAAAGTAAAGCAGACAGGCGCTGCATTTGAGCTTGGGCTTGCAAAAGAAGGTAGGACCTTGGAGGAACTCGGAAAAAACGCCGGAATTGATCCGAAGAATCTAGCAGCAACGATTGCCCAATACAATAAATATGCAGAAGCCGGTAACGATCCTGAATTCGGTCGTCCGAAGATCTCAGCGAAGGTGGATACTCCAAATTTCTATGCGATTGAAGTCACTCCCGCTATTCACTATTACATGGGCGGCTTGAAGATCAATCCTCAGGCCAAAGTAATCGATAAGAATGGCAAAGTTATCGAAGGTTTATTTGCCGCAGGTGAAGTGACCGGCGGTGTTCACGGAAAGAACAGACTCGGAGGCAACTCGATTTCCGAGACGATTACCTTCGGCAGAATTTCCGGAGAGGAAGCAGCAAAACGAATAGCTAATAACTAATCGATTATTGTTCCTAAGCAAGAGATGCCGGCGAAGTTTGCCGGCATTTTTGCGAGTAGCGGGTAAGAAGGCGGATCAGAGACGTGCCTCAAAAATACCCTAAGAGACACGAGGCGGTGCCGCACGCTTTCGGCACCGCACTTCAAACTTAGGCTTTAACTTTCATAGCCCCAAAGTCCGTAATGGAAGAAATGAAGCGGATCTTCGGAGAAGTACCGGCATCCTTATTGATGATCTGGGCCTTAGCGATCAAGGCTTTCTGAGCAGCGGTCGGATTGTCGTAGTCTACTAACTGCAAAGCCTTAGTCGAGCATACTTCAACGCAGGCAGGCAAGCGCCCTTGGGAAGTACGATGCGTGCACAGCGTGCAGTGCTCGGCTTTTCCGGGAATGCGCGTTGTCCAAGCTGTCGGACTGGCAGATCTGCCGCCGAGCGGCTTCAGATCGCCGAAGTAAGACTGCTTATTCGGATCGGAGAATTTAGGAGCACTGTACGGGCAGGCAGCTAAGCAGCCTTTGCAACCGATGCACTTTTTCTGGTCAATCAGAACTTCACCGTGCGGTCCGAAGTAAACGGCTTTTACAGGGCACACCTTCATGCAAGCTGGATTTTCGCAGTGCATGCAGGATACTCGGAAGTATTCGATGACTTCTTCAGCCGGATGCTCAAGTCTTTCCAAATGGTTCCACTTCACACCGGGCGCAACTTGGTTTTCTTCTTTACAAGCGACGAAGCAGGCGTGGCAGCCGACGCAGTCGTCAGCATTAACAATGATTCCATATTTGCTCATGACGATCTCCTTAGGCTTTCTTTTCAATACGGACGGGATTTTCGAAGTAGCTCGGATAACCGGACAGCGGGTCGCGATTGCCGCGGTTCATGAGTTTCTGGGTATTCTGGTTGTCGAGCCAGCCATATTGAGCGTCAATCGTGCCGACAGGAACTATCAGAGAAACCACTGCTTTAGCTTCTACAGGACCGCCATACGGGGAAGTGATGAGGATCGTATCGCCTTCCTTAATACCTCTGGCTTCCGCGTCTTTCGGATTGATGTTGACGTGCAGACAGTCTTCAATTTCCATCAGGTAGGGCTGGTCCGTACGCGTCTTGCTGTGCGTGATGTACGGTTTGCGTGAGCCGTTCATCAAGCGAAGATCAAAATCCTTGCTGAGCTCGGTCATCGGCTTGTAAACCGGAAGGCCGGGATAGCCGAATTTGGCGGCACGATCCGAGAAGAAGTCCAGCTTGCCGGAAAGAGTGTTGAAACCGGGTTTGCCGTCAGGACGGAGTCTTCCGTCTTCGTACTTCTTGAAGCCGGGCTTCGGTGCTGGGATGCGGCTGATCTGAGGCAATGCATTTCTAAACTTAACGAGGTCGCCGCCTTCGTACTGATGAAGGATGAAGTCGAGGGCTTTTTCGGGATCGCCGTCGAAGAAGTGTTCGGGTTTATCAACAATGCAGCCGAGTTCCAGAGCAATACGCCAGTCTTCTTTAGCTTCGCCGAGCGGTTTGATCGGTTTGCGAACGGCAATGTTAGGACCGTACCAGCCGAAGGGAGCATGGCGTTCATAGTTCATCGCAGCAGGAAGAATGATATCCATGTTTCGGTGGCTGTCTTTGCGGTGGAAGTAGTCCGTTGCGAATGCAAAGTCTAATTTCGAGAGGGCGTCGTTATAGACATCAGGCTGCGGCCAAATGTTGACGTTAAAGCCCCATCCGCAGAAGACTTTGACTTTACCGTCACGAACCCATTCAGGCAGGTTGTTCGGGCTTGTCTGATCCTGTAGGTCATGCCAGAGCGGAAGTTCGTCTTTATCTAAGCGGCGAGCTTTTACTTCAGGAGAGTTCCACCACTTCTTATCGGCCATAGCGGGGTGCAGACCGAATGCAGCCATGGACAAGCCTTTGGGAGGCTGACCGAAAGGAACGCCGCCAGGGATGTCGATATAGCCCATTAAAATTGGCAGTAGGAGCAGACCGCGAGTGTTATTCACACCGTTGGAGTTGTGAGACAGAGACTGAGTCGTCAGAGTGAAGGAGCCCGGGCCCTGAGCCCAGAGGCGAGCCGCGGCGACAATCTTGTCGGCCGGAACGCCGGTGATTTCCTGGGTTTTTTCGGGTGTGAACTGGTCAACGTACTTGGCGTACTCTTCGAAACCATGTGTCCACTGATCAATGAAGGGCTTATTAATAAGGTTTTCTTTGATCAGAACGCGGGCGATACCGGCAGCCAAAGCGGCATCCGTACCAATGGCAGGAGCCAAATGGATATCGGCAATTTCTGCGGCTTTGGTTCTTCTTGTATCAACTGTGATGATCTTGCAGCCGCGTGCTTTTGCAGCCTTTATGGCTTCCCACCAACCCAGGGGCTGAGCCCAAACGTTGGTGGCCATGATCATGTAAACCTTAGTATCTTTCGTCGGAGTTGCGCCGTTGTTCGGCTGTCCGAAGTTGAGCTGTTCTGCCATCATGCAGCCGGAGCGGCAAGCGGCGGAGGATTCTGTGGCCCAAGTGGGAGAGTCGAAATAGCGAGCCAAACGGTAAATAGAAGGTCTCGGTTCTTTCGGGTCGCCGGCATAGAACATGACAGATTCGGGGCCGTATTTCTTCTTGGCGGCGAGCATGTTGGCTGCAATCGTCTTGTAAGCTTCATCCCAGGTAATACGAACCCATCCCGGATCGGCAGCCCCTTTGGGAGCCGTGCGTTTCATCGGGTAAAGCAGACGATTCGGGTTATATAAGCGCTGCAGAGTGCTCATGCCTTTAGAGCAGAGCCAGTGACGCGGATTTTCTTTCCAGTTTTGGATACTGATGATGTTATTGCCTTGTGCTTGGAACTGAATTCCGCAGGAAGGTACATGGTTGCAAGAATCGCAAATGGCAAAGCCCGTCCATTCCTGAGGCTGGGGATTTGAAGCCTGTGCAAGAACGGAAGTAGCCGGAGAGACGGCCGGAAGAGCGGAGATTGCCTTGAGAATTTGCCTTCTTGAGAGTTTTTGCATAATTGTTTCTCCTTGGTCAGCATTGGGGTGCTTCTGAGTGAAATTTTGGAGGCTTTTCGCGTGTTTGAATAGAGGAGTTTTCCTGTCATATTTGATTAAAATTGACAAAAATCCTCATCAAAATTGATAACGATATAGCCCAAGACAGACCTACCAGCGAGTTGCTCAGATTTCTTGCCGAGTTCTATGACTCCCGCAACCTTATTTCCACGGCAAACCGTTTAGGCAAAGGTTCAGCAACGTGCTTTCGCCTCTTAGCGCAGGCTCGTGAAATTTTTGAAGATCCTTTGTTTGTGAAGAGCGGGCGTGCAATGATGCCGACACCGAAGATGGATTCATTGATCGGCGAAATCCAATCCATTTTGATGCGCATAGACCGTCTTCCGAGTCCGAAGGTCTTTTCGCCAAAGAATTTAACGCAGGATTTCCGTATTGGTTGTATTGATAATGCGGCTCTGAGATTCATAGTTCCGTCGCTTGCTAATCTGTTTGATCAGGCTCCGAATATTCGTCTGTCTATCATTTCGCTCCATGAGCATTTTCAGTGGGCGCTGGAGAAGGGCAACATTGATATTGTCATCTACGCACCGCCCAATTTGAAGTTAAGAGAATTAGGAAAGAAATTCCATTACGAGACGCTCTATAACACCGATCACTTATATGTGGTCAGGAATACTCATCCTTTGGCAGTCAAGCTGAGGGAAGGCAAGCAGCTTAAAAGGTCGGACTTAAAGAACTATCGTTTTATTGCGGTGAAGTACGGTTATTCGGAGGGAAAGATCACGACCGACTCCTCGGGGTTTGAAGAGGGGAGCAATATTGCCATTGATACCCCTTATCTCTTAACGGTTCCGCACATGCTCACGCAGTGCGATCTTATCGGACGTTTGCCGGAGTCCTCTGTGAGAGAACTTATCGGCAACCTGCCTCTGACCATTCTTCCGAAGAATCTAGTCGCAGATCCGGCGTGGACACCGGTATTTCTGTGGCATGACCGTACGCATTTTGATCCGGCGCATCAGTGGTTTCGCTCTGTTTTACTGCGCAGTCTCGAAGAGAAACGAGCTAAAAAACGCCGGAACAGAAAAAATAGCGAAGAGGATGAGGTCGGCCGCACCCAATAGAACGCTCGAAAAGAGTGAATCTATTGCCGAAAACCACAGGTAACTTTTGCTTCTCTGTTACAACCATAAAAGCTAACCTTCTGTAAAATCGAAACTTTTCACAAGAATAATTACTTTTGAGTCGCAAGGTGAATCAGTCATTACGTTTTGATAAGAAGGATCGAGATCTGCTCAGAAAAATTAATGAGGTCATCGATTCCGGCAATGTGTCTTCTGCTGAGCAGGAGACTTTTAGAACCGCTCTGCACCCGCACGGCATTCAAAACATGGTTAGCACCCATGAAGAACGGATGGCGATGGCTGAGGTTAACCTTTTGCAGCGTTTAAATGACGGGACAGGCGTAGAAGAAAGACTTTCGGCTCTGAAAACGCTTCATGATGAAGTGCTTTACAGCGCACAGACACCGTTCCGCTTTAACACTTCGCGCGTGCTTATTCAGCTCATGAAGGAGATTGTCCGCGCACGCGGCAATGAAGAAGAACAACTCCGTCTGATTCACGATTTCCAAAAAGTGGCGGCGGGTAACCCTCGTATCGTTCGAGCATTCCTTTCTAAATTCTTTCTGTTGGAGATGCCGGAAGAGTGGAATCAGAAAACGATGGACGACCATGTGCACGACGCCAATACCATGGGCCGAAAAAATCCGACCTATTTGGTGATGGACGCTCGTGTGAAAGGAATTCGCCGTCTGACGGTTGTCTATTACAACTTTGTTGATCCGAAAGTAGTCTACGAACTTTATGAAGCTGCTCATATCATGGGCATTTCGGTTCGGCTGGGTATTAAATTTAAAGCTTGTTTCCACGATCGTTATGTTGAATTCCTTTGGACGCCGAAGGGATTTACGGACACAAAGTCGGTTTTGGACTTTTTAAAAGAGCCTGAAACCGGAGCCTTGATGCAGGAAGGCCGCTCAGTCGAAGACTGGGCCAAAGAAGAAGTCCTTCAGACCTTGGAAGTCTTTAATGCCAAGCACGCAGCAGAAATCGCGAAGGAATGGGGCATTGAGGTTCCCCTTCTGTCGGCAAAAGAATTTGAAGAGTACGTTGGCATGGGACAAACCACGCTGATTCGTCTTTCTGAATTTGTGCACTCCAAACTGCTTCCGCTTGTTGAGACAGAAGCTGATAAAGTTAAGCAGGAGCTCCTGAGCGCATCTCCTGAGGATCAAGGCGTTCTTCAGGAACGCCTGAATAAACTGGATGAATTGACTTCTGTTGTGCTTTACCAGCGTTGGCTCCGTCCGTCTCGAAATCCTGAAATTCCCTCGCTGTCTGAATCGGCGGATGATAACCGTCCGGATCTTCTTAAGGTTGACGTTCAGGGACTCCTGTCTCGTCTGATGCACATTCGTCCGTCGTCACGCATTACGCTTTTAACGGGCAAGCTGTCAGATGCGGATGTTTTAGAACTCCTTTGGCTCGGACAAGGTCGGATTTCGCATCTGGAAATCCTAAACATGAAAGAGCGTGAGCTCGGACGTGTAAAACACTTGAACGAGATCAATCAGCTGCAGCAGGCGATCAACCGACACAATGCGATTGAGCTCAAAAGAATTATCCAAGAAATGCACCAGCGTCTGGAGATTGCACAAAATCCCGAACGCAGCGCTCTCTTTAATGAGTTCCTCGAGAACATCCCGTGCATCTTGAGTTTCTATGCCAACCAGCCGCTCGGCAGCCGGTTTGGATCGGACTCCACGACCATCTTAGGTACACGATTCGGTATGGGCTTTGCCGTGCCCGATACGCTTCCGCGCAGCGCGCAAAAGATGATCGAGAAGGAAAGCGATGAGTCTTTCCAAATTCCTCTGCATGTTCCGGTTCAATGTATCGATGTTTATTCGGAGCCTGAGGAAGTTTCTCCATTTGTGAAATGGGTTCGCAAGAACTTGGGCTTCACAAAGTTCGGAATGAAACACTCAAGAGAATGGGTCGCGACCTACGCCAACGCAGAAGTCACAACGAATAACTGCAACGTGGTTTCTCTCGGCGGCATTACACGAGGCAATACTAACGGGCTTGTGGCTGACGAGAGTAAACAGAAAAAAGAAAAGACCGGTTTCTCTTATACCAATACGACGATCCTGAACATTATCAAGGTCACGATCGGTTTCCTGCCGGCGTTCCTCACTTTCATGCTCACTCAGAATTGGTGGGTGCTCGCTTGGTTCGGAGCTCTGATTTGGTTCAGCATTACCGGCATCCGCAATATTATTCAGGCGGTTATTGCTGGGGGCGGCTTCCAGAAGGGCGCGCGCATCGACTGGAAATCCTTGATTAATTGGTCTCGCGTCAGTGACTCATTGATGTACACCGGCATGTCGGTTGTGCTGCTCGAAGGCTTTACTCGTAATGTCCTTTTGGGGCATATTCTCGGGATCACAGTGGATAAGGCGCCTCTACTGGTGTTCTCGATCATTGCTTTGGCAAATGGTCTTTACATCTCTTCTCATAACATCTTCCGTGGATTTCCGAAGACCGCTGTTGTCGGAAACTTATTTCGAAGCATTTTGGCAATTCCGGTAGCCATGGTCTACAACGTGATCCTCGCGATGATTCTGCCGATCATTACCGGAATGCCTGCGGCCGCGATTTTGGTGCCGGCGGCAGCGATCGTGTCTAAGTTCGCTTCCGATACAGTGGCTGGAGTGATTGAGAGTGTGGCTGATCGCCGCAATAACTACCGCCTCCGCACATCTGACTTTCGTATGTCGGCCAAGGCGCTCTTCAGCTGCTTCGAGCGTATGGAACTGGCTTTTCCGAAGAACGATATCCTCTCCTTAATGTCTCGTCCAGCAGATTTCATTCGTGTGATTTCCGAGCGCTCTAAATCGATGGAAATCGAATGCATCGTGATTTCTCTCGATTTGATGTATATCTGGTACTACCAGCCTTGTGCACAACATGCCTTCCTGACGGAACTCAAGAGAATGTCTGCGGAAGAGCGTTTAGTTTTTGTTCGCTTCCAGAAATCTCTCACTGAGTACAAGGAAGTTTCAAGGTTGTTCTTAAGCGGAATGCTTGGTTCTAATTTCTCGAAGGCTTTGGCTTTCTACCTTGATAACTACAAAGCCTATCTCTCTGCGATTGAGGATATTTGTAGAAAGATTGAGGAGCGTTCTCCGGTCGAGTTTCAGGAGACCCACTTGAAAGCCAGTCCCCTCGTCCCAGCGGTAGTTTGGGTGAAGACTCAGGCCACAGCACTCGGAAGAAAATTCCGAGGAAAGAAAAAAGAATCTTTGGCGCAGGAAACGGTGGAGAAAACTACGACTGAAAACGTCTAACCGCAATTGAAGAAACGGTGGATCGGCGCATCTGTTTTTGAATGGATTCGCCGATTTTTCGTCTAAGAATTCTTACGTTTTTGTTGAAGACCTGAATCAATCGCATTAAGTCAGATTCAGTTTTCGACATAGATATTCAATAATATTTCATATCGATGTTGAATAATATTAAAAGAATCACAATTCGACGAACTATAG
>NZ_GL883702.1 GCF_000205025.1 Parasutterella excrementihominis YIT 11859 | reverse complement strand
TATCGACTTCCGATAAGAGCGGACACTCAGAACTTCTGAGCTCATACTGCTTTACTTGAAAGGAGGTGATCCAGCCGCACCTTCCGGTACGGCTACCTTGTTACGACTTAACATTAGTCACGGTGCTCACCGTGGTCGCCGCCCTCCTTGCGGTTAGGCTAACGACTTCTGGTAAACACCACTCCCATTGTTTGACGGGCGGTGTGTACAAGACCCGGGAACGTATTCACCGCGGCATGCTGATCCGCGATTACTAGCGATTCCGACTTCATGCAGTCGAGTTGCAGACTGCAATCCGGACTACGATCGGTTTTCTGGGATTGGCTCCGCCTCACGGCTTCGCTGCCCTCTGTTCCGACCATTGTATGACGTGTGAAGCCCTACCCATAAGGGCCATGAGGACTTGACGTCATCCCCACCTTCCTCCGGTTTGTCACCGGCAGTCTCACTAGAGTGCCCTTTCGTAGCAACTAGTGACAAGGGTTGCGCTCGTTGCGGGACTTAACCCAACATCTCACGACACGAGCTGACGACAGCCATGCAGCACCTGTGTTCAGGCTCCCTTGCGGGCACGCTCTCATTACAAGAGCTTCCTGACATGTCAAGGGTAGGTAAGGTTTTTCGCGTTGCATCGAATTAATCCACATCATCCACCGCTTGTGCGGGTCCCCGTCAATTCCTTTGAGTTTTAGTCTTGCGACCGTACTTCCCAGGCGGTTAACTTCTCGCGTTGGCTGCGTTACTGAGAATTTTACTTCCCAACAACTAGTTAACATCGTTTAGGGCGTGGACTACCAGGGTATCTAATCCTGTTTGCTCCCCACGCTTTCGTGCCTGAGCGTCAGTTATGTCCCAGGAGGCTGCCTTCGCCATCGGTGTTCTTCCACATATCTACGCATTTCACTGCTACACGTGGAATTCCACCTCCCTCTGACACACTCTAGTCGAGCAGTCACATATGCCATTCCCGAGTTAAGCTCGGGGATTTCACATCTGTCTTACTCAACCGCCTGCGCACCCTTTACGCCCAGTAATTCCGATTAACGCTCGCACCCTACGTATTACCGCGGCTGCTGGCACGTAGTTAGCCGGTGCTTATTCTTAGAGTACCGTCAGCAACACCCTTTATTCGAAGGTGTCTTTTCGTTCTCTACAAAAGTGGTTTACAACCCGAGGGCCTTCATCCCACACGCGGAATAGCTGGATCAGGCTTGCGCCCATTGTCCAAAATTCCCCACTGCTGCCTCCCGTAGGAGTCTGGGCCGTGTCTCAGTCCCAGTGTGGCTGGTCGTCCTCTCAGACCAGCTACTGATCGTTGCTTTGGTGAGCCGTTACCTCACCAACAGGCTAATCAGTCATCGGCCGCTCCGCTCGCGAGAGGCCCTTGCGGGTCCCCCTCTTTCTTCCGTAGAACTCATGCGGTATTAGCCAACCTTTCGGCTGGTTGTCCCCCACGAGCGGACACGTTCCGATGTATTACTCACCCGTTCGCCACTCGTCGCCGGAGAGAAGCAAGCTTCTCTCCGCGTTACCGTTCGACTTGCATGTGTAAAGCGTTCCGCCAGCGTTCAATCTGAGCCAGGATCAAACTCTATTGTTTAATCTCTGTTGTCGCTCGAATTACTCTTGCTTGGTGTTTGACGGAGTATTTTCTACTCCTTCATCTCCAATAAGATCGAGCAATTTAAATTTGCAGTTTTTACCGCAGACTTCTTAGTGCCCGCTCTTATCGGTCGTCGATAAATTTTTAAAGA
>NZ_GL883701.1 GCF_000205025.1 Parasutterella excrementihominis YIT 11859 | reverse complement strand
TGCTAGATACCCTAACTTCTGCAATATTTCAGCGTTTTGCGAGAGTTTCTGGAGCAGAAATGAAAAAATCCCGCGACTGCGAGATTTTTTCATGACATATTCTTTTAATTTTGGTGGCGCGCCAGGCAGGAATCGAACCCACGACCCCCTGGTTCGTAGCCAGGTACTCTATCCAGCTGAGCTACTGGCGCAACCGAGGAAGCGAACTATAGCAAAATAAAATTTTCTGTGCAAGCTGGCCTGAGGAAAATTTTGATAATTTCACTGTTGAAAATTGTAAAAATCTTATCGCTTAATTCCTAACTTTCTGAGAATAAAGGAAGATCCTTTTTTGATCCAGTTGATTTTTTCTGTGAGAACAACTGGTTTCTCAATATAACTAATGTTGTTCGTGTTAAGCCAGACGTCTAAGAGGCGCTCGGATAAAAAGCCAAAAACCCGTGCATCATTGACAGAATAGGAAGAAATATCCAAACGCTTTTCTACTTCAAATAGAACGTCGAAGAGCCAATCACAATACTGATTGAAGAGGTCTCTTCTCATTACAAACATATTCAGTATGTGTGTTTTCTTACCGCTCATCAGTTTTTCAAAAGCAGGAAGATATTCGGAATGTTTCTCTGAAAGAACAGCTCTCAGCGTTTCGATGTCTTGACGGTGGTGGGCGTGAACATATTGAGATTCAACAGTTTCAATAAAGTAGTTTCGCTTCGGAGGCAGAATCACCGGACTTTCTTTCAGAAACTCAGTCCAATCGGAAAGAGAAAAGATATCTTTTAGCGGGTCAGAAGTTTTCTTGATCCCGAAGTAACGCCGGTAATGCGTCAGGCCGACGGCGGTGGCAGTTTCCGGCAAGTTGTGCCTAGCCCAGTAGAGGGCGGTCAACTCGCAGTAGTTTGGATTTTTTTGAGAAATGTTAACGCCTTCGCTGTCTCTCACTCCGCCGAGGTGAAGATCGGCTCGTTTTTGTGCGCCAACCTCGATTGGAAGATAAGGTTCTTTGTGGGGAAGGCGATAAGGCCGATGACAAGCTACAAGAATCTTTAACACTGTTATTTGGAGGAGAGGTCGAGGAGGAGAGTGTTGATTTCAATTCCATCAACACCCAGAAAAACTAAAAATTTTAAATCTCAGGGCCGTTTAATTCAATAGTAAGTCAACCGATGTAAGGAAAAAGGCCCAAATCTAGAATTTTTCTCAATGACGGTTAAGCCAATATCTGGCTCCAACCTCTAATCAAGGAGAATAAACATATGTCCAAATCTGTCGTAACATCTCGCCGTTCTTTTATTAAGGGCGCAGTAGCCGGTGCGGTTTCTGCCGGCGTTGCTCCCGTAATGGCAGCACCTGCCCCGCAGAACGGTCTTCCCGCTAAGTGGGACGGGGAAGCTGATGTTGTGATCGTCGGTTTCGGCGGCGCCGGTGCAACAACCGGTATCGTTGCAGCACAGAACGGTGCAAAAGTCATCATTCTGGAAAAGAATCCTCAGAATCATCACTACAGCAACACCCGTATGTCCGGCGGTATTTTCCACTGCCCGTTCAAAGACGGTGATCCGAAAGCCCTGAAGGATTATGCTCAGGCCATGTTCTCCGGCGAAAACATCGACTGGAAAGAAGAAGGTGAAATCCCGGAATATTCAGAAGGTTTGGCTCAGCTTTGGGCAGACCTTTCTCCGACAAACCTGGAATTCCTGCAGAGTCTGGACCCGGCTTTCATCGGCGGCAGCCAGCCCGGCTTCAATAAAGCATCTTTCCCGAACTTCCCGGGTGCCAAGGAATGCAAATACAACGCCTATCGTGCTACTTATCAAAAACGCATGAAGAACTTCAACCAGAAATCGGTTGACAGCCCGAAGGAAGAAACCAGTTCCGGCGAAGCTTTCTGGCGCTGCCTTGAAGAAGGCGTTAAGAAGCAGGGCGACAATATCAAGGTTTACTATGAAACACCTGCCAGCAGCCTCTTGAAGAATGCCAAAGGGGAAGTTGTCGGCGTCGTCGCTACTCAGAACGGCAAACCTGTTTATTTCCGCGGTAAGAAAGCGGTAGTTCTTTGCTCCGGCGGTTATGAATACAACAAACCGATGCGTCAGGCCTTCTTGGAAGGCCCGGGTGTAGACGGATGGGCTTTCTACGGTACGACCTCCAACACCGGCGACGGTATCGCTATGGGTATGGCTGCGGGAGCCGGTTTGCAGAAAGTCGGCAAGTCTGCTGCTCGCGTTATCGTTCCTGCCCAGACCCGTTACAACGGAATGCGCATCGGCTCCATCACTCCGGCTGTTGGTTCCGCCAACTCCATCGTGGTTGATAACTACGGCAACCGCTACGAAGCAGAGACCAAGGTTACAGATAATCCCAGCCGCTATTTCTTCTATAAGGCCGCTGTGACATTTGATATTTCTTCTCTGAGCTATCCGAGAACTCCGTCTTGGATGATCTTTGATGAAAAACTTCGTACAAGCAAACCGTTGGTCGGCCTCGGCATTTCTACAGTCGGTTATGGCTTTATCGATTGGGATGAAAAGAACGAAAAACCGATTGCTTCCGGCTTAATTCTTAAGGCAGACTCCATCGAAGAACTTGCCAATAAGATCAAACAGCATCCGGAAAACAAGGGCCGAATGGTTCCTGCCAATTTGGTTGAACAGGTTACTCGTTTCAATAAATTCTGCGATGACAAGAAAGACGCAGACTTCGGCCGCAGACCTGCTACATTAGGCAAGATCGAACAGGGTCCGTTCTACGCTATGCCGTTGGTTGCAGGCGGCCCGAATACCAAGGGCGGCTTGCTGGCAGACGCAGACAGACGAGTCCTTGCTTGGGACGGCACACCGATTCCTCGCCTTTACAGCGTCGGCGAAATTGCTTCCGCACTGAAGTTCGTTTACCAGGGCGGCGGAAACCTGACCGAATGCTTAGTCTACGGTCGTCATGTAGGTAAGAATGTCGCCGGTCTTCCCGATACGACACTTTAATAAATCCTGAATCGGCAGGGGCTTGTCCCCTGCCTCTTCGGAGATAACAATGAAAAAAGTATTGGTTTTACTTCTTCTTTCTTTTCTAGCCGGATCGACTGCTTTTGCTGCTGACGGCGGACCTTATCTCGCTGACAGACATGTTGCCAGAGGTATGAAGTGCGCAGATTGTCATACCCCAGACAACAAACTTAAAACCAGCGGCGATTTGGACGTTTGCGCCTCTTGTCACGGCGATTACCAAGCCATGATCAAAAAGACAGAAGGCAGATATGAGGTAAATCCTCACGGCCAGCATGAGGGAGCACTTCCTTGCTCTGAATGCCACAAAGGCCATAAACCGGGCGTGAACTACTGCGGCGGCTGCCACAACTTTGTATACAAAGTGCCTTAAACCGTTTTTCCTTCTCTAGTAACTTATCCCTCCTTGCTGCTCCGTCGGTCCTTAGATTGATGGGGCTCTTTTTATTTGGAAGAAGAAAAGTAATTCAGTCGGCTTGACAAGTTCAAAATAAGCATTCATAATTCGCCTCCGTTTT
>NZ_GL883700.1 GCF_000205025.1 Parasutterella excrementihominis YIT 11859 | reverse complement strand
GAATGCTCATGCCGAGCACACCAAAAAACGGCGCCCGAAGACGCCGTTCCCATCCAAATTATCGGAGAGGGACGCCTTGCGGCGCCCCATTCTCTCGTCAGATCACAGGAGAATTAACCGATCTGTTTGCCCATAACCTTCTGGCCTGCAACCCAACCGGAGGTGTGAGCGAAGCCGCAGGCGTTACCGCCGCAGTAGAAGGCTCCGTGAACACCGGCAACGGTTTCACCGGCTGCATAGAAGTGGTTAACAGGTTTCATGTCCCAACCCAGAACCTGGAGGTCTTCGTTAACACGAACCCCGCCGCAGGAGAGGTTGTTCCACGGTTCCATACGGATCATGTAGTACGGGCCTTTGCCGAGAGGATACATATCCTTGTCGCTGCGGCCGAACTGCAGGTCGTTATGGTTCTTAGCTGCTTCGTTCCATGTGGCGATCTGTTTCTTCAGACCGTCAAGGTTCATACCGGACTTCTGGCAGAGTTCTTCAAGAGTATCGCATTTCCAGAGGTTCTTACCGACTTTGAATTCTGCTTCAACACGTTCGGCAGGCCAACTCGGCAGACCGATCAAAGCACCGAGTTTGATCTTGCTGAGGGTACGGTCCCAACCGGCTTGGTCGCAGAGGACATAGTGGCAGCCGTCAGGCTGAGAAGCCAGGGACGGAGTAACGTGGCAGATACCTTCTTTTTCTGTAATGAAGCGCTGACCGTTCTTGTTGACCAAGATACCGCCGTTATTGGTGATGAACCACCAGCGGCAGTACGGGCCGTTACGTCCGTTGACAACGATACCGCAGGGATAAGAAGCGATGTACTGCATGTGAGACAGAGGAACGCCGACGTCGCGAACAGCAACCATCATAGCTGTACCGTCATTCTTCGGACCGCCGATGGCAACGCCCTTACCTGCAACGCTCGGAACCCAGCGGTCCAGAGACTGCGGTGTGCCGGTGATACCGCCGGTAGCCATAATAACGCCCTTATTGGCCTTGACGTTCTTGGCTTTGTCGCCTTCACCTACCTGAACGCCGACAACGGTGTTAGTAGCCGGGTCATAGTAGAACTTGGTAACGCCCATACCGTGGTTGATCTTGATACCGCGCTTGTCGAGCTGTTTGACCAGAACTTCAATGTAGTCACGGCCCTTGAAAGAGTCCTGACGGTGAGCGCGCAGACGGCTGTGGCCGGCATACGGTTCAAGGTGATGTTTGGCAAGACCGGCGTCTTCAAGGAAGTCGAATGCTTTGCCGGAGTTCTTTGCGAAGCAGTAAACCGGTTCCTTCAAGCTCATGTAGTTACCATAAGCCATGATGTCTTCGGCGAACTGCTGCCAGGAGTCTTTACGGCCTTCGGGGTCGGCATTCTGCATCTTGGAACCCCAAGCTGTGAACAAGCCGCCGCAGAGGTTGGTAGCTGTATGGAAGGGAGACTGACCTGCGTCATAAACGGCAACTTTACCGCCGGCATCGTGTGCCTGACAGGCGGCCATCATACCGGCACCGCCGCAGCCCAAGACGACGACGTCAACTGTGTCATCCCATTTGGCAGGAAGATTGTTTCCGGAAGTGGAAGCAGCCATTGCAGGAGCAGCGACAGCGCTAACGGAAGCAGCAGCGGCTGTTCCAAGGAAAGTACGACGAGATACGCTTGTCGTTTTATTATTCTCCTTTCATCTTGATTGCGAATGTATGGCAGTCATTGCATTCGAGGTGCGGTTTGCCCTTAACGCTATGGCAGTTGGTGCAGTTTTGTTCACCGCGGTGGTTGCTGTGAGGATTCGGATTCATCTTGGCTGTTTTTTGAGCTACAGCCTGATAGGACTGATGGCAAACCAAGCAATCTTTTGTTGTTGCATTGTCAGGAAGGTTGGCATGCATCGGCGAATTTTTCAACTGAGCTTGGGCGCTCATGCTGAAAGCGGCTGCACAGCAGAGTGCTGCGGCAAAGCTCAAAAGAGTCTTAACTTTCATATGTTTTCTCCGTGATCGAGGTGATTCGAAACATTGATTGTTTCGATATGTGAAATTTAAGACTTAGCTCAGGATTGGGATACATCCCAAAGTTCATAAGAAAAAACCCTGAGTAATGTGATACAAGCCAACCTCTTGAATAAGCATAAAAAAATCCGAAGATTAATACCTCCGGATTATGCCTTCAAGGAATATTCTTATTATTGTCTGCTGCTTAATTCTTTTGCATACAGAACTGCGGTGCCAAGGATTGCCTTAAGCAAGGCGCCGATGACAAACGGCACAAAGCCGACCAGAACAGCCTTTTCTACGCCGATGGAAGCAGAAAGCCAGAGTGCGCCGAAAGCGACAATAAAAATATTGGCGGCGTACTGGCTGATGAAGGAAGCAAAAACACGTTTGCCTGTCCAGCCTCTTTCAGCAAGCAAACCGCTGATGGCAGCGGCCATCGGGAAAGAAACTAAGTAACCGGCAGTCGGACCCATCAAAGCGGCAGGGCCGCAAAGCGGCGTGGCAAAAACGGGAAGACCTGCAAAACCGAGGGCTAAGTATGCGATAACAGCGGCGACGCCCTGGCGTGTTCCGAGCCAAGCGCCGACGACAGCGACGGCAAATGTCTGCATGGTTAGAGGAACAGGACCGATCGCAAAAGAAACCTTAGACGCAGCAACTAACAGAGCAACAGCGACAGCACACTTAATAACAGCCCTCTTATCAAAAGCTGCTGTTCTGTTCTGAGCAAAAACTTTCACAAAAAATCTCCTTGTGTATTAGAGGATTCAGAAATCTTAACCCATTGCCAGTTCATGCGCCTGAGGCAGAAGACGAGTTTTGCCTATCTGCCTCGCTGTGAATAGCTTTGTTACAAAGTCAGCTTTTTTACTTTCGTTAGGGATCTCTGAGACTTTTATATTGGGATTAACAATCAGACATAAGGGAGGCGGTTTCGAAAGAAACCGACTAGATAAGAATGGACTGTACTTATTCAGGTTTTCTGAGAACGCAGGAGAAGTTTTACACCTGCGGTGAGGAGATTGCCAACGCTATTTCCCACGGCTTGGCGGTCGTTGCTTCCATAGTGGGACTTGTCTTCTTAATTCTTTACGGAATCCGGCACGGAAATGCTTTGGCTGTAACTACTTTTAGTATTTTCGGGTCTTCTCTGATCGTTCTTTATTTAGCAAGTACACTATATCACGCTATACCGAACGTCAGAGCCAAAAAGGCGCTCCAGTATGTTGACCACTCCTGCATTTTTCTTTTGATCGCAGGAACCTACACGCCTTTTATGCTGAATCTGATGCCGAATTGGATCGGCATCACGATTTGCACGGCCTGCTGGATTATTGCTGCCTTCGGTATTATTTTCCAGCCCTGGCTGATGAAGAAAAGCGACAAGCTTAACACCTTCCTGTATCTCTTTCAGGGTTGGCTGGTTCTGTTTGCCTTTAAACCGGTTGTAGAAGCCCTGCCCGTCACTGGCTTAGTCCTGCTTGTAGCCGGAGGTCTGCTCTATTCCTTCGGTACGATCTTCTATAACTGGCAAAGACTTCCTTATCACCATGCGGTTTGGCATTTATTTGTCTTAGGCGGAAGCGTCACGCATTATTTTGCCGTCATGTACACGATCTAAATTAAGCAGCAGATCAAATCGTATACAGACAGCAAACTCCGGTTTGCATTGAAGCTCTATAGACTTCGATGCACAGTTCTCCGCGAGAATAAAGGGCGGCTTTACCTGCAAGTTTGACCCGCTTTCCGTCAAGCTCGCAGTAAAGGACGCCTCCTCGAGAAGAAGTCTGGTAGGCCAATATCCCTTTCTCTCCAAGCTTTTCCGACCATAGCGGCACTAAGTGGCAATGGCCGGATCCGCATACCGGATCTTCGTCTACGGCTAATTTCGGTGCAAACGTCCTGCTCACGCAGTCGTACTTGTCTTTTCCTTTGGCAGTTATGTGCAAAAGTAAACCGTCTAAAGCTTTGGCCTTTTCAAGATCTGGTTTGGCTTGGATAACTTGATCCTCGTTTTCAAGTACACAAACTAAGTCACGGCCGATCCAGGCTTCTAACGGCTTACAACCGATAGCCTTTTCCATTGCTTCAGTGACCTCAATTCTCTTAAGTTCGTACGCCGGAAAATCCATTTCGTAGAGATCGTTCTTTTTCTTTACGGAAAGTTTTCCGCTGAGCGTGGAAAATTGAACCTCGGTTAGATCAGGCTCGACAAAGTTCATTAGCACGAATGCAGTAGCCAGTGTTGCGTGCCCGCACAAATCGATTTCGCCGCCCGGCGTAAATCATCTAAGTTTCCAGCCGCTGTCTTCCTTCACCACAAAAGCCGTTTCCGAGAGGTTGTTCTCGGAAGCAATATCCTGCATCAGTTTGTCATCCGGCCAGCGTTCAGGAAGGCAGATGGCGGCAGGATTTCCGTGAAAAATCTTATCTGTGAAGGCATCCGCAATGAATTGCTTGATCATTTTCGCTTCCTTTTCGTGAATTAGAGTACGTAGCGGCAGCCCACACCGGCCCAGTCAACATCATCGAATCTAGCAGCCATGGCCGCCGCGGCTTTAAATCCCGTGCAATGATTCAGGCGCCATTTTTCGACAGGAAACTCAGCCAGTCGATCAAACCAAACGCCGTAATTTTCAGGATCGACACCACAAAGGTGGGAGCCTCCGACAACCATGTGCAGACGTTCGATGGCAAACAAGTCTTTTGCTCTCTGCATAATGTTCGGTAATCCCGCATGTGCGCAGCCAAGCAGCAAGCTCCAGCCCTTTTCTCCTTTTACTGCCAAGGAGACATCGTCTTCAAAGCGGTCAGCAATAATTTGCCCGTCAGGAGCAACTTCCCACATGTTGCGGCAGCAAACATATTGAGAACGGCGATTTTGCTCAGGGACTCGGAAGGCATATACGCCAGGCACGATTTCTACATAATCCTCGATGAGGTGTGCATTAGGAAAATGACCCACAGGCACGCCGCCGCTTCTTCTTGATGCATCGGCATCTCCTCTTCTCTCAATCTCGATGCCTTTACCGGCGTAGATCGGAATCCCAGGACAGCTGAAAACAATATCCAAGAGGCCCGAGATATGGTCGTGATGGCTGTGAGAAAGGACTAAAGCCCTAACTTTCTTGAGATCAATTTTGAGAAAGTCGAGATTGTGTCTTAAAACATGACCGGTTCCGCCGGTATCAATCATCACGTTGCCATGCTCTGTCTCTAAAAGGCTGCAATAGCCCCATTCAGCGAGCATGCCTGACTTAGCACAATAGTTATCGATGACGACAGTGAATTTCATCAAATTTAGGCGCGGAGACCCCTGCCTTCAGGCAGGGGAGGAAGCGCCTCCTCCTTTCGAATTTCTGTTTTTCTCCAGAGAAGCGAATTTTTTGATTTCTTTTGGAGAAGTTTACATTGGGTCGTCAGAGTCCGAAAATAAAAAAAGCCCGAGATTTACTCGAGCTCGAATGGAATGATGTTCATCAATCCGTAGCGCCTGCCATGACTTTTTGTTCTTCGACTTGTCTGGCTGCTGCAACTTGTCTTGCTTTCGGATGGAGCGTTCCGTGTCCTGAGCGAATCAGGAAGAACCAACCGGCCAACATAACTAAGAGGCCTGCAATAATGACGGCTGTACTTTCGGCGCCGGCAACCGCAATAATGTAACCAAGGGCGATCAGTCCGACAGATTCCATCATGTGACGAACTGTCTTTTTCTCTAACTTACTAAACACAATTAATCTCGATTTATTTCGACATCAGGGATTCTACCTGAAATTTGTAAATTCCGCCTAGAAAATTGTGTTCAACTATTTGTTTTATCTAAATTTTAGCTGCTTACACCCTTTCCAAACCTTTGATTTACATGGGTTTGACGAGGAATATAAGTAGTTTCCCGAATTGATACTATATTTAGAAAATTTAGGCCTCTCAGCGGGAAAAAATCGGCAAATCTGCCATTTTCCACTATTTGAAAAACAAGTTGGCATCGAACGGCGCCATCACGTTTTTCTCGATCCAATCAGCCGGACAACACTGGTTGAATTGGATCAGGAACTGTTCGGCGGTCGACTTCGTACTTATCGATGAAAGTTTTTCCATCAATACCTCTTCGGTATAGAGATTGCGTTTCTTTCCCAAAATCGCTTGCTTTCTTGCGGCCAATGCCTCCAAATCCCGACCTTCGTTATGGGTATACGCACACCAAAACAGAAGCGAGAAACCCAAGAATGTATGAGAGACAAGAAGCTCACGAAAGAACATTTTGAGTCTGTCTTTCGTGCTTGAATGCATCGGATTTGAGACCAATGCGGTTAATAATCCTGGGATAGTGTCTTCTCCGGCGCGTTCCATGTTACCGACATAAACAGCCGTCACCTCAGTTCTATGGTGTCCAAGATCTTCAGAGACTTCCAATGAGGACCTTTCGCCGTTTGGGTTATAACCGTCCATCATTCTCGAAGCAAAAGAATGTCTCATTGAATAGGCAGATCCTTCAAAAACTTCTTTTGAAAGTCCCAACTCCTCTACGAGCTGCTTTCTTTGAAGCCTTAGGGCTTCTTGCACCGATAGGTTAGGATTACGAAAGAGTTCAATACCCCTTTCTGTACAAAAAGAGCTGAGCTGTTCGAAGGCGTCGTGCTGATCAACGGTTTTCATCAGGATTTTTCTCGGCTTTCCGCCTTTTGACCCTTTCAGCACATGGATAAAAGGACGTCCGCCTTCGGAACAGAAAGACTCCTGATGCTCAAGGCTGACCGACTCGGCCGGACGAAGTCCGAAATAAGCCATGGCCATCACTTGGACGCCTAAGTAATCATTGATTTTGAATGCGTCGTTAACTTTCTTCCTGAGTGCAGAAGTATCGGTATGGGAGCTGCGGAAGTTAGACATCGGGCAGTTTTCCAGACGAAACGTTTCCGCTTTCATGATTTTCGAGAACTTCGGAATGCAATTGGGTTTTGAAATCCACCAAGCAAAGAATTTCAAATGACTGAGTTCATTGTCTATTCTCTTAGCGATTACCTTCGGCTCTACTCCCCGGTTCAGCCGTTCGGTGATTTTGTGATGGAAATAGGCTTCGACGTGCTCCGTTTTTAGCTGGCGGGGATCAATCCGAAATTCTTTAGCGGCATATTTAAAAAACTTCATATAAAACTTTTTTCTGCCTTCAGAGGTTTCTCTTGAACAACACTTGTTTTTAGTGGAATGGAAGCAGTTGTAGATTCGGCACAGCGTCAGGACAACTAATTGCCAGTTATCCGGATGACGTTTCAAGCCGACAAGACAATATTTATTTTTAGGCGGAAAAAGAAAACGGTATCTGCGCAGGCCTTTAACGGCGTCGGTTCTCCGCTTTGAGAATTCTTTCATTAGTTCTCCGAAAATAGAAGGCGGCCATGTTTTTTACATGGCCAAATAAAACAGAAAAAATTAAGTCGAGGTGCTATTTCCGTTGTCCGTAAAGGATCAAGCGGGTTATTCCGTTTCCGTCCGGTGGTAAGTCGGAGGTCGGGATAGCGTCGGCAATCAAAGGCCGTGGTTAAGAATGCGAAGCCCACATCAATGGGTAAAAATTAATTCGCACCAACCGAGTTATGCAGGCATATGAATGGACATATGCGGAGAACCTGCATAGAAATTTAGATGGTTAACAGCGCAATTATATTAAGAATGCAGAGAATAAGAGAAATAAATTATTATATTTAACCCCTCATTACACTTTTGGAAAATGGATTTAGCAGGAGTCAAAAATAGGCATGAAAAAAGCAGCTTAACAGCCGCCTTAGACATCACCAATTCAAAAAATAGAATTGGTAGCGGAGACAGGATTTGAACCTGTGACCTTCGGGTTATGAGCCCGACGAGCTACCAGACTGCTCCACCCCGCAATTATTGGGTGTTTGACGAAACTGTCGTTTTACGTTTTGGTATGCCTTCCCAAAACAACCAACTCCTCTCAGAAAGAATTGGTAGCGGAGACAGGATTTGAACCTGTGACCTTCGGGTTATGAGCCCGACGAGCTACCAGACTGCTCCACCCCGCAATCAATGTGAAACATCTCGTGTAACGAGGAATGTAACTATATCACTGTTCTACAAGTCATGCAAATTTCCGATGACATAAAAAACCTATTTTGAGATTCAAAGTCCGTGTCGAACACTTGAGAAGTGAAGAGAAAGTAAGGTAACTAATTGATTTCATATAAATATAAAATATCATGTTACGAAAATTAATTTTGTATTTCGAAAAGTTAAAAGCAATATTTTTTGGAGCTAAATTATTCAACACGTTGATCGGTGATCCCGAAAACGTTTAAAACGCAGTCAAACGCTGCAAACCACGATTCGAATCGCTTTTACCCAAAGACGTTCGAACGTCTAGAAGAAATTTTGAATTAACATTAGAAAATTAAAATGGCGTTCCTTGCATCTGTTAGTCAATTCCTTGGCAAAACATTTGCCCTGTGGGTTCTTGTTTTTGCCGGTCTTGCATATGTCTCTCCGGATTCTTTCAAGTTTTTTGCTCCTTACATCTCTCCGCTGCTGGGCATCATTATGTTCGGTATCGGTTTGACACTGAAGGCAAGCGATTTCTCCGAAGTATTCCGTCGCCCGATGGCTGTTGCCATCGGAACCCTAGGCCAATTCACAATCATGCCGATTTTGGCTTGGCTGCTCTGCTTAATCTTTAATCTTCCGCCCGACATTGCCGTCGGCGTCATTCTGGTCGGCTGCTGCCCAGGCGGTACAGCCTCCAACGTGATGACTTATCTGGCTCGTGGCGACGTCCCGCTTTCCGTGACTGTTTCCTCTCTGAGCACCATTCTTGCTCCGATCGTGACTCCGGCATTGATTTATCTCTTTGCTCACTCCTGGATTAACGTGAATCCTGTCGCGATGTTCTGGTCCATTATTCAGATCGTAATCCTGCCGATTATTCTCGGCTTGATCGTCAAAGCGATCTTCAAGTCCAAGATTGACGCTGCCGTGACTGCCCTTCCGGCTATTTCCGTTATCGCGATCATCATGATTGTGAGTGCTGTCGTTGCCGTCTCTCAGAAGAAGATTGCCGAAATCGGTCTCCTCGTCTTCGCCGTCGTCGTGCTTCACAACGGTTTAGGCCTCCTGCTCGGTTTCTTCTTAGGCAAGATCACCGGCATGGATGTGGCTAAGTGCAAAGCCTTGAGTCTTGAAATCGGTATGCAGAACTCCGGCTTAGGTGTCGCTCTTGCAACGGCACACTTCAATCCGATCGCCGCGGTTCCAAGTGCCATCTTCTCGGTTTGGCACAACATTTCTGGCCCGATCGCTGCCGCTATTTACCGTCGTATGCAGGATAAAGGCTCGGCCGACCAAAATGATCCGACTTGATCCCGCTTTTCTGTAATCTATCTAAAATCACAACGGACGGCTTTAAAAACCGTCCGTTGTGATTTTTAAACAGAGTATTAATAATATGTATTACATACCTACCACTTATCTAACGGTCAGAGATGACGAAGGTCCGATTGTTTTCCAGCGAGAAGACTTAATGCGCTACAGCGGGAATCGCGGCTTAATCGCGAGCGGCGTCACTTTTCGCCTTCTTAACGCAGCATTCGAAGACCTTTGTCCTAACGAGATTCCGCGCCGCGAATATTTCCGCTTCCGCACTTCTTTTCCCGGAGACGAAGTCCGTGACGGCATTGAGTTGGTGACACGAGCTGTATTAAAGGGCAGATATTTTGTCGATACTTCTATCGCACCGGACTTTGCCCCTCAAACGCCTGCCAACGGCGCCATGTACTTTGAGGTCGCCTATTTAGACAGAGCTTTTGCCTACAGCTTTGATCACCATATCTTTACTAAGGAATGGGCCGAAGAAGTCATCAAGCATCAGGAAGGCAGTCTTTCGGAAGAAGAGCACGCTCGATATCTTGAGTACAAGTATGAAGTCCTCGGAAAGCTGCTCACTCGAATGAATGTCTTTAATTACAGAGAACCGATTCCGGTTTCTCGGTTTAACCGCTAAGGCTCCTACAGGCAAAATCATTTGCCTGTTTCTCCTTCTTTTCGGAGGTCGGTAATGAGTAAAAAGCCAATTCTTTTCTGCACACAGTGCGGAGCGCCCGTAGAGAGAAAGATTCCTGAGGGCGACGATCATGAACGTTATGTCTGCACGGCCTGCGGAGAAATCTTCTACGAGAATCCGCTAAATATTGTGGGCACCCTTCCCGTTTGGGAAGACAGGGTTCTGCTTTGCCGCCGAGCCATAGATCCGAGAAAAGGCTATTGGACGCTCCCTGCCGGACACCAGGAAATGAAGGAGACTACAAGAGACGGTGCGGCTAGAGAGACCCAGGAAGAAGCCGGGATCGATTTCCGGATTGCCGACGAACCTTACGTCTATTTAGATTTAGCGCATGCTAGCCAGTCGCATGTGATTTTCCTTGCTGCCATGGAAAGCCCCGAAGCCAATCCCGGTCCCGAATCCTTTGAAGCCAGACTCTTCAGCGAAGACGAAATTCCATGGGACAAGATTGCCTTCAACTCGGTCGACAAAATCCTCAGGCTTTATTTTGAAGATGCCAAAACAGGAAATTTTCCTTTCCACTACATCGAGCGGCACAAACAAGGGAAAATCTCATAATCACCATTGAAGGCGTATTTTCCATCTAAATATTTGCAAGACGGCCTTGGTTTTCCATGTCAAGGCCGTTTTCGTTTGATTTTCGTCACCACCTGAGTCCGATTTGAGCATTGATTCGGTATACTTTTCGGTTGATATTGAATTGTCTTCCGGCAGCTCAATAGCGTTCGGACCGTCCTTATCGGCGGATAATATCGGGAAGACCTTTTTACAGTCCTAAGACGAAAAAAAATGAACTCAATTTACAAACTTGCTAAGTCAGTTTTGTTCCGTTTTACCCCTGAACAAGCTCACCACATTATTCTTTCGAACCTTGACTGGGCTACTCAGCTTGGCGCTCAGAAACTTGTAACTCGTTCCTTCCCAGAAAATCCTATTGAAATCATGGGGTTGCGCTTCCCGAACTGCGTTGGCTTGGCAGCCGGCATGGATAAGGACGGCGAGCATGTCACAGCCTTCGGCGCCTTGGGTTTCGGTTCCGTTGAAATCGGTACTGTAACTCCTAAAGGTCAGCCCGGTAATCCTAAGCCCCGCCTCTTCCGCCTGATTCCCGATGAAGCCATCATCAACCGCATGGGCTTCAACAACGTCGGTGCTATTCAGGTTGCTAAGAATCTCCAGAGCGCCAGAGCCTTCCGCAACCGCGGAGGCATCTTAGGCATCAATATCGGCAAGAACAAAGTCACGCCCAACAGCGAAGCCTTATCGGATTACAAGAAGTGTATGGATCGCCTCTACACATCCGGTGATTACATCGCGATCAACATTTCTTCTCCGAACACTCCTAACCTTCGCGACCTGCAGGCTGATGCAGAACTCGATAAGCTCCTTCTTGGTATCGCTGAACATCGTCAGCGCTTAGCCGATGAAAACGACGGCAAGATCGTCCCGATCGCCGTAAAGATTGCACCTGACCTGTCTGATGACGGCGTCAAACATGCGCTGGACATCATTGTTAAGCACGGCATGAACGGCGTAATCTGCACGAATACCACCATTTCCAGAGAACCGGTCGAGCACAGCCCGCTCGCTAAAGAAACCGGCGGCCTTTCCGGCAAACCTCTTATGGCTCGTTCTACCGAAGTCACAAGAATGGCCTCCGAGCATCTCCAGGGTGCGCTGCCGATCATTGCTTCCGGCGGCATCATGAGCGCTCAGGACGCCGTCGAGAAAATGGAAGCCGGTGCTTCTATTGTTCAGCTCTATACAGGTTTCATCTACAAAGGTCCGGAACTGATCGCTGATTGCTCCGAAGCCATTGCTCAGTGGCGTGACCAACACGGCAGATAAGTTTTATGAAGTGCTTTATCGGACTTCCCGCTGCGCCTAGCGTCATTAATAAATTAGTGGACGCTCAGGATAGAGCTTTAAGTTTCGATGCGGGCGCGCGGCCTGTGCCGAAAGAAAATTTTCATTTGACTTTGGCTTTTATCGGAGAGATCGAACCCGATAAAGCCCGGTTAATCGCTCAGCTTCTGCCTCTTACGACTGACTTTAACGGCAAAAGCTGGCTGATCGACAACAGCGGCCTTTTCATACGTCCTCAAGTGGCTTGGGTCGGCGGCAGCGCCTCTCCGGAGATAGAACATTTGGCCCGCGAATCGCGAGAGATTTTGGATCGTCTCCATATCTCTTACGACAAAGGCCGTTTTAAACCGCATATCACCATTCTTCGGAAATCGCATTTGGCTGAACCTGTCATTCAGCATCCTTTTGAATGGCCGATTTTGCGTCCGAGAATATTTGAATCTCGATTAAATTCCGACGGTCGTCGGGAATATGTACCTCTTTAACTTAGAGAGATTGACTATGAATGGAGTAGACATCGTCACTCGTCCGGGATTTTGGAATATTCCCGTCTGGGCCATTATCGGCATCTATGTTCTCGGCATCGCCGCTGCGATCTGCTGTGCAGTGGGCATCCGCAAGTCCTACCTACTTTGGCGTGCCGGCAAGCCCTACGCCATGGACAAGGAAACCAAGCGCCGCTGGGGTTTCTTTGTTAAAGAAGGTCTGGAGCAAAAACGAATCATCCGCAAACCCTTAGGCAGCTGGCTGCACTTTTGGATTTTCTGGGGTTTCGTTTTCCTCTTCTTCGGTACCTGCCTGGCCGTTTTAGACTGGGACATTGGCAAACTGGTCTTCGGCAAACAGTTCTTGGCCGGGAATGTTTACTACTTCTATAAGTTCATTCTCGATATTGCCGGTGTCGTCTGCTTGATCGGCTTAGGCATGGCCTTTTACCGCCGCTTTATCAAGCAGGGCAAGCAGTATGAGAAATCCGTCCGCTTTTTGTGGATTTTGGGTTCTCTTGCCGTCATTATCCTTACCGGCTACATCGTTGAAGCGCTTCGCTTAGCTGCCGAGAATCCTCCGTATGCTTCTTGTTCTCCTGTCGGAAACTTCCTGGCTAAGGTTTTCTACTCCGGCATGAGCAAGGAACAGCTGGAAGCTCAGCACCTCTACATTTGGATCCTCCACGGCGTCATTTCCTTAATGTTCGTCGCCGCTATCCCGATGACGTACTTCGCTCATATGTATAAGAGCCCGACGAGCATCTACTGGCAGAGAACCAAACCGCGCGGCCTCGTGGAAAAGATCGACAACATCGAAGAACAGGAAAGCTTCGGTATTTCCAAGTTCGGCCAGTTCAATTGGCATGATCGTCTCAACTTTGACGCATGCGTCGAATGCGGCCGATGCACTTCTGTCTGTCCGGTCAACCGCGCCGGCGGTCCTCTTGATCCTCGTGAAATCATTCTTTCTTTGAAGAAACGAATGATGGAAGGCTACACCAAGACCGAAGAAGTCTTGGTACCGGATGTTGTTTCCAAAGAATCCCTTCTGGCTTGTACGACCTGCGGTGCCTGTGTCGAGCAGTGCCCTTCCCGCATTGAAATCGTCAATACGATCCAGCAGATGCGCCGTTCTCTGGCTCTAGAAGAAGGCCAGTTCGCCGAAGGCGTGGCTAAAACGCTTCAGAACATTCAGTCCGTCGGCAACCCCTGGGGCTTGGACCCGGATACCCGCTGGGCTTGGCTGGAAGGTTTAGACGTTGCCTTTGCCGAACCGGGCGTTCACTACGACATCCTTTACTGGGTCGGCTGCTCTGCTGCCTACGACAAACGCAATCAGAAGATTGCGAAGGCAATGATCAAGATCCTCAAGCATTCCGGCTTGTCCTTTGCCATGATGCAGGAAGAAATGTGCAATGCCGAGTTTGCCCGCAGAGTCGGAGAAGAGTATCTCTATCAGATTCAGACACAGACCAACATTGATAATCTGCGCCAGTACAACTTCAGCCGTTTGTTGGCGGCCTGCCCGCACTGCTTCAACACTCTTAAGAATGAGTATCCCGAGTTTGAGCGCGGTCAGTTCAACGTGATTTCGCACCTGCAGTTCATTGCGGAACAGATGGATTCCGGCAGACTCAAGGCAGAACTTTCCGAAAAAGAAAGAGTCGCCATCCATGACGCGTGCTATTACGCTCGCTACAACGGTATCGTGAACGCTCCGAGATTTGATTTGAATAAAGTCAAAGGCTTAGAGACCGTCGATCCCAAGGAATGGGGCACTTGCACAACGTGCTGCGGCGCCGGCGGCGGACAGTTCTGGACCGATACGGACGCGCCCGAGCGACTGAACGTGATCCGTCTGAAGGCAGTCGTCAACGATACCGGCTGCGACAAAGTTGCAACGAGCTGCCCGTTCTGCTTATCCATGTTCGACTCTGCGAAATCTCAAGAAAAATCACTATCTGAAATTTCTATCTCAGATATCGCAGAAATTATTGCAAAAAATCTAAAATAACAATCATGGGCGGTTGATATTACCGCCTTTGATTTATCAATAAAAACAGATGCAGTCTCATGGATCAGTCCGTTAGTAAAGCAAACATTCAAGTACTTGATCGGGCCAGTGCAATTCTTCGAGTCCTGACCCAGCATCACGACCCTGTGAATTTGAAGGTCATTTCTGACGAAACCTGTCTTCACATCTCTACTTGCCACCGTATCCTTTCCGATTTAGTTCGCCTTCGTTTTGTGGAGAAAGGCGCCTCTGCCGGAACTTATCGTTTAGGTTTGCGGTTCCTTCAGCTCGGAAACCTGGTGAGAGAAAGAATCTCGGTTCGTGATACGGCAAGAACCGGAATGCAGCGTCTGCATAATCTCACACGCCAGACAGTCAATCTCTCAATTCGTCAAAACGACAATATCGTCTATATCGATCGTATCATGCGTGAGCGTCCGGGCATTCAAGTCGTCCGTACGATCGGCGCTACTGCTCCCCTGCATACCACGAGTTCAGGAAAACTCTTCTTAGCCGAAGATTCTTTCGAGCAGATTCGTGCCTATGCTTTGCGGACCAACCTTGAAAAGTCCACTCCGAACAGCATCGGGGACATCGACACCCTTCTGACTGAAATCTCCAAGATCAAAACTCTTGGTTTTGCGCGAGATGAAGAAGAACTGGAAATGGGGGTTCGCTGTGTAGCCGCAGGCATCCGTGACGACTCCGGCAAATTAGTTGCCTGCCTTTCGATCTCCTCTCCCGCCAGCAGTTTCTTAGAAGGCTGGATCAGCGAAATCAAACACACTGCGGATGATATTTCCGAACACTTAGGTTATGTAGCAACGCCCGGTGAGCTATACGTCCGACCCGACTTTACCTAAAGAATTATTTCTTGCTTAGGTCTCCGAATTGCGAGGCCTTTTTCTTTTTTACCATAAAACAAATATTGGATTTTTCCTATATCTCTTTTTGATTATTTGTTAGCTAAATATTCATTGAGAGGGTTTATCGTTGTCGGGATTTCGCAGACAAACAACTACTCGTTATTACTAGATTCACACTCTTGACCTCATCCGAACGTATTAAATACAATTTTAGGCAACAAAGACCCCTAATCTTTGTTTACCCACCCCAAAATTAAAAAACAAGGAGAGCACATGTTCAATCTTCCACAGAGCACTTTCGGAAGAAGAAGTTTCCTGCGTTTTTCAGCACTCAGCGTTGCTGCAGGCAGCTTTTTGATGAATCCGATCTCTAAAGCCGTTGCTCAGGCGGTTAAAGAAATTGAACCTTTCTACTGAAATGCCTGCGTGATTAACTGCGGCCAGCGCTGCCCGCAGCGCTGCTTTGTCAAAGGCGGCCAAGTCATTCGCGTTGAAACTGACAACACCGCCGGTGACGCCTGCGATCATCGTCAGATTCGCGCCTGCTTGCGCGGCCGTGCATTAAGACAGCGCCTGTACTCACCGGATCGACTGAAATATCCGATGAAACGCGTCGGTGAACGCGGCGAAGGCAAATTCGAACGCATTACTTGGGATGAAGCCATCAAAACCGTGGCAGACAACCTCAAGAGAACCGTTGAAAAATACGGCAATGAATCCGTCTATTGGCAGTATTGCTCCGGCCAGCAGTCTCTAGTGAACTCCAGACGCGCTTGGTGGCGCCTGCTCAACCTCATGGGCGGCTACCTTAAGTACTATGGTTCTTACTCCACCGCCCAGATCGGCGCAGCCATGCCTTACACCTACGGCGGTCGTCCCGGCTCAGACATGAGTGAAATCGGCAACGCCAAACTGTATGTCACATTCGGAGGCAATACTTTAGTCACACGCGGATCCGGCGGCGGTAAAGGCTATCAGCTCGAATGCGCTAAAGAAAAAGGCCATCCGAAATCCATCATGATCGACCCGATGTACAACGATACCGTTGCCGCAGGTATGGATCAGTGGATTCCGATTCGTCCGGGTACGGACGCTGCCTTAGTCGAAGCCATTGCCTACGAACTGATCAAGAATAACTGGGTCGACCAGGACTTCCTTGATAAATACTGCGTCGGCTACGACGAAAAAACACTCCCCGCCTCTGCCGCAAAAGGCAGTGACTACAAGAGCCACATTCTCGGCAAAGGCAAAGACGGAATCGCTAAAACTCCGGAATGGGCTGCCAAGATTACAGGTATCCCGGTAGAGACCATTGTTCAGCTTGCTAAGGAAATGGGCACGACTAAGCCCTGCTTCATATCTCAGGGCTGGGGTCCTCAGCGTCAGGCTAACGGCGAAGAAACCGCTCGCGCCATCGCCATGCTGCCGATTCTTTTAGGTCAAGTCGGCTTGCCAGGCACGAACCCGGGTGATGCCGAAGGCAACTCTTCTCTGCCAGCTGTTTATCTCCCGATCGGCAAGAACCCTGTTAAAGCCACGATCCCTGTCTTCATGTGGACGGATGCCATTGTTCGCGGTAAAGACATGACCGACATTACCGACGGTATGCGCGGCGTCAAGAAGCTGGACCACGATATCAAGATGATCGTGAACTCCGGCGGCAACACCACGATTAACCAGCACTCCGACTCAAACGCAACGGATAAGATCCTTCGCGACACATCTAAGTGCGAATTCATCGTAGTCTGCGACAACATGATGACACCGACCTGCCGTTATGCCGATATTCTTCTTCCGGACGTCCTTGGTCCTGAAACCGACGACATCGCCTGCCAAGGCGGCTCTAACGGCGGTACGACTTCCATGCTGCCGATGCACAAGGCTGTCGAACCTCAGTGGGATCAGAAGACTTCGTACGAAATCTGCCGCTTGATTGCCAAGGAACTCGGCAAGGAACAGGAATTCACGGAAGGAAGAACTCAGCTGCAGTGGCTCGAATGGTGCTACAACGAAACACGCAAGAAAGTTCCTCAGCTGCCTGATTGGGATACGTTCTGGAAAGGCGGTCCTGCTCAAGTCTACGGCTGGAGAAAGAATCCGGTTGCGCTTTCCGAATTCAGAGCCGACCCGGTTAAAAACCCGCTTAAGACTCCGTCCGGCAAGATTGAAATCTATTCCGAACGTCTTAACAATATCGCCAATACCTGGAAGCTGAATCCCGGCGATGTGATCTCTCCGATTCCTATCTACTTCAGAAACTGGGAGATGTACGGGGATGAACTGCAGAAGAAGTATCCGCTGCAGTGCTACGGTTTCCACCATCACGGCCGTATTCACTCCACCTTCCACAACCTTCCCTGGCTGCGTGAACAGCATCCTGACGTCGTCTTTATGAACGTTTTGGACGCTAAAGCACGCGGAATCAACAACGGCGATTTGGTTCAGATCTTTAACGATCGCGGTATCGTCGAACTTCCGGCAAAAGTTACTTCAAGAATTATGCCGGGCGTTGTGAGCATTCCTCAGGGCGCTTGGTACACGCCGGTCAGCAAGAACGGTAATGTCGTCGACGTAGGCGGCAACATCAATACGCTTACCTCGCTGCGCCCGAGCCCGCTGGCCAAAGGCAATCCTCAGCACACCAACCTTGTAGAAGTCCGTAAGGCCTAGGAGAAAAAAGATGACACAACTTGGATTTTTTGTTGACGTATCAAAATGCTCCGGCTGCAAGACTTGTGCCGTAGCATGCAAGGACGCACATAACCTTCCCGTGGGCATGAACTTCCGCAAAGTTCATGAATACGCCGGTGGAAACTGGAAACAGGCTGCTGACGGATCCTGGACACAAGACGTGTTCGGTTATTACGTCAGCTTAGGCTGCAACCACTGCTCCGGCCCTGCCTGCGTTAAGGTTTGCCCGACAAAAGCACATCACAAACGTGCAGAAGACGGTTTGGTGGTCATTGATGCGACGAAGTGTATCGGCTGCGGACTTTGTGCACAGGCTTGCCCGTATCATGCACCGGTATTGGACGAAACTGCTCACAAGATGAGAAAGTGCGATGCCTGCTTTGACCGCTTGCAGAGAGGACTTCAGCCGATCTGTGTGGAAAGCTGTCCTAATCGCGCTATCGAATTCGGCGAAATCGAAGAGCTGCGTAAGAAATACGGCAAACTTGCTGAAGTTGCTCCTTTGCCCTCTGCTTCTAAGACACAACCGAATTTGGTTTTGGTTGTTCCTGCTCAGGCTCGCCCTGCAGGAGATACTTCAGGTACTGAGTACTAACCGAGTATTTAATTGAAATCGCAACAGGCGCCGAAAGGCGCCTGTTGTACATAGAGTTCGAAAACTCGAGCCAAATTAAGAAGAACTAGAGTGCTCCTCTTTCAACTGCTTTTCGTTCTTCTGCCTCCTCTTCCCGAATTTTTTGGTCTTCGGATTCTTTGCCAAAACGGCTCATCGTGAATTGAACGATGGCTTGCGCCAAGAGCTCGTCCGGTACAAAAGCCTGAGCAACACCGTCCGCCTTAAGGGCCTTAGCATCTTCTTCGTTTTCGGCAGGCATGACTGTTTCAATGGTCGGTCGCAGGATCTTGGCTGTTTCAACAATCTTGCGGCAAAGGATCTCATTTTCAATTGCCAGAACAAGAATGGCCGCTTCATGTATATGAGCTTGGATAAGGACAGCAGGATCTGTAGCATCTCCGTAAATAGAATTAACATTCCTCTCTCGAAGCTCTTCAATAACCGAATGGTGATCGTCTACCACTACAACGGAAAGATGTCGTTGAAGCAGCTCTTCGAGGATGATTTTCCCCTTTTCTCCATAACCGACAAGAACCACATGACCGTGGAGGATGTCGCTACCGACGCTGTCCGGCATAAGTGCCATTGGATCGATACGCGCGTCCATTCTTCTAGCGAATCCCCAACGCTTTTTTATGAAGTCGCGAGCCGGTCCGACCGTTGCAAAGGCAAACGGATTCAGGGCGATAGAAATAATGGCGCCGGCCAATACTAAACTCATGCCTTCTTGCGGCAGGATCTTGAGCTGAAGTCCAAGTGCAGCCAAAATGAACGAGAATTCACCGATCTGAGACAGTGCGGCAGCAACCGTTAAAGCAGTGTGAAGCGTATAACGGAATAACAAGACCAGACCAAAAGCAACAAGACCTTTGCCTAAGATAATAATGGCAAGCACGGCCAACACATGCAAGGGCTGTTCGTAAAGGACATTGGGATCAAACATCATGCCGACGCCCACAAAGAAGATAACCGAGAAGGCATCTCTAAGCGGTAGTGACTCCATCGCAGCGCGATGAGAGTAACGGCTTTCACGCATCACCATGCCGGAGAAGAAGGCACCCAATGCGAAACTGACATGGAAGATCTGCGCTGCACCGTAGGCAATACCGATTGCAAATACCAACACTGAAAGCGTAAAGAGCTCGCGGGAACCCGTCTTAGCAACCTGGCGAAGAAGCCACGGAAGCAGGCGTTTTCCGACAACCAGCATCAGGATGATGAAACCGAATACTTGAGCCAGCGTGATGCCGACAATCTGCCAAAGCGGCAAAGAAGCCTCGGTATTTTGCAGAGGAGAACCCAGCAAGGAAGCCAGCGGAGGCAGGAGCACCAAGATCAAGACGGTCATGATGTCTTCGACGACCAACCAGCCCACGGCGATTTGACCGTCGCCGCTTTCCAGAATGCCTCGGCTTTCCAAGCCTTTCAGAAGCACAACCGTGGAGGCGCAGGAAAGACACATACCAAAGACGATGCTTTGTCCCCACGGCCACCCCCAGAAATGGGCCAAAACCGCGCCTAAACAGGTCGCCAGGCCCATCTGAAGAATAGCTCCGGGAACCGCGATATTCTTGACTCGAATGAGATCGGTCATAGAAAAATGCAAGCCGACGCCGAACATCAGCAGCATGACACCGATTTCAGAGAGTTCGGAAGCAATATTAACATCACCCACAAATCCGGGTGTTGCGGGCGAAATAATAATACCGGCGAGCAAGTAGCCAACCAATGCCGGTACTTTGATGCGCTCCATGAGGAAGCCAAGCGCCCAGGCAATCGCAAAACCGATCGCCAAGGTCGAAATCAAGCTAAAACTATGACTCATCGTTCGTTTGTCCTATGCCGGCAAAAATTTAATGCAGATTGCTAAAAATTCTTTGAGCGTAACCGTTCTGTACACTTAAGCGAATTGCATGACTCGGAGGATCCAACCGGTTCGTCCACGCAAATTCAGGCAATATTCTACTTTCGAGAAAGCTTTCTGAGACTGACAAATGGGACTTTTCCGCCCATCTTAGAAATCTCGCTTTTGACGCATAATTTCTATAAGGAATCAAAGGGATAAATACTCTTATTCCTTATTCGCTATTTCTTAGAAATCGAACAATTCCCAAAGGCGACACACGAGATTAATAAGGAAGCTGAAAAACTCAGCTTTCTCAATAAAATATTAGGGATTGACTTCAGGATGCTGTGAAGGGGGCGCCGGGTTGACATCACTGTTAACTGCGATTTCTTCGTCCACCGGAGAATCGCCTTTAAGGATTGCCAGACGGACCAACTTATCCATTTCTTGGGACAGAATCACAGAAGCCTGAACGACCGTTCCCAGGTTATCCGCTCTGAAGTGGTTAGCTTCTTGGTCAGTAGCGGCTCGAAGGATAACCTTAACACCTTGATTGATCAGCTTGGCAGTTTCTACGACCTTGCGTTCCAAAATCTCATCACGGATTGTCAGAACAATCACGGCAGCGTTTTGCACGTGAGCTTGAAGCAGAACAGACGGATCCACGGCATCGCCTTGAATAGCGGTATATCCGTTCTTACGCAGCTGAGCCACCAGGGAATCGTCTTTGTCGACGATAACGGTTGGGATTTCATCTTTCTGAAGAGCTGCTGTTAACTTACAGCCGACGTCGCCGTAACCCACAATGACGATATGACCGGTGATTTTCTTCTTTTCGACTTCGTCCGGCATAAGAGACTGTGGATCCGGGCGAGCAGCCGAAATACGAGCCAGTTTGCTGCGTTTTTTAAGGAATTCAGCGACTTTCGGAAGGGTAGCAAAAGCAATCGGGTTAAGCGCAATCGTCAAAATCGCTGTTGCCAAGACGAGATTCATGCCTTCGTCAGAGACGATGCCCATGGACTTTCCTAGGCTCGCCAAGATGAACGAGAATTCACCGATCTGTCCTAAACATGCGCCGAGTGTCAAGGCGGTGTGCAAGGGATAACGGAACAGCATCACTAATAATGCGGCGATGATCGGGTTAATGAAGAGGATTAAAAGCAGCACGCAAAGCAGATGCCAAGGATGTTCGACGATCACCATCGGATTGAACATCATGCCGACACCGACGAAGAAAATAACCGAAAAGGCATCTCTCAGCGGAAGGGATTCCACGGCTGCTCTATGGGCATACTTGGATTCACGCATCACCATGCCGGCGAAGAAGGCACCCAAAGCAAAGGACACATGGAAGACTTCAGCGGCGCCGAAGGCAATACCGATGGCCACTGCCAATACGCAAAGCGTAAAGAGTTCGCGGGAACCGGTTTTGGCAACCTGCCAGAGGAGGTACGGCAGCAGACGGCGCCCGATCACCAGCATCAGTACGATAAAGACGACAACCTGAGCCAAGGTTATAAGCAGAAGCTGCCAGAGCGGCTGAGAAGAAGTCTGAGCCTGGCCTGTGAACACTGAAGCCATTGGCGGCAAGAGAACTAAGAGCAAGACTGTGACCATGTCCTGCACGATCAGCCAGCCCACTGCTACGTTGCCGTCGAAGCCTTCGAGCATGCCTCTTGCCTCCAAGGCTTTGAGAACAACGACCGTGGAAGCACAGGATAAACAGCAGCCGAGAAGAACTGAATGACCTACGTCCCAGCCCCAAAGCCAGCTTAAGCCAAAACCGATTAAGGCTGACAAAAGCATTTGGCAAATCGCGCCCGGAACAACAAGGCCTTTGACCTTCAGCAAGTCTGTCAAGGAGAAATGCAGGCCCACGCCGAACATCAGGAGCATGATGCCGATTTCAGCCAGCTGGTTGGCCAAGTTCAAATCCACATCAAAGCCGAATACCGACGGCGAAACCAAAATACCGGCGAGCAAGTAGCCGACCAATGCCGGCACTTTTAATTTTTCTGCCAAAAACCCCAGGACCAAAGCGACACCGAAACCGATCGCTAAGGTCGAAATGAGAGAAATACCTTCCATACTTTTACCGCGTGCGTTTATTCGTTATTCCGCATCCTTTTAAGAGAGCGAGTTTGGTTCGCACTTGAGCACAATCCAATGCCCCCTCCACTTATTAATCGCTGCCATTACCTGGCAAAAATGTGCTCCAATTCTAAACACTCAGATCGAAGGATTCCTCTCAAAATTTAAAAACAAGTATTTTTTGTTTGTCTAGTAGTTTGCTAAATAATTTTTCAGCGATCAACCGTTTGTTCAACAGTTACTTTTCTATTTATTTTCAAATAGATGAATCGAACAGTTTGATTTTTGATGAACAAAAAGTTGCAATCCAAGATCGCTTTCGCCCATTCTTGGTAGATTGCTACTTATTAAGCCGCACTAGCCTCTTTTTTTTCTCATAATGCAGGCATGGGTCGCGGGACCCATTATTAATCAAGAAAAAAATGAATAAACCAATCATCGCAAAAATTAACGACAAGTTCGAAACCCTTCTTCTGATCATTCAGGCAGGCGCCCTGATCATCATCACAATTGCGACCGCAGTCGCGATCGTGGCCGAAGGTTATGACATGTTTGCGACCAAGAGCATCGGCTTGGCTAACTTACTGCTCTTGTTCTTATTCATCGAGATTTTGTCGATGGTCAGACAGTATTCGCTCGGACAGCATGAGTTAAAACTCAAGACGCCTCTGGTCATTACTGTTGTGGCTGTTGCTCGTTACCTCATTATTAATATGGAACATCTAACGAGCAAGTGGATTCTTCTTACTTCTGTTTCAATTCTCATCTTAACGATCTCCCTCCTGATATCCCGTCAGATTAAAGGCCTTCATGATGATATTGAGGAAGAAAACCTCTCTTCCCTGCAGAAGCTGAGCGGCAAGCTCTCCGGAATAGTCTGCAAAAAGAAAGACATCCAGAAAGACGATAACCCATAGTACTTATACCTATTCATTTTCTCCTATTGTCTCTTACAATTTGTAATAAGTACCTCTTGTGGGTACTTTTGTAAGACAACGGTATGGATCTTTCCCGTACCTACCAAAGGAGAAAACTAATGCTTTTGACCAAACTTTCCGTGGCTGTCGGACTTGCCGGCGTTGCACTCGCAGCCAATGCAGTCACCTATACACCCGGAACTTACACTGAAAAAGTCAACGGTCATAATGCTGCCTTCACCGTCAAGGTAACCGTCAGCAAGAACAAGATTGAAAAGATTGAATATCCTGACAACCTTGAAACTATCGGTGTCGGCAAAGTCGCTCTGGACAAACTGTCCAAGAAGATTATCGATCGCCAATCTCTCGGCGTAGACAATGTTACCGGCGCAACCATTACTTCCTTCGCATTGAAGGGCGCCGTTAAGAAAGCACTCGAACAGGCTAAGGTTTCCAAGGCTGACATGGCCAAGCTGATGAAGAACAGCGAAAAATACACTGCTCTTCCCGCTGAAATCAAGACTAATGTTGTCGTTGTCGGCGGCGGCGGATCCGGCTTAGCTTCTGCTATCGCTGCTCAGCAGGCCGGTGCCAAAGTTATCGTTCTTGAAAAACTCGGCATCCTCGGCGGCTCCACCAACGTTTCTGAAGGCGCTTTGAACGCAGCTGACCCGCAGCGTCAGGGCAAACAGGGTATCGAAGACTCTATCCAGAAACACTATGAACAGACCATGAAGGGCGGCCACAATATCGGCAATCCTGATCTGGTTCATTACCTGACTGACCATGCTTTAGAGTCCGTTCATTGGCTGGAAAGCATCGGCGTTAAGTTTAAAGACGAAGTCGGTACTGCTACGGGTGCTTTGTGGCAGCGTTCTCACTATCCTGCTACTCCGTCCGGCAACACCTATATTCGTTCCTTCGAAAAATACATCGCCGCTCATGGCAACGACATGAAGGTCTACACCGACATGGACGCGGTCTCCCTGATTCAGGACAAGGCCGGCCGTGTTATCGGTGTAGTAGCTAAAGACAACCACACCGGCAAGACCACCAAGTTCATGGCTGACAAGGGCGTCATCCTGGCAACAGGCGGCTTCGGTGCTAATGTTGCTCTTCGTCAGAAAGTCAACACCGGCGTGTTCAAAGACTATGACCTCGGCAAGGGCATCGGCTGCACGAACTTCAACAAGTCTGCCCAGGGCTCCGGCATCATCATGGGTGAAAAAGTCGGTGCACACGTTATCGGTATGTCCGACATTCAGGTTCATCCCTGCGGAACTCCGGGTACAGGTTTGATGGAAATGGTTCGTACATCCGGCCGTAACCGTCTGTTCATCAATAAGGAAGGCAACCGCTTCGTAAACGAAGGTGCTCCTCGTGACGTCTTGGCCAAGGCTATCTTTGCACAACCCGGCTCTACTTACTACGTCCTGGTTAACCACCTCCGTTATCCGTCTCTTGACTGGGTTGACGCCAACGGCGCCAAGATGAAAGACATGATCGACCTCGGTCGTGTTGTTTCTGCTCCGACACTTGACGAACTGGCCAAGAAACTCAACATGCCTGCTGCTAACCTGAAGAAGGCTGTTGAAGACTACAACGGTGTTGTTGCCGGTACATACAAGGATCCGCTGGGCTTCGTCGCCAACAACAAGGCTGACAAGCAGATGACTGAAGGTCCTTGGTACGCCTGCCAGAAGGTTCCGACTGTTCACCACACCATGGGCGGACTGGAAATCAACACCAAGGCTCAGGTTCTTGACGCCAACGGTAAGGTTATCCCAGGTCTTTATGCTGCTGGTGAGACCACAGGCGGTATCCACGGTTCTAACCGTTTGGGCGGCAACGCCATTGCTGACATCATGACTTTCGGTCGTGATGCCGGTACACATGCTGCTAAAGGAAACTAATCTTTCCAATAGCTGAAATTGTTTGATCTCTAACATGTTCGGGGATCGGAAATTTTCCGATCCCCTTTTTGCATCTTCGCTCTTTCCCTATTCTTCTGCATCGTGGATCCTTTATCTCCATATCGCGACAAATATTAACGTGAGTCTGTTTAAGATTACTAATAAGGCAAGAATCTTCTTAGGTTCTAACTAATAAAGTGACCTGGAGAAAATAATGGAAATAAACTTCAAAGAATTAACGCTTAAAGGTGATCGCCCTCTTGTATTCATCTTGTCCGGAGCGGGTCTTTCTGCAGAGAGCGGAATCCCGACTTTTAGAGATGCCAACGGCCTCTGGAGAAAATACGATCCAAAGGAGCTCGCTTCTATCCGCGCACTTGAAAGGCATACACAAGATGTATTTGACTTCTATAACGAAAGAATCAAAAACGCCGAACCGTGTCGGCCTAACGCAGCTCATATAGCAATTGCAAATTTCCAAAAGGAAATGGCTCCTTTTTGTGATGTGATACATGTCACTCAAAACGTTGACAACCTTAATGAATTAGCAGGAGCTCCACGAGTTTTCCATCTGCACGGCGACTTCCAAACTTCCTTGTGCAGAAAGTGCAAAAAGACTTTCCCAAGAGTCGGCTTCTACGAACGAGAACAGGTTTGTCCGGTTTGCGAAGCGACCAATTTCGCAATGAGACCCAATGTTGTGCTTTTCGGAGAAGTACCTTACGGCATGGATTGGATACCTTCGTATCTCAAGAAAGCCTGCGTCTTTATTTCCGTAGGCACTTCCGGCACCGTCTATCCTGCGGCCAATTTCGTGAGAGAAACGAAAGCATCGATAAGAATCAATCTTGATTTAGATCCGCTCATCCATCCATATTCCAAATTTAATCATAGAATTTATGGAAAATGCACTGAGACGCTTCCCCCGCTTCTTGAAGAATTAAAGAAAGAATTAACGTCGCGACTGAAAGAAAAGGCCACCGAATAACAAATTCAGAACATGAGTTTTCATACATCTCTCCTAACTCGCTCTCCAAATCTTTCGGAGGGCGATTTTTTTGTTCTGTTCTTCCTGCTATCTCCTAGAATAGAGGCCATCACAACCTGCTAGAAAGAAAAGATGTCCCTTGATAAAACACAGGTAATTGAACATCTGCTTGGACTGTGCCGTTCTGACATTGAGAAAAGGTACGGCGAACAAGCTTTAGATATTCATAACGCCAAGCTCACATTTGAGAAAAACCGATGCGTTAGGACTCTTTTTCCAAAATCTTCTTGTCGTCGCTGTGTTGAAGCATGCCGTGAAAAAGCCATTTTCCTCAATAACGGAACGATCGGTTTAGAAAATATCAAATGTACTGTTTGCGGAGCGTGCGTAAGTTCTTGTCCTACTGAGGCGTTTGCTTTTGCAAAGTACCCTCTTTATTCTGCTCTGTTTCAACTCAAAAAATTACTGGAAGAGAATCAAGAACATCAATCGACCAATCTCTCGGCTATCTTTACTTGCCCTAAAAGTTCGCAAGCAAAAGAACGAATTTCCGTCGGTTGTTTAGGAAGTATGAGCCCTGCGCTCTTCGTATTGGCCCAATTAACAACGGAAGCTAAAGTTGTTGTTTATTGCGGAAACTGCAGAAACTGCGCGATCAGTAACGAAGGAGACCCTGCCAAAAGCATGGCTCAAAAAATTTCCAGACTCTCAGACATACTGAAGATACAGCCGAAGATTGAAATTACTGAAACGGCCTCCGAAGAATTAGACAATTTAAAGCGCAGAAAGATCTTTAGAAAGATCTCTAATGAATTGCTGGAAAGGTCAGAAATTGCAAGCTTGAAAGGCAATGCTCCGAAAACTGAGAAAGTTTTCCCAGTGCTTGGTCGAGAGATGCTTATTGACTGCATCAAGCTGATCCGTGACAAAAAAACGGAGTATGAGATTACTGAGAAGATATTTCCGCTTCCCGGTGTTTACAAAAATACATGCACCGGGTGCAACATCTGTGTGCTGCTTTGCCCTTCCGGCTGCTTAACCTCACGAGAGAAGGACGGTCACTTTAAACTCCTGGCAGACCCTCTCAGATGCGTGGACTGCAAACGGTGTGTGGAAGCGTGCCCGGAACAAACTTTAGTTATGCGAAAACTCTCCGGTATCCCACAGATACTGGCAGACGACGTCCAAATTTTATTAACTGGAGTACGGAAGCCTATTGAAGAAGACGCGGCCTCGATAGAGGCTAGAACGAGAGAGATATTCAATATTTAATTTCCTTAGAGACTATTTCTCCTAGCTTTGAAATCCGAACCTTCTTTCAATTGTTTTTCAATGCTGGCAACGGCCTGCGGAAAAACTTCGTATTTGTCATCTATGTCAATATGACCTAGGTGGTATTCCAAGCAGTTTTGAAAATTTCTTTCATTACACGAAATCATGTCTTCCAAAGCGAGCTCGTAGCATTGCCGCTGTTCGATGACGTTTTCGTGTTTTCTGATCAGATTGAAGTTCTTTTCCAGATAGGCTCGACTGAAAATTAAACAAAGATAACTAATTGATTTTCCTTCTTCTTCTGTGAAATCTTTTTTCCAGTCCCATGGGATATAACAGCCTTCGACAATAAGGCTCTGGTTGTTTTCGATACAAGTTTTGATCATTTCCCTGACGACCGGCCAAAGCTTTTCCGTCAAAGTATCATCGTCACTTTCAGGAGTGAGGCCAGTATTACCGCTTCTGATAAGTCCCATCTTTAGGTGGTCAATCGAAACATACGGAATCTTGTAATGCTCAAGAAGTTTCTGAGCAAGATTTGTCTTGCCTGTATGGGTGTCGCCGGCGATGAGGATAATCATTCTGCTTTATTGCCTAATTTTTCAACATGTTGTGCAGCTTTAGCTATTTCAGACAACTCTTTAACAAGATGAAGAATGGCCAGATCATTACCGACACGCGCGCCAAGCATTATAGAAATAGGCGGTTTAGTCTCAAAAGAAACCGGCAAAGTGCAGCTCGGCCCTCCTCCGATTGAGAACCAATCTACAAAGTTCAAAAATCCCACAAAATCAGCATCGTAATGAGCAAGGATGTCATCAATTAAGTTTCTGGCTTTCGCCACATTTTCCTGAACCAATTTTTTCAATTCAGATTTTTCAATTTGAGGCATAGCTAACGCGTCTTCCAAACGCTCCATGCCGTAAAGATGTGCATGAGGCCTTTCTCGATAGCATTCTACGAGTCCCTCGAAAGAGCGTGGCTCATTGTCTGAGCCATATCGATGTAGGAACTTAGTTATATCAGCTCGAATATCGGTCGAACTAATTGTTTTGTAATCAAAACTGACTTCAGGCAAATCAATAAAGATAATCTCGAATCCATTGAGTTTTAGTTGAGCTAAGAAAGAACGCAGCTTAGTTTGCAGTAACTCCATCTCTCCGAGACTGCGGTTTACACATAAGATGATTCTTTTTCTACTAGGCTTGCTTTCCTTACTCCTCAATTCAAAAGATTGATCGTCAGCCGGATCGACGCCAATCATTGATAGGAAAACCTCTTTCAATAGAGCCGGATTTCGAGTCAATACACCCGGCGCATCAAAAGATGAAGACAACGGAATAATTCCGGTTCTGGAGACTAATCCTCTAGTTGGCTTAAATGAATACACACCATTTCTAAAACCCGGGATCATTAGGCTTCCTCTGGTTTCAGTGCCAAGGGCTGCATCGCAAAAACCGGCTGCGACAGCAATGGCAGATCCTGCGCTTGAACCCCCGCAGGGAAAGTTTCCATGGGGATTTTGACCGAAACCTCCTAACTCTGAATAACCATAAGGCAACACGTTCGAGGTCACAAAACCAGCTAATTCAGTCAGATGGGTTTTGCCGAAGAAATCGATATTGGGATTCCGACGCAGTCTTTGGATGCAGAAAGCATCAGGAAGTTCCAAGTCTTTTAATGCGTAGCTTCCGGCAGATGTAGGAAAGCCTGCGACTCCGATATTGTCCTTGACTAAAAGATGTATGGCTTTATCCGCCTGCGGATCTTTCCATTTTCTTACCGCATGGAGCATTCCGTTTAGATGGAGTAAGCGACTTTTAATTCCAAGAGACGATAAGGGCTTATCTAGCGGAAATGAGAGATCGGCCATTCGAAATCCTTGTCTATTTATCTATTCTCGTAACAAACAACACTACAGCTTAATCCTAAGTTGTAGACGTTTTAAGATCCGTTTCTTTTATTCTTGATCTTTTGACATTTAGCAAACTACCTAGGTAGTACACAGTGCTATAAATGTTCTTGTCTCGCAACACATCAAGGAGAATTGATGATGAAAAAAATTGCTTTGATTCCATTCATTTTATCTATGGCTTTTGCCAGTCAATCTCAAGCAGCACTGACTGACGGAGTATACGAAACGACAGTTAACGGTCACAATGCTCCGATGACTGTCAAAGTCACCATTAAAGATCACAAAATCGCAGCTATCGATACCAGTAAAAACTTGGAGAGTTTTGGTGTTGGCAAAGTAGCTTTAGACAAAACAGCTGCCGCCATACTAAAAGACCAAACAATCGGTGTTGACAACATTACCGGCGCATCCCTCTCGAGCCTCGCACTTAAATCTGCCGTTAGAACGTGTCTTCAGAAGGCCGGAGCTACGGACCAGGAACTAAAAAACTACACAAGAAAAGTCTCCCACATCTCTTCTACCCCTGTTGAATACAAGGCTGACGTAGCCATTATCGGCGGTGGCGGAACGGGCTTAGCGGCTGCCGTCTCTGCTCTCGAAAACGGCGCAAAGAAAGTGGTCATTCTGGAAAAACTTGGTTATCTCGGTGGCTCTACCAACGTTTCCGGTGGTGCCTTAAACGCTGTTGATGACAAACGTCAGAAAGCACAAGGTATTGACGATTCCGTTCAGAAATTCTATGAAGCCACGATGAAAGGCGGCCACAATGTCGGCAATCCTGAACTCGTCAAATACCTTACCGAAAACGCTTGTCCGACTGTTGAATGGATGGAAAAAGAAGGTGTTGTCTTCCGTGACAAAATTGGCGCTGCAACCGGCTCTTTAGGTCAGAGAAGCCATTATGGTAAGAAACCGGCCGGTTATGCCTATACATCTGTCTTTGAAAACAAACTCAAAGAATACGGTGACCGTGTCGTGGTCTTAACCGAGACACCTGCTTCTAAGCTGATTATGGATAAGTCCGGCAGAGTCATCGGCGTTTCCGGATTACATGCAGGAAAGCAGCCGGTCACCGTTATGGCACCGAGCGTGATTCTGGCAACAGGTGGTTTCGGAGCAAATGTTAAGTTCCGTCAGGAAGTTAACACCGGCGTCTGGAAGGAAGTCACTCTGGATAACAGAATCGGCACCACTAATATTAATAAGGCAGCACAAGGTGACGGTTTGAAGTTAGCTAAGAGCGCTCATGCCGACATTATCGGTTTGTCTGATATTCAGCTCCATCCGAACGGAACGCCCGGAACTGGCCTCATGCAGGATATTGCAACCTCCGGCCGAAATCGTCTGTTCATCAATAAGAACGGAGACAGATTTGTTTCTGAATCCGCTGCCCGCGACACGCTTTGTAAAGCTATCTTCAAGCAGCCGGACGGGACATACTGGCTGTTAATGAACAAACTTCGTTATCCGGACGAAAACAAACCCGACCGCATGGGCGTCACAATGAAGGATATGTTGGCACTCGGTCGGGTGAAAAAAGCTGATACTCTTGATGAAATGGCAAAGCTCATCAACGTCCCTGCTGATCATCTCAAAGCTGCAGTCGCCGAGTACAACAAAGCTGCATCTAACAAAGGCACTAAAGACAAGTTCGGATTTGTTGCAACTAACACAGACGACGCACCGATGACTGAAGGACCATGGTATGCATGCCTTAAAGTTCCAACGGTTCACCACACGATGGGCGGCGTCCGCATCGATACGCTTGCCAGAGCTTTGGACAAGGATGGTAAACCCGTTCCCGGGCTGTATGCTGCCGGCGAAGTCACAGGCGGGATTCATGGCGCTAACCGTCTTGGCGGTAATGCCATTGCCGACGTCTTCACCTTTGGAAGACAAGCGGGAGCCTCAGCTGCACAACAAAAATAATGGTTAAGCAGTAACTTTGAGAGCCGCAGTTGCGGCTCTTTTTCTTTGAAGATTTTTCGAGATCAAGAATTAATACTCTGTGAAGTCCGCGGCAATAAAAGAGGTAACAAAAGCACTAAACGAACTGTACGGTCAAAATAAGGCTCTTGTTAAATGACAGGAAACTTCGCCGATACGGCGTACTAGTAAAAAGATCTTGATCCCCAAACCCACCCTCGAGCAATCAAATCAAAGCGCGGTAGTCAAATGTTCTAGAGAAACTGAAAAGTACAGCCGTCGTTCTCATGTGAACTTAGTTACTTCGCAGGCCTTTACAATTAATTTTGGCCCGGGCCTTCGGGCCATGAGCAAGTAAGTTTTTTGCTTTCGCCTTTGACCGCTCTACCAATCAACTTTTAGATTAATTCAGTATTCCAGTTAGTAGCTTGAATCAAATTGTCCAATTCGCGGATGTCTTTGGCCAACTGATCAACTTTTTTCTGAGTTTCCTTAACGTTAATTGAAGGAAGGACAAGAATTTCAGATCGAGAATAACGATTTGAAACTTGAGAAGCCTGATCAATCAGATTATTCAGAGCTGTAACTTCCATGATTCTGGTGTCGCGATCGACAACCAAATCTCCAAGCAAGAAATCACCAACTTTGACGGAGGAATTTGTTGCATTGATACGTTTAATCAGAGCTGCAAGTTCTCCCCGTGTCGATTCAAGTGCTTTAATAAGCTCCGCCGGATCTTCGACCGGCTTTGAACCTTCCTGATAGATCGCGTTGTCAATTAATTTTTGACGCAGCGTTCCCATCTTTATCTGCAATTGTTTACGCTCGCGTAACGCTTCAGCTAATTTCATATTAATTAACTCTCTTAATCTTAGAAACGATACTCAACAGCGGCAAAGAAACTGTTGCGCTTAATAAAACCTGCTTCAGCAAGAATATTAAAGCTCGGAGTAATTTCCCAGCGGAAACCGGCCAACATGTTCCACGGAGACTCCATCTTTTGCTTAACGTTGAATGTGCCCTGCCCTTTGTTAACTGCGCTAATAAGGCTCTGGAGTTTTGGAGAGAAGCTCAACTTAGACAGTTTTCCATGAAAATTCTGGTCAACGTTCTGGTACATCGTGCCTACCCAGAGACTAAATTTGCTCTGAGGCAACTTAATGGTATCAATGGCAGGCAAGGCGAACCGATAGCCGACTCGAGGGGCTAATGTGAAGGCTTTGATATTACCATCAATGATATTGAGCTTAGTTCTCGTGTAGTTCAAATCCAGCAGTCCAAACCAATTTCCAACACCACCAGCAAAGGTTGTTCCTAAACCATAAGTAGTACCTTTGAATTTAAGCACAAAATCGATTCCATCCATATCGCCCATAGACTTAATGAGTTTATTTACGAAAGGATTAGTGGAGCCTACATTTATCTTTGAAATTGAACGCCCTTTGGTATGGCCGACTACTCCATAAACGTTCATAAAAGGAAATACCCAAGCATCCAAACGTAATGTTTCTGTGTGGCTTCTCTGACGAGTACTTAGAACATCAATTTTGAACAAATCAGGCTTTAAAGGCCTGTTGATAAAAGGGATAGTCAAGCCATCGAATTGGATAGATTTAACATTGATATTCTGATGAATATTCATGTAGTTAACATTGACACCATAACTTTTTGGCAGTTCATATCCCTTTTCTCGTGCTTCTTTGCCAAAAATCGGAAGAAACGGTTCGTCGTCTTCAACTTCATCCTTCTGAATCGTTGAAGTCTCCCCCGCAGGAGTGATCTCGACATTACCAGTATCCAAGGAGTAGTCCAAGGACTTTTGAGAATCTTGCTGAGCAAAAGCCGTCGTCGTAAGCAATACAGATGCCGTCACTGCAGCAAGTTTTGTCATGGAGTAAATGTTCAAAATTAGGCCTTTATTTATGTTTCTTCCGTATGAGTACGAATTGTATGGAAAGCCCTTCAAATCCTGATATCTAAATGATCTAAATGGGTAACAAAAATCGAGAAATTTCAAGAAAAAATTTTTCTAAATCTTGCAGGTTATTCTCAATATTCAAGATGCCTTGATGCTCATACAATCTCAAGCACGCAACACCAAAATCAAATCTCAGGAGAAAAATCAAAATGTTTGACTTGATTATTCGAGGCGCGCTTGTCGTCGATCCTCTTAACAAAATTAATGCAATAAAGGACGTGGCTGTCGCAGAAGGCAAAATCACCGCAATTGAAGACGAAATCTCTCTTCCTGCAAAGAAACTCATCGAGGCTTCAGGAAAAGTCTTGATTCCCGGCATCATTGATATGCATACGCATATGCGCACGGTGTTAGGCCATAAACACGCTCAGCGCATGATTGCTCTGGCCGGCGTTTGCACTACTCTGGATATGGCCGGACCTTTAGAAGACATTCTGACATCCATTCCTGGAAGCGGCGCCGGTGTCAACATTGCAATCCTTGACGCTGCCAGAGCCGGACAGACACTAACCTCTTCCCGTCCATCTCAGCAGGAACAATCCGACTTCCTGGATAGAACGCTGGAAAACGGCGGCATCGGCATCAAACTTCTAGGCGGCCATTTCCCGATGGATGTTGATATCAGTGAAAGCTTTATCGAGTTAGCGAACCAGAAAAAATCCTGGATTGCTTGGCACGTCGGTAGCACTGCCCACGGCTCGAATATCGAAGGCTTCAGAGAAGCTGTTGCTGCGGCAGAGGATAACTTCCTGCATATTGCTCACATCAATAGTTACTGCCGCGGCCAAATCTCCAATGAAACCGATGAAGCCCTTGAAGCGATTTCTCTTCTCAAGACTCATCCGAATATCTTCTCAGAATCTTATCTTTCTCCATTGAACGGAACTCGTCTGGTCGTACAGAACGATGTTCCTATCAGCAAAGTTACCGTTACATGCCTCAAGAAGCTGGGCTATGAGCCGACTTATGACGGCATGAAGAAGGCAATTTTTGACGGCGCAGCAGGTGTATTAGTTGATGACGGAGTGATCGGCAAACTTCTAAGCGGAAAAGGAGGCGTCGAATATTGGGAAAGTAAAGAAACAAAAACGACTGGCAGCTTCAAAGTTAATCCTGCTGTTAGCCGCTTCCTTATTGCAACCGCAAAACGCTCTGACGGTTCTTTCGTTGTGGATTCCTTCTCAACCGACGGCGGCTGCTACCCGCGCAACGTCATCGTTGAAAATGGACTCCTCCTTGTGAAGTTCGGAGCTCTGAATCTCAATGAATATGCGGTTAAAGCCAGCCTTAACGGAGCTAGAGCTTTAGGCCTAAAGAGCAAAGGACATCTCTCCGTCGGAGCCGATGCAGACATCTCCATTCTGGATATTCAAAATGAAAAGGCCTTTGCCACTATTGTTGAAGGCAACGTCATCATGCTGGACGGTCAGCTTTTAGGAAAAGGCACAACAATCATTTGCGATGAAAGGGGCGCCTCCACTCTGGCTAAACGCGGTATCAAGCACATTGTGAAAGAGGAATTCTCTCTGAAACAGATCACCGATCGTTTCATTCCTTAATCTGAAGATTAAGCATTAGGAGCCGTCCGAAATACGGACGGCTTTTCTGAACTTTTTTCTTCTATAAAAGAAATTTTTATTATTTTTCCTTCTTAGAAGAAATTTCAATCAGCCTAAAACGATTAATCAATAACCCTTCTCATACTGACTAAGAGTAATTCCTTTCTTGGTTTTCCATTCTGTATTTCCATTTGCAGAACGCAAAAGAACAAATTTTGCTGCACTACTCGGAGTATCAAACAAGATATCTGCTTGAAGTATGTGGTTCTCGTCAATAAGATCCCTATATTTTCTTCTGTTCGCCTTTGCGTCTTTAGGGCAAGAACGTACTGGTTTTTCTCTTAATTTACTTCCAGACAGAACGACAATCCCCTCAGGAGTCCTTATAGCCCTGGCGTTTACTTTATCTCCCTTTATTTCTTGCTTTATCAGGAAAATGACATTGGTGGTAACTGGTGTAACTGGCAAATTATTCTGCTTCGCCGACTTCTTTACTATCGGCTCGAAGACTCGACGCCCAAGAACGCTCATAACAAGTCTTGCATTTTCGATAAATTCTTCAAGCTCACTTTCCTTCTCTTCAGTGACATTTCCTTTGGGAGGTTCATTATTGTTGACAACTTTATATCTATGAGCTTCATTTGCAAGGGAGAAGAAACGATTTTCTAAATAGCTAATTTCGGTTGCACCAAGAGAGTTATTTGACGTGGTCAAAACTATCGCTTCTGACCAAAAAAAATCCTTTGATTTTGAATGGTGTTCATTTAGTCTTTGATTTGTTCCTTCTCCGTTCTTGCGAGATCTTGCTTGGCCAACATAAATAACGGGCTCAGAATCCTTATCAGAGGCTCCAATTAAAAAGTACACGCCACTGTACTTCAATTCTTCTCTTTCTCTACAAGAATCAAGTTCTTTGATTGGGATCTTGTAGACCACGCCAATCCAGTTTCCAATAGTGCATTTTATTTTTCCATCAGGCGTTCCATCCATCAAGAAAACATTTATAGTTCTGCCCGTTTTTTTTCATTTAATTTTCTCTTGTTTTTAATTTAGATTACGATTATTGTTTTAGTTAATTAATTTTAAGATTCTTTTAAAGAAATATTACCCCTTTGCATAATTCAATTTACATTTTTTTTGTGGAAAGAAAAGATTGTTCCCCTTCGAAAACTCGAGTAATTTCACTTCAGCACTTTAGGATATCTTAGTTAGATCCAACTCCGAAACCGAATTATTTGAATTTTTGTTAAGGTTTCCACGAACAAGAACTACCAAATTCAAGTTTACTCACGTTTCTGCCTTAACAAATATTGAGGTAATTTCTGATAACAATTTTGCGGGATAGCCCCGATAATGACTCCGTAAGAAGTCTTATGCGCCAATCGGTCTGACTAGGTTTTGTTTCTAAAACCTCTTCTTTGCCTCCGACTGACAAGTTTCAGGCAAACGATGCAATTAGGTCTTCAACCTTCGATCGAAGAAGAGGAGCTGACTGCATTAGCGGTTTAGCAAAAAGCTCCGATTTTCCTCCAGGAAACTCAATTCTGTGATTCGATGATTAAAACTAAATTTATTTATTAAAAGAATCACAATTCGACGAACTATAG
>NZ_GL883699.1 GCF_000205025.1 Parasutterella excrementihominis YIT 11859 | reverse complement strand
TTTGGAGAATTAACAGTTCTGGAATTTTTATTGGTATCGTTCTGGTAATTAGTTAGCTATCTAAAAGTCATAATCGAATTATTTCTACTTGTTTCTTTGTTATGAAATTGTTGTAAGAATAAGCAATAACTTCATAAACAGCGTAAAAATTTAATTGTCACATTTGTTTTGATAAATTGAAGCTCGTTTAATTAATCTTGCTCATACCTTTTGCTTAAATTGGTTAAATATGAAAGAAAATAAGTAAATTTATAAGAATTAGTCCTGATGTCTTTTATTTAAAAGTATTGAAAACTATAAAAGAGGGAATTGCTTGTGTATTTAAAAATATGAGGAGCTATTTTTATACATGTCCCTTAATTCCATTCTTATGGATCTAAAAGGAGATAATTAATGAATAAAGCATTTAGGACTATTTGGAACGATGTTCGACAGTCTTTTGTCACGACCAGTGAGATTCAAACATCCCACGGCAAAAGAACGAAATCTTCTCTTAGTCTTTGCATTGGACGGCGCTCTTTACGTTGAGCGGAGTTGCGTCAGCAGCATATGTTGAACCCGGCGTAATCGGAAGTACATCGTCATGGGAAACCCCCGAATATCAGAAAGATTGGGGGCTTGAGGCTATGAACGCATCTGCAGCTTACTCTCTTGGCTATAACGGTCAAAAGACAGCTTTAGGCATGATGGACTCTGGAGCGCTTCTCTATACTCATCCTGAGCTTGATGGAGAGCGGTTCCGCTATATCACACAGCAGGGAAAATATACATCGACCGGTAATCGTTACCCGCAAGGGGCTGTGTTTGATGGCGCTTACACGAAAGATGAATCATTTGATACGACGGGGAAATGGATTCTTGGCGTAAATGATTCCCATGGAACTCACGTTTTAGGAACAATTGCTGCGAATCGTGACGGAGCCAATCATCACGGCGTAGCTTGGAATTCTACAAGTTATAGCGCAAACACAGGAGGTTCCGATGACAGCAATTACGGTCCTTTCCTTGACTACGGTTTTTTCTACAACGGTTGGAAAACTTTGGCTGATGCGCTCGTCAAAGATAACGGTAAGGACAGAGGCGGCGTTATAAACAATTCTTTCGGAACAAATATCCGCGTATACCGATTGCAGCAGATGATTGGCGGGAATTGGACGGACGCAGGGAATTTGAAGGTATCCGATTTGAATAAAGTCGACGGCGTTAATTTCAGAATCGGACCTCGTTTGGCTCATATCCCGACGAATACGGTTGCTCAGGCCGAGTATGAATATTTCCTGCACAACAAAATCTACGGCGCAAAGGGAATAAAGAGTTTCGTTGATGCGGCTTGGGATGCAGTGAAAGGAACAAATGTCGTTCAGGTGTTCACAACCGGAAATCGCGACATGCACAACCCTTTCTACCGTCCTCTTTATCCTTACTTTAACCCGGAAGCGGAAAATAATTGGGTTGCGGTTGCAGGACTGATGAAAAGAGGCGACCGGTATGAATTGATTTCATCATTTAATGAAGCCGGATTAGGAAAATATTGGACGGTTGCAGCCCCCGGCTCCCGTATTTATTCATCTGCGGTTGTTGACGGCAGTTATGTTGAGCCTAATACCGGAACAGATTCGAACGGCGATCCGGTAGGAGACCTAGGTTCTCCGAGTTACCAAACTTGGGGCGGAACTTCCATGGCCGCGCCTCACGTGACCGGAGCAATGGGTGTTTTGATGTCCCGGTATCAAAGCATGACAGCCCCTCAGGTCCGAGAAGTGATGTTTACAACTGCCAATCATAAGAATCCCGACGGAACCGATATGGTTGGTTGGGAAAATGTTGAAGTGGATGCATCCGGAGCAGTTGTTCGGACTTGGGCAGTGCCTGAAGGAGAGGTTTCAAACCGAATGGGTTGGGGCGTTCCTGATTTGAATAAAGGGATGTATGGTCCGGGTCAGTTGTTGGGCAAATTTGATTACAACATGAATCTTGCTCCGTTAGATGTTTGGACGAATGACATCTCTGAAGTCGCTCTGAAACAACGTGAGCGAGAAGATCTGGAATGGATGGCAAAAACCAAAAACGGAACAGATGCATCAACGGGCGGAAGTTACGAGCTTGGGAATGATTTCGTCGTGGTTGATGGCGACAGTGATGCTACGAATCATGTAATTTCAGAGGACGATGCTCAAAAATGGAGGTCTGCGTATTTTCTGAAGCGTGCACAGGCAATCCAGAACAAGATCGACAATAACCTCTATCAAGGCTCTTTAGTGAAACGCGGTTCCGGTATGTTAATCATGACCGGTAACAATACATACTCCGGAGGAACCACAATCGAAGATGGTGCTCTGTATGGTTTCTCGGAATCTTTTGGTTCGGGAAATGTGAACGTTAACGGCGGAGTGTTTGGTGTTTTGTCGAGTTTCAATGACAATTTCACTCAAAAAGGTCAGCTCAATTCGCTCGTCGACATTGCTAGAGCTCCGATACAGAAGGCCAATATAGTGGTGAACAACGGGGGCACCTATGCAATTGTTGCTGATCAGGACGTTCAAGTCGGAAATTTGACGTTTAATCCCGGATCGCTGGTTACGGTCACATCATTAACAAATGATGCTTTCGAAAAAGCTTACGACGGCATCGATCAAGTCGGAACTGTGACAGCCGATAAAATTGAAGGCTTTAACCAAAATGCTGTTGTTACGCCCGACTACGCCTTAGTGGATCATAAAGTGACACTGGAGGGAAACACTTTAACCGGTATCCTGACCAAAAGTGATAAAACGCTCGCCGATTATGCTTTGACATCTAACGGGGTTGCGGTGGCCAACGCTCTAATGGCCGACAGCAATCTTTTAGGAGGGCTGGCGGATTCGACAAAAGCTGAGGCAAGAAAAACGATTGCTTCTCTTGCCAATGATATTCATGTGACAGCCAATGCGATGACGATTGCAAACGGCCAGTCTTTAGTGAGAGAAATTAAAGATCAGGCAATCGGGATCGACGGATCGGCTCGAGTTGCGGAAGTTGACGGCGGTCGGGCTCGATTGTGGATGTCCACAATTGGTAACTGGTCGAAAATGGACCGTGACGGAGCATCCAAGCTGAAGTCAGATTTTTATACCGGCTTGATTGGTCTTGAGGCAGATGTCAATGTCAGCAATAAGGTTGGCATATTCTTCGGCGCAGGTAAGACCAAGTTTAAAGGCGGCCATGACGGCAAGATTGATTCCAAGGATTTCCATTTCGGTATTTATGGCCAGTCGAATTTGGATCCGGTACGCTTAAGTTACGGTTTTGCTTATACTCATCAGGACCGAGATTCCAATCGAGCGCTGTTCTATAAGAGTCAAGGCTTCGGTTCTTCGGCCAGCTATAACGCCAAACTCGCTCAGGTCTTTGGAGAAGCAGCATATACCGGTCTGAATCTCGGCACGGTAAATATTGAGCCCTATGTCGGATTGGCTTGGATGCATTTGTCTGCCGACGATTTCTCAGATACGTATGCCGGTCAGAATGTGAAGACTAAGTTTGATAGTCAGAATCTGGCGGTCACGAATGTCGGTACGCGTGTGAAAGTTCCATTCGAAGTTGGAGCCGCTAAATTCAAGGCGGTTGCGGATGTGAACTGGACTCAGTTTATGGGTGATACTCGCGGTAAATCTACTCTCAAGATCGGCAGCGGAGTCGGTGCCAAGATCCAAAGTGACAAGCTGTCCTCTGTTGCAGCAGTCGGACTCGGCCTTGAAGCTCAATTGGCGAAAAGAGCATCTCTGGGAGTTTCCTATTACGGTGCCTATGGCAGCAAGATCAAATCCAACGGCGTTGGCGCCACATTCAAATTTGCTTTCTAAAGAAAGTTTTATCTTGGAGGAAGGGGCCCTGGTTTGAATTGGCCCCTTGGCAGAGGGCGATTTCCCCTTGGCCCTCTGCCGCTTCCTTTTTTCGATCTCAATAAAGTTAATAGAAGGAAAAATTATGGATATCATGATTATTCTTCAGCTCATTGTTCTGTTAGGAGCTATTTATATCGGTGTTCGTCTCGGCGGGATCGGCATCGGATATGCAGGCGGTGCGGGTGTATTAGTACTGGGACTTTGTCTCGGGATGAAACCGGGCAATATTCCTTGGGACGTGATCATGATCATCGGCTCGGTAATTGCGGCTATTTCCGCAATGCAGCTGGCCGGCGGTCTCGAGTATCTGGTTTACATTGCTGAAAAGATTCTCTACAAGAATCCGAAGTACATCAACTATCTTGCGCCGATCGTAACCTATGTCTTAACGATCTTTGCTGGTACCGGTCATACGGCTTTTTCAATGATTCCTGTCATCGTTGAAGTAGCTAAAGGCGAAAACATCCGTCCTTCTGTCCCGCTGTCGATGTCGGTAGTTTCCTCTCAGGTCGCTATTACAGCTTCTCCGGTTTCAGCTGCCGCTATATTCATGACGGGCGCTTTGGAACCTTTTGGCTGGAGTTATCCGACGCTGCTTGGAATTTGGATTCTCACCACTTTCGTGGGCTGTATGCTGACCGCTTTTATCATGACGCACATCTCCAAACTGGATCTGTCTTCAGATCCTATTTATCAGGAACGCCTGAAAGAAGGCTTGGTTAAACCGCCTGTTGGCCTCCAGGAAATGGTCATTACTCCCACAGCCAAATTGTCTGTTTGGATCTTCCTGGTAGGTGTTTTATGTGTGGTTGCTTACGCCTCTGCTATTTCGCCGGCAGTTGGTCTTATTAAACCGGTTGTCGTCCCCCGAGACGCAGCGATCATTAGTTTGATGCTGGCAGTGGGCGCGCTCATCACTATCTTTTGCAAGATCAAGCTTGGTGATGTGGCAGGAACTTCAGTCTTCAAATCCGGAATGGTGGCATGTATCTGTGTTTTAGGAGTTGCGTGGCTTGGTGACACGTTTGTTTCCGGCCATACCAAAGAGATTAAGGATTTTGCTTCGCACACGATTAGCCAATACCCGGCGCTTCTTGCAATTGTGTTTTTCTTGGCTTCAATGCTTCTGTATTCTCAGGCGGCTACGGCAAAAGGTATTACGCCGACGGTTATTGCCGCTCTCGGCATTACGACAGCGAATCCGGATAATTCATACATGCTGGTTGCATGCTTCGCGGCAGTTTCCGGAATCTTTGTGCTTCCAACCTATCCGACGGTACTCGGAGCCATTCAAATGGACGACACAGGTACTACTCGCATCGGTAAGTGGATTTTCAACCATTCATTCTTCTTGCCCGGAGTTTTAGCGGTCTTCATCTCGGTGGCTTTAGGATTTGTGGTTTGCGGATTCATCTAAAAGGACATCAATTTCAATTGCAATATTTATTCTAATCGTCATGACCGCAATCTTTCTGTGGATTTGTAAGGCAGGCATCGTTCTCTACATGCTGACGATGGTGGTTTTGGCTATCGCCTATTGTTGTGTGAGTGTCTACCGAAAATTCGTAGATAAAACTATTAATTAGGTTAGAAAATTCTCCTGTCTGCCTCGAGATCTCGAGGTTTTAGGCAAAGGCGGAGAAGCCTGCGGCTTCGATACCTTTGCCTCTTTTTTGCGCCTGCGTTCTGTTATATGTGTGCCGCGGCTAGTTGGGTTAAAAGGATCTTTTACTGTAAGAAAAAAGGAGAGGCTAACGAAATAATTAGCATCCCTCCTTTTTGTTCAACGCGAAGTTATTAGCGTGAATACCGTAACTGGAGTTGAACTACTAGCCGAGATTATTTCCATCCATAGAAATTTTTTACGGTATCCCAGGCCACTTGCTGCAAAAACGCTGCGTCTTTTTCTTTTAATGGTTTCTCACAGCCGCCTAAAAAAGAAGCGCCTTCCGGAGATTTTTTCGTCAAGGCGGCTAGGATCGTTGCGGCTTCAAGATATGTGCCGGCGGCCGTTGGATGACGATTATCAGCAACAGTCAGTTTTAAATCTGGACGCTGCTTTAATGCGTTAGCAAAAGCAAGGCCGGCCGGAATGACCAATGCATTGTTCTCGTTTGCAACCGCAGTGGTTGCATCAGCTAACTGTTTGGTCATTTCCGGTTTATCTGCATAGGCCCAAGTCATCAAGAAAATAGGTGCTGCTCCGGTTTCTCGTATGTCCTTACTGTGAATTGCTGCGTATTTCTTAAAAAACTTTGATAATTCCGGATGGATTGGTCCTTGGCTATTGTCTTGAAGCACAACAGCTTCAAAAACTTTTCCGTCAGGATATTTGTTGAAACTCAGTTTGTTGCTTCCGTCGTTAAGCGTTGAATAGCTTGCAAGGCCATCCTTACGTAAATAAGTCTTTACTAGGTGCCAATCCAACCCGGCCCCGCCAATGGTCGCCATTGTGGTGCTTAACTTGATGCCTAAAGACTTGCTTAGGCCGCTGATATAACTGTTGACCCCGCAGTTGTAGTACATGAAGGAGTTTCCGACCAAGAGAACTCGGCTTGGCGTCTGTGTTAACTCAGTTACTTTTGGTTTGACGGAATAATCGGCGGCACACACAGACAATGATAAAGAACAGAGAAGTGTGGCTAAAAATAGTTTTTTCATGAGCAATCCTTTAAAAGGCAGTATGTTGTTAAGAGCAGCAATGAATTCCTTCTACCAGGCGGTGTTTGGCTTGTTTGCCGCGGTGTTTCCGTGAAGCTCATCACCTGTATTGGCTATCATTTGCTCAGGATTTATCGTAATAGCCCTCGAATTTTATTGTCACAGGGAAAACGAGTAATTTAGTTGTTAATACGGCCAATAAAAATTGTATTTAGAGGTCTGTCAAGGCGGATTTTTCCAAGATTCAAGCAAATAAAACTCGCTGCAGCACAGGCTTTTTAGACTGAATGGACCGCAACGAGACGATGCATATAAGGACACTGGCAGTGTTCCTCAAACTTACCAAAGTTCAAAATGCTTTTGTTCTAGATTTACAAACTCTATGATCTTCAGGATCTTTTTAACTTGCTCGGTTGGATGCCTGGAATAAATAACACCGAATGGAATGGTTTCATCGACTTCTAAAGGTACGGACTTGAGAAGCGGATGGGAGAACGTCCAGGCATTAGTAGCTAAAAGCAAGGAACCCGAACTCGCGCACCGATTCAATATTTCCATATTTAACGAGTCGAAATATTCCTTTCTCACTAAGTTGTCCTTAAGAAAAATCTCCCTGACGCTGTTATAACCTTTGACAAGGTCTCGGCTCATTAATAAGAGAGATTCTCTTCCGGATCGAATATCTTCGATGGTTAATTTGTCTTTATTCGCCAATCGGTGATTCAATGACATTGCGATGGAAAGCGATAAGTCTGTTAACTTGAGTGCGGTGCACTTCTTCTCAATTAAGAAGTTCTCGTCATAGGTCGTAAGCATGATATCGACCAGACCTTCGTTTCCTAAGTGGCTGATAATATCTGCCTCAACGACCTTTTCATTCTCAAACGGAACAAGCTCGACACGCAGGTTCGGATATTGTTTCATAACTACTGGCCAAACTTGTTTTAGAAACGCGACTGGGGTTAAAGGCGAAAAGGCAACTCGAATAAGATTTTCTGAGTTCTTTTCGATTTTTTTCGCTCTCTTTACGGCTTCTTTAGCGAAGGACTGAAGAAACCTTGCGTCCTTATAGAAGGAACGCCCGGCTTGGGTAAGTTTCATTCCGGCTGGGCTTCTGTCAAAAAGTTTTATCCCAATTTTATTTTCGAAGGAAGAAATTTGTCTAAAAATGGTTTGAGGGCTTTTTTTTAATTGACATCCCGCTCTAGAAAAACTTCCTAAATCTGCGACAGAAATAAAAATAGGTAAATTAGAGTCAATCATTGCAGATCTCCTAAATGGTAATGTCCAATAAAATTAAGCTCAATCCTATTACTTCGATCAATAAAATTAAAGCTCTAAATAAATTGTTCTATTTGTTTTTTAATGAAATTGTCTATTTGAACAACTATGGATTGTTATTATTAAATTATCCTTAAAATTCAAATAAATAAAAATAAATCAACAATTTATAAAAATAGTGAAACGTGTTGATTAAATTGATAAAACATAATCAAAATTTAGTTTTTTTGTTGGCATTTTTACCGATGTTTAATTTTCTTAAATCCTAAAGACTAAAAGGGAGAGATTTGCTTAGATAAATAAAGACATGAGGAGCTTTTTATTTATCTCTCTCAATTCCATTTTTATGGATAATCAAAGGAGATTAAATAATGAATAAAGCATTTAGGACGATATGGAACGATGTTCGGCAGTCTTTTGTCACGACCAGTGAGATTCAAACTTCTCACGGCAAAAGCACAAAATCTTCCGTTAGTCTTTGTGTCGCCGCAGCCCTGTTTGTGATGGGAGGTGTCGCCTCTGCTGCCTACGTGGAAACCGGTGTGGTCGGCGATAAGTCTTCCTGGGAAACCCCTGAATATCAGGCAGATTGGGGTCTTGAGGCTATGAAGTCTTCCTCTGCTTATTCTCTTGGCTTTTTTGGTCAAGGATTAACTGTTGGAGTCATGGATTCCGGGGCACTTCTTGCCCATCCGGATTTGTCTGGAGGACGTATCACGGGAACTGTTGTGTCCGGAACATACGGATCGAATGGAAATCGTTATCCGCAAGCTGTGTTAACCACGATTTACCCAGGAGAAACGCCCACTTCTTCTAATGGAGCGCCTTTTAGTGAGGGAGAGGCCTTTAATGTTACAGGCGATTGGATAAAAGACGTCAACGACAGACATGGTACTCATGTGACAGGCACTGTCGGAGCAAGTAGAAATGGCATCGGTATGCATGGTGTTTCTTGGGGATCTGATGTTCTTGTAGGCAATACAGGCGCAACGGACAGTAATAATTACGGACCGTTTCAGGATTACAAATATTTCTACCAAGGCTGGAAAGCCATGGCAGACAAATTAGTCGCCGACAACGGAACTGAGCGGGGTGGTGTGATAAACAATTCCTGGGGAACAAATGTTCGCGTGGCAGTAGTACAGCAATACGACGCAGCTGCAGACAAGTGGCGAACGATAAACCAGTTACCGACAGTCTCTGAAGCCAAAGACGTAATGAATCAGGTAAATGCCGGCACGACGGAAGCGCCTCAAGACGGCGACTTGAGACTCTCTTTTTCAGGCCACATTCCGACCAATAACGTTGCTCAAGCGGAATATGAATTCTTCTACCACAACAAAACTTATGGAGGCATGGATAAAAGTTTTGTAGACGCTGCTTGGGATGCTGTTAGGGGTACAAATGTAGTCCAGATTTTCACTACTGGCAATAGAGATTCGAACAACCCGTTTTACCGGCCTTTATTCCCGTACTTTAATCCTCAAGCTGAAGGTCAGTGGATAGCAGTAGCTGGATTGCGTCGGGTTCCGGGGACGGCGGGAAATCCTGATACCTATACTCTCTATGACACTTTCAATGAGGCAGGATTAGGAAAATGGTGGACAGTCGCAGCTCCGGGCAGAGATATTTACTCAACAAATGTAGACATGACAACAGGGGAGCCGGCAGGATATCGATATTCGAGTGGTACTTCTATGGCAGCGCCTCATGTTGCAGGAGCGATGGGTGTCTTAATGTCGCGTTATCAAAGTATGAGTGCACCTCAAGTCCGCGATGTCATGTTTACTACCGCTAATCATAAGAATCCTGACGGTACGGATATGCTTGGTTGGAGCAACAAAGATGGGACGACTCCGCTTGAGGGAGAAGTTTCTGATGCAATGGGATGGGGCGTTCCGGATCTGGAAAAAGGAATGCATGGGCCGGGCCAGTTTTTGGGTAAATTTGACTACAACCTGAATTCAACTCCCTTAGATGTGTGGACGAATGATATTTCTGAGGTGGCGTTAAAACAGCGAGAAAGAGAGGATAACGCATGGATGGCCGCAACCAAGAACGGTACGGATACAGTCGGAGAATATGAGCTGGGTAACGGTTTTGTCGTAGGCGATGGTGATACAGATCTGACGAACCATATTATTTCGCAAGAGGAGGCCAGACAATGGAGAACTGAGTATTACAAACGCCGTGCCCAAGCGATCCAAAACAGAATCGACCACGATCTCTATAAAGGATCTTTGGTGAAGCGAGGTTCCGGCACGCTGGTTATGACCGGTAATAACTCGTATACCGGAGGTACCACGGTTGAAGACGGCGGTTTGTTTGGTTTCTCCGAATCCTTCGGCTCCGGAACAGTTAATGTTAACGGTGGAGTCTTCGGTATCTTGTCGAGCTTCAATGATAATTTCACTCAGAAGGGACTGCTTAATTCTCTTGTCGGCGTCGCCAGAGCTCCGATGCAGAAGGCCAACGTTGTTGTCAATAACGGAGGTACCTATGCGATTGTTGCTGATCAAAATGTACAAGCTGGCAGCTTAACATTTAACCCCGGTTCGCACGTTGCGGTTATTTCTTTAACCGGGAATGCTTTCGAGAAAGCCTACAAGGGTGAAGATCAGGTTGGAACCGTAACAGCCGACAGCGTTAATGGCTTCAATGAAAATGCTCTGGTAACACCCGATTATGCATTGGTAAACCATACTGTTACATTGGACGGCAATACACTTACCGGTGTTCTCTCGAAGGGCGACAAGACACTTGCTGATTATGCAGCCAATAGCAACGGAGTTTCTGTTGCCAAGGCCTTGTCGGCTGATCCGGCTCTTCTTGGCGCCTTGGCTGACGCCACAAAAGACGAAGTCAGAAAAACTCTGAGCTCCTTAGCCAATGACATTCATGTCACTGCTAATGCCATGACGGTTGCCAACGGACAGTCTCTGGCCCGTGCTATTAAGGATCAGGCCATGGGAATTGACGGAGCGGCTCGTGTCTCAGATGTCGACGGCGGCCGTGCTCGACTCTGGGTATCCGGTCTTAGCAACTGGTCTAAGATGGACCGCTCCGGAGCCTCTAAATTGAAATCTGACTTCTACACCGGTCTGATCGGTTTGGAAGCTGACATCAATGCCAACAACAAAGTGGGAGTATTCTTCGGTGCTGGTAAGACGAAGTTCAAGGGCGGCCACGACGGAAAGATTGATTCGAACGATCTCCACTTCGGTATCTACGGACAGTCTAAGTTTGAACCGGTTCGTCTGGACTATGGCTTTGCTTACACGCATCAGGACCGTGACACAAATAGTTCAGTCTTCTTTAAAGATCAGATTTTCAGAGCCTCCCCGAGTTACAACGCTAAAGTGGCTCAGATCTTTGGTGAAGCGGCATATACAGGTTTGAACTTTGGTTCTGTCAGTATTGAACCGTATGCCGGTTTGGCTTGGATGCATCTGTCGACCGATGATTTCAGCAATGACATCGGAGGCGTGAAAGTCAGCACTAAGTTTGAAAGCCAGAATCTTGCGGTTTCGAGCCTCGGCGCTCGCGTTAAGGTTCCGTTTGAAGTCGGCCCGGCTAAGTTAAAAGCCGTGGCAGACGTGAACTGGACTCAGTACATGGGCGATACCCGCGGTAAGGCAAAACTTCAGTCCGGCGCATTAAACGCCAAGATCAGAAGTGAAAAACTTTCTGCGGTCGCAGCAGTCGGTGTCGGACTTGAGGCCCAGCTCAGTAAGAGAGCCGCCTTGGGCGTTTCTTACTACGGTGCTTACGGCGGCAAGATTAAATCCAACGGTGTCGGCGCGACATTCAAACTGGCTTTCTAACAATCAACGCTTTGCTTGAGAAAGCAGGGGCTCTTAAAGAGCTCCTGCGGCAGAGGCCCTTTTTTCTTAATGCTCTGAGTCTTCGTTATATCTCTGTCTATTTCAAGCGAAAGTTAATAAAAGAAATTTTATGGATATCATGGTTATTCTTCAGATCATCGTCCTTGTGGGCGCGCGATCTTCATCCGTGTACGCTTAGGTGGAATCGGTATCGGCTACGCCGGCGTGTTAGTCCTGGGCCTTTGTCTCGGCATGAAACGGGGCAGCATCCCCTGGGACGTTATCCTGATTATTGCTTCTGTCATCGCAGCAATTTCTGCTGTGCAGTTAGCCACGGTCTTCAGTACCTTGTCTATATAGCTGAAAAAATCCTCTACAAGAACCCTAAGTACATTAACTATCTTGCTCCGGTAGTTACTTATGTTCTGACCATTTTTGCAGGTACCGGTCATACTGCTTTCTCAATGATTCCGATGATTGTGGAAGTAGCAAAAGGCGAGAACATCCGTCCTTTGGTTCCGTTTCTATCGCAGTGGTCGCTTCTCAGATCGCGATTACAGCTTCTCCGGTATTTGCAGCCGTCATTTAAATGACAGGCGTCTTAGAGCCTTTCGGCTGGAGTTATCCTGAACTGCTCGGAATTTGGATCTTAACGACCTTCTTAGGCTGCATGATTACTTCATTCATCATGACGCACATTTCTAAGATGGACCTCTCAAGTGATCCGGTCTATCAGGAACGCTTGAAAGAAGGTTTAGTTAGACCTCCTGTCGGCCTTCAGGATATGAAGATTACATCTTCAGCAAAACTTTCTGTTTGGATCTTCCTGACTGGTGTTCTTTGTGTTGTCTTCTATGCTTCTGCGATTTCTCCGGCTGTCGGTTTGATTAAACCGGTCATTGTTCCTCGTGACGCAGCCATCATGAGCTTAATGCTCGCAGTCGGAGCACTCATCACGATCCTTTGCAAAGTTAAGCTAGGAAACACTGCCGGAACTTCTATATTTAAGTCCGGTATGGTTGCTTGTATCTGTGTGCTCGGCGTGGCCTGGTTTGGAGATACTTTTGTTTCCGATCACACAAAAGAGATTAAAGACTTTGCTTCCCAGACAATCAGCCTATATCCGACTCTGCTTGCCGTCGTGTTTTTCTTGGCCGCTATGCTTCTGTACTCTCAGGCTGCTACTGCTAAAGCAATCACTCCAACGGTTGTTGCAGCGCTTGGTATTACAGCTGCCAGTCCGGATAACTCCTACATGCTGGTTGCGTGCTTTGCAGCCGTCTCCGCACTGTTTGTTCTTCCGACTTATCCGACATTGCTTGGCGCGGTCCAGATGGACGATACGGGTACAACACATATCGGGAAATGGGTCCTTCTTTATTCCCGGTGTTTTAGCGATCTTCTTCTCTGTCGCACTTGGATTTGCTGTTTGCGGATTGGTTTAATCAATAGGGGGACGGGATCGTCTCTCTTTAATCACTTAAAGAATCTCGGAGGATATAGGGTGTTCTAGGCAGAAGCGATTTTTTTGAGTCCTGTTTTATCGCTTTTTGCAGAATGAGCTGCCAATGCGGCAACTTGGTCGATAGGTACAAATCCTTCCTATATCCTCGGGTAGCTTTTGAGATGATTCTCAAAGGCTTTTGGGCAAAGTTTGAATCCCCGGCTTTTTAGTTTGGATTCGGACTTTGCCATTTTTTTCTTGATTGATAGCAGTTGCTGCAGTGATCCTCATTCCTACATTTAGCTTCTGCTGAAAGTAATTAATCAATTTTCCGGCATTTTCTGATTGAAATTGCTGTGACACTCTAAACAATAGGATTTCGTTTTCGAATGACCGGCATGACAGCGGCTGCATTCAAGCTTCCCTTGATGGCTGCTGTGCGGGTTGTCTGATTTCTCAGCTTTCTGAGTTTTCTTTGCAAGCTCTTCATAACTGCCGTGGCACGAGAGGCACCTGTCATTGTCGACGGTCGAGCCTTCCTGAGGGGCGGATTCTTTGTGGCAGCTGCCGCACGTTAGACCTTTAGACAAATGCAATTTCGAGGCGCTGCCTTCATCAGTGCTAAGCAATTCGGAATAAAGCTCAAAATCATCTTTCGAAACCGAAATCGTTTCTCCGCTGCTCAATTGGCGTAAAACCACGGAATTTTGGTTAGTGAGGTGGCAGGAATTGCAGGGAACTTTACCTTTGTGGCTTTCATGAACCTTTTGGAAAATTCCTTTTCCGTTGTTTGCGTGGCATTTGGAACAATCCGTCGCAGTCAATTGCTGCACATTGGGATGTTCGCTGCTAAGCGGGACAGCGGTTGAGTGGCATTGTCCGCACTGGGTTTGAGCAAAAACAAGGTTGGGTAAAACAGAAGTGATGAGAGCGAGTAAAAGTTTTTTCATTATGGCGCTCCGGGAGCCGGAAGATGAATGTCTTCCGGCTCAGTGATGCATAGATTTCAGAGACGTTTAGTTTTTAGCAGCGTTTTCTCCGGCCATCTTGCCGATAGTGAAGATCTCGGCAACCGCATTTCCGCCGACTCGGTTCGTGCCGTGAACGCCGCCGGAAACTTCACCGGCTGCATAAAGACCCGGGATCGGCTGACCGCGGCGATCCATAACCTGAGCGTGGGAGTTAATTGCGACGCCGCCCATCGTGTGGTGCACGGCCATCGTTAAACGTCCCGCGTAGAAGGGACCTTTTTCGATCTTATGAATCAGCATCTTCGGGTCGCGTCCCAGAGGATCTTTCTTTTCGTCGACGGCTTTGTTATAAGTTTCAACCGCTTTCTTCAGGTTTTCAGCAGGAATCTGAAGTTTTGCTGCCAGTTCGTCTAAAGTGTCGGCCTTGAAAGCGTCGCCGATTTCAAACGCGCCGTTGAAAGCCTTGGTTGCGCCCTTGTTCATGGCGGTGTAGCCGTCCGCATCTCGAATACCGAAGACGACTTTTGTCGGAGATCCTAAGATCGCATCCGCGATGACGTCACGGCGTTTGTCTTCTGCGACGAAGCGGTCTCCGTTCTTATTCACAAAGATGACGCTTTCAACCGGACTGACCATACCGATAAATCTTCCGGTTGTGGCGCCGCCCGGAAGCAGCTGGATGTAGTCCATTCCGACAACTTCGGCACTGATGTCTTGTGCCGGAGCAATAAGGTCGCCGGTTGCGCCTTTGTGGTTTGTCGTCGGGAGATCAAAGAGTCTCGGATCATGAAGGGCTCGAGCCTGAGGATTTGCGCTGAAGCCGCCGGAAGCCAGTACAACGCCTTTCAGTGCGCGGATGTATTGAGTCCTGCCGCGCTTTGTCTGAACTTCAACTCCGATGACACGGCCGGATAAATTGCCTTCTCGAACCAGGCGCACAACCTTCATATTCAGGAGGATGGGTACATTAAGTTCTTTGCATTTGTTTTCCAGAGCTTCAATGTATCCGAGGCCGAAAGGTTTGGTTGAACTGTGTGCGCGGGGATGAAGGCCGCCGTAAACTTGATAAACGCCGGGAAGGAAGACGACGCCGCAGTCTTTAAGCCACTGGAGCGCTTCAGGTGCGCGTTTTGTAAATTCTCGAACGAGTTCGGGATTGCCGCGATAATCACCGGCTTTTAATGTCTGTTCGGCATGCAGTTCAACACTGTCTTTGATTCCTTTCTTTTCTTGCTCAACAGGATCGACGGCATTAAAGGCGCCCCCGGTGATGCGTGTATTGCCGCCGACGATATCCATTTTTTCCAAAATGACGGTGGAAGCGCCGTTCTGTGCTGCAGCGACACCGGCGGAAAGACCCGCGCCGCCCGAACCGACGACAACGACATCGTAGGTCTTAGACCATTGAATTTTGTCTGCAGCTTCTGCCTTCACAGTAAGAGGAAGGAGAGCGGCAGCGGAAGCTGCGATGGAACCTGTGAGGAAGGAACGACGTTTTGTGATGATTGTCATTTTTTACTCCTTGTGTTTGTTTGACTCAACGTCGCCAGTTTAAAAATTCATTCTTCTAACGAAAATTGTGAGATAAGACTACGTAAAACACGAAATTGACGCTTACTTCATCCTTTTTCATAATGAAAGGATTCAAAGAAAATCCTATGCCTCTAATCATCCGTTTAACATTGGTACTCTTACCGTTCTGTACGGTTTGTACAAATTCATATTCTTATGAATATGTCAGAACGCCTCTGATCATCGCTGTGCAGAAAGAGGGAAGCCAAGAGATTCGGCCTTTAATCGAATCGACATTGAAAAGCCTTTCTCAAGTAGAACGAACCCGAGTACCTGAGCTCCGATACCTTTCGCTTGAAAGTTTAAAAGACCAGAGCTCTTTAAAAGATATAGATTACCTAATTGCCTCTGCCTCTGTTTTTGCCGCGCTGGAGAAATACAGTGGGCTTAAAGCAGTTGCATCGGTAAAGCCGGCCGTGTCATTTAGTGCTGATCATGCTTCTTCAACGGCAATTTTGGTCGACAAACAAAATCTGTCTGTTAAAACGCTTAAGGATTTAAAAGGCAAAACTATCGGACTGCCTGCACAATCGTCTCCCGAAGAACGCGTACAAGTCTTAAATGAATTCAAGATGCAGGGTTTCAAAGAGTCTGATTTTGCTACCTTTAAGAGAATATCGGGGGAATATGGTAAATGGCTAAAAGATCTTAAAAACGGTTCCATCGACGCTTTAGCCCTTGATCCGCTTGCTTTCAGAAAGCTTCCGGAGTCTATCCGGATGAGGATGAATCTTCTAGAGCCGAGAATAAAAGATGACTACATCTTAGGACACACGACGGCGACTTATCCGGGCTGGGTTATGGCGGCAACGTTAAAGGCCGGAAAAAAGGAAACGGTTTACTTGGAGGCGTTCCTTAAGAGTTTGAGACCGGTAGAAGGACTAAGCTGGGCGCCTCAGGCTGATTACCGTCAAACGCACCAAGTTTTAACTTCTTTGGATGATCCTTTCTACAAGAGTTTCAAAAAAAGAACCTGGCGAGAAATCGTCGAAGAGAATTTAGTCTGGTGGGCGTTAGCCGGTGTGGTGCTTTTCAGCTGGCTCCTGCATACGCTGTTCACTAATAGGCTGGTCAACATGCGGACACGTCAATTGTTCGAAGCGAACGAACGTCGCCTCAAGGCAGAAGAGCATTACCATAATTTAGAGAAGGCTTCGATCGTTGGCCAAATGTCGAATATTGTGGCGCATGAGCTTAGACAGCCGCTGGCGGCCATCTCTAACTATTCATTGGCAATGAAAAGACGCTTGTCGAAAGGGAATCTCGACGAGGACGCGCTTTCGTTTGCCATATCAAAACTGTTGGCTGAGAGCGGCCGAGCCTCTGAAATTATTGAACACGTCCAGAGATACGCCAAAGGCAAGCCGTCAGATTGGAAAAACTTCTCGGTCAGTGAATTGTTGAAACCCATTTGTGAAAATTACCGAGATTCTCAAGATATCCCATTGGTCCGATTTTATTGTCGGGAAGAGCAGAACTTTATAGGCGATCCCTTGGAAATTGAATTGGTGGCGAGAAACTTAGTAAAAAATGCCATCGAAGCAACGAGCTGCGTTAAAGATCCTCAGATCCTTTTAGAGCTGTGCCCGGAAAACGGAGGTGTTCGGATTACTGTCGCTGACAACGGCCCTCAAATTAGCGACGAAGCCTTAGTAAACTTAAGGGAGCCTTTGAAGAGTACAAAAATTGGAGGGCTAGGCTTGGGACTCTCCATCGTCAAGAGGATTTGCGAATCCTATGAAGGTCACGTCGAATTTTCCAAAAATTCACCTACAGGTCTTAAAGTGACTGTCTGGCTCTATAGTAAGGTCAGAGAGGAAAGATAAGATGGAAGACATAGATTCTTTTGCCGTTGTAAGGATTGTTGACGACGATGTTGGTGTCCGAGAATCCTATAAATTTCTGATTGAAAGCGATGGCTGGCTGGTTAAAACTTACTGCAGTGCGGAAGATTTTTTGGAGCATGATAACCCAACCGTCCCCGGGTGCGTCGTGCTGGATGTTCGAATGCCCGGATTAACCGGCTTAGAGCTTCAGAATCGACTGAACAGCTTTGTCTACAAAATTCCGGTCATTTTTATCAGTGCTCATGCCGACATAGAAATGGTCGTAAAAGCCATGCAGAACGGGGCCTTGGATTTCTTGCCGAAACCGATAAAGGACGAGAGCTTGTTAGTAGCAATCGAAAAGGCCGTGCGTCTGGACCATACCAGACGAGAAAAGACAAAAGAAAAGTCGGAAGTTAATCAAAATTGGTCTTCGTTAAGTCCGAGAGAACAAGAAACCGCTCGACTTATTGCCGAGGGCTTATTAAATAAGCAGATAGCCGACCGTCTGGGCATCACGGAGCGAACGGTACAAGTTCATCGTGCCAACGTGTTTTCTAAGTTCGGAGTGCGAAACGCTGTGCAGTTTGCACAAAAACTGATGCTGATTAAGAGCGATGATGTCAATAAAGCCTGATCTCATAATTGTTGGGGCCGGCATGGCCGGTCTTTGTGCGGCAAAAACGGCTATAGAGGCGGGTGCACGTGTGCTTGTCTTAGAAAAGGCCTATCGGTCGGGCGGAACGACGCGGCTTTCTGACGGCGTTTTCAACGCCTGCGATCCGCAACGGCAGTACCCGCTGGATATTCATGATTCTCCTGAAAGGCATTTTCAGGATGTGATGGAGCAGGGACGCGGAAAAAGTCATCCGAATCTGCTTCAAGCTTACACATATGGCGCACAGGAAACGTTTAGTTGGTTAGAGCATTTGGGCTTTAAGTTTGACGACAGAGTAACTCAGGAGGCAGGCACACTCTATCCAAGGTGTCATAAACCTTTGGAAGGAGGAGGCGCTTCTTATATCGAATTTTTGCTGTCCGTTCTTTCATCGTCTCTTTGCACAGTAGCTTATGGATGTGAAGTTATCGGATTAAAGACAAATTCGAATTCATGTCCAACCGTAATCGCCCAAAAGAAGGGTGATCTAATTGAATTGACGCCTCGGAAAGGTGTCTTGCTCTGCGCTGGAGGTTTTGCGGCGAATCGACGCATGGTAACTTCGCAATTCAGTTTGCTGACAGGCTCAGAGTACATCGGGAGCAGAGATTGCGACGGAGTCGTTTTGTCGGCGGCAGTGCATATCGGCGCCGAGTGTTTACATATGAGCTTTTTTGATCTTTGCTCGGATTCAAATGAAATTGAAGAGCTCTTGTCCAATCCGGCTGATTTCATCCTTCTCAATGATCAAGGAAAAAGATTTTGCAGAGAGGATTTGGACGTTCAATCCCTTTACGAGGCCATTCTCCTTCAAAATAACCATTCAGCAGACCTTGTTTGTCTTGGTCCTGTGAAGCGGGAAAGTAATTCTCGACAATCTAATTATCCTCTTGAAGCCTTGAATAAATATGCAAAAGCTTGCCGTCTGAAGATTGACGATGAATTTGGCAAAAATCCCTATTTTCTAAGATATCCCTTTGAAGTCGTAAAACAATTCAAAGTTTCTCCTAAAATGAAATGCTCATTAGGCGGCCTTCTCATTAACGAAAAGGCACAAGTGCTGAATAGAGAAAGAGAAGTAATGCCAGGACTTTACGCAGCGGGAGAAATTGTCGGGGGAATATTGGGTGAAAAATCGGCTTCTGGAGAAGGATTGGCTTCGGCTGCGGTCTTTGCAAGAATCGGTGCGCGCGAAGTATTAAGAATTTGAAATGGAGCGCCCATCCTCTTCAGTTAGAACGCGATAATAGTTGACCACGCAGATGTCGTTGCACTTATAACATTGACAGACGGTGGGGGTGCTCCTATCTGAGTGGTGGAATCCCATCGGAATGTAGGGTTTTGCTCTAAAAAGTGCGTCTTAACGGCGGGCGCCGGAAACTGTCCTAGCGGCAGGCCGGCGCTTTTGATTTCCATCGCCTGTTTCTTGAGCTTTATGAAAAGCACTCGAAAGAGACGTTTAATTTCTTTTGGTTTCGCGTCTCCCCATCTTGTGAGATTCCCAAGATCTAAGACCTAGCCGCTATCCAAAGTCGAAGTTAAAAAACTTTCTTGTTCTCGCCTGTTTGTTTCAGTAAACAACCCTTTGGCTACAAGTTTGGTAATCCCCCCATTCTTCCTTCGAAATAACTCTTTCGAATATCCTTATCCAACCTTAATTCTCTGAAATCTGCCATAGGGTAAAGAATCGTGGAACCATCAGACTCTCGATTTGCAATCCAAAGCTCGTCCCTTCTTAATAGATCTTGATTAATCAGAAAGGGATTTTGCGTCGTGACAATTAATTGTTTTCTTGTTTCAGCGCCGCAAGAATATAAGAAGCGATTGAGTAAATGCTCAGTGAGTAATGAATGCAGGCTTCTGTCAAATTCATCAATGAAGTAGGTGACGGAGGCGTCGCGCCTTTTCAGGTTTTTCATTGCCGGTAGAAGGTCAAAAAGTCTTTTAACGCCTTCGGACTCATCTTGATCAGGAATAATTACTTCATACCCTTGTCGAGTCACATGGACGGCAAGTAGTTTTTGCATTAGGAGACCGTCAGAATTTCGGCCCACTCTGATAGCACCTGACTTTGGATCTCTGTAATACAAAAATTCCCCGTCTTGCAGATCTCTGGCTAATCGGCTGACTTCGTCGGGTAAATTCACTTTGCAATCCTGATACCCGATTTTTGTTATGCCGGTGTCAAGGTATGCGAAATCCTCCCATAACTCTCCGTCGCTCTCTGCAAATTTACTAATTGATATCGAATTAGGAGTAATTATTCTGAGGGAATGTTTGAACCAGTTGAATACATCCTTTACATGGTCAATATTTGCTTCTCCAAGGACGCTTAAAGCGGGTTGATTCTTATCCAAAAGAGGCTGGATGAAACGAAGAGACTCAGTGGGAATCGTTTTGGAAAGGGCAGGGCCAGTTTCAAGTTTTGTTCCGGAGCGGCTGAATAAAAGATTGCTTGAGGAAGTATTAATGAGAATAAGAGATTCGTTGACAATCCTTTGGTTCGTGAAAGATAAGAAGTAGGAGTAAACGTACTTTCCAAGCATTAGCTGGATTTCGATTTCGCTAGGCTCGTTTCTTAATTTTTCGTCAAAACAGAAAGCGTATGGCTTGGAGGAGAAAACGCCTTTTTCCGGCTCTGTTAACAAACGCTGTACGAATGAAATTGCTTTAATGAAATTAGATTTGCCGGAACCATTTGATCCGAAAATAGCCGCGATCGGGAGCAGCTTAATACGAAACCGCTTGAAGTCAGCTAACGTAGATCGACTTGATTTCTCTTTTCCGGCTTCCATCGTGAAAAAAGTTTTGTCCTTAAAAGACATCCAATTCTTGATGGTTATGGATACAATCATTCTGCCTCCGTTGATATTTCTACATATTCAGAGAAAAAATCACGATATATGTAAAATATTATCAGATAACATCTTGTGATTTAACTTTTATATAGGATACTTCTGAAGAAACGGTAAAAACTTAACGACTGTCAGGGTAAAGACAATGTTTATAACCTCTTTGTGCGATTTCATTCCATGAACTGGTCTTTAAAACTTAATGGCTAATCAATACTCAATAACTGACAAGGTGTGGGTCATGGGTAGGCCAAAATCGAAGCGTTTTCACGGTTCTTTGCCCGAAGAATCTTATGCAATTGTCAAAGAGACAGCAGAGCGAATAGGGATGTCAGTGAAAAGTTTCCTTCCCATGGCGACGATTAAATACGCGCTGGAGTTTTAATAAAACTCTCGCCCCCAAGACTCTTTGCCTCTCTCAAGAAGGCTGGGAACACTTCTTCAGGCTGATGGAAGATCCGGATAAGTATTTTGGCAAAACTCACGCTAAGTTTCGTCGAGTGGTAAAACAAATCGACATCAAGGCGTGAACTATAAAATCCTTTTAGCTCTCGAAGTCATTATTAGATTTTTTGATTACGTGCCATCTGACGTTTGAAAGTTTTCGCCTTTGACGAGGCCATTTCACGGCCTTCAGTCAATATTAATCCTCCATATCGGGACGGGAGTCGGTGCCTCAGATGCTATTGAATTCATAAGCGAAATCATGGGTGACAAAGAAAGCAATTAGCACAATCCCCTCATAAATCTTGATCAACTTATAAATCAAAAGTAAATTGGGGTAAATCATCACTCTTATTTTTTCTTATCTTGCAAAACGATCTTTTCAATACATTGATTTAAAACGTTTTTCATAAATTAAAAATTGGTTTTTTCGAAAAAATCAATTTTAAGAAGTTTGATAATTATCAAATTCTTAAGGATGGCGGCTTCATATAATTGACTCAACTTCAAAGAAGCCCCAATATGACAATTAACCAGTTAACGTACCAGCTCTGCAAAATCTTTCTTGCAGTCTTCAAGTTAAGAAATGCAAGTCAGGCTGCAACTGAGCTCGGAATCAGCAATTCTGCGATTAGTCGTGCACTCGCTTCCTTGCGGGAAATGTACGACGATCCGCTGTTTGTTCGCACGCAGAGCGGCTTCTGCCCAACGCAGAAGGCCGTTGAGATCTCGCAAACGATGGTCGAGATCGTTCAACTCTTCCGAAAAATGGATAAGCAGCACTCCAAGTTTGATCCATTTACCTCGGAAGGGGCTTTTGAACTTCGTGTCTATGACGAGTTCTGCTTTCCGACGCTGAAAGTGATCAATGAGAAGCTGCTCCCTAGAGCCCCGAAGATGCGCTTCAATACCCGCATTCTCTCTCACAACTGCATCCCTGAGCTAATCAATGGTGAAGTGGACTTCGCGATAGTCTATGAAGGTTTCGGTGATCCGCGTCTCAATTACGAATGCTTCGCTGAAACCAGTGACATCTATCTTTTCGGAAGAACCGGTCATCCTCTGTTTACACAGAAGAAATTCTCGATCGATGATATTTCTAAATATCCGCTTTTGGAAATCGACAATTACAGCGATGTGGCTTGTCCTCTGTTGGTCGGCGTATGTGAAGAGAAGGGCCTTCAGATGCAGGTATCGAACTACACCGAAAGCCTCGCAGCAGCATTCCGCCTGCTGATGTCCACGGATTCGGTGGCCGTCGTCTGTAACCAATTTACACGCCAGTATTCCAAACTGGTTCCGGGCGTCTCTTATATGACGCTGTCGCGGCAGGTCATCAACCGCATTAAGAAAATGCGCAGCGCAGAGCGCCCGATCGGAAATTACATCGTTTACGGAAATACCAATCAGTCTCCTGCTTTCGACTGGGTAAAGCGGGAACTTAAAAAAGGTTTAAGTGAAGAGTGGCAGACCGCCCTCAATGAATAAGAAGCAGTCAACTAGGACAGGATCCGGAGCTGTCTTGGGAAAAGACGTTTATTAAAAACCCCAAATCTAAAGGAGTCATAAATATGATGAAGCTTACGCGAAGATATTTTCTTCAGGGTATCGGCGCATCGGCTGTCCTTGGAACGCTGACAGGACTTGCTCCGACCAAAGCGCTCGCGATGAACAGCTACGGCGCAAATACTTCGCTTCTCGCAAAAAGAGCAGGAACCATCAAATACAGCAGCTGCCTCAGAAACTGCGCAGACAGATGCCTGATGAAGTTCAGCGTTCAGAACGGCCGCATGACTTATGTCAGAGGTGCCGATGAACAGTACAAAACCGGCTCTTGCCCGTGCGTTAAGGGCCTGACATATGTTGAATACACTTATGCGCCCGACCGAATCCTTCATCCGATGGTCAGAGTCGGAGAAAAGGGCTCCCATAAGTGGAGAAGAATTACCTGGGAAGAAGCCTGGGATATTCTGATCAAGAAAACCAATGAAGTGATCGAGCAATACGGCTCCGAGGCCATCCTTCCGTATTCCTATTCAGGCAACTACGGTGCTATCGGTATGCGCGGCGCCGACCGTTTCTTCAACCGCATCGGTTCTTCCATTCTGGATCGCCTGGTTTGTACGGAAGCAGGTGTCTGGGGCTACGGTAGCGTGCAGGGTACCACTGACGGTCCTGACCCCGAAACCATCCCCAACTGCGACTGCTACGTATCCTGGGGCTTTAATGAAACAGTCTCTAATGTTCACGGCATTAAGCTGATTAATGAGGCTAGAGACAAAGGCGCCAAAGTATTAGCTGTCAATCCGAACCGTACGCCGATTTGCTCTCAGGCTGACATTTATCTCCAGCCGAAACCTTCTACCGATGCATGGGTGGCAACCGGTGTCATGAAATATTTGATCGCTCATGACATGATCGATCACGACTTCCTCAAGAACTGCTGCATTGGTGCTGATCAGGCGATCGCTAAAGTCAACTCCGTCGATTGGAAGGACATCGAACGAGTAACCGGCCTCACGCAAAAGCAAATTGAAGAATTTGCCGATGTGTACGGCCATGCCGAACGAATCATTATCCGCGCCGGCTACGGTATGCAGCGTAACTACAACGGCGCCCGCATGACGCGCGCGATAGCCATCATGCAGGCCATGAGAGGTATGTTCGACAAACCGTCCTGCGGCATTATTTATGATAATGTTCGTCCGATTACCGGCATGAATCTGAATCTCGGCCGCGGCAATTATCTGCGTAAGGGCAAACAGCAGCACGTCAATATGACGGACTTGGATATGGCCTTAAAGGCAGAAAATCCGACCACCGAAAACCGTCCGATCAAGCCGATCCACCTTCTGGTCATCTACAACGGAAATCCGGTGGCAGTCTCTCCGAACGTCAATGCCGTGATCGAAAATCTCAAGAGAAAAGACCTGTTCGTCGTGGGCTTTGACATGATCATGACAGACTCTCTTGAATACTGCGACTTGATCCTCCCGGCTTCTACCCAGTTCGAAACCGACGACATCATCGGCGACTACCACTCCTGGTATGTTCAGATCTGCGAGAAAGTGATTGAACCGGTCGGAGAATCCAAGCCGAATTGGGACTTCTTTGCCGAATGGGGCAGAAGAATGGGCTTCAAGGATCAGGCTTTCCGCGATACACCGAAAGACATCATCCGTCAGTTCCTGCAGACAGAAACTCCGTGGTATCAGGGCATCACGCTTGAACGTCTGGAAAAAGAAAAGTTCATTCATCTCGATATGCCCGAAAGCGTCCCGGTTCGCTCCGGCGGTAAGGCAGAAACGGAATCCAGCAAGATCGAGCTTTATTCCAACATTATGAAGAAAGCGGGATTTGATCCGGTGATCGATCTGGCTCTGTGCGAAGAAGAAATGCCCGAAGAAGAAAAGAACCTGCCGTTCCGTCTTCTTTCTCCCGGCATCCCGCAGCGCGTTAATTCTTCTTTCTATAACGTTAAATACATTCGCGCTTACAACGCTTATGAATGCGAAGTCAATCCGGAAGACGCAAAACGCTTAGGCATTAAGTCCGGAGACAAAGTTCGCCTGAACAATCAGAGAGGCGAGGCCTTCTTTGTAGCTCGAGTGACGACACGCGTCGCTCCGGGTGTGGTTCGTACGGCCAAGTGCAATTGGAGAAGCACCAACCCTTACGGTCAAAACACCAATACCAATTCTTTGACAACCGGAAAGCTGACGGACATGGGTGGCTGTTCTGCTTACCACTCAACCAGAGTGAACCTTAGCAAGGCATAGGAGTTAGAAATGAGCAACAAATTTCAAAAAGGTTTCATTTTCAGACAGGAAAACTGTGTCGGTTGCGGCGGCTGCTCTGTTGCCTGTCAGATTCATAACGAACTGCCCGAGGATGTCCGCTTCCGCAAAGTGGACCTCTATGAAGTGACGTCCGCAGACGGCCGCGTCAGAGACGTTTGGTTCTCTCACGCCTGCATGCACTGCTCGAACCCGACCTGTCTGGCAGTTTGTCCGGCAGCTGCTTTCACAAAGCGCCCTGACGGGATTGTAGTTTTGGATAGAAATAAGTGCACTTCCTGCGGTTTATGCAAAGAAGCCTGCCCGTATGACGCGATTACGATCAGCAAGATCGACGGCAAAGCAGCCAAGTGCAATCTTTGCGTTGAACTCTTAGACGCCGGTCTCAATCCGGCCTGTGTCGACGGCTGCCCTGTCAAATGTCTGCAGGTCGGCAACGTCACTCAGGTGCTGGCGCAGAAAGCCTCCGCTTCTAAACAGGGTATCGGCTATTCCGACGGCCCCAATAAACCCAACATGATCATCATCCGAGAAAGAAAATGACATCTAACGGGCAAAAGAAGATGCTTGAGGTTTTCAAAGATTTATTTTTGAAGCCCGGTCTTCCTTCGACTTGCTCGAACCTGCAGCTTTGGGCACAAAGCAGCGGCTATCCCGCTCTTGCTGAAGAAGCGAAAGAAGCGGCCCTGCACCCGGAGGAGACAGAAGCGGAATTCAATCGGCTCTGCATCGGTCCTTACCGCTTAATCGTCGTCCCCTATGAATCAGCCTGGGTGACGGGGTCGAGAAAGCTCAACGGACCGGTAGCAGAAGACGTAGCGAATTTTTACGTTGCCGCAGGCCTCTCCAGTGCTTCTCTGTTGAATGAGCTGCCGGATTTTTTCGGCAATGAACTTGAGTTTCTTTATTTCCTTGATGCGCTCTTTGATGAAGTGCGCGGAAAGGGGAACCAAGAGCAGCTGCTCAAAGATATTCAAGGTTTGTCGGATGCTTTCCGCGCAGAGCATTTTGACAAATGGTTCGAGCCGTTTCTGGACGCGATTGCAGAGAACACTAGTCAAGACTTTTGGAAGGAAGCCTCTGCAGCGCTGAAGGCTGAGCTTCGCCGAACCCAAGCCGTCTAACTTTTGCCCGCATTCCAAGGAAAAAATATCATGAACAAATTTTTAGCCTTATTTGCTTCCGTCATGTCGACAACGGCTATCGCCCAAGAGACAGCGGTCAAACAGCCTGAATTTTGGTCTCCGGTGGTTGAACACCAGATTCAAAGAGACATCCCTCAGTATTTGGGTTATACCGATAATGCGGGTCTGCTGATGTCTACGTATGACCCGAATTCGGTCTCTTCCGGTTATCTCGGCTTTTTGCAGTCTGCCGAAATGATCTCGAACCTAATCTTCGCTTCTATCGTTGCGGTTGCTGTTCTCTTTGCAGTTTTCGTTTTAATTAACGGCCGCGCAAAGCTCACCGAAGGTTTTTCGGGAAAATTGGTTCAGCGCTGGTCAGTAGGAGACGTTGTCCTTCACTGGTGCGTCGCGATTCCCTGCATCATCCTGATCCTGTCCGGATTCGTTATCGGCGCCGGTAAGGTCTGGCTCGCCCCGATGATGACGCCGGCCCATTTCCACAGTCTCGTATACGCCAGCGTTTTGTTCCATAACATTTTTGCCATTCCCTTCATCATTGCTGCGGTGATTCTCATGGTGAAATGGAGCAAAAATCAGCTTCCCGAAAGCTGTGACGGCAAATGGTTCCTTGCGCTCGGCGGTTACATCAATATAGGCGGCAAGGCTAAGCACCCTGATGCAGGGTTTGCCAATGCCGGTGAGAAAGCTTTCTTCTGGACCTTCACAATCTTCGGTCTGGCGCTTGTGGCTACCGGCTTGCTTCTGCTGTTCCCCGGAATCTTCGGAACACTCTCTAAGAACGGCGCACTCTTAGCACTCATTATCCATATTTGCAGCGCCGTAATCCTCGGAGCCTTCTCCGTAGTCCATATCTACATGGGCGCTGTCATGAGCGAAGGCGGTATGGAAAACATGCTGAGCGGCAAGTGCGACGAAAACTGGGCGAAACAAAATCACAACCTCTGGTACGCCAAGGTCCAGGGTCAGAACAAGTAAACGCCTCTTCGGCTCCGCTTCTTCAGGCGGAGCCGAACAAAAGAATCTCTAGGATTAAAACGATGTTAGACAGAAGAACACTCTTAAAACTCATCGCCTCAGGCACGGCTTTCACGACAGTCTCCCCGAAAGTTGTGCTTGCTAAGACTCCGGACAAACATTACGCCATGGTTTTTGATGTCAGAAAATGTACCGGCTGCTTGTCCTGCACGGTGAACTGCAGCATAGAAAACCAAACCGAACCGGGACGCGAACGCACGGTCGTCAACCAGCTCTCATTAACAAATGACGACGGCGTTGCCATGATCGCGCTTCCCAATCAGTGCAACCACTGCGAGAACCCGACCTGCGTTAAAGCCTGTCCGGTCAAAGCAACTTATAAGCGTCCCGAGGACGGCATCGTAGTGATCGACTATGACAAATGCATTCATTGCATGAACTGTACAAAGGCCTGCGCTTATGGCGCTAGAAAACCGGATCCGACTCATAAAAACCCGCCCGAAAAATGCAACTTCTGCATTCACCGTCTGCAGGAGGGTCTGCTTCCCGTTTGCGTGGAAAGCTGTATCGGTGTTGCCCGTTATTTCGGTGATTTGAATGATGAAAACAGTGAAGTGCACCAATTGATTAAAAACAATAAAACCTACGTGCTGCTGCAGTCCGCCGGCACAAAACCGAATATTTTCTATATCGGTTTGCCTGAGAACTTTGAAGATAAGAAATGGCTGCAGGCCGATTTCAAGAACTGGCAGCGATAAGGGGAGGAATCATGGCAAATAACGCAAATCATTTCGGCAATCCCGCAGCACCTGAACTGAAAGTCAATCGAGCAGGCGTTGCTTTACAGCCCGGTGTTCGAGTAGGCTTTACACGCTGCTTTACCTGCAACAATATGTGCGGACTTCGTTATCGTGTTGACGAAGCCACTGACAAAATTACGAGACTCGCCGGCAACCCTTATTGCGAAGTCGTTACCGGAGGAGCTCCGCTTCCTCTTAAGGCATCTGTAGCGGAAGCTTATCAGGCGCTTTACCTTGGAAAAGACGGCAAAATCTTTAGAGCGACTTCCTGCGGTAAAGGTGCCAGCGGCCTTGATTCCGTCGATGATCCTTATCGCGTTCTAAAAGTCTTAAAACGCGCCGGCAAACGAGGAGAAGACCGCTGGAACACGATTCCTTATGAACAAGCCCTCCAAGAAATTGTCGAAGGCGGCAATTTGTTCGGAGAAGGAGAAGTTCAAGGACTGCGCGCCATTCGCGATACAAAAACACCTGTGGTGCCCGGAGTTCCCGAGTTCGGTGTAAAGAGCAATCAATTATTTGCGACATTCAACGAAGAAGATACGATGCGCGGAAGCCTTTACGGCAGATTCATGCGCCAAGGCTTCGGTACGGTAAACGTCACGACAAAACACGGTTATTGCGGGGCTCCAGTCGGCGTCGGTTACGCCATGGGTCTTGCTCCTGAGATCGGCGCGGGCATGTGCGATGTTGATTGGGATAATTTTGAGTACGCGATCTTCATCGGTACAGCACCCGGCTGCTCCGGCGCAAGCATCAACAGGACGGGTTCAGGCTTAAGCAAAGCACGCGTAAACCGTAATGCCAAGTACGTTTGTGTGGATCCGATCTTAAGAAGCAACGTGACGAAAGGAACAGGGGCTCAGTGGGTTCCCATCCGCCCAGGCGAAGACACCGCATTCCTGCTTGCTTTGATTCAGGTCATTTTGAATTCCGGTAAAGAAAATCAAAAATTCTTAAGCACTCCGAATGAAGCCGCCGCGAAAAAGATCGGCGAAATCAATTGGTCTAACGCCTCCCACCTCATCAATACAGAAACGAAAACTTTGGCAGATGCCTCAGAATTCGGTTTGGGAGAGAAAGGCGACGGCGTTGTTTATTCGGAGGGCGTTCTTCAGGCTGCTTCAAAGAGCGGTCCGGCAGAACTTTATGTGGACAGAGTGTTCACCAATGCCTCCCCGAAAAACGTTCGTTATAAATCCGCTCTGCAGCTTTTAAAAGAAAGTGCCAATGAGCACTCTTTGAAATATCTTTCTAAAGTGTGCGGTGTGCCGGTTGAAACCATTGAAGCGGTAGCGAAAGAATTTACTTCTCACGGAACCAAGGTCGTGGCCGTCTCCAATACCGGCAACAACGGCTGGGATTCTGTGATGAGTTCTTGGCTGATCTGTATTTTGAATACTCTGGTCGGTTCTCATGACCGAAAGGGCGGGGCGGTTTACGGCAACGGCGCCTTCATGGGATTCAGCGGAAACTACGACCTGGAAAATGTTCAGGGCGGCGTGAGTCAGGACGGCGTGGTGAGTGTTTGCAGGAACTATCCCTATGAAAGCTCCACCGAATACGCCGAGCACGTTAAGAACAAGGAAAATCCGTATCCGGCCAAGCACGTCTACCATCCTTTAGCTTCCGACTACACGGGGCTTAATGCCGCAGAAGCACTGCTTGCCATTGCCAATGAAGAGCCTTATCAAGCTAAAGCGCTGATTAATTGGCGCAGCAACCCCGTTTACAGTGCCAGTTCATTGCCTTGTGAAGCAGAAAAAGCTCTCCGTGATACTAAGAAGCTTCCTCTGTTTGTAGCGATTGACGCTTTTGTCAATGAGACGAACAGGAATGCCGATTACATTATTCCGGATCGCGTCATGTTTGAAGAATACGGCTGCGACAGAACATGGGGTAACTTTGACCAATGTGTGGTTGCCGGAGTCCCTGTTGTCACGCCGAGAACCGCTTTGACTGCAGACGGCCGCCATATCTGCATGGAAGAATTTATTTTTGACGTTGCGAAAAAATTGAATCTTCCGGGCTTCGGAGAACAGGCAGTTGCTAAGAAAGACGGAACTAAAGCTTCCTTGAAACGATTTGACGATTGGTATGCCTACTATCTGAGCAATGTTGCTTCACAGTGTGAACATTTGCCCAAAGTTACGGATTCCGACAGAGAATTAGCAGCTTTGCCCCGCGCGATGAAACCGCTGGAAACGGTACTGACACCGGAAGAATGTGCTCAGGTAGAAGCACTGCTTTCTCGCGGCGGCTACTATGAAAAATCAGAGAAATACAACGGGGACTTCTTAGCGAACGGCGGCGGAAAATTCCTGCAAATCTTTAATCCGGCCATCGCAGCTCAGAAACACTGCTTCAGCGGAGAAGCCTATCCCGGCATTCCCGCCTATGAAAAGCCTAAGTTCTTTAACGGCGAACAGTGGGAAAAATATTGGGATAAAGATCAGTATCCGTTGGTCTTATCAACCTATAAGCCGATCCTCAGATCCAACTATTCCGGCTTCTTTGACCACTGCAACCAGGTATCGCCGCAGAACTTCATTTACATGAATAAGAATTCGGCGCAGCTGTTCGGCTTGAAGGATAAGGACCGTGTCATTTTGACGAGCCCGGACGGAGTAACGGCTGAAGGCGTATTGGCTTGCGACGACGGCGTTGCCGAAATGACGGTTTGCGTTCCGCATGCCTACGGTCACTGGGCGGGCGGCGCTGAGGTTAGAGAAGTTGATGGTAAGTCGCTTCCGGTCGCCAGACGACGCGGTGGCGGCACTGCGGTTAATAGGCTGATCCCTGTGGATCCGACCCGACCGGGTGCAGTGAAAGTGCTGAACGATTACTATGCAGGTGCTTTCTGTCGGTCCGGCATTCCGGTTAAGGTAGAACAGTACCGAGAAATGAAACCGATCGGATGTCCTGTTATGTAGTTCTTTAGTTAACAGATTCTCTTGGCCGAAGAAAAACACTTTTTCCATCTATGCAAAAAAGAAATCGGCCAAGAGAAGATCAAAGTTTCTTCTTGTCTTGTTGAAATAGCATTGGGGTGAATTTCATAAAACTAGAGAAGTTTTTGGAGCCTTCGGGCTCTTTTTTTTTCGAAGGTGCCGTGGACATCCAAAGAGGCGAGACACTGGACGCTAAACCGGGAAATAAGGTCACGTCTGCTCCGCCTTCATGTTAAGAACGTCCCGAATTTGGACACCGCCGAATCGATTTTTGTCTAATTTGTCTGAATGAAATATAAGGAATTGGAGTATTTGATAAAACTAATAATAAGGTTCAGATCGATATTTGAAATTAGGTAACACAATTTGCACAACGTTTTTGCAAGATCTTCAAAAGAGATCTATCTCTTTGAATATATTTATAAACATTAAACATAATTTTTGTTTTTTTTTGTTTTCTCTATACGCTTAGATTCACACCTCGGTTTGTTGACCGACTTTGCGTAAACGGCAAAATGTTCTTTTAGAATTTGCCTGTCGCTTTTGAAACTCTCTCATCAAAATGATCTGAAATCTCACATGACTAACCAGAGAGTTTCAGATGAAAGTTTCAAAAACAGCAGTTCTTGTTTTGTCCGCCTTAACCTGCGGCGCTGCTATTGCAGCTGCTCCGTCTTCGAGCGTTAAGCTCTATGGAGTATTAGATACTGGTGTCTATGCTCACCATGCATCTAATGGTCAAACCATTGTCGAAATGGCTTCAGGTATAACAAAAGGCTCTCGCTTCGGCCTCGAAGGTCAGGAAAACCTCGGCAACGGATACAAAGTTTATTTCCGTTTAGAGCAGGGTTTTGAAAGTGATAGCGGCGATGCAAAAGATGCCGATTCTGCCTTTTACCGTGACAGTTATATGGGTGTAGCCACTCCGTTCGGTGCATTTGAACTAGGCCGCACAGGTGCTCTGACCGCAGGCACCCACGGCGGTATCGTCGGAGGAATGAGCCCGTTTGGGATCACCTGGAAAGAAGGTGCATTGACTAAAGTCTTTGCCGGTAATATCGCAGCTCGTGTAAATAATATGGTCAAATACGAGTCGCCTGAACTCAGCGGTTTTAAGCTCTACGCCCAATACTCAAACGGTATCGACGATGACGATGTCGTCTCCTCACAGAAGAATCGTTACATTGCTTTAGGCGCAACCTATCGATATAAGAATTTAAAATTGATCGCTGCCTTCGATAATTTGTTCTACAACGATTCTGCTGTCAAAACAGATGCCGGAGTGGCTGCCGGCAAAGACCTGAAAGATCAGAGAACCTACAACATTGGCGGAACATACGATTTCGGAGATGTTCGTATGTACTTAGGTTATCAATATGGCCAAAACATTAAAACTCCTCGTCAGGGGGACGCAAAGGCTATCGCGGCAGCCAAATACGACAGCAAAGACAGCAAGGCATCTGAAGGTTACGATACAAACGCTGTAACACTTGGAACGAAAATCAAATTATTCGGCGGCGAGCTGAACGGCACATTTGGCTATGCTCACGCTAAGCGTGATTATCAGGATTCTAAGGCCGATGTTTACCAAGCGATGCTCGGTTACAAATACCCGATCTCCAAGAGAACTTACGCTTATGGCGCTGTCGGATACATCCATGGCAAATCTGAGAACACCAAGTTATCCAAGAAGGTATGGAAACACACCGTAGAACGCGTCAACACAAGATCTTTCTTTATGGGTCTGTGCCACGAGTTCTAAGATCTAATTGATTATCTTTAGGTTTACTCCTGTTAATGGCTTCCGGTCGGCTACATGCCGCGGGAGCCATTTTTTCTTTCACAGATACTCGGGCCATAAAACACTTATCCCGTTGGTTCAAACGCCGGGTCGAAAACCGAATTCCTGGCCTAATTGATGAGAAAATTTCACTCATAGAAGAAAAACCAAACTCAACCCAAGCGAGAACATCATGCCATCTCATTGCACAACGAGTTCTGATAACTGCATCGGCTGCGGAACCTGTATTCTTGTCTGTCCGAAGCGCCTGTTAATTCTTGATAATGGTCGTCCAAAAATGATCGAAGGACGGGAGCATCTTTGCAACGACTGTGGACAATGCACAGCATATTGTCCGGTAGGGGCCGCTATTCACAACGGTATTTTGGCTGCCGATCTAGAGAAGACATCAATGCCTTCTTCTTCAGCCTCAAAAACAATTATTCAGGCCCTCAAACAAAGACGTTCATATAGGAGTTTTTCCTCTCAGCCAGTGAAGCAATCCGATCTCGAAAAGATTCTTGAAGTGGTCGGATATGCGCCCTCGGGTGGAAATAACCGTTTTTTGCGTTTAATCATCACAAAGCCGGAAACGACTAAAAAATTTTTGGAATTAATCGCACAGTGGTTCGACGGGGACTGTCGAACCGATCCGGTTTACGGCAAACGTTATGCGAGCAAAATCGATTCCATCCTAGAGCGTTATCGTGCAGGACAAGATCCTATTCTCCGTAATGCGCCATCGGTTGTTTTCAGTGTCGGACCTAAAACCGCAGTTTGGGGCAGCGTGGAGAGCGGGATTAATCTGACTTACTTCAATCTTGTAGCAGAAACGATGAATATCGGTTGCTGTTTTGCCGGTTATGCAACCGCTGCCGCAAAAAGAAGCTGGGAAGTTCGAGAGCTTTTGGGGATTAAAGAAGACGAGGAATGTTTTAGTGCGATGTGTTTCGGATACAAGACGATTCGGGCTCAGCGAATTCCGACTCGTCGATTAGTGGAATTCAAGACAGTCTGAAGCAGTTAAATATTGTCTGACCTGATTCTTCATTCTTTTATTTTCAGTGAGATTCAATTTTTAACCCCTTCAGAGATAAGTTGTGTTTAGGTCAATTTCTAAACTCTTATTCTTGATTGCCCTTGGCGCAGCTTGTGCGACTTCTGTGTGGTCTAAGACGATCACTATTGGCATCTTAGATACGATTGACCCCTGGTTTTATGTTCAAACCTTCGGGCCAACGATGGAACATTTGAGAAAGGTGATTCCTCAATATGAAATCAAGTCCGTCGAGTTGTCGTTCGAGAACCTGCAAAAGGCGATTAAAGCAGGAGAACTCGATTTCTTTATTGCTCCGAGTGGATTCTTTGCCTATGTGGCAGAATCTGCCGGCGCGCGCCATATTGCAACACGCCATCCTCAAGGAGCCAAAGATCCTTCTAAATCTGTAGGCTCTGTATTTGTGGTTCGTGCGAACGATTCTCGGTTTAATACTCTTTCCGATTTGGTTAGGGTTTCCGTTGCTGCGACGGACTCAAATTCCTTCGATGGCTGGATTATTGCGCTAGGAGAACTACTTCTTCAAAACTTAGATCCTAAAAGATTGTTTTCAGTTATTACCTATACGGGTTATGGGATACCGGACGTCGCCTCTATGGTGCTCAATAAGCAGGTTGACGTTGGGATACTCAAGACTTGTGATCTGGAGCAATTCGAGAGGGAAGGGACAATAGCAAAAGGAGCCCTAAGAGTACTAAACCCTAAGAATGACTCTTTAATTTCATGCAAAGTGTCCACAGACCTATATCCGGATGTTGTCTTTGCTTCCTTACCTAAAGCAGACTCGAATTTAGTTAAGACAGTGTCAGTGGGACTGCTTACCATGGATCGGACGAGAGGTGGAGACAGTTGGGGCTTTGCCAGCGACTTTACGCCGGTTTCCTCTTTATACCGTTCTCTGGAAATCGGACCCTATGAGTACTTAAAAGAAACCGGATTCATAGGATTTGCAAAACGATACCGTCATTATTTATATGGCTTCGCTGCTCTATTGATCTTAATTCTTCTTTATACGGCTTCCGTGAGAAGAATCGTCAGCATCAGAACCCGAGATCTGACTATTGCACTGAAGGAAAAAGACAAAGCCGAAAAAGAGGCTCGCGAGAGCAGAGAAAATCTCTTCCAGTTAGAAAAAGCCGGCGTTGTGAGTGAACTGTCTGCGATGTTTGCTCACGAAGCCCATCAGCCGATCGCGTCTCTAATTAATTATGCCGACGGCCTAAAGCTTTATTTGAAAGGAAAACGCGAAGATCCATTAGTGCAGGAAGCGCTGTCAGAAATTTCAACGCAGGCAGATCGACTTTCAAAAATCATTCAAAGAGTCAGAACCTACGCAAAACGGCAGCACCACGAAGTTAAGCAAGAAAACTTATCCGAGATAGTAGATCGAGCGTTGGTTTCATTTAGAAGATCGTCTCTATCTTCAGGAATAGATGTCGAGGTAAAAGCTCCCGGTAAAGCTGATGCTCTTGCCGACGCTCTTGAACTTGAATTGCTGATTGTGAACCTGCTCAAAAATGCCGCTGCAGCCAGCAAGGATAGCCGAGAAAAGTTAATAAGCGTCCAATTGTCGGAAGAAGCAAACGAATGGCTGTTAAGTGTATCTGATCATGGTCAAGTGATTTCAGATAAATTATTAAGTCGGCTTTCGCATCCCGCCAAGAGCTTTTCAGACGGCTTAGGTTTGGGACTTTCAATCTGCCGTCTTATCGCAGAAAACCATGGAGGCAAATTAACCTTTAAGCCGAATAATTCCAAAGGCTTGATCGTGACGCTTCATTTGCCTAAAGCTAATAAGGAGATTTAGAGTGGAAGCCCTAATAAGAATCGTGGATGACGAAGAAACGGTTAGAAACTCAGAGATTTTTATTTTCAAGCTTGCAGGAATTCCTGCTGCTGCCTATTCCTCAGCAGAAGAATTTTTAGCTAAAGATGATTTGACCGTTCCGGGCTGTATTATTCTGGATCTCCGAATGCTGGAAATGAGCGGTCTTCAGCTCCAACGTTGTTTGCTGGAGAAAGGCAGCGATCTGCCGATTATATTTTTAACGGGTCACGGGACGGTGGATGCAGCTGTAATGGCTCTAAAAAACGGCGCAGTAGATTTTCTTCAAAAACCGGCTAAGCCTGAAAGGCTTCTTGAAGTGGTTAAAGTTCATCTGCAACAGAACAAGGAATTACGGTTGTCGAAAGCACTTATTCAAGAAAAAATCAATAAATTTGAACGCCTGACGGATAGAGAAAAAGAGGTGCTTCGGGAAGTCGCTACAGGCAAACTTAATAAACAGATCGCTAATGAGCTAAATATTGCTGAGCAAACCGTCAAAATCCATCGAGGTAATGCGATGCATAAGCTCGGACTTCGCTCAGCCTTGGATGCGAGTGCATTTTTACTCGATATCGGGAGGGTTACTGGAGATGAATAGAAGGAGCTTGTTTTCCGCTTTTCTCTTAACGATCCTTCCCCGACCTTCCCACGCCGGTCTTATTGAAAACATCTTCAGTAAAGGTAAATCTTGGGATGTAATCGTTGTCGGAGCAGGGGCGGCCGGATTATCAGCGGCCGTGGAAGCTGCTGATAACGGCGCTTCTGTGCTTCTATTGGAAAGTCAGCCGGAAATCGGAGGAAATACTTTAATCTCCGGCGGATTTTATGCCTCGGTAGATAAAAAACGTCAAGAAAAACAGGGAATTACTGACTCTGTAGAGTTGCATGTTCAGCAAACTTATGAACTCGGCGGCCGTTTAGGAGATCCTAAATTGGTGAGAACAATGGTGACAGAGGCGCAGGAGTCGCTCGAATGGCTGGAAAAATTAGGTATGCATTTTCAGCCTCGAGTTTTTGAACTTTATGGTGCCCATTGGCCCAGAGCCCACATTCCAGTCTTGCCTCTCGGACAAGGATACATTCGAACCTTGGCGGATGCTTGTGTAAAGCGGAGAGTCGAACTAAAGGTTAAAAGCGAAGTTCGAGAAGTATTGACTAAAGACAATAAAGTCATTGGTGTCGGGGCTTATTGCGGAAATGAGTATAAGCAGTATTATGCGCGCAGAGGAGTGGTGCTTGCGGCCGGAAGCTTTGCAGCTAATCCGGATTTAATACAGAAGATCTCGCCGAAACTCAAAGGGCTGACGACTAACAATGCGCCCGGTTCTAATGGGCTTGCCATGTTGGCAGCAGAAAAAGTCGGAGCAAAACTCGTCAATCTAGAATTTATTCAGTGTTTGCCGGGTTGCCCGCCGGGTAAAAAATATCGTGTCCGTTTTCATAATGACGTCTCTCATTTCATTTTCGTGAATAAAAACGGAGAACGGTTTATCCGTGAAGATAGTCCCAGAGATGAGTTCAGAGACGCCGTTCTCTCGCTGCCTGAAAAGTATGGATTCATCATTATCGACGACGAAGGGTTTAGAAGGGCTGGAATTTTAGTGCAGAAAGAAGCTGTAAAGGCAATTGAAGGAGGGGAGGCTTGGAAAGGCGAAACACTTAAAGAGCTTGCCGACAAAATGGGTGTTCCTGCCGATAATCTGATCCGCACCGTTGAAGACTACAACGAAGGGGTTAGGTTGGGTAAGGATCGTTTGGGCAAGAAAATTCATTCCTTAACGCTTCCGATTGCTCATCCCCCTTTCTGGGCTTGCTATGCAGGGATGACGGTCCATTACACTGAAGGCGGTATCGCCATCGATGAAAAAACTCGGGTTTTAAACAAGAACAATCAGCCGGTCGCGGGTTTATATGCTGCCGGAACAATTACAGGGAATGTCCACGGTAAAAATCGTCTTGGAGCAAACGGACTGGCGGATGCCATTGTGTTCGGACGTATTGCCGGACGCCAAGCTGCTAAAAATTAAAGGCGAAGTACCGTGAAGGCACTCCGCCTGGCCTAGCGATCTTTATTCAGCCGTTTATTTACCTGCAGCGGTAAGACCCGCGATTCTGCCGAATGTCAGAGCATCAGGAACCGCATTGCAGCCGACGCGGTTGGTTCCGTGGATACCGCCGGTGATTTCACCTGCAGCAAACAGACCGGGGATGACTTTGCCGCTGTTATTAATAACCTGGGCTTTTTCATTGATTTGAACGCCGCCCATGGTGTGGTGAACAGAGGGAGTCATAAGCGTTGCGTAGTAGGGGCCGCCCTCGTCCAGACGATGGTCATCCATACAGGTCGGACGTCCCATTTCGTCACCGGTACCTTTCTTGCAGAATTCATTCCACTTCTTAACAGTCTCGACTAAGTTCTTACCATTGATCCCGGCTTTTTGAGCCAGTTCTTCAAGCGTATCGGCTTTGAAGGATTTGCCGGAAGAAAGAATGTCTTCGACTTTCACACCGTAAGCATTGCGGCCGTCTTTATCAACGAGAGCACGTTTGGCGGAAGAAATCACGAAGAAGAGCTGATCTTTCTGAGCCAGATTGGCTTTTGCAAGAACGTCGCGGCGTTCGGACTCATTCACGTAGCGTTTGCCGTCACGGTTTACATAAATGCAGGAGTTCTCGCCGAGTTTGAAGCTTGTTGCGCCAGTCTTCGGATCGCCGGCAGGGAACAACTGGATCCAGCCCATCTGAGTTAAATGAGCGCCGGCCTTCTTGGCTAAATTAATGCCGTCGCCGGTAGCAGAGGGAAGGTTGGTTGTCGGAGTATTCTTACCGAGTTTTTTGCCCCAAAGTTCGTCATACTCGTTACGCATCTTAACGTTAGCGCTGAAACCGCCGGTTGTCAGAATGACGCCGTCATTTGCGTTGATGACGTATTTTCTGCCGTTTTTGTTTTGAGCTAGAACACCTATGACTTTGCCGCCTTTAACAATGAGGTCATCAGCCGCTGTGTTGAGCATCAAAGTGACCGGGAGTCCTTTTTCCTTGATGTAGGCTAAGTAGGTGTCAACATAACCGACGCCGGACTTGAAGTTTTCGGCTCGGTTTGATCTCGGCCAAAGAGCGCCGACGAACTGGTTGGCCTTTCCCCGCCAGACAAAGCCCATCTTGGAGAGCTGGTCCATTGTGCCGGAGACGTTCTTGGTTAAGGTGTAGACGAGGTTGAGGTTTGCCTGGTTGTCCCCTGACTTCCATGTCTGCAGAGCGTGCAGTTCTGGAGAATCGAAGAGTTTGTTTGAACCGCTTTCTTTGTATTTAGTCCATTGGTCTTTAACTTTATTAATTAATTCGGCGTGAAGCGGATTCAGTGGTTTTTGGTTGATGATGCCTTCGACAATCTTCTTCTGTCCTTCAGACATCGTCAGATGGTCTTGGTTGCGATTGGCAACGTTGAAGCAGCCGCCGGATACGGAAGTATTTCCGCCGGCAAATCCGTTCTTCTCAAGAAGAATAACTTTCTTGCCGGATTCAGCCGCTGCAACAGCAGCGGAAAGACCAGCACCTCCGGCACCTACAATCACGATATTGGTGTCTTCAGTAACGGTGTCATTGTAATGAGCGGGTTTAGGAGCGGGCTTCTGGAACTGTTTAACATCTAAGCCGGCTTCCTTCAGGCACTTGTTAACTGCTGCCTTAATGGCAAAGCTGGAGAGCGTTGCACCGGAGATGTTGTTGACGTTTGTTGTCTGATATTTGACGATTTCAGGAATCAATTGAGTCTGAGTTAAATCGGCAACGGGATGCGTTTCGGACCAATCCAAAACCTTAACGGATTCGATCTTATTGCCCTTTACGATGACCTGTACTTTGACGGCTCCGTTTCTACCTACTTCCTGAGCAGTGTAGGTTCCGTCTTTAGCAAAGGCAGAAGTTGATAAAGCTGCCGACGCGACTAAAAGTGTAACCGTAGCTAATTTAAAGCTTTTCATATTATCTCCTTGGAAAATAACAGCTACAGTCTATGAAGGCAGCTAAAAAAAGAAAATAATACCTTGGTTCTAGTTTTGGATAATAAGGGGTATTTTTTTATTAAGATAATAAGTTATTAGATAAGGACTTCTTAATTGGGAGCTCTCCAAAAAGTAATTCTCATTAAGTCCTACTCTCACATTAGATTTCCACGCCGACATTTTGCGTAATTAGCAAAATTGTTTTGCCTAGAATGCATTGGATATGTCGATAGTCGGTGAAAAAATGAAATTCTCAAATCCCTCAATCGAGAATGACTATGAAAAAATTCCTTGCTCTCACCGGTTTGATCGTTGCTTGCTCTCTGCCTTTTGCTGCTCAATCTCTGGAGTGCTCTGTAAAGCCTAAGGTTACTTCCATTGAAGCCCCGCACAGCTATATGTTCGTGGGCAATTCCTATACATATTATTCGAGCGGTCTTGCCGGCGCTGTTAACGGTCTGGCAAAAGCTGCCGGAATCAAAGTCAGACGCAACCGTATGGTGACCATCGGTGCGGCTGACCTCGGTTGGTTCAATGTCTGGGAACTGGTGCGTCCTTCCGGAATGGCTTCTACTTATGTCGACCACAGCGACGGCGGCAAAATCAAGAAGTTTGACTTCAGGAAAGAAAAGGTTTTTGACGCTGTCATTCTTCAGGACAACAGCACCGGTCCGATCCATCCGCAGCGCAAAGAAATCTTTGAGAAGTATGCAAAACAGCATGCATACGATCTGCAGTGTTTTGGCATCCAACCTTTGATCATGATGACTTGGGCAAGAAAGAACAAGCCTGAAATGACCCAGCAATTGGCAGATGCCACAACAAAAGTCGGCAACGAAGCCGATGCAATGGTAATTCCGGTTGGTTTGGCTTTTGCCGAAGCGATCAAGCAAGATCCGAAGTTAGAGCTCTACCGTGCGGATAAAACACACCCTTCGCCTGAAGGCACTTACTTAGAGGCCTGCGTTGTCTTTGCGAGCATGTACCATCGTTCGCCTGTCGGACTGAAATACTACGGAATTGAGCAAGTTGAAGAAAAGACGGCACATTTCCTCCAGGAGGTTGCTTGGAATACCGTTTGTGAATACTTCGACTGGAAGAAATAGTTTCGCTCTGAATCTCTCAACCAAATCATTAGAGCGGTGAATTGATCTAAAACCAAAGTTTTTGAGATCTACCGGCTCTGTCTTAATGCTCTCGTGCGTCCTTTTAGGACGCACATTTGTCTTTGCTTAATTAGCCTTATTCTTAGCGATAAGTTCCAAGACTTTACGGCCGAGTTCAATTCTAGGTTTGACAGTAGATAGATCTGACCATTCTTTTTCAGGATTATGTAAATCTCCGCCGACTACACCCATGGCGCAAGCAACCGCTGCTCCGCCTCCGGAGAAACGGTTGCCGTCGGAAGCGCCGCCGACATCCATCCATTTTGGAGCAGGCTGGTTCAGATCTTTGGATGCCTGATCCACCAGTTCAATTAATTTCTGAGATTTTTCCGTATGCGATAGAGCAGAGCTCTTAGCAACATACTTCAGCTCAGACGTCACGTCAGGTGCAAAACCTCGTTTGCAAAGTGCTTCAATCTTGTCCAACACGGCATCGCGTGTTTGATCGTTGAAGAAACGGAAATCAAATACGACGGTTGCGTCTTCAGCGATAGTGTTGGGTGTCGTTCCGCCTTTGACAACGTCAGCGTTCAAAGTGACGTCCTTGTATTCAGAGGCAATCGCTTTGATTTCAGGAATGGCTTTCGCCATGGCTTCTATCGCATTTCTCCCATCTTGCGGATTGTTTCCTGCATGAGCGGGTCTTCCGTAGAAGTTGATCGTCAGGAACATAGAGCCCTTGCGAGAACGGACAAATCCGTTGCCCGGTCTGCCGGGTTCGTAAACCAACGCAATATCAGTTTTCTTGGCTTGCTCATCCATAAAGGCTCGGGAAGCCGGGGATCCTGACTCTTCGCCCGGATTGACGATGACAGCGATGTTCAATTTTTTCAGGGCTTCCGGCGGAATTTTCTTGCATATCCACCAAACAGCATTCAATGAGCTTTTATCGTCGGCAACACCGGCGCCATGAGCAATATTGTCCTTTATTGTCAGAGGATACTTTTGAGCATTACCGACGGGCTGGACAGTATCTGAATGAACAGAAAGCACAACATCATAATGATCTTGGTTCGGTGTATTGGTGGCTATTAGAGCTTTGCCTCTTCCGGCGCAGTCTCTTGTTGTCACTGTCCATCCGATCGATTTGAAGCGTTTTTCTAAGATATCAGCGATTTTGTTTGCACCTTCGACGTGACCGGATTTTGAGTCAATGGATACAAGCTCGTTAAGTTCTTTGACATATTGCTTCATATCAAAATCAGAAGCATTGTCATTTGCGGCAGCAAAAGCAAATGATGGTGTCAGACTTGCAGCCAAGCAGCCTGATACAAATTTGCGGCGTGTTGTCATTTGTAATTCTCCTTTTGTGATTGAGGAAGTGGCTTTAGATGAAAATTTTCGCTTCAGTGTTGTGAGAGGGGCGTTGCGAGTCAATTCATATCCCTTAATTATTAACATGCTATTGAATGTTAATCCTCTCCTTCGAGCTTTGGGTGGATTTGATGTTCAAGAATAAATTTCATTAAGTATGAGCTGCATTAAAGGCCGATCTAAACCCTATTGGCTCAGTTCGTTAGAATCAAATTTCCCAAAGGATATTTAAACAAGCCATATCATGGACAAAGATTTCGATACTCTCATCAAGAATCTTCCTCAAGATAAGATGGAAAAACTTCTTAAGAAGTATGCAGGCAAGGACGAAAAGCTCCGAGAGGAAATTTTGTCTAATCCCTCCTTCAAAGATCCTTCTTTTAAACGATCTGGCCTTAAAGGAATGGCAGAGAAGAATTGATGACGCCATTGAAGAAGACCTTGCTGGCGACATTGACGAATATTACGCAAGCAAGACTGTTAACTGGGATACAACAATCTCGATCTTGACAGATGCTGTTAAGGATCTTATGAGACGGGGGCAGGCTAAAGATGCCGCCATACTGATTGAGGAGACTGAAGATAAAACAATAGACGTTTCCTCTGTGGAACATGAGGAGGGCGAATATTGTGAAATTGACGTCGAGTACAACTGCTCACCGGAAGATTTCAACAAATTGAGGTATCTCGCTCGCTCAGGAGTAAGGAAGCAAGGAAGGAGTTTTTCGAAGATTGCAGAAAGGAAGCGGCAGAAGGCGATCTCAAAGATGTTTGGTTGAAAAACTATACCTCTCCGGAAGAACGATCCATTCAGCTGCAAACGGTACTGAGCTGCATAAAAAAGTCAAAATCAAAAAGAAAGCCAATTCCTTATGGGTATTTGAAAACGGCATTTGAGTTGCTGCTCAGTCTTGATAACCGTAAAGGATTAAAGGAATTTTTTGAGAAGAATTCAACGGATCGAGATTTACGAGAACGTATGGTCAAATGGTGTCTTGAGCATAAGGAAGAAGATTACGCTCAAAAAATCCTTCTCGAAGACGTAAGAAATGGCGGCTCAATTCGATCCAGTGACGAACTAAACAAAATCCTTAGAAGAAAAAATGAGACAGATCTTCTTAAAGAGGAACTTCTCAGACGTGTTCAAGATAACTTGAAACTGGAATTCACTTTCTTTTCTGAACTTAGAGAGTTATTGCCAGAGGCTCAATGGAAGTCCGTCGTTGAAGAATACATATCCCAAACGGGTTCTTACCGTAGCCTTCGAATGAAGTTATGTGGAGAAATCGGCGAAGAAAATAAGATAAAAGAAATTATCGAGAAGCAGGTGGAAAATTTTGCCGGCAGCTTTTGCGATAAATATTCGAGTGTAGATATAGCCTCACAACTGGCTTTGGCAGAGAAATTATTAAAGAAAACTGATCCGGAATACGCTAAAAACCTAGGCAAACAAATGGTGAAAACCCTTTTGCGTAACCCATGGAAGAGAGGCGGTTATGAAGCTTTGCGTCAGATTATCAACGGTTTCCTGAGTGCATCTGAAACTAAGGAGTTTTTGGAGGAATTGGTTAAAACTTATCCCACTCGGCAAGCAATGCGCGAAGAGTTCGGTTGTCGTCGTTCTGAGAGAACTAGACGTTAATAATCGGAAAGCGCAAAGAGAGAACAAGGATTCGTCTAATGATAAGGAATGGTCGAGCGGCAGGATTCGAACTTGCGCCCCTTGCATTCTAAATGCAACGCTCTACCAGGCTGAGCTACGCTCCGAGATCCTTATTCTTAATGCTCATTTAAAAAAGAATAAAAGCGAAGAAGAGGTTATTTCATAAAAGCTTCTTCTATTGCTAGTCATGTAAGTTGTTTAGGGGTGTTAAAAAGTCCTTAACCTCAAAACAGAAGTCGTAATTGTCTCATTCAGCACCGATTCTAACTTTGATGAAACAATAATTAACTGCCTAGGGGCACCTTCTTGAATGGCGTAACAGCCCGGAATCCCTCGGAAAAAACATCCGCCCATTGGGGCGGATGTGTGGCGGGCGGTATGTGAAACCGGAGCTAGTTATTTAATTCTTGTTTAACTTCATATCAAATTAAAAGATTATTTTCCTGCAATCGAGTCGACGGCAATGCGGCCGAAGCAGATAGCCTTACCGAAGGCTGTGCCGGTCATATAGGCTGCACCATGGACACCGCCTGTTAATTCACCGGCTGCGTAAAGAGCAGGAATCACTTCATTGAACACATTGATAACCTGAGCTTTTTCGTTAATCTTCAGACCGCAATATGTGCCGATGAGGGCCGCGGTTGTCGGCATGATGTAGAACGGCCCCTTTTCAATAGGAACGGGTTTGCCGAAGCCGCTGGTGAGGGATTTTCTTCCGAATTCATCATTGCTTTCTTTGATGCCCTTGTTGTATTTCTCAACGGTTTCTTTAACGGCCTTAGGATCAAGACCTGCTTTTTTAGCGGCTTCTTCCAGTGTTTCACCGAAATAAACCCATTTTTGACCGGCAGGATCATTTGTGAGAGCAGTCATCATCTCGATACCTTGAGTATCGTTTTTGACATCGTAGTCCAGAATGTTTTTATCAAATAACTGGTAAGAATAACCGTCTGTTTGAGCTAATGAAGCGTCGCCTTGGAGTTTGTAAGACTGAGATTCATCCGTAAAGCGTTTGCCTTCTTTGTTAATCATAATGGCACCGCTGTAGGTGATAAGGCTCATGTCCTGAATGATTGTCGGATGAAGTTTAAAGCCGTAGGAGGCCTTAATGTAAGTTGTGTCAAGAGTGTCAGCACCTATGGCTTGAGCCATAAGAATACCGTCACCCTGAGTACCGGCGCCGGCAATCGCATCGGCTTTTGCCATAATCGGATTAAACTTGGCCAGCAACTGAGGATTCCGAGAGAAACCGCCGGCCGCGAGAATGACACCCTTATTTGCACCTAATACAACGTTTTTCTTGTTAATTGTTGCTTTGACTCCAATGACTCTTCCAGAGGCGCAGTCAGTGACCAAACGATGAGCAGAGGCGTTAAGAACAATTTCCACACCCTTATCTCTAGCGTACTTAGTCATGGCTTTAATTACTTCGGGAGGATTAAAGGTATGGGCACGAGGAACGCTCATGCCGGAAGCAGCCATAACGCCTCTTGGATGAACATTTAAGGTTTTCGTTAAGAAGTCATATTGAATCTTACTCATATCGACGAAAGCTTTAACCACTTTCGGATCGTTCATGTTTTTGCCTGTCTTCATCATGTCATTGAAGAACAGTTCGGCGGTGTCTTTTTTACCTTTCTTTGCCTGCAAATCTGTACCGAATGTGGAAAATTGACCGCCGCATAAAACACTGGAACCGCCGATAATTCCGGTTTTCTCGAGGACAATAGCTTTAAGTCCTAATTCACCTGCACGGCAGGCCGCTGCTAACCCGGCTCCGCCGGCACCGATGATCACGATGTCATATTCTTTATCAAAACCGGCAGCAGAAGCTTGGCTCAGGGGAACAAAGGCAAGAGAGCTCAGGCCGGCTGTTTTGAGAAGATTTCTACGGGATAACGTCATATTTCTCTCCTTGAATTTGATCAGTCTTGAGATTTCAAAACCTGAGTTCATCTTAGGTTGCAAAATACCTAGGTAGGTTGATAAATATCAATGCTTGGCGAAATATCTTGTCTCCCACTAAGATTGAGTTATACCGACCTATAAAAATCGCTCAACCATGTTCAGAAGAACCTTTCTATCGCTTTCTGTGCTTCCGTTAATTTCCGGAACTGCAATCGCTTCTACTTTAAAGTCAGTAGACCTCTTGATAGTGGGTGCCGGCGCAGCAGGTTTGGCAGCAGCTTGCAGGGCAGCTGAACTGGGCATTAAAAATGTAGTGATAATAGAGAAAGAACCTCTGATAGGAGGGTCAAGTATTAGATGCGGAGGTCATTGGTCTGTTTCAGAAACTGACTACCAACGTTCATTAGGTATCAAGGATAAAGATGAATGGTTCTTTTCGGATTTGATGGAAGCCGGACAGTGGAAAAATGATCCTCAGCTTGTAAAGGTATTCATTGAAAAGGGTCGTGAAGAGTATGAGTTTCTAAATTCTCTCGGCGTCCAACCATTCAGCCTATGGGCGTCCGGAGGATCCGGAGTCCCTCGAGGACATGTATTTGATCCTCATAAATTAGTTCGAACTCTGTTGACGTTTGCAATTGACCATGGTGTCAAAGTATTAACAGGAGTAAAAGCCCAGCGGTTGTTAATGGACAACTCGCAATCAATCACTGGTGTAGAAATCAAGAGGCTGGGCGGAACAGAGGTTATCAAAACAAAATGCGTTCTCTTAGCAAGCGGAGGATTCGGGAATAATAGAAAAATGCTTGAGCGCTATGTCAGCGACTTGGAAAACGTCCAGGTGTTTTCTGGGAACGGAAATACGGGGGATGGTCATCAGATGGCTATGGCGTTAGGGGCTGAACTCATTGATACTGAATATATAAAACCTTCCTACGGATTTATAAGGAACGCCGCAGACGCGAATGACTTCAGTATGATTTTCTATAGCGGCGCCGTTATCTTGAACCAAAACGGAGAACGATTCGTAGACGAATCAATGTCTTATAAAGATATCGGACCCATCGCATTAGTACAACCGAACGGCCGAAGCTATATCATTTTTGATGAAAACATTCGGCTCATGCAGCTGCAGAATCGACCGCCTGAGAAAAGACTGTTTGGCCACATAACTCAGGATAGTAAACATATTTATTTTGCTGAAGATTTGTCTGAAGCCGCCAGAAGAGCCGGTTTAAATCCGGAAAATACCGTTCGAACAATTCAAAATTACAACCAAAGCATAAAGACAGGAAAAGAAGTCTCCTTTAAACGCTTGTCATTGTCCGGAGCATTCGGAACACCGGTTCCTATTGAAAAAGCTCCTTTTTACATAATGCCCGCTACTTGCGGAATTATGGGAACTTATTGTGGTATTCGTGTAAATGCCAAAACGCAAGTCTTGATTCAAGGTAAGCATCCTGTGAAGAATCTATTGGCCGCTGGTGAAATCATGGGGGGCGTTCACGGTGCCAACTTTACGCCCGGTTGTGGTTTTGGAAAGGCTCTGGCATTCGGAAGAGCAGCCGGGGAAACAGCGGCAGGAGTGCTTGCAATATGATAAGAATGTTCTTGATTCTGCTCATAGCTCTTTGCTTCGGAGGGAAAGTTTGGTGTGCTCAGACTCTTCGAATAGGGATTCAGGAAACCATCCTTCAAGGACAGGAGAAAGAACTTATCTATGAAACTATCTCTTCGTTGAAGTTAAAACTTAACAGAAATATAGAGGTTTGCGAATTTTCTTCGAAGGACCTACAGAGGGCGATTCAAAATAACGAAGTCGATCTTTTCATTTCCTCGACCCCCTTCTTTATAGCTGAGGCAAAAAGCGGTGCCCGAGATATTGCTACCTTGGTATCTGATCGTGCATTTGATCCGAATCAAGGTTTAAGTGCTTTAGTTCTTGTTAAAGAAGAGGCTAACGGCTTAAACAGTCTTGCTGACTTAAAAGATAAGACAGTCGTCTTTAATCCTCGTTACGGACAAGAGACTGTCTATTTGGTCAAAGGAGAGCTTGAACAATCAGGTAAAGATAGTTCGTTTATTCTAAATAAGCTCACCGCCCGAGATGAATCTGTCAAGGAGTTGCTTGACGATTTGTCTCAAGAAAAGTTGGATGCAGTTGTTTTACCCAGCTGTCTTCTAGAAGAAGAGGCCGAAAAAAATGAAATCAACACCCTAAACCTTCGAGTGTTGAATGAGAAGAACCATCCGAATTTACTTTGTCTTCACTCTACGTCGCTTTATCCGAGTACTACTTTTGCAATGCTTCCGTCCGTGCAGGCAGAGTTATCTAGAAAACTGAGGTTAATTTTATTAGGCCAAGAAGCCATAAAAGGCGGGATGTATTGGGGTACGTCTTCTGATTACGACAGCGTAGACCGTTTGTTGAGAAGTCTAGACATGGATGCATACGCTTCAGATCGAAAGTGGACTCTAAAAAATGTCGTGAATAAATATTGGTACATCTTTGTCGGATTTCTGCTCCTTATTCTCGGTCTGATGGCGCATAGTGTTCGAACTGAGGCCCTCGTAAAGAAGAGAACGGCCCAGTTGCAGGCTTCATTAAAACAGAGAGAAAAGCTTCAGGTTCAAGCAGCGAAAAGTGAAGAGGCACTCGGAAAGCTTCAACGATTAGGGACTGTCAGCCAGATAAGCAGCCTGTTTGCTCATGAACTAAGGCAGCCACTGAATGCGATACGTTGTTACGCCTACAGCCTACTCAAACAAACGATGAAAGCCGGAAGCAACTTAGATAAAGAGAAGTTTGCTTCCGGATTAGAGGAAATTAATGAGCAGGCTCAACGGGCAGACGAAATTATCCAGAAAGTGCGTGATTACGTGAAGGACAAGTCAAGGGATCTCACGCAGGTTGACTTAGATCAAATTCTTAGGAAAACGATTGAGAGCTTCTCACTTGGCCACCCTGACTGCGAAATTCAAGTGCAAACGATCCCCGCGAAAGTTCTGGGCGATCCATTGGAAATTGAACTGATCATTTCTAATCTGATAAAAAACGCTTATGAAGCTTCAGTGGGGAAAAAGACCGAACCTCAGGTTTATTTGAAGGGCGAGAGAAAGAGCGGCAATTTCCAAATAGAGGTTTGGGACAACGGTCCTCAACTTTCTGAAGAGCAACTGAGTGAGATTTCAAATTCTTCCGGTTCAACCAAGGCTGACGGCCTAGGACTGGGCTTGTCAATCGTGAAAACTTTTGTCGAACGTCATGGAGGCACCTTGATTTACAGCCGTAGTCCGTTGGGAGGTTTGTTGGTTTCATTCAACCTTCGATTAGTGAATGGAGAAAAGGGAAATGGATCCTAAAGCGATAGCGTTGATACGTGTTGTCGATGACGACAGAGCGGTTTCCAAGGCGATTCAGTTTCTTTTGGGAAATGAAGATTGGACAGTACAAGTTTTTTCCAGTGGCGAAGAATTTCTGGTCAATGAAGCACCTTCCGTTCCGGGGTGCATAATTCTGGATATCCAGATGGGCGGAATATCAGGCATTGAAGTGCATAAGGAGTTAATTGCTCGGGAGTCGGAAGTTCCGATAATTTTCTTGACTGCGCATGGAGATATTCCGATGGCTGTGGAAGCCATGAAAGAAGGTGCAGCCGAATTCCTCGTCAAACCCTTGGATCCTGAAAAACTGCTTCAACTTGTCGAAAAACATGTCGAATGGGACATAAAGAGACGGCAGTGGAGCGTCTCAAAAGAAGAAGCCGAGCGGCGTGTTGAAAGTCTCACATTACGCGAGCGGCAAATTGTTGAATTGGTTTTAAAGGATTTAAGTAACCAAGAGATTGCCGAAGCACTGAAACTTAGCCGACGAACTATAGAGTGTCATCGCCAGGTTGCCTATAAAAAATTACAAGTCAACAACGTTAAAGAACTAAAACTAATACTGGAAGAAGGAAAACAATAGTTTTAATACTTCTTGGTTCTTTTAAATTACGAGATCCCAATGATCAATAACTCAATGCCTAAAAGTTAAGGAGAAGCGATATGCATCAATACATCAAAGTATCCGGGACTCCCTATGAAAGAGGATTTCAATACGGATCGCAGGCAAAGGAAAGAATCTATAAAGTAATCGAAGAATACAAAGTCCTTTTTGAAAAAGAAGCCTTCATTACCTGGGACAAAGCGTATGAACTCTCTAAACCTTATCGCAAAGAAATAGAAAAATATCGTCCGGATCTTGTTGAAGAGATGAAGGGAATTGCAGACGGCGCCGGTCTTGATTTCAATACGATCCTCACGCTTAATTGTCGCTCCGAAATCATGTTTGCTAAGGCAGATATTGCCGAAGACGCGTGCACAACGATCGGCGTGCCGCCTGAAGCTAGCGAGAACGGGCATACACTGTTAGCCCAAAACTGGGACTGGTGGTCGATGGGATATGGAACAACCGTACTTTTGGAAGTTGAACAAAAGCCATTCGCTAAAGCCATAATCATCACAGAGGCCGGTCTTGTCGGGGGAAAGGGATTGAACGACTGCGGAATAGCTCTTTCAATGAACGCCATGTCGGTAAAGAAGGGAAAACTTGGCGTCCCGCTTCAAGTCCTTCTCCGAGGAGCTTTGTCTTGTAAAACGATTCCCAAAGCCATTGATGCGATTGCTAAAGCCAATAGAGCCGGGAGTGCCTGCGTGGGTCTTGCAGGAGCCGACGGTTTGCTTTTGTTCATTGAGTACGCTCCAAATGACTTAGATATTCTTTTGTCAGGGGGAGAACCTTGCTGCCACAGCAATCACTGGCTGTCCTTAAAAATGATTCTTGGTCCCGAAGCCAAGAACTATTCTTACAACTCAACGTTCATTAGACTCGATCGAGCTAGAAGGTTGGTCAAGAAAGAGGACAAGCTGTCGGTAGAAAAGATATTCGAAATCTTGTCTGACCATGCCGGTTATCCCGACGGCGTTTGCAGACATGATGATGAAACACTTCCGATTTACCATCGACATAGTTCTGTTTGGTCCATGGTGATCGATGTGAACGAGAAGATCATCTACTTAACCGACGGAACGCCCTGCAAGTTCAAACCTAAGGAATACAAGCTTTACTAGAAAGAAAACAGAACTGTAATAGGGTTCAGTAAAGAGGCCGAGGAGGGCGAGATCATTTTAATGCTCTATCTCGCTTTCCGTCGGCCACATTTCCTGGTCACTGCCAAAACGAGCTTTAAAGGATGGAGGGCGGAAATGAAGACATCGCTGCAAAATACTTTAGAGGATATCAAGTCTAAGGAGGATAAAGACTCGGACATTCCGGCATCTCGTCGGACACGTAGAAAACTCCATTTAGACGATCTTCTAGACAAGTTTGAGAAAGCTCAAGCAAGCACTCGACGCAATTTAGAAGACAGAGAATGGCTGGACTGCAAGGAACTGCTCTGAAAACTCCAAGAGCCCTTGATGCAGTTCAAGCTTTTTCCTTAAACGTCCTTTTGGCCATAAGTCGGATAAGTCCTGCCTGTGGAAGCTTGAGTAATTATCTCAATTGATCGCTGATTGCGTCTGTGGCAAAGTTACGTCCAATAGAACTACCCTTGACAGTCATGGGCGCAAGCCGAATCTTCGATCCCTTAATCTCCAGAATCCCGATCCTGTTCACCGCAGCTTGTATATGGTCGTGGACAAGCTGTGCACATGCCGTGACTCTAGATGCCCAGGTTATCGGAGAAGATAGAAGTGTGATCGAAACGATAGCGACTACATTGGATCACTTGCGCGAAGAAATATCCGACGAGTTCTTTGAACTGAATTATCTTGCCAAGGAAGACCTTCTTAAAAAGACCAAAGATAATCCCGCCTTCTTTTTCATTACGGACGCGGTGACTTTCGCAGCCTTGTCGGAGGCAGGGGCCTGGGCGGTTGCTGCAATGAAACATCCTTTGGCCATTGACTCTTCTCATACGAGCGGAGCCGCTTTCATTACCCGGAAAGATCGGACGGATATCAATTCGTTAACTGATCTGCAAGACAAGAAAATCGTAGGGATGTCTCCGACCTCATCATTGAGCTATCTGATCGGCTTAAGAGAACTCCAAAGAATTTTCGGTCCCGGTCATTTCTCCAAGGAAGTTTCCTTCAGCGGTGCTCCGATTGAAAAGGTTGTACACGAGATCTTGGAAGGAAGAGGCGACGTAGGAATCATTGACGCCTGTCTCCTGGAGCGAATGGAGCGTGACGGCAACATCACTCCGGACTCTTTAAAAGTCATCAGTCCGCGTGACAGCAGCGATCTTCGCTGCCGCCACTCGACAGGTTTGTATCCCGGCTGGGTAATGGCTGTATCTAAGCCGGCTTCAGAACTTACAGAAAAAGAACGCAATCTCATCTTAAAAGTTAGTTCTGTTTTGCCAACGGTTCCTAAACTTCAAGGTTTAATGGAGTGGTCAACGCCGAGCAACAACGACGCCATTGCATCGTTGCTGTCAGCATTGGAAGATGAAAATAAAGACAAAGCTTTTTGGAAGAATTTCTTTAGTAAATATGGTCCATGGTTGGGAGCCTTTGTTATTTTCCTATTTTTGCTGTTTGCTCACACGATTTACGTTTCTTGGCTGGTTCGCAAACGGACGGCTCAATTAACGGCATCAATGCAAAGAGCCCAAAAACTTCAGCATCTTGTGAACTCTGAACAAGAAAAGATCTCAGCGATGGAGAGAGCAGGTATTGTCGGACAGTTGTCTTCGATGATAGCCCATGAGCTTCAGCAGCCGATCAATGCGATTACAAACTTTTCCCGGGGACTGAGAATTCGAAATGAACGCGGATCTTTGGATCCTGAAGTCTTGCAGGAAACGCTTCAGAGGATTACTCATCAAAGCGAAACTGCAGCTCAAATCGTCAATAAAGTGCGAGCTTATGCAAAGCAGCATAGTGCGGAGAAGGTTAGAGTGAATCTCCTGGCTCTTTTGAAAAAATCCATCCAAAAGTTCAAGCAGATCAAGGGTTCTAGACTGAGTTTTGATTTGAATTGCCCTGAGACAATTGAGGTAGAAGTTGACCCGCTCGAAAGTGATCTTGTCCTCTATAACCTCTTCAAGAACAGCTTGGAAGCCTGCAAAAATGAAGCTGAGCCTTTAATCATTATCAGTGTTGGACAGTCAGAACAGAAAGCAGTCATCAAAATTCAAGATAACGGACCTGAAATTTCTGAGGATTTAGTCAACTCTATCTTTATCCCGAAAGTCAGCCAGAAAACGGATGGCCTTGGACTCGGTCTTTCAATATGTAAGGCTTTAGCAGAATCGCACGGAGGTAGCTTGACTGCCATAAGAAACGAACAAGGTCATTTGGTCATGAAGCTTTGTCTTCCAATGGCTGTGCCAGCAAAAGATATAAGGAAGAATCAATGACAAACGGAACGATTTACATAGTTGACGACAATGCCGAAACAGCTCAGTCTTTGGCATTCTTCCTTGAGTCTCTCGGATGGAGGACCCGTGTTTGGAATGATCCCGAAACCTTCCTAACTGACTATGATGGACTGGCTGCCGAAGGATGTTTTATCTTTGATATTCGGATGCCTAAGATTGACGGATTGGAGCTTTTGGAGCGTCTTAATGCAAAAGCTAACAAGCGGCCCATAATCTTCTTAACCGGTCATGGGGACGTCAACATGGCCGTGAAGGCTTTTAAAAACGGAGTATTTGATTTCTTTCTGAAGCCTCCTGCCGAAAAGGAGCTGATTGAAGCGGTCGAGAAGGCGCTGACCGTTTCGAGTGATTTGAAATTCCAAGCAGAAAAGCTTGCCTATGACAGAAAGCGTTTTGATTCTCTGACAGATCGTGAAAAAGACGTGGTAATTCTTGTCGGCAAAGGCATGATGAACAAAACGATTGCCGATACCCTTAAGATCTCTGAGAAGACGGTCCAGCAGCACCGCGGTGTAGCCTGCAAGAAACTTAACCTCATCAATGCAGTAGAAATTGCTGACTTTCTTCGAAGCCTAAATCTTCGCTAATGATATGAACAATATGTGGACAAGAAATCGCCTCTTAAAAAGCCTGTTGGCTCTCGGCTTGTTGCCGCTTGGCTCTTTTGCTCAGTCAAAAGTCGAAGCTCAGAAAGAAGATCTGCTTCCGGATAAAGTGGATGTCATTGTGATCGGTTCGGGAGCCGCAGGGATGTCTGCGGCTATTTCAGCCAAAGACAAAGGAGCCAAAACCGTCATCCTTGAAAAGATGCCCATCATCGGCGGAAACACTTTAATTTCCAGCGGTGTTGTTAATGCTCCCGACGAAAAGAATCAAAAACTTCAAGGAATCGAAGATTCCAATGAATGGTTTTATAAGCAGACATTGGCAGCCGGTCATGATAAAGCCGATCCAGCATTGGTTAAAGTTCTGACGGATCGCTCCTATCAGACCATTCAATGGTTAGAAAGTATTGGCGTTAAATTCAAAAAGGGTGTCTTTCAGGTTTATGGCGGCTTGTGGCCTCGAGGTCATTATCCTTCGGTGTCTCACGGGAGAGGGTACGTCGCAGCTTTGTCAGAGCAGTGCCGAGCAAAAGATATTCCGATTCTCACGAATGTTGAGGTGGTCGCTTTAATTAAGGAAGGTTCAAGAGTTGTAGGTGTAGAAGCTCGATTTAAAAATCAGCTGCGAAAGTTTTATGCCGATAAGGCTGTCATTATTGCTTCTGGTGGATTTAGTGCGAACAAAGCCCTTTACGCAAAAATGGATCCCCGCTTAGAAGGAATGACATTTACCGGCGCCTCCTCGGCAACGGGCGAGATGATTGGTATTGCGGAGAAAGCAGGCGCTGCTGTCTCTGATATGGAATATATCCAGTGCAATCTCGGACCGGACGTCGGCTATACCCATCGTTCCGGATACCATCTTGATGTGACTCGTCATGTGTTGGTGAATATTCACGGTAAACGTTTTGTGGCGGAAGACGGAGCGAGAGATTACTTGCGTGATGCAGTACTGCAGCAGCCTAATAAGATCGTTTATTCGATCGTCGATAAGAACGGATTCCAGAATTTAAGTTCTCTTTTCCAGCAGGCAGGAATCTTGGGCGAGATAGAAGGCGAACACTTTGAAAGTAATGACTTGGCAGAGCTTGCCAAGAAAATGAAGGTTCCTCCCGAAAATCTCGTCAATACCATTAAGGAATACAACCAAGCGGTCGAGACTAAAAAGGATCCTTACGGCCGAGAAGTTTGGATGCTGACGCAAAAGATTGAAACGCCTCCTTTTTATGCCGCTCGCGTAAGAATGGCCGTCCATTACACCATGGGCGGCATCGTGATCAATGAAAAGGCTCAGGTTCTTTCTAAGGAAAGAGAACCGATCAAAGGGCTTTACGCGGCAGGGGAGGTGACAACCGGCGTTCACGGCTCTAACCGAGTCGGCGGAAACGGCCTTTTGGATGCTTTTGTTTTCGGTCGGATTGCAGGAGAAAATGCCGCGGTTGGTCTTTGATGATCTGCACATCCGATCTTCATCGGATATGAGAAAAAGCCCGCTCTCCTTACGATGATGACAGAGCCTGAACTACAGGCAGTCATCCAAACCAAGGAGAATATATGAGCAAATTTACTGTATCTCGCCGCGGTCTTTTGTCCGCCGGTGTCGCAGCTTCTGCCGCCTCTCTGGCTTCTTCCGTTTTTGCCCAGGAAAAGAAGTCAAGTCTTGTTCCTGATAAATGGGATTTAACGACTGAAGTACTCGTTGTCGGTTCCGGCGGTGCAGGTCTTGCAGCCGCCGTTTCTGCAGCACAGGCTGGTGCAAAGGTTACCGTGATTGAAAAATTAGCTTTCATCGGCGGCAACACAATGATTTCCAGTGGCTACTTCAACGCCGTCGACCCTGAACGTCAGAAAAAACAGGGTATCGAAGACAGTATCGAAAAACATATCGAACAGACTCTGGCGGGAGGTGACGGCCGTGCCGATCCTGAGTTGGTCCGCATTCTTTGCTCTAACGCTTTAGGCTCTCTGCATTGGCTCGAAAGCATGGGTCTTAAGTTCCGTCCTGACGTCATGCAAGTTTACGGAGCCCTGTGGCCTCGTTCTCACCTTGCCACTGAACCGAAGGGAACAGGTTTTATCCGCGTGCTTTCCACAAAAGCCAAAGAACTTGGCGTTGATATCATGACCAATACAAAGCTGGTCAAGATCATTCGTGAACAGTTTGATGAAGGCAGAGCACTCGGTGTTATGGCCGAAAGACAAGGCAAACCTTTCTATATCCGTGCCACAAAAGGCATCGTTTTGGCAGCCGGTGGTTTTGCAGCCAATCCGCGCCTCCGCGCGATCCATGATCCTCGCATGTTAACTCTCACAACCACCAACAACCAAGCCTGTTCTACCGGTGAAGTCATGCTCGCCGCGAACGAAGCAGGCGCCTACCTGATGGGTCTGGATTACATCCAGTGCAACCCCGGCTGCCCTCCAGGACACACATCTCGTCAGGCTCTGCACCTTGACGTTTCGCGCTATGTATTCGTAGACAAACGCGGTAAACGTTTTGTGGCCGAAGATGCCCGTCGTGACGTTCTTCGTGACGCCATCCTGAATCTTCCCGAAAAATTCGGCTACGCCATCGTCGATAATGATGGATTCAACAGCTACAACCAAGTGGTTCGCGACGATGCAATGAAAGGCCTGAAGACCGGCGATGCTTTCAAGGCCGATACATTGGAGGGTTTGGCTAAACAGATGGGTGTTCCTGCCGATCAGTTAAAGAAGACGATTGCTGACTACAACGCGATGGTTGATCAGAAGAAAGATCCGGACTTCGGTAAAGCAGAACGCAATCTGTCTCACAAGATTGAAAAAGCTCCGTATTGGGCCGCATTGTCCAGTATGGCTGTACACCACACGATGGGCGGCGTGAGAATCGATAAAGAAACTCGCGTGCTTGATCGCCAAGGCAATGTGATTGAAGGCCTGTATGCCGCAGGCGAAGTGACCGGCGGTATCCATGGTACGAACCGCTTAGGCGGCAACGCCATTGCCGACATCTTTACTTTCGGCCGCATCGCCGGAAGCTCGGCAGCAAACCAGAAGTAAAAACTTAAGTTGAATCTCCTAAAGTAAGTCACCGTCCGGCGAGTGAAAAAGCTCTCCGGACGGAATTGTGTCGGCTATAAGTAGACTTCAAAGCTCGGATTTTTAGTTTGCTTTCAGCAGGTTATTTTTCAGTTTCTTGAACCTCCAGGCCTTTACTCATAATTCTCTTAAGTTCAGAAATCTGTTCTTTCAGAACCTCAAAACATTTAGCACATTCAAAAAATCATTTCTAAGTGTTTATTCTTAGAAGATTTTTCAAAAACCGCATGATGTTCGCACTTGTGCATAACTAACTTGCATCAGGAACAACATATGTGACACTTTGTTGCAATTGCTTGAAGATTTGCACATAACTCAAATCCACAAAGGAGAAAACCCATGGATGTATTCTTACAAGCAGTAGTAGTTATCGGCGCCGTAGTTATCGGCGTACGATTTGGCAGCATTGGATTAGGTATCTGCGGCGGCGGTGGCCTAATGATCCTTAATCAAGTTTTCGGACTGCGTCCAACAGGCGCCCCGGTCGATGTGATTCTTATTATTTTGGCGGTTGTGACTGCTGCATCTACGATGCAGGCCGCAGGCGGCATCGACTGCATGGTCAGAATCGCAGAACGAATCATTCGCGCGAATCCCAAACGCATTGTTTTCATTGCACCGCTCGTCACATGGTTTTTCTCTTTCTTAGCCGGTACAGCTAATATCGTTCAGGCATTGATGCCTGTGATCTATGAAGTGTCTTACGCTTCTAAAGTTCGTCCCGAACGCTCTATGACGGTATCTGCCATTGCTGCTCAGCAGTCTCTGGTTGCTTCGCCTGTCGCCGCCTGCACAGCAGCACTTCTCGGTCTCTTAGGTTCCAGCGGCTCTAATATGACGCTTGGCCAGATCATGATGGTCACGATTCCTGCAACACTTCTCGCAGTTCTGATTACTTCCACGGTTATGTCCTTCTACGGTAAAGAACTGGACAAAGATCCGGAGTATCTCCAGCGCGTTAAAGAAGGCTTGGTTCTTCCTCCAAAACCCATCGAGCACAAAGAACTTCCTAAGACGGCTGCTTGGTCTGCCATCATCTTCGTCCTCGGCGTCGTCTTCGCAGTGGTTGCCGGTTTCTTCCCCGAAATCCGTACTCCGCACACCGGAAAGATCATCGGTATGGGTACCTTCCTTCAGATGTCCATGCTCGCAGCTGCTTTCCTGATTCTTGTGATCTGCCGTCCGAACGTGAAGAAAGCACTTGAGTCTTCCGTGCTGAGAGCAGGTGTTTCCGCCATCATCGTGATCTTCGGTCTGGCTTGGATGGCTGACACCTTCATTTCCGCTCATAAGGCTGCATGGATTGCCTCCATGGGTTCCTACCTCCAGGATTATCCGCTTCTCTTCGCCGTCGTGTGCTTCTTCGCTTCCTCTTTCTTAGCTTCTCAGGCAGCTACCGTCAGAGCCATTATGCCGATCGGTATTGCTTTAGGTCTGTCTCCGGCAACTATCGTCGGTCTTTACCCGAGTGTTAACGGAACTTCATTCTTCCCGGCCAGCGGTCCCGTGATCTCCACGATGCAGTTCGACCAGTCCGGAACAGTTGTAATCGGTAAGTATGTTTTGAACCACTCCTTCATGGTTCCGATGTTAACCGCCACAACATCTGCAACCCTGATCGCACTGGCACTCTCCAAAGTTCTTCTCTAGTAGCAAGCAAAGCGGGAGGTTCTTCTAAAGGGCCTTCCAAACAAAGCAAAAGGCTCCGTCAAAAACGGGGCCTTTCTTATGGGCTCAGTAGTCGTAGTTTTCAAGAAGTAGTTCGGGTATCAAAGAATTTAATAATCCTCTCTCTTAATTCTTCCGCTTCCTTGTTAACCGTTTGAGCAGGCGCCTTTGCAGGAAACTCTATATAAGACAGATTAGGAAGTTCTGTCTTTCTAAATTTATTGAACTCGGAGATCGGAAGACGCCCTGTGTTCTGGTAGGTTACAACGATAGGAACATCTTTGATTTCAGAGACTAATACATAGGGATCTTGATAGTCGGAAGCCAAGAGTGCGCTCATTGCTTGACCGAGCCCAGGACCATAGTTGGCCAGCATGTAGCTTCTGAAACTATACGGGCAATTGTGGAGAATCAATCCCGCGGCTTGTTCAGAGGCCTTTGAAACGTTCTCTAGAGCGCCGTACGCACCGATAAAATTACCGGAAAATAAAACCTTTTGTTCCTGAGGAATTTCCTGAAGAATCCGATCGACAAGTTTTCCGGTCTTACGAATATAAGATTCGATCGGGAAGCCCTTATCGTCCTCAGATTCACGGATATCAAACAAATAAACCTCTAATCCTAATTCACAAAGCCAAGCAGTTTCAGGAATGTGGGCGGTTAAATTTTTAGAGCCGTCATGGAAGTAAATCACCGAGCCTTTTGCTTCGATATTAGGTTTTGTCAGGCGCAGCACGGTTCCTTCATCTGAGAGGGTAGGAAGCTTTTGTCCGTTAAGGCCAGCATGTTCCGGTGACCAATAGACCTGATCCTCCGGGCTAAAGAACAAATCCTCAACGAGAACCGAAAGGTAATTAGCGAATGATTTCTTCATGTTTTAAGAAGGCTGAAAACGGGATTTTCTTGTCGTTATCTAAATCTATCGTATAGATATCTTCCTTCAGCCAAGGTGCAAATTCAATTGTCTTTTTCGCTAATTGTTCTCTCGTGATTCGGACCAACGACTCAACAATGAGGCGGAAGAGATCGAAGGGAAAAGATTTCTTCGAAACCAGATAGAGCTCTCTTGAAAGCAGGGGCTTGGGCATCGGAGCTAACTTAACGTTCGGGATCGTCTCCCAATGCTGGATGATCCCGGCGGGTCTGGTTATTGCCCAGCCCATGCCTTCGTTAATTAGTTCCAAGAGCACAGCCGTGCTGTCAACATTGATCCTCTGATGGATCGGGATGTTGTGCGTCAGAAGAAAGTTATCAAATAACTTGCCTCCGCCGCTTCCTGTGGTCAGTCCGATGTAAGGAAGTCCGCAAAATCTCAGATGCGACCAATCGATATTGCTTTCCGGGAACTGAACGGATGCCGGATAGGCAAGAAGCGACGGTTCTCCGTAAAAGAATTGTCGTCTGACGTCTTCTAACCCCAGGGAGGGATCGGAGGTGATAAAAACATCTAGCTCGTCCCGCTTAAAACAATGCAGCAAATGGTCACTGGTGCCTGATAAAGCCGTGCATTGGGTTACGTCTGAAGAAA